>CASDTR010000001.1 GCA_949283785.1 uncultured Oscillospiraceae bacterium
CGGGCCTTGACTGCGGAGTTTACTTCTATTCCCAGGCAATAACCGTTGAAGAGGCAATACTCGAAGCAGACTTTGTGCTTAAAGCCATTAAGGGATACGATCTTACATATCCCGTCGCCTTCGATACGGAAGATGTTGACGACCCCATAGCCCGAACAAAGGGACTTACGGACAAGCAGCGCACCGACTTCGCCATCGCCTTCTGCGAAAGGATACTGAACAGCGGCTATTATCCAACGATTTACGCAAGCAAATCCTGGCTCCTTGACGAAATGGAATTTTCGAGAATAAACGGAAAGTTTGACATCTGGCTTGCACACTATATTGAGCAGACAAATTTCCCCTACACATATCAGATGTGGCAGTACACGGAAAACGGAAGCGTAAGCGGAATTTCCGGATATGTTGACCTTGACGTTTCCCTCTTCGATTACCCGACGTTTATAAAGAAAAACGGATATAATCATTTATAAAAGCAACGGCAGAACCGCTAAAGCGGCTCTGCCGTTAAGACTGTAGAAAAACCTTAAATTTAGCACAAAAAATCGGCTCCCTTGTGTAAAGGGAGCTGTCAAAGCGTAAGCTTTGACTGAGGGATTGTATAAGAGAAGCTTTGATAATACAATACTTTTCTCTGCTTTTCTCAGCACTGCTTAGTTGCATAAAACAGCGCCTTGAAGATTGTTCTAACAATAAAATGACTTTATCGACAGGCTGAAACGCTCCCGTGAGATAATTCCCACGGGAGCGCTCTATTTAAGGAATTATATTATTCCTCTTTTTTAGGCTCTTCGGAAGAAGTGGATTTTGTATTTTCAAATACAAATCCGCTTTCGTCAGCTTTACAGATGTAGCTTTCGCCTGCTTTTACCTTGCCTTCAAGCATCTCTTCGGAAAGCTTATCTTCGATCTGGGTCTGGATTGCTCTTCTCAGAGGTCTTGCGCCGTAGACGGGGTCGAAGCCTGCGTCGGCTATCTTCTCAGCCGCCGCGTCCTCGAAGGTGACGGTGATATCCATGCCCTTTACTCTCTCCGAAAGGGTGTTAAGCATTCTCACGGCGATTTCCTTGATTTCCTCTTTCTTAAGCTGATGGAAGACGATGATGTCGTCAACACGGTTGAGGAACTCAGGTCTGAAGGTTCTCTTGAGCTCACCCAGAACGGTCTCACGGATTTTATCGTCGCTGCGCTCTGCGCTGCCTGAGGAGAAACCGAGGTCTGACTTTGTCTCCGTAATAAGCTTTGCGCCTACGTTTGAGGTCATGATGATAATACAGTTTTTGAAGTCAACGCGCCTGCCCTGTGAATCCGTAAGAATACCGTCGTCAAGAATCTGGAGCATCATGTTGAATACATCGGGATGAGCCTTTTCAATTTCGTCGAAGAGGATTACCGAGTAGGGCTTGCGGCGTACCTTTTCGGTAAGCTGTCCGCCCTCTTCAAATCCCACATATCCGGGAGGCGAACCTACAAGACGGGACACCGTATGCTTCTCCATGTACTCGGACATATCAAGGCGGATCATGGCGTTCTCGTCGCCGAACATGGCCGCCGCAAGAGCCTTGCAAAGCTCCGTTTTACCTACACCCGTAGGTCCTAAGAAAATGAAGGAACCGATGGGCCTCTTGGGGTCTTTAAGGCCTACCCTGCTCCTGCGTATAGCCTTTGAAACTGCGGCAACAGCCTCGTGCTGACCTACAATGCGCTTATGAAGCTCTTCCTCCAGGTGTAAAAGTCTCTGACTTTCCTCCTGGGTAAGCTGCACTACTGGGATACCCGTCCAGCTGGAGACGATCTCGGCGATTTCCGCTGTGCCTACCTCGCCTGTTGTGCGGGCGTTCTTCTCCTGCCAGCTTGATTTTTCGGCCTCATACTTCTCTTTGAGCTCCTTTTCCTCATCTCTGAGGGTTGCGGCACGCTCAAAATCCTGATTGTTTACGGCTGACTGCTTTTCCTCGCCGATAGCTTTAATCTTATCCTCCATGGCCTTAAGGTCGGGGGGAGCTGTAAATGCGCTGAGCCTTACACGAGAAGCCGCCTCATCCACAAGGTCAATGGCCTTGTCGGGAAGGTACCTGTCGGCAATATATCTTGAGGACATCTTGACCGCCGCATAAATGGCGTCGTCCGTGATCTTTACCTTGTGGTGAGCTTCATATTTATCGCGCAGGCCCTTGAGAATTTCGATTGCCTCCTCCTCGGTGGGCTCGCCTACTGTTACGGGCTGGAATCTTCTTTCAAGGGCCGCGTCCTTTTCGATGTGCTTGCGGTACTCGTCGAGAGTAGTCGCGCCGATAACCTGAATCTCGCCCCTTGCAAGAGAGGGCTTTAGGATGTTGGCCGCGTCAACTGCGCCGTCGGCCGCGCCCGCTCCGATAAGGGTGTGGATTTCATCTATGAAGAGGATTACGTCTCCCGCCTTTTTGACCTCGTCAAGGGCGGTCTTGATTCTCTCCTCGAAATCGCCCCTGTACTTTGTGCCGGCCACCATGCCTGTAAGGTCAAGGGAAATGACCCTTTTATCCTTAAGGAGCTCGGGAACCTCGCCTTTTGTTATCTTAAGGGCAAGGCCCTCGGCAATGGCGGTTTTGCCTACGCCCGGCTCACCGATAAGACAGGGATTGTTCTTTGTACGTCTGCTGAGTATCTGAATAACCCTTTCAATTTCCTTCTGCCTGCCGATAACGGGGTCGATAAGGTTCTGCTGAGCCATTTTTGTAAGGTCTCGGCCGAACTGCTCAAGGGTTGGGGTGTTGGTCTTTTCGTTTTTGCGTCCGAAGGCGCCGCCCTTGCCCTGGGCCTCTCCAGCAGAGTAAGACTTGCTCATATCCTCCATAAGCTCGGAAGCTCTTACTCCCAGCTGGTTAAGGAAGCTTACGGCGCAGCTGTTTTCCTCACGGATAAGGGCAAAGAGGATGTGCTCCGTGCCCACATAGCTGAGCCCCGCCGTTCTGGCAACGGCGATTGAGCTCTCCACAATGTTTTTGCTTCTGGGTGTAAAATCGTTCGGCGTAAGGCTCGTGGGGCTGCCGATACCGATTGTCTTTTTAATGAGCTCCTCTATCTTTTCCGCAGTCACTCCTCTGGCCGCAAGGGCGGAACCCGCCACTCCGCTTGTATCCTGTAAAAGTCCCATAAGAAGGTGTTCGCTGCCCACATAGGTGTGACCTAAATTCTCCGCCGCTGCTATGGCTGCGTTAAGGGCGGCGTTGGCCTTCTCTGTGAAACCTGTGAATTTGTACATATACATTCCTCCTTATTCCATGTATATATCTTGACCTTTAAATGTAATATTCTGATTTCAGGCGAGCTTTGTTCTCACAAGCTCAGCTCTGCTGATATCTCTTTGCTGGGTTTCCGCGTTTTCTCCCTTGGCAAGGATAAGAGACGCGGGCTGCGCGGCGGAAATGACCTCGCTGATATTTTCCTGCGAAATATCGAGAAGCTTTTCGCAGGCTCCCAGCCTTACAAGGGAAATAAGCTCCATAAACTCAGAGCTGCTGAGCATCCTCGAATGTTTAAGGACGCCGTAGGCCCTGAAAATCTTATCCTGTATCTGAGCGGAACCTATCATTTCCTTACGGAGATTACGTTCACGCTCCACAAGCTGCATGGTAATCGACTTAAGGTTATCCATGGCCGCCTTCTCGGAAATTCCCAATGTCACCTGATTGCTCAGCTGATAGAAATCTCCTTTCGTCTCGCTGCCTTCGCCGTAGCTGCCCCTTATTGTAAGACCCAGCTTTGAAACTGTTGAGGCAAGCTTTCCTATCTGGCCGCAGGCCGTAAGGGCGGGAAGGTGAAGCATTACGGAAGCTCTCATGCCCGTGCCGAGATTTGTGGGGCACTGGGTGAGATATCCTAAATCCTTATCGAAGGCAAAAC
Source organism: uncultured Oscillospiraceae bacterium (assembly GCA_949283785.1). Classification (GTDB taxonomy): domain Bacteria; phylum Bacillota; class Clostridia; order Oscillospirales; family Acutalibacteraceae; genus UMGS263. Next base: position 3,886 of record CASDTR010000001.1, read on the forward strand.
CCAGAGCCGAATCCAGCAGAGTATCTATTCTGTCCGCCGTCTCATAGGCCCCCTCCATATCGAGGCCGGGAGCCATGACCTGAATCCTCACATGGTCCTCCTCGCAGAGCATGATCGAAACGCTTTCGTCCTTGTTGAGAATCAGGGCTCTGCCCGCTCTCTCAGAGGCAAACTCGGGGCTGATAAGATGCTTTTCCGCAAGGGCCACGGCTTCCGTCTCACTAAGGGAATCCATTTTAATATAGGCGAATTCATCCTTCATATGGCTGTTTCCGCCGAACAGAGCGTCCCTGACCTTCTCGCACACTTGAGTCTCGCCATTTTTATCAAGCCTTACCGGAAAGGGATATTCATGAAGGTTTCTGGCAAGACGTACCCTTGTGCTCATTACAACATCACTGTTGTTTCCTGATGATGTATACCACTTTTTCATAATTTATCCCTCCTGCTCTATTGATTTGATCTGATCGCGGAGCTTTGCCGCTTCCTCGAAATTCTGTGTCTCTATGGCCTTCTGAAGTTTTCCCTTAAGATCTTCAAGCTGCTTTTCGGGTCCGGGAACCACTCCCGAAGGAGATTTGCCTATGTGCTTTGTCCTGCCGTGGATTTTCTGGAGAGAGGGCATAAGCCTGTCTCTGAAAACCCTGTAGCAGTCGGCGCAGCCTACCTTGCCGCTCTGAGCTATGTCGCGGAAGGTGGAGCCGCATTTTTCACAGCGCAGAGCCGAAGACGAGGCATCTCCCAAAAGGCTCTGTCCCTGAGAGAAAAGGTTTCCGAAAAGTCCTCCGAAGCCGAAATCGTCGAAGCCCGTGAAGAAATCCGAGTAGCCCAGCTTCGAAGCGCAGCGCTGACACAGATGATATTCGGATGCGCTGCCGTTTATGATTCTTTTGACATGAGTAGTGGCCTCATTTTTTCCGCAGTTTTGACACAACATATATATTACCTCCCGAATGAAATGAATTTGTTACTTTAAGGTTGTAAGCAGCATCTGCTTGAAAATTGCCGCCCTTGCCTGCTCCGCATATCCCGTGGGAATGTTTTTGAAAACATTTCCGCAGGTTGCCGCAGCCATGAGCTTCGCCGCACCCTCTGAAATCATATTCTGATAATAGAGATTATAGATATGGGCACGGCAGGTTTTTTCGTCCAGAGTGTCGCCGATATTATTGACCGTATGCATTATCGCCATACCCTTGTCGGCCTTTGCCCTTGTGATTTTAATATATCCTCCGCCGCCCCTTCGGCTTTCAACTATATAGCCGTGCTCGGGAGTGAAGCGTGAGGAAATCACATAGTTTATCTGGCTCGGTACACACCCCACCTTTTCCGCAAGCTCGTTGCGCTGAATTTCCGTTTGACCGCTTTCGGACATCATATCCAAAATCAGGTCAGCTATCATATTGCTGAGATTCATCTTCGGCACCTCCTTGTGATTATGTATTTTGACTTTAGTTTAACTTTGACTATCTTTGACCTTTCGACTGTTATTATAGACCTTATTTAACCTTCCGTCAAAAGTCAAATAAGGTCAAATCTCTTTTTCGCAATTCAATTCAGGCCGATTTTTGAATTTATCTGCTTTTTTTAAGCTATTTTAAGTTTTTTCTTTGATTTTCTCTTTCTTGCTCTATTTTCATTTACGAATACCAAAAAATTTTTCTGTAACCGTTTTTTACCTTCCGCCATAGTATGTTGATGTAAGAACGAAAGGAGGTCATGACAAATGGGATGCAATAACTGCACATGGATAATCCTTCTTATCCTCATTCTCTGCTGCTGCGGCGGCAACTCCGGCCTTTTCGGCGGCAACGGCTGTAGTAACAACAGCTGCGGATGCGGCAATAACGACTGCTGCTGCTAACCTCTGCTGAATAAGCGAACCCCGTCCGCAATAACGGACGGGGTTTTCCCGTATGTATATACCGTATATTCCGTCAATCATCCTTTAAAGAGACACTCTCTTCTCTGAGCTGAGTCAGATACTTTTCCGTAAGGGACAGAAACTCCTGCCATCTGCCCGTCTCTCTTATGATCATGGGACAGTTCTTTTCATTAAAATCATAATGCTGCTTTACATCTTCAATCCCAAGGGAATACTCATTGAGCAGAAACGCCGTTAGCCTTGCCCCGTTATCGAAAGTCTTTTCAAAATCCCCATCGTCGTTTACGCAGAGCTCTATGCCTATTCCGTTGAGATTCCCTCCCGGATTTTTAAGGCCGTCCCCTGCGTGCCACGCCACCTCGCTGTCAGGCACATGGTGATAGATTTCACTGTCGTCTACGGTATAATGCCATGAGGTGCTGCCGTCGCCGCCGTCCTGAAGATACTGACTGTGAGCTTCGGCGTTTGCCCCCTCCCGATGATTTGCGGTTTCGTGAATTACAACATAGCGGATCTTCCGACTTATACCGGGTCTGCCCCCTGAGCCCTCCGATATGTACTCATATGTGACGGGTATGCCCATTACATTGTCTGATTCGGGCCGTTCAGGAGTGGGACGTGAGGCAATCTGTATAATCAGAACCGCCGCAAACAATATGAGAAAGGAAACCGCCGTGAGTATCAGAACTTTTTTGCTGAGCCTTATGACCTTAAAACTACTGTTCAATTGCATCACTCCAAAATGCCGCCGCTCTCCTGCGGCGACCTGAGATTTTATTCCAAAAGCTCGTTTACGCTTATATTGGGGTTGTGATACCTTCCCCTTTTCTGAGTTTTGTTTCCGTACTCTATCGCCTTCCGGGGACACCAGTTTATGCATCCCATGCAGGATATGCAGCTTTCTCCCCACCGGGGCTTTCCGTCCTTCAGGGTGATATTTTCGTTGGGACAGACTATGGTGCATACTCCGCAGCCGACACAGTTTGAATTTATACGGAGTTTCTTATATCCATTTGAGGCGGTTTTATTAAAACCTTTGTGTACGGCCCCCGAAAGCAGGGCGTTTAAAATACCTCTCGGCTGATTTATGCCTTTTTCACTGTTTTTGATTTTTTCACTTACGGACGAAAGCTTCTTCTCGGCGTTTTCCAGCTTTTCCTTTTCCTGCTCCTTGGAATCCACGTCGCTCAGGGGCAGGTAATTGTTGGGCATAACGAAAAACTCTCCGAAATCGAGAAAAAGTCCTTTGGCTTTCAGAAGCTTGTCAAAATCCGTCAGGGTATTGCCCATGGAGTCGCCGCAGTCGGCGGCGGCAAAGACATAGGAGGGCTTACCTTTAAAACGCAGCCCTTTTACAAAGGCCTCCATGATGCTCGGACAGCCCCATGCGTAAACGGGAAATACAAAGCCGATTTTTTTACCCTCAAAATTATATTCCTCATCTTTGTCCAAAAGACTTTTATTGACGTTTACCGTTTCAAGCTCAGCCGCCTCTCCTATTTTCAAAGCGAGATACTTTGAATTGCCCGTTGCCGAAAACACAAAAATTTTACCTTTCAAAATCTGTCCCTCCCGTGCTTTTGAATTTTTTAAACTTGAAAATTGCATTTTTAAAATTATTTTTATAAATCAGCGTGAATATAAAAGTTACAGAATGAATATAACACAAGTTTTCCCCAAAACTGCGTTGAAAACTTTTGTAAAGGCCATTGCCTTTAGTGTGTGGAAAACTTTGTGGATAATGTGAAAAATCCTGATTTCCACGTTCAAAAACTCCCGCCTTTCACTTTTCAAGGTAAAGGCTTCAACTTTACTTAACAACATTTTCCACATTTCCCACCGAATTTTCCTCTGAATATTCAATTTGCATATACATGTTACGCCTTTTTGAAAATGGTTGTCAAGTAGATTTTTACTTTCATTTTCCCTCTTTTTTCCGTCTACGGCCCATATAAAAAAACAACCAAATTCGCTCGAAAAGCGTTGCAAAATGCAAAGAAGCGGCAGATACTATTCATCTGCCGCTTTAATTTTCATTCTCTTTAAGCTTTATTCTATTCCCTTGAACTGCTCAAGCTCTTCCTTATCCACCCTTATCTGAGCGTCCTTAAGAATCCTCACGTCGCGTCGGCTGACCGTAAGCGGGGCCGCGTCGGGACGGTCGAAAAGCCTCACCTTTAAAATACCCGTAAGCAGGTTTACGTCAATCACCGTTCCCCTGCCCTCAGAAGTTTCAACAGTGGCTCCCTGCTTGGGAGTTATTTTCAGCAGATGCTCATAGGCCTCCTGCTCATACTTGAGGCAGCACATGAGTCTGCCGCAGGTTCCGCTTATTTTGACGGGGTTCAGGGAAAGCCCCTGCTCCTTTGCCATTTTAATAGAAACAGGCTGGAACTCGCCTAAAAAAGTGCCGCAGCAGAAAGGTCTGCCGCACATGCCGAGGCCGCCCAGCATCTTGGATTCATCCCTTACGCCGATTTGCCTGAGCTCTATTCTCGTGCGGAACACGCCTGCCAGATCCTTTACCAGCTCTCTGAAATCCACTCTGCCGTCGGCAGTAAAGTAGAAAAGTATCTTGCTGTTGTCAAAGGTGTATTCCACATCCACCAGATGCATTTCAAGACCGTGGTTGGCTATTTTTTTAAGGCATATGTCAAAAGCTTCCTTTTCCTTGCGCTTATTCTCCTCGACGGTCTTAAGGTCCTCTTCTGTCGCTTCCCTTATTATCATTTTAAGGGGATGCACAATTTCCTCATCATCCACGATTCTGTTATCCATGGCTACCTCTCCGCACTCAATTCCGCGGGCGGTTTCCACTATGACCTTATCGCCTTTTTTAAGATTCGCTCCGTCGGGATCAAAGTAATAGACCTTGCCGACCTCCTTAAATCTTACTCCGACTATCTCTGCCATAAATATATGTTTCCTCCGTTTTATATCATCTTGCGCATGCGGCCCTCAGACGGGCGCACATTACCGTAAGCAGTAAATTATAGTTAACACTGCGCGCCATTGCCGATTCAAGGCCGTAAAGAACGTCGATTATCTTAAGAACAGACGGCATCGTAAGAGACGCCGCCGCTCTCTCGGCCTTCTCGGGCATACTGCTTAAAGAAGGCCTCCCGCCTCCCTTTATAAAAGCGGCGTCCCGGAAAACCTTGATAAGCTCGGAAATAACGTCGCGCAGCAAATCTTTATCCTTTTCAAAAATACCCGCCTGCCTTACGAGAGAGTATTCGTCGCAAGCGGCTATTGCCGATACCATATCCCCTGCCGCCTTTGCCGTTTCCTCGGACAGAACAGCCCCTTGGAAAGCTGAGCCCAGTGAGAACACAGTACAGCGTGAAAGTATGGTTTCGAGCATATTTGTCTTAGAATTACAGACAAGTATAAATCTTACATATTCCGGCGGCTCCTCAAGTATTTTCAGAACCGCATTCTGGGCGCTGTCGGACATAGCCTGAGTCCTCAGAAAAATAAAGACCTTGGCATCAGCCTCGTTTGGCAGGATATATGCGCTCCTTATGGCCTCCCTCACCCAGTCCACTTTAAAGGAACGGGGAGAATTGCCTCCCGCATATTCGGCAATATCGGGATGCGAACCCGCCTGCGCCTTTTTGCAGCCCCCGCATTCTCCGCAAGGGGCCTCTTCTCTGTTTTCACAAACCAGCATTTTTGCAGCAAAGCGGGCCGCCGCAGCGCCCGCTTCTTCGTCTGCACATTCAATAAGTATCGCGTGGGGAAAACGGTTCGCCTTTAAAAGGGCCGACAGCTTTCGGCAAACCTGAGATGTATAATCAAGCTCCGACATCGCTTTTAAAGCTTGTAGAACTTATCTACATCGAGCACAAAAACGGTAGCTCCGCCTACGGTTATCTCCATAGGTGAAGATACATACAGCTCATTTCCGCCGTAAACGGGATTAGGCTGCACAACCTGCTTGCGCTTGCTGCTGCACTTTCCTATAATCTCAATAAGCTCATCAACCTTTTCTTCCTCTACACCGGTCATAAGCGTAATATTTCCGCTTCTGAGAAATCCGCCGGAGGTTGAAAGCTTTGTTACATAAAATCCCGCCTTTGTCAAACGGCTGAGAAGAATGTGACCGTCGTCACTGTTTACAATGGAAATAACAAGTTTCATAAGAAAGCCCCCAATCCTTTTACTTAGTTCTATTATAGTGGAAACATTTTAATTTTACAACTTATTTATGATTATTTTTACCCGAAATAATTTCCAGATTTCTGTCTATTATCGCCTGTCCGCGCCAGCCGAAAGCACGTTTTTTTATGGAAGTTTCACCTTTCAGAGTGAAAACACAGTTTTCGGTAAACTCCCTGAGCGGCTCCGCCTTCGCCCCCGCGTTCATGGGACATACCTCCTGGCAGATATCGCAGCCCCATATGCATCCGCTTGCTCTAATCGCCTTTTCCTCTTCCGGAGTAGGCTCTCCCTTTCGCTGTGTCACGGCGGAGAGGCATCTTTCCCTGTCTATCCCGCCGTTTTCCGAAATTGCTCCCGCAGGACAGCTCTCAACGCACTTATTGCAGCCGATACAGCTCTCAATATTGCCTGTAAAGTTTATACCCCTTACAGACAGATCGGTTACGATCTCACCGATAAAAACCCACGAACCGTAGGTTTTATTTATAAGAAGGGAGTTTTTTCCGACGGCTCCGAGGCCGCTAAAGGCGCAGGCCTTTACTTCAGGTACGGGGGAGTTATCGGCAAAAGCTGCAAACTCACAGCCGCTGAAGTCCTCCTTAAGCCTCTCTGCCATACGAGAGAGCAGCTTTCCGAGAACCAAATGGTAGTCCTCGGGAACGGCATAGCGGGAAATGTTTCGCTCCTCCCCGTAGGAACCCAGCAGATATTGAAACAGAACGCATATGACAGTTTCCCCCTTTTCAGGCAGAAGCTCTTTTTTGCGGCAGTCAAGAAGGCTGTCCGATACGGCGGAAAAGGGACACAGCCCCCATTGAGTACATCCGCAGCTTTCCGCCAGCGGACCGAATATCCCTTTAAATTCGTCAAAGCTTATCGTCATACCCTTCACCTTTCCCTTATACGGAAAAAAGCATTAAACAAAAAGGCGGCCTGGTTACGGCCGCCTGTAAAATTCTCACTTTATTTCCTCAACCTGCGACGTGTTAGACGTTCCCTGAGATTTAATATTTGCAAAAAGATAATATATGACAAAAACTCCTATAAGAAAATCAGCCAGTGAAAAAGTGAAATCCTTTGCAACCCGCTCGGACTGTCCTATGACAATCAAAACCAGCCGCGGCACTGACAGCATCAGCGAAAGCAGACTTCCGATAAATCCGAATGCATAAAGCTTTCTGTGAGAGGTCTCTGTGTTAACCTTCGAACTTATCCTCGCAAAAGACATAAAGAAAAACATCAGCGCAGCAAGCATGAACATTTCAAGGAACAAATCGGAAATGTTGCGGTAATTTATTTTCCACATAAAGTCAGCTATAAGCCTCACTATCACCCAAGCAAGGGGGCCCAGAGCAAGGAGCTTAAACTGAGAAACGTCGTAAATTATACCGCAGTAGTTAAAGCCAAGTATAGCAAAATAAATGCATGAGATTGCGGCAAAAAGTATTCTTGCAAAAACCGGCAGCGTGTCGCTGCCGAAAAGCGACGCAGAATCCTGTGACATGGCATATCCCGTTACGTCCGTAGAGGTGAGCTTCGCGAAAATCTCGCTTGTCTGTATACCCGCGTCAATAATAAGCGAGACGGCTATGAGAAACGACAGCACCGCAAAACCTTTGCTGTCCTGCACAGCTCCTCCGAAAGGCATCTTTTTCGGAAAAAAAGATAAAAACATAAACGCAGCTCCTGCCAGAACCAACAGCGCATATAACAGAATAACTGTAAAGTTCCTCTCCGCATAAAAGCCGGTTTTAGGATCTATGAGAAAAATAAGCTGGTAAGCTCTCAGCGGCAGCGCCGCAAGCAGCGCAGCGGCAAAAATACCGAAAAGCGCTTTTGTTCCCTTCTCGGGACTGATGATATTTCTGTTCATAAAAACCTCCAAAATAGGAAATTACAACTCAATCCCTCTGCTCGGTGGGCACATATTCCTTGTCGCCCTTGCAGGTCTCACAGGTTCTCTGTGCCAAGGGGATATATTCGCCCGGAAGGCAGACGCTTTTATAGGCGGGACGTATTATCCTTCTGCCCGAAGTGAGCTCCTCAAGGCGGTGGGCCGACCAGCCCGCAACCCTCGCTACGGTAAACATGGGCGTAAACAGATCATCGGGTATACCGAGCATTTTATATACAAGGCCCGAATAGAGATCCACGTTGGCACACATTTTCTTTTTCGTTCCCTTGATTTTCTCAAAAACCTCGGGAGTAAGCTTTTCGATAAGGGAAAGGGCGATGAACTCCTCCTCGAAGGGGGTGCCCACGGAAAACTTTCCCGCACGCTCCTTGAGGATTTTTGCTCTCGGGTCAGACAGGGTATATACCGCATGGCCCATACCGTAGACGAGACCTGAGCCGTCCCCTGTTTCCTTTCGTATCACTCGCTCTATGAAAGCCGCAATTTCATCCTCGTTTGTAAGGTCCTTTACCTCGTCCTTCATGCAGGCTACCATCTGCGCAACCTTCTTGTTGGCTCCGCCGTGCTTCGGTCCCTTCAGGGAGCCTATGCCCGCAGCTATGGCCGAATAGGTATCGGTTCCGCTGGAGGTAAGCACCCTTGTGGAAAAGGTGGAGTTATTTCCGCCTCCGTGCTCCATATGGGCTATAAGGCAGGTGTCAAGGAGCATGGCCTCCTCGTGGGTGAACTTCCTGTCGGCTCTTAAAGAGTTGAGGATGAATTCAGCCGTCGAATGCTCTTTATTTATGGGATGAAGATACATGCTCTTGTGAAGATAGTGGCGCCTTTTGACCTGATAGGCATAGGTCATGATAGTAGGTATCTGAGCTATGAGCTGTATGCACTGGCGCAGTACGTTTTCAAGGCTCGTATCATCGGGGTTTTCGTCATAGGAGTAAAGGGCCATGACGCTTCTTGCAAGCTTGTTCATTATATCGGGAGACGGGGCCTTCATTATCATGTCCTCATTGAAGTCGTCGGGCAGCTCCCTGCACTTTGAGAGGATTTCCCTGAACTTGTCAAGCTGCTCCGCTGTGGGAAGGCTTCCGAAAATCAGCAGCCACGCCGCCTCCTCATAGCCGAAGCGGTCCTCCCTGACGCAGTTTTCGATAATGTCGTTTATATCTATTCCGCGGTATACAAGGCGTCCCTCCTTGGGTATCCTTTCACCGTCGCTTATGTAATATCCCTCAACGCTGCATATTTTCGTAAGGCCGGCCATGACTCCCGTTCCGTCGGAATTTCTGAGTCCTCTCTTAACGTGATAACGGCTGAAATCCTCCTGATTTATATGGTCATTTTTTCCGACCTGCTCGCATAAATTTTTTAATGATTCATTGGATATGGGGGAAACATATAATCCCATTGCGGCACTTCCTTAAAAATTGTTTATCATTAATTTTACAACACAGTAAATGTAAAGTCAAGAACGCCGTATACATATTGTATATATGATATGCATGGGGCAACACGAAAAAAACAAGGGACTGATATTTTATGAAACGAAGCTTTCTCCTTGCGCTGATACTTCTGTTTTTTATGGTGACGCTGCCTTTGTCCGTCTTTATAATCCCGGACTCCGAAGGCGACCTTTCCCCCAGCGGCGACTTTTCCGCGGGTACGTCCAAAATAAAAGTCTTTCTGACAGGCGAGGACAAGGTCATCACCGTATCCATGACGGAATATTTAATCGGCGCCCTGGCAAGCGAAATGCCCGTTCTCTATCACTCGGAGGCTCTGAACGCCCAGGCTGCCGTATGCCGCACCTACGCCGAAAAAATGATAGAGCAGCAAAGTGAAAATCCCTCCCAGGAGCTTAAGGGAGCCCATATATCCGACGACAGCTCAGTACATCAGGGGTATATGACGCAGCAGGAGCGGAAGGAAAAATTCGGGGAGCAATACGAAATCTATGAAGAAAAGCTCTCCGAAGCGGTAAAGGAGGGTGGCTCCTATGTGATTACATATGACGGGGAGCTCATAACCGCCGCCTTTCACGCAATTTCCTCGGGACAGACCGAGAGCAGCCTCAACCTCTGGGGCAGCGACCTGCCGTATTTGCAGCCGGTGCAGAGCGCGGGAGACAAGCTCTCCCCCGACTACGCAAGCACCGTGACCCTTACGGATGCACAGTTCAGGGAAAAGGCGGCATCGCTAAAGGGCGCCGTACTTTCGGATGACTCGGAAGAATGGATAGGAAAAGCCGAAACCTCCGATTCGGGCACGGTGCTTTCAATAACAGTGGGGGGAAAGGAATTCACGGGCCTTGAAATAAGGGAAGCCATGGGTCTCAGAAGCCCCTGCTTTACGGTAAAGCACGAAGACGGCTCCTTCGTTTTTTCCGTCGTCGGCTACGGCCACGGCGCAGGCATGAGCCAGTACGGAGCCGACTACATGGCGAGGCAGGGCTCCTCATGGCAGGAGATAATAAAGTATTATTATAAGGACGTTGAAATCCAAAAATCAAAGTGAGAACTGACTGCGCCGAATATATTCGAAAACGCTTCCTGCCCTTCTCACGGCGGACTGTCTCCTGATTATCCGATAAACCAAAATTCTCTCAAAATTCCCATTCAGAACAATCCTTTCCCGAGAAAATCAAATATGAATAAATTTTGAATTTTTCTTTTTCAAAACCTCCGAAAGCCCTTGACCTAAATATATCGGCATGGTAAACTGTTAAGGAACTTAAATGTTTGGAGGTTACCGGGGTATGAAAAAAACAGCAAAAAAAATCATATCGGTTGCACTTGTACTTGCTGTGCTTGCCGGAATATGCCTTTGCTCCGTAAGCGCGGCTCCCGACAAAACCTACCGTGATTACGACAAGCTCGTCCTTCTGGGCGACAGCGTAGCGGCAGGTTATGACGAACAGGAATGGGTCAACACGGAATTTGTAAGAGTTGACCACTCCTACGCGGCAATCGTTGCCGACACTCTCGGTGCAGAGCTTGTTCCCCTTGCATGCCAGGGCTTCAGAACAATCGAAATGCGCTATATGTTTGAGGACGATTTCGTTCCCGACGAATATCTCTTCCATGACACCTATGACGTTGAAGCTACGGAAGCCTTAAAGCCCGAGTTCCGCAGGCAGGTGGCCGACGCCGACCTTATAACACTGGGTCTCGGCGGCAACGACGTGGGAACATATCTCGCATGGGTAGTTGTGGACGCCATGGCGCAGGACGGAGCACTCGCTCCCTTTATCAGCGCCGCCCGTGAGATGCTTGAGAAGATCGGTTTTGAGGACGACGGACTTACATCTCTTATCGACCTTGCGGAGACTATGGATTCTCTCCCCGCTCTTTTAAAGGCTCTCCCCGAAGCGATTTCCTTCGGAATAAGCAATTACCTTAAAAACTGGACCATCGTCATCGATGATATCTACGCTCTGAATCCCGACGTAACTCTCGTTGTATGCGGCCTTTTCGACACAGGCTACACCAGTGAGGACCAGCTTAACGATCCCGAGATACAGAACGAGACGGGCCACAAGATCTCTCAGGCTATCGTTGACGCCATCAACGCGCCCATGAAACTCAACGCCGACAAATACGGCTACATCTTTGTTGAGATGACAAACGTCATCTGCTACGGCTCACATCCCACCCATGAGGGCTACAGGCACATGGCCGAGCTCATTCTCGAGGCTCTTCCCGAGGCGGAGTTCAAATACAACGACGTTTTTGCAAACGATTGGTATTATAACTCCGTCAAGTTTGTATCCGACAACGGAATAATGAGCGGAATCAGCGAAAACACCTTCGCTCCCAACTCGGCAACCACCCGCGCACAGTTTATCGACGCTCTCTATAAAATGGCAGGCTCTCCCGACGTGAGCGGACTCAAGGAGCCCTTCCTGGATGTCAGCAGCGACTTCTGGGCATACGACGCGGTAGTGTGGGCATATAACAGCGGCATTATAAAGGGACTTTTCAATCTCTTCTTCATGCCCGACTGCACAATTTCACGCGCTCACCTTGTCACAATGCTCTATCGCTTTGCAGGCTCCCCCGCCGTTTCGGGCAGCCTTAAATTCTATGACAAGCTTCTCATCCCCTCATACGCCAAAAACGCCGTTATCTGGGCGGTGAACAGCGGAATCGTAGAGGGCTATTCAAGCGGCATGTTCCGTCCCCTTAAAAACATCTCAAGAGCGGAAACAGCCGAGATCATCGCCAATTACGCGGCGGGCTGAAACGTGAGTTTTTGACTTTGCAAATTACCGATGCCCCTGACGCATTAAGCGTCAGGGGCGCTCAGCTTGTCGATAAAGTTATTTTATGCTTAGACAGTTTCGGAGCTGCTGTTTTGCACGATCGAGAAAAAACAAATATGTCGCAGAAAACAGCGCAGTATCGAGCTTTTTTGATACAATCCCTCTGTCAAAACTGCGTTTTGACATCTCCCTTTACACAAGGGAGACATGAGTGGGTGCGGGATTTAAGTTTTTTCACCGTTTCAAACGCCCCTGACGCATTAAGCGTCAGGGGCGCTGTTTATTTTAACCCTAAGCTTTGAATCCCAAAGTTCCGCCGCGTACCTCTCTCAGCGGTTCGGCAACGGAGCTTCTTTCATCATCCTTTTATATCTTTCCCTGCTTTGACGCATCTGGCGGTCAAATACCTCTTTGCCTCCCGTTATGGCATAGAGGAAAATATACGCGTACATATCCTGCGCAAGTTCTTTCGCCCTGCGGGCCGTATCCTCATCGGGCATATGCTTTTTTATGCCCTCTTCCACTCTCAGAAAAACACCCGCAAGCCTCTCTCGGCAGCTGCTGTCAAGCTTCTCGGACTCGGCGGCAAGATTGCTTAAAAGCTTTACATAAGTTCTTTCCTCTTCAACTGCCTCTATGGCGTCCTCAATAAACGCGTCCAGTCCGCCATCCTCAATGACCGCTCTCCAGCGCTCAAATACCGAGCTTTCAAGATGCGAAATCAGATAGTCGGCTGCCGCTTCAAAGAGCTCCTTTTTGCCGCCGTAGTAATAGTATATTCCGCTTGTCACCAGCCCCGCCCTTTTCGCTATAAGCTGCATGGTGGAATCCTTATACCCCTTTTCGGCAAACACATGGACCGCCGCCTCCAATATCAGCTCGTTGGTTTCGTCGCTTTTCTGAAAATCAGTTTTTCTGTCCATGTCCGCTCCTTTAAACAGTCCCGCTTCTGAAAAATTCAGATATCTCATCCGCATATCGGCGTACATCCTCTTCGCTTCTCTCATGGGCAGGCACGGAAAACTCGATTTCTCCCGTTTTTTCGAGAGGTATACCCTTAAAGAAAATCACTTTATCAGCCATTCGGGCCGCCTCCTCGGGAAGATGGGTTATGAGTATTATAAGGCCATCGCCGAAAACTTCCCTTATCCTCTTCATCGCCTTTTCCGTAAGCTCCCCGTCGAGCCCCTTAAACGGCTCGTCAAGGATGCAGATATCCCCGCCGTTGGCCGTCGCCCGCGCAAGGGCGGCGCGGCGCTTCATGCCTCCGCTCAGCTCCCTCGGATAGCGATTCGCCGTATCCTCGGCGTCGTAATACCTGAGCTCGGAAAACGCATCCTTTCGGCCCGCCGCAAGGTTTATATTCTCCCGGCAGGTAAGCCATGGCAGCAGCCTGTCCTCCTGAAACACTACGGAAATCTTCCTCTCAGCCGTTCCAGAGACAACGCCTCCGTCCCCTTCGATTATGCCGCCTATGAGGGAAGCAAGGGTGGTTTTTCCGCAGCCCGATTTTCCGAAAAAGCACACTGTCCCCCTTTCGGGCAGAGAGAGGGAAAAATCCTTTATGACTTCCTTTTCGCCGTAGGCTTTGCTTATATTTTTAAGTTCTATGGTCAATTTTACTTCCCCCGTACACTGTATCGTCCGCTTATGCGCCTGAGCAGATATTTGAGCAGCTTTTCAAGGGCCACGCTCAGTATTATCACCGCCAGGGTCCACGCAAATAAATCAAGGGTCTCGATATATATTTTTGAGCGGTAAAGCTCAAGGCCGATTGAGTTTTTCGGAACGCTGAGAACCTCGGCGGCAATTCCCGCCTTCCAGGCAAGGCCCAGAGCCGAAACGGCTCCCGAAGCAAGGTAGGGATACACCGAGGGAAAGTAAATCTTTGTAAAGGTCTTCACCTTGCCGATCCTGTAAACCTTCGCCATTTCAAGGTATTTTCTGTCCGTTCTGCTTATTCCCTCGCTTATATTTTCCCACACAATCGGCACCGCCACAAGGGAGGCTATAAAGGCGGGGACCTTTCCGGAGCTCAGCCACACCAGCGCCAGTATTATAAAGGACGCCACGGGAGTAGCCCTTGCCGCAATTATAACAGGATGAAAAAGCGCCCTGAGAATCGGCACAAAGCTCGTGAGAAAAGCCAGAAAAAAGCCGATCAACACTGCGGCGGCGTATCCTCCCATAATTCTGACAAGGGAAGAAAAGGCGGTGACCCAAAAAGAGCCCTGTGAGGCAAGCTCAAAGAGACGCTTTACCGTGGCCGCAGGTGAGACGATGAGTATCTCCTGCCCTACCGCCATATAGAAAATCTGCCAGAGCAGTACCCAGAAGAGTACCGCTCCGACTTTTATCATTATACTTTTATTCCTGTTTTTTTCAGCATCCATAATAGAAATCATCCGCAGGCATCGCTCCGCCTATTGAAGAGGGGGCCGCGTCGAAAAGTATCTGAAGGTTTGACTGGGCAAGAGCCTTCATCTCAGCTCCCTCAACAAAAGTAATATTGCAGTTGGGTATAGCCATTTTCGCTACCGCTGCCTTAGGTATTATACCATAAGTTTCGCAGAGAACGGAAGCGTCTTCCTCATTTGAGTTTACATAATCTACCGACGCTTTGTATTCCTCAAGGAAAGCCGCCAGGGCTTCGGAATTATTTTCCGCAAATTCCCTGCGCACTATGATGCAGCCCTGAACGAGCTCGCTCTCACCGTCGCCGCTGAGGAGTGTGGCCTTGCCCCACTCGCCCGTCATGTCAAGGGCGATTCTCAAATCGGAGTTCTGCACCCTTGCCGATGTGACGTTGGGCTCGGGCAGCATTGCAAGGTCAACCTTGCCCGTAGCTATCATCGTTGCAAGCTCCGCGTGCTCGGCCACATAATTTATCGTGACGTCCTCTCCGGGAGTAAGTCCGTTTGCTTTCAAAATGTAGTTAAGAATATATTCGGGAGTTGAGCCCTGACCCGTGGCATAGAGGGTCTTTCCTTTAAGATCCGAAATCGAATTGACGGTATTGCCGTTTTCAAGAATATAGAGTACGCCCAAAGTGTTGATTGCGGCTATCTGTATCGCTCCGTTTGTCTTTTTATAAAGAGTCGAAGCAAGGTTGATGGGACAGGCCGCAATGTCAAGGGGATCCGTTGCGTTGGAAATAGCCGCCACTATCTGGTCGGGCGAGGTGGCAACGGTGAAGTCATAGTCGTTGGCGCTGGTTCCATTGGCGTCGTCGTCCATGAGCTTTGACATGCCCACTCCCGTTGGACCCATGAGAGCCGCCACGCTTACAGTGGTTTTCTCGGAGCCGCCTGTAGTATCTGCGGTGTCATCGTTTCCCGTGCAGGCCGCAAGGACGAAAAGCATCGCCAGAGCCAGCATAAGGGCTGTTATTCTTTTTGTCTGTTTCATCATTATCTCTCCTTTTCCTTTGAAGCGTATCACAGGGCGCCTTCCGAATACATTTTCAGATTTTCCCTGTCCGTAACCTTTATTTTCTTTCCGTCCTTCGCAACGCATCCAGCTCTCTCAAGCTCCTCGAATGCACGGTAAACGGAGGCCCTGCTTATGCTCAGAAGGCCGCAGAGCTTCGTCATACTGAGGGTGAGCTCCTCATTCTCCCGCGTGTTCTTCAGAAGCCAGCAGGCAAGCTTTGCCCCTGACGTCGCTCCCGTGTAGCTGTCTATCCTGCCGTTGAGAAAAGCTATCCTGTCGGAAAGATAGCCGATATAGCAGCGGGCTGCCTCCCCGTCCGCCGAGAGTATCCTCTCAACGCTTTCGGGAGAGAAAAACACGGCCTCGCATTTTTCCGCGGCGGTTATATCCGTGAGAAAAACGGGGTTGCTTCCGAAAAGGGTGACAGCTCCGAAAACGTCCCCTTTTGACAGGACGCTCATACTGACCCTTCCGAAATCCTTCGTGACCTGAGCGCTGCCTTTCAGGATCATGCCAAGCCCCCGCGAGCTTTCGCCGCCGGTGGCTATGGCCTCGCCCTTTGAAAAGCAAAGCTTTTCCGCCCTCTCCGCTTCCCTGAGCAGAATGTCGTCGTCGGTTTTTAAAAATAAAGGCGTCTGCTTCATAAGCCGGGCAATGGATAAAATTTCGTTTTCTGTTTTCATTCGTCCACTTCCTGCGCTTATTTTGTATCATTTGATACACTTTTTTCATTTTACTACCGACATGGGAATTCGTCAAGAGGATAACAAAGTCTTCCGATACAAAAAATCGCCTGAGCCCTCAAATCTTTTTGGGAAAGGCGATAAAGGAGCATGTAACAGATTTTTAAACCGGTGAATTTTATTTGTTTTTCAGTGAAAAAAGGACGGCCGAAGCCGCCCTTTTATGTCTTTCATATTTTCGGTGTTTTTCCGCTTATCAGCCCTGCGGAATTGGCTATGGCGATAAGGGCTACGCCCACATCGGCAAACACGGCCATCCACATGGACGCAAGGCCGAAGGCTCCGAGAATAAGCACCGCCGCCTTGACTCCCAGGGCAAACCAGATATTGAAGCGGACAATGCCCATCGTCTTTCTGAAAAGGGCAACAGCAGTTGCCAGAGAAGAGGGCTTGCTGCCCATGAGCACCAGGTCACTCGCTTCAATGGCGGCGTCGCTGCCCAGACCCATGGCCGCTCCCGCGTGGGCGCAGGCAAGGACGGGGGCGTCGTTTATGCCGTCGCCTGCAAATACGGTAACTCCCGATTCGCTCTTTATCTTCTCCAATATCTCAAGCTTATCCTCCGGAAGCAGACCCGCGTAGTATTCATCTATTCCAAGGCGCTCCGCCACCGATTTTGCCGCGTCCTCATGGTCTCCCGTGAGCATGGCTATGCGCTTTATGCCGAGAGCTTTAAGCTGCCTTATTGCCTCGGCGGAATCCTCCCTGAGCTTGCTCTCAATATTCAGGGCTCCTATGAGCTTTCCCGAAACGCCCACGAAAATCTGAGCTCCCTCTTCGCCCGGAGAACTTGTATCTATACCGCTGTTTTCGAGGAACCGTCTGCTGCCGCAGATGACCTCCTCGCCGTCAAGGTCTATCCTCGTGCCGTTTCCGGGTATCTCTTCAAAATCGGATATCCTCTTTTCGTCAACTTCCGTATACGCTCTGCGCACACATTCCGCAAGAGGATGCACGGAAAAATGCTCCCCGTAAGAGGCATAGCGCAATACGTCCTCACGAGTGAAGCCTTCCGCACAGCGCACCTTTTCTATCTCGTTTTCCTCACAGGTAAGGGTGCCCGTTTTGTCAAAAACAACGGCCTTTGCCTTTGCTACAAGCTCCACGAAGGTGCCGCCCTTTACAAGTATTCCCCGTTTTGAAGCTCCGCCTATGCCCGCGAAAAATCCCAAAGGCACCGAGAGCACAAGGGCGCAGGGACAGGACGCCACAAGAAAAACAAGGGAACGCTGAACCCACATGGAAAGGCTGCCCATACCGAAAAGAGGCGGCAGAAGCGCAAGGGCGGCCGCAAGACCTATGACGGTGGGCGTATAATAAACCGCAAGCTTTGTAACCGTCTTTTCCGCCTTGCCCTTTCTGCCGGCGGCGGATTCGACCATATCTATTATCCTTGAAGCGGCGGAGTTTTCGCTGGTGGCCACGGCCTTTGCCGTAACCTCCCCCGTCTGATTGATGCATCCGCTTAAAACAGTCTTACCCGCCGTCACCTCAACGGGCAGGCTCTCTCCCGTCACGGGAGAGCAGTCAACCTGAGTGGCCCCGCCGATGATTTCACAGTCCACGGGGAATCGCTCAAAGGGCAGGATTTTTATGGTGTCGCCGATATTTATTTCCTCGGCTGCAACGGTTTTTATCTCTCCGTTTGACATGAGAAGATTTGCCTTGTCGGGGCGTATCTGCGAAAGGGCGGCGATGGAGCGTCTCGACCTTGAAACGGCGTATTCCTCCAAAAGCTCGCCGACGCTGAAAAACATGATGACTGACGCCGCTTCCTTATATTCTCCTATTATAAAAGCGGCTATAACCGCAATTGCCACAAGGAGGTTTTCGTCCGCCCTCTTGGCCAGAAGGCTGTGAAAGGCCTCAACAAGGACGGGAAATCCGCATACTGCGGCCGAAACTATAAGAAGGATATTTGACACGGTACCTTCAAAGGAGGGCATAAACCCAAGTATCAGGAACACCGCCGAAACGCAGATGAGTATAAGTGATTTCTTTATATCCCCTGAGCCGTGCTCGTGGGAATGTTCATGGGTGTGTTCATGGGTGCGGTCCGAGGGCTTATTGCTGCTCTTCTCCTTTCTCTCAGAGGCGATTTCGCAGGAGTGACCCGCTTTTTCCGCAATCTCACGAACCCGAACCTCGGGGTTTTCGGCGGAAGAATCGGCCTCAAAGGTAAGGGTCTCATTGGCAAAATTCAGGCTTACGTTATGAAGTCCCTTCGTTTCGGCTATCTTCTTTTCGAGTCCCGCAGCACAGGCGGCGCAGTCAAGGCCCGACACCTTCATTTTATATTTTTTCACTTTTTCTCACCTCTCTTGTGAAGTATGTGCTCGAGTCCCGCATTAAAAATAAGGCTCACATGTTCGTCGTCAAGGGCGTAATAAACTATTTTCCCGTGGCGGCGGGGCCTTACGAGCCCTGCGGAGCGGAGTATCCTCAGCTGATGAGAAATCGCGCTCTGGCCCATGCCCAAAAGCTCCGCTATGTCCATAACGCACATCTCGTTTTCGAGCAGTGCGCTGAGTATGCTTATCCTCGTGCTGTCCCCGAACACCTTGAACAGTTCCGATAAGTCATAGAGCACTTCTATATCAGGCATTGTCTTTTTACCGTCAGTATTCTGCATTTCCTTTTCGGTCTTTTCAACGCTTGCCAAAAGTAAAACCTCCGCTTCATTTCAATATATGAACACTTATTCATATGTTCAAGTCAATTATATCACATGTTATGCTTTTGTCAATAGATGTTGCAAAGAAAAATGAAAAATTTTCTTGACCTTATATTTTATTGCGTTACAATGATTTTGCAGAGATAAAAACACTGTCCGGTCGGTAGTCCGGACGCAGAAATAAACTATACTCAGGTCACGGTAAAAACCTGTATGCATCTGTAAGTAACCTGCCTCCTTGGTTGTCCGTTCTCTGTCATGTTTTTTAAGGAGGAAAATTTGATGGAAAAATCTTATTCGAGTCTTACGGTGCTTTTTGAGCCGCCTTTCTGGGTGGGAATCTTTGAACTGACCTATAAAGGATGTTACACAGCCTGCAAGGTCACATTCGGAGCCGAGCCCACCGACCCGCAGATTTATGAATTCATTCTCAAAAGCTTTTCAAGCCTTGAATTCAGTCCGTCAATAAAAGCTGAGGAACACGGGGATAAACGTATCAACCCCAAAAGGCTCCGACGGGAAATAAACCGCCGGCAGCATGTCTTTCAGCGAAGCACAAAGTCACAGCAGGCCCTTTCGCTTATGCACAGAGAGAAAAAGGAAGAGGCAAAAAGGAGAAACAAGCAGCTCCGAAACGAGGAAAAAGAGCGAATTTATGAACTGAAAAAGCAAAAGCGCAAAGCAAAACACAGAGGATACGCCAAATAATTTTTCCTCACTGACAAAAACTCCCTCGGCGCAGACAAGCTGCAAAGAGGGAGTTTTATTCTTTGGATTTTTTATTGCTTTACGGAAAACGAAAACGCCGCGGGAAACGCTTCCCGCGGCTCAGCTTGTCGATAAAGTTATTTTTATGCTTAAACAGTTTTTGAGTTGCTGTTTTTCATGATTAAAGTGAACTCAATGTGGCGCAGAAAACAACGTAGTATCGAGGTTTCTTCATATACAATCCCTCTGTCAAAACTGCGTTTTGACATCTCCCTTTACACAAGGGAGACAAGGGGGTGTGCTGAATTTCAGTTTTTCGACAGTCTCCGCCGCGGGAAACGCTTCCCGCGGCGGATTTTATACAATTTGTACTTTGCTTCTGTACTTTTAATTTTCAGCTTTCCTTATTTGCACATAAAATCTTTCCGGTTTCCGTCCTGAGAAAGGGCGCCTCCCTGCACAAACACGGCCTTTGCCGCGGCGTCATCCTTGAGGTTAGCGTCAAGCCACGCTGCGGCGTAGGATGAAACCTTATCGGGAGTGAAAATGCAGGTAGTATGAACTCCCCATTTAAGAGAGGCGTAAACCGCTTCTCCCGTCACAGCCTCATAGGCGGGCTTTACCCACATGGAGGAGAGAACCATCAAATCGAGGGTTCCCGTCATAAAAAATACGGGCTTTGAAAGCTTTGCAGCCTCATCCTTGAAATTAGATCCCGCAATGGAGAGAACACAATCTATCCGCTCGTCTGCGGCTCCCGCGTTCACGGCGCTTCTTCCGCCCCGGGAATGTCCTGCGGCGGCTATGTTTTCAGTATCCACTTTTCCGTAAAGGGCACTTGAGGGGTCGCCGTTTTTCCCGAGGATATAATCCACCGTGTCAATCCGGGCCGTTCCGTCGGCGCTCATGACCGTTGTGTCAGCCGCCACTATGTAGCCTGCCGCTGCAATAGTTTTGAGAAGGCTGTAATACAGCTGAGTTATGCAGCCTGTGCCGTTTGCCCATACGACTACGGGATATTTTTCTCCGCTCTCTTCCAGGTCGGCAGGATAAAACACTATTTTGCCCGAGCCCCAGAAATTGGTATCCTTAACGCAGACCACCGCGTTGTCCTGTCCGAAGCAGTAAGTTCCGAAGGAGCCCGCAGACGCCGAAAATGCCAGCGAAGGCAGGATCATGGCTACTGCTAAAACCAGCGCCAATACTTTTTTCTTCATATTCTATTTCTCAGTTCTGCCGCCCTTTTTAACTGCCGCATCTCCCGCGGCGGCATCGGAATGGAACTGAATAAGCCGCATTTTTCTTACCAATCCTCTGCATTTTACCGAAACATGTTTCGCGTTTTCGGTAAAATTCGCAGCAGTTTATGATAAAATTTTATCATTCTGAAACATTCACTGTCAACTATATTTGAAGGTCATCGGTCCGATTTGTCCATGGCATTGTTTACAAAATTGATACGTTATTTTTTTGTTTTGATAATAAGAAAACATTTTTGTAGATATTTACCAAAACGTCAAAGGTTTACTTTTTACATAAACTGTGGTATCATATTCACGAACAAATGTTCGAGGTGATTTTATGAAAAACCGTACCGTACTCCACTGCGACCTTAACAATTTTTTCGCTTCGGTGGAATGCTTCTACGCTCCGGAGCTTAAAAATGTGCCCGTCGCCGTGTGCGGCTCCAAGGAGGAAAGGCACGGGATAGTCCTTGCCAAAAACGAAGAGGCAAAAAAATACGGAGTGAAAACGGCGGAGGCCATCTGGCAGGCCAAAAAGAAATGCCCGAACCTTATCACCGTCCCCCCTCACTACGATAAATACGCAGAGTTCTCCCAAAGGGCCAAACAGATATACCGCGACTATACCGACCGCATTGAGCCTTTCGGCATCGACGAGTGCTGGCTGGACGTTACGGGCTGTGAATGGCTCTTCGGGGACGGGGAGGAGATCGCCCACAAAATCAGACGCAGAATAAAGCATGAGCTGGGGATAACGGCTTCCGTGGGAGTGAGCTTCAATAAAATATTCGCAAAGCTCGGCAGCGACCTCAAAAAACCCGACGCCGTGACTGTCATTTCCCGTGAAAATTACAGGGAAAAGATCTGGCCCCTTCCCGCCGATTCCATAATCGGCGTGGGACGCAAAACAATTAGAGTTTTAAATAACGTGGGAATAAAGACCATAGGCGACATCGCCTCGGCTCCCGAAGGACTCCTTGAGGAGCTTCTGGGAAAAAACGGAGAAGGGCTGCGCCTTGCCGCCATGGGGCTGGACGCTTCTCCCGTTGTGGACGAACGTGATTCTCCAGAGGCGAAAAGCATCGGCAGAAGCGTCACCTGCCGTTACAGCCTCACCTCATGGGAGGACGTACATCGGGTAGCACTCTCCCTTTGCGAAAGGATATGCTACTCCATGCAGAGGGACGGCGTATTTACCGAATGTATAAAGGTGAGCATAAAAAACGACAGCCTGTGCGTACTGGAAAAGCAGAAAAAGATAATGCAGCCCACAAACAGCCTTTCAGGCGTATACTCCGAAGCAAAGGCGCTTCTCCGCGAGCTCTGGAACGGCGTTTCTCCCGTAAGGGCGCTGGGAGTGTATGCCGCCTCCCTGACGGAAAGCGGATGCATATGCCAGCTTTCCTTTGACTCCGGGGCGGAAAAGCTGCAAAAAAGGGATAATCTCGAGGAAAGCGTGTTTATGATACGCAGCAAATTCGGCGCCGATTCCCTTAAACGGGCCGCACTTTTAGAAGAGCTGCCCTATTCCTCCAGAGATGACGGAACAAACGAAAAGCCCGTTCAGGAAATATGCAAATAGACGAAATCCGCACCCGCAAAACCAATTATGCAAAATGAGCCGCGGCCCCCCCCTGCTCATTTTTTCATGCATATCTTATAAAATGACCTTTGACGCCAAAATAATTTGACTTTTAAAATCGGTTTTTGGAAATTAATGTATCGGTTTTCATTATTCAAATTATACAAAAAAATCTGTTGACAAACCGCAGGTTTTCAGTTATGATATAAAAGTGCAGAAATATTGAATCGGAGGTGTTGTTTTTGGGCAAAAATTTACCCGATTACACCAACGAGGAAATATATTCCGACGAAGAGCTTGCCGCTTTGGCCAAAAGCGGCGACACGGACGCCATTTCTGCACTGATAACAAGATTTGTTCCGGCCATAAAGAGCAAGGTTTTGTTTTATAAAGACATCTGGCCCGGTTACGACGACCTCTTTCAGGAAGGTATGCTGGGGCTGATGGCGGCGGCAAAAAACTTTGACCCCGCCCGGGAGGCGTCTTTTAAAACCTATGCCTTTGTGTGTATCACCAACAGAATCAACTCTTCAATAAGAGGCGCGGCCGGAAAAAAACGCATACCTGAAAATCAGTTCGTTTCACTTGACGACGAAGAGCTTCCTTTGACCGAACCTCATTTGAATCCCGAAGAGGTCGTACTGGACAACGAGGCCGTTGAAACCATTCAGGCTGCTTTTTCAAAACTGCTTTCCCATTTTGAATACAAGGTTTTAATGCTTTATCTTAACGGCCACTCCTATGACGAGATAGCCGTGCAGCTTGATTCCACCGCAAAATCGGTCGACAACGCACTGCAGCGAGTAAGGCGTAAGCTGAAATTCTTAATGTAAAAAGGTTCTATGCCTTTAGTTTTTACAAGGACAATAAGCGGGTTCCCGCTTTAATATGCCCCCATAGCTTAAAGTAGAGCGTTGTTCATCCAAAGGTGTCGGTGCGATTCCGTCCAAGGGCAAAATTACATTCAAGCGAGGTTAAAAAACAATGTACGAAGACAAGACTCTCATTTGCAAGGAATGCGGTAAGGAATTCGTTTTCACAGCAGGCGAGCAGGAATTCTATGCTGAAAAGGGATTCGTTAACGAGCCCCAGCGCTGCAAGCCCTGCCGCGACGCACGCAAGAACGCTAACAGACCCGAGCGCGTTATGTACGAGGCAACATGCGCTAAGTGCGGCGGTGTAGCGAAGGTTCCCTTCCAGCCCCGTGAGGACCGTGACGTTTATTGCAGCGAGTGCTTTGCAAAGATGAAGGCTGAGGAAGAAGCATAAGCTTAATTGTAAATATTTTTTGCTGTTAGGTAAAATTCTTCAAAGGCACAGCTTCGGCTGTGCCTTTTCTTTGCGCTCAAAAAGCATAACCCCCGCCTCATTAGGCATATAATAGTGCGGAAAGGGGCGTGGTATCCTTTGAGCAAGATTAAAAAAATCACTGTCGGCGGCGCAGTTTTTACGGTTATTTTCGGCACTTTGCTCCACTTCGTCTTTCAGTGGAGCGGCCGCTCTCCCGCCGCGGGCATCATAGGAGCGGTCAACGAAAGCACATGGGAGCATCTTAAACTAATTTTCTTCCCCCTGATTTTCTACGGGGTGTTCGAGTTTTTCAAATACGGAAGGAAATACAAAAACTTCATTCCCGCAAAGGCCGCTTCCGTAACAGTCGGGATGCTCATAATCGTCGTGACCTTTTACACATATACGGGTATATTGGGGCGAAATTTCCTGCCGCTCGATATAGGCACCTTCCTTTTGGGGACGGCGGGGGCGTATTTCACCGGATACAAAATCCTGAGCTCCGACAAATTCTCCTCCGAAAAAGCAAAGACCGCGGCCACGGCAGTTTTGATGCTGCTCCTTTTCTTATTTGTCACATTTACATTTACTCCGCCCGAAATTGCACTGTTCCTCGACCCCGTAACGGGCAAATATTCCTTTTGACGTTTAGCGGCATAAGTTTTTTACATTCACAAAGCCCGCCGATTTACTGTCGGCGGGCTTTTTTAAGCCTTGCTGCAAATATATGTATATGATAAAATACTAAAAAGCGATTACGTCCTTAATGTTATCTCTTACATATTGTTCGGCAAATTCTACAACGGTCTCTACACTCCGAGGCACCTGCTGACATGTTTCCTGACTTGTATTTTTAAGAGACGCAAACAGCGATTCCAGCTTATAGCTTATAAGGGATGTGGCGTATTTTCCCGGCTCCGAGGGAATTGTGAACAGTTCATTCGGAAGCCTTCCGCTGTCACGGCTTGAAAGCAGAAGCTTGTACACTATAAGCACATAGATCCTGCCCACTATATCGCTGTATTCCTTTCCTCCGTCGCGGTTAGCCTCTTCAATAACGTTGGCGGCAGCACGGATAAGGGTATGGAAATTCATTTCGTTATCCTCCGGAATGTCTCTGAAGCCAAGCTCCCCGTTAAATCCCATGCGGCTGTCGCTTTTGCCTAAAAGATAATCGCAGGTCACGCCGTAAAATTCGCTCACCTTTACCACAAAGTCAAGTCCGCATTCTCTTATCCCCTTTTCATAGTGAGATAAAAGCGCCTGTGAGACCCCAAGCTGTATGGCCGCCTCTTTCTGGCTCAGCCCCCTTTCCTTCCGAAGCTCACTGAGCCTTCCGGAAAAGCTTTTGTTCATAACAACACCTCAGTAAAAATTTATAATTTCTTTAGATGTTTAAAATTATATACCATGGGTATATTTATGTATATACGGAATTTTACCAAATTTTACATATTTTTTTTGGAGGAGCTATGAAAACATACCTTATTCATCTTGTCAGAAACGGCCTGACAACGGGAAATACCCAGGGCCGCTACATCGGACACACCGACCTTGAGCTGAGCCTTGAGGGAGAAAAGCAGCTTGAGCGTCTTAAAAAGGAAATGGTCTATCCCCCAGTGGATGCCGTTTTTTCCAGCCCCATGAAACGCTGCACAAGGACGGCGGAGATCCTCTATCCCGACCGCAAGCCCATAGTGATACGGGATCTCATAGAGTGCAATTTCGGTGAGTTTGAGGGAAAGACCGCTCAGGAGCTTGAAAACAGCCCCCTCTTCCCCCGATGGCTTGCGGGAGAGGATATAGAGCCTCCCTTCGGAGAGAGCAACCGTGAGTTTGCCGCAAGGGTCTGCGGATGCTTTGAAAAGATAATCGAAGGAGTAATGAAAACGGGCACGCAGAACACCGCCGTATTTACCCACGGAGGCGTTATCATGACTCTTCTGGCCGCCTACGGCCTGCCCGAAATGCCCATGCACCGGTGGATGACCCCAAACGGCTGCGGCTTTACAATCAGGGTTACCCCCTCGGTCTGGATGCGCGGCAGAAAATTTGAGGTAATAGGCGAATTCCCCTTCTTCCCCGAAGAAGAAAAAGAGAATTACTCGGATTATGGGGATGACTATTCCGGCTCGTTTTTCGCAATCGACCTTGAAGACGAGGACACCGAGGAATAAAAAAGCTTTTGCGGCGACGGACTTTTTGTTCTTCGCCGTATTTTATTTTCCCACAAAAGAGCGGATTCCCGCTTTATGTCGTGTTATTTTTTCGCGCCGCAGGATATCATAAAGGCGAAAGGAGGGAAAAATGGACCAGGTAAAAACAGGGCGCTTCCTAAAGGAAATGAGAAAGAAAAAGGGTCTTACTCAGGAACAGCTTGCGGAAAAATTAGGCGTTTCAAACCGCAGCGTCTCCCGCTGGGAAAACGGAAAAAACATGCCCGACTTCGATCTCATAATCGAACTTGCAAACCTTTATGACGTCGGCATAGAGGAAATACTCAGCGGAGAGAGGGAAAATAACATGACAGACAAAGAGAAGGAAAAGGCCATGCTCCGAGTTTCGGAATACGAAAGCAATGAAAAAATGCATTTTGTCAGGCGACTTCGTATAATACTTATAATCGCTTTGATTTTTCATTCAGCATGTACAATGATCCAATGGAGCGGCGTCGGAAACGAAGAAGCCCGCTCCTTCCTTACGGGCGCAGTTTTCGGACTTCTGGCTCTGAGCGTACTTGTCACAACAAGATACTCTGCGAAAATCAGAGCGCTCAAGCTCAGGCTCCTGAAAAGGCAGGCTGAGCCTGCGCCCAATTCGCGGCAAGCTGAGCTTGCAGGCATGTCGCACACCGAATTGCGGTAAAAACTAACTGTACCCGCCCGCGGGACTGCTTTCATATTGACAGATGGATTGTATTCAGGAAACCTTGATGCTGCGCTGTTTTCTGCGCCGCATTGGGTTTCCCCTAATCGTGCAAAACAGCACCTTTAAAACCTTTTAAGCATAAAAGCAGCTTTATCTGTAAGCCGAAAACTCCCGTACCGAAAATCAGGTACGGGAGTTTTTCATAATCAGCGTCTGTTTTATTTATCGGAAAGATTCAGAACGTCGTCATATACAAACTTTTCGCGCTCGTTGGCCGTTCTTGGGGTTACATTGACATTCTCAAGTACAAGGGTATCAACGTGCCTTGCCCAGAGTCCGTAGGCGGGAACATCCTTGAAGCGCCAATTTTCGGGATATGTGGAAGCGTATTCGGGGATGAAGGGACGCCATACGATATTCTCTTCGCTTTCCCTGTAAGTGACGTTTATATTCTTCATTGTGACGTTTTCAATGTAATTTACCTCGCCGTTATCCTTGACGCCCGAAATAATCATAGGCAGCTCGGCGTTCTTTGAGGTCACGTTTTCTATCACTACGTTTTCTATCTTGCCTGCCATATCCTTCGCGTCGTCATCAAACATATTGCGGTTGCAAAGGCGGATGAATACGGGGCATGTGACCTGATCAGTCTCAAGATTGCGAACGGTGATATTGCTTACCACTGAGCCGTCGGCCGACTCAATGGAAACACCCGAAACAGAGCCGGGATAAATATCGGGAAGGCTCGCCTTGCAGTCCTCGATTGTAACGTCGCTTATATCGCTGTAAGTCTCTGTTCCGATCTTAAAGGCATTGGTGCAGGTGATTACCTCGCAGTCCGTAATCTTTATATCCGACATGGCGCGGGGATTCTCGTCCCGGCCGTTCTTTATGACTATTCCGTCGTCTCCCGTTGAGATAAAGCAGTGATCCACTTTTACCTTGTTTGAGCCGACAATGTCGATGCCGTCCGTATTTGCCACATGGCGGTTATTGTTGATGACCATATTCATAACGCGGACATTGTCGCACCGGTCAAGCTTAAGAGTCCAGTTCATTGAATTTTCAAGAACGATGTTGTCAACGGTGACGTCCTCGCAGCCTCTGAGCCACACAAGAGCGTCGGGTCTGCCCTCGATGCCGAAGCGGATTCTCGCGCGGTACTCGCTCTTCATGGTCCTTACGTCGGATACCTCAAGGGGCTCCAGAAGAGGAGATTTCTTGGGCGCGGTCACAAAATATTCGCCTTCGCCGCAGATTTTGCCCGGTCCCGTGATTTTAATGTTTTCGGCGTTCTCCGCCTTGATGAGAGCTCCCGAGTAGTCGCTCAAATAGTGGCTGGCCACTATCGATGCCCCTTCGGAAATGCACAGCGTCACATTGCTCTTGAGATTTATAGTGCCCGAACAATAAGCTCCTTCGCTTACAAGTACGATTCCGCCGCCCTTTGCAGCGCAGTCGTCAATGGCCTTGTTGATGGCCTCGGTGTTGAGCTCCGCGTTGGCGTCGGCGCCGTAGTCTCTGATATCGTATATCTTTTCATCTGTGGGAGAGGTTCCTATCAGGTACTGTGAATAGGGTATATCGGCGTAGAAATCGCCCTCCTGTGCGGGCACTGCTTCCCCCGAATCCTTGGTAAAGTACCAGTACAGTCCTCCCGCCGCGCAGGCAATAACAATTACCAGAACTAAAACCAACGCAATGATTTTTTTCTTTTTCAAAAACCTTACCTTCTTTCTTAAAGCTTTTATATATCACGCGATTTTTAAATATCCCGTTTTAAACTTATCCGAATACCTTTTCTCCTATCTCTTTAAGAGACAGTCCCGACGCCTCGGTGGGATATTCCTTTCTCGAGCAGACCCACTGCCATTCCTGTGAGAACCAGTCAATCTGCGTCTCCCCACCCGTTTCAAGCTCGCGCTTTTTGGCCTCAATCCAGCGCTCCCAGCGCTTTACATAGAGATCCTCGGCAAGGCCCGACCACTGTCGGTTAGAGTAGTCGTGGAGCATTCCAACGTCACTCTGATATTGTCCGCCCCAGGTGGTGATGAGCATTTTCGCATTCATCCTGAACAAGTCCTTTGTGAACTCGTCGTCATCACGGCAAAGCTCCATGGCCATTGAGATCCAGTTACCTACAAGCCATTCGGGATTCGTACCGATAATGTCGCAGGTGAGCCTGAGCTTTTCGAGGAATTTATCGGACTGAGCTTTGAACTGCTCGAGATCCTTCGCCTCATAGGCCTCGCCCATAGCCTTCTGGTTTGCCTGAAGGCGGTTTGACATGACCTGCCTGAGACAATCGGCGACGTCGTAGCGGTATTCGCTGCTTAAAGAAAGCTTGTCGTAATCCTCAAGGAGCAGCTTTACGGCCTCTTCAAACTTCTGAGTATCATAGTATATAAAGGAGGTTCCCCAGGTGGAAGCGGATTTCACGGTTTCACAGGGCCTCGCGCACATGGGGGATTCCGGCGCTCCCTCTCCGCCGCCTGCCGTAGAATTGTAAACGGTTTCAAGAAGCAGCTTCCAGGCCTCATAGGCGCTTTCGGACTCTGCGCCGTAACGCCTCTCGGCATAATCCCTGAGCCACGCCTTTACGTCGGTCTTTTCGGCGGAAGCGTCGGCCGATTTCTGCCAGGGCATCTCAAGGAAAAAGTCAAACATAACGGGGTTTGAACGTGATGCCTCCTGGGTGATTCCCACGCCGCCCATGACCTTGGCGGTGTTCATGGCGTCGGGCACGTCGCTGCAGAGAGTTGCAAGGTGGCCGTTGAGACCCATTCTGCCGCCGAAGTTGTTGAGCATACAGAAAATCCACGGTGTAAAGCAGAACTCCTTGCCTTTGAAATTCTTCCAGTGAGGCTTGTTCTCGGCGAACAAATCGAGTATCAGAAGCCTTTCCTTCTCCCCGTGAGCGGCCCAAAGTATGCCGTAGGAAGGATTTTTATCCCACGACTGAATGACCCAGACGCATTTGGGGTCAAAGGCTTTCATGGCCCCGATTATATTTTTGCCGACGCTGTAAAGGGATACACCCTTACGGTTTCCGCCCTCGTGGAAGGGGTCCGTGGCGTAGGCGTGGGCAAATTTTCCGTAGACCTCCGCCTGGGATTCATAGAAGAGCTTCGCATAGCGGCGGAAGGAGGCGGTATTTGTCTTTACCATCCAGGGCCTTTCGTATTTATTCCAGAGTCCCTGAGGCAAAACCTTCACCTTCGGGTCCTTCTTCTCTATATCGGCGGGGATCATTCCGCTGTAGCCTTCCAGCACGGGCTCCATGCCCATGGCGCGCATGAAGAACTGATTCTTTCTTGCAAGCTCTGTGCGCTTTTTAAACCAGCTGTCGGGAAGGGGACCGCCGAATGCGGACATATTTGACATGTAGAGCCACGCAAAATATGCGGGACCCGTCAAAAACTTTTTGACCTCCTCGTAGGTATAGCCTATCTTCATCATGAACCTGCGCCATACCTCTTCCTGAGCGGTGATGTCAAGGATAAGGTTGGCTCCGCTGAGAGCAAGGTAATCGAGCTCCTGCTGCCACTCTTTCTCGCCCCAGAAGGCCATTGTATATGAATGGGTGCAGTAATTGTAGGCGTATCTGTTTTTGGCTCTGCAATACCTCGTGATTTCTCCCTCAAAAAGGGGCGCCGTCTCGGGAAGCTGCATCTGCTTTCCCATTTGTGAAACGTGGCATTTGCAGTAATACTTGAGATAATGGTTTATGCCTGCCGCAAGGCTTACGCCGTTTCTTCCCGCAACGGAAATTTTTCCGTCCTTTACGGAAAGGGTGAAGTAATCGGTCTCGCCCGGGACAAGGGAAAGGTCAAACCACTCCACATATTTTTCTCCCATCACACGGGAGATAAGTCCCCTGACCGCTTCGTATGTATCCTCTTGTGTTATTTCCTTGGCCCACTTTGTTTTGTCGAAGTCCTGGGCACCGAAATCCTGCTGCTTTTCTTCGTTTGGTTCGAAGCTGTCATATTCGCCGTCGAAGGACTTCAAGGTAAAGGTTTTGGCCGTAAGGTTCAGCACCCTTACAAACCTGAGCTTGTCCTCGCAGGGAAGGGTAAAGGATTTTTCGCCCTCGTTTACCTGAACATCCCCTATGAGCTTAAAGCTCTGCCTGTCGGCTCCCCCGTAAATCCGCAGGGCTCCTTTGCCCTCGCAGCCGAATTTAAGGCTCTTTACGGAGCAAAGGCCGCCGAGGTCAGCTTCCCAAAATTCAAGCTCAGACCGTGGACACCAGTCTATGTTTACGATTTTACAAGTTTTATCCATTCTCTCAAACACCCCTGATTATTTGCATTTGAATATATATCCACTCCGAAAACAGAATTTAAATTAAATCTCTTTTCGGCAATGTGCTGCATATTGTTCGCGCCGTCCGCTCATAGGTCTGCGCTCTGTGATTGTGCGGATTCGGCTTTTACTTTATTTATATATTTTCCCGACCCCGCCCAGAAAGAGCTTTTCGGGCAGTATGCGCTTTAACGCCATTATCACTTTATACATAAAGCCCACAGTTATATGTACGGGAGGATTCTCCTTTTCGCTGGCTCTGAGCGCCGCCGCGGCGGGTTTAAAGGGTGAAGCGCCGTTTTTCTCGTCCTCGGCCATTTTGGCAACTGCGCTTTCACAATGCTCCCGATATGGGGAACCTTCGGGCAGCGACATTTTCCTCGCATCGGTAAAGCCTGTTTTTGTATCCCCCGGCTCAATGAGGCAGACCCTTATTCCGAAAGCCTTTGTCTCCTCCCTGAGAGCCTGAGCATAGGCGTCAAGGGCGTATTTGCTTGAAGAGTAGTGGCTCTGGTAAGGCAGCGGAACCCTTCCCGCAACGGAGCTCATAATGAGCACAAGGCCCTTGCCCTGAGCTCTGAAAAGGGGCAGCACATGGCGGTTTACCCTTAAAACTCCGAAATAATTCACCTCAAACTGATTTCTCACATCTGCCTCGAAGGCGTCCTCGGCAGCGCCTGCGATGCCCATGCCCGCGCAGTGGAGAACTATTCCGACGCCTGTTTCGGCGGCTATTCTCTCCGCGCACCTTTTAACGGAGTCCTCGTCGCATACGTCCATTTTGACCGAGATTATTTCGCCCTCGCCCAGCTTTTTCCTTTTTTCCTCACAGTGCCTCGAAGCCGCCCAAACCGTATAGCCCTTCTCGGCGAAAAGCTCCGCTGCGGCCCGTCCGATTCCCGACGAGCCTCCCGTTATGAGTATGCTTTTACCGTACGGATAAACCATGATAAGCTCCATGGGGCACGGACTGCGGCTCAATATCGCCCGCCGACGGATTCCGCCCCCGTCCTTTCAGTGTATTTCAGTCCTTGAAGCTGAGGAAATCGTCACAGTGTTCCCTTATGTATTCTGCCGAAAGGCCGCTGACGTCAATCTCTTTGATCGCCTCGGCAAATTCGCCGTCAAGACGCAGAATTTCATCGGGGTCAACTGAGACCTCCTCGTTATTGTCGTCCGACATATCGTATTCGGTTTTGATTATCTCTGAAAGCCTCTCGCTTTTAAAGACCTCCAGAGCTGCCTGAGACGCAAGACCCGTAAGCGGTTCGCCGTTCTTTTTGAAAAATTCGTAAAGGCCGTCCTTTGTGTCCTCCGTGAGGTACTCCAGAGTATAGATATATTTGCAGGGAAGAGGAAGCTGTTCAAATCTCTCTTCCATATCGATATGCCTTTCAAGGTGGAACTGCACGCAGGCAGCCGCTCCCTCAAGAAGCTTATCGTCGGGAGTATTTTCTATCTTCTCCCGTGTGAGCTCCTCAAAATCGCGCTTGAGCTCCGCCTGATGAATAAGCTGCTGCTTTAATTCCTCCTGACGGCGGTAATGCTCCTTTGAGGTCTTTGACGCCTTGCGCCACATTAAAACAAGCAGCACCACCGCAACGGCAAGTATTATCCATAAATAAAAATTATCCATTTTTATTCCTCCTGAAGAGCTTTATATATCTCTCCCTTTTTAATTCCCGTATCTCTCGCCGCAAGCCTCGCGGCCCCGCTGACGGCTTCTCCCTTTTCCATGTAATCCTTCGCTATATTTACCGCGTCCTCAAGGGTCCAGCGAAGCTTCTGCTTCTTTGCTCCCTCAATGACCAGCACTATCTCTCCCTTTATTTCGCCGTCGGCGTAGTCCTCGGCGGCTTTTTTAAGGGTCGTCCTGATTATTTCCTCGTGTATTTTGGTTATCTCCCTGACTATGGCTATGCGCCTGTCCCCCAGCGCCTCGGCCATATCCCTGAGAGTAGCCGAAAGCTTATGGGGAGCCTCGTAAAAGACCATGGTTCTCGTCTCGTCGGCGATTTCCTCAAGGTGCTCCCTGCGGCTCTTTTTGTTGACGCTGAGAAATCCCTCAAAGGTAAAGCGTCCCGTGGGAAGCCCCGAAACAGCCACCGCCGTTGCAAAAGCCGTAGGTCCCGGCACGGCGCAGACTTTCACGCCCTTTTCGTGGCAGATTGAAACGAGCTCCTCGCCCGGGTCCGAAATGGCGGGCATTCCCGCGTCGCTTACCAGCACGCAGTTTTCGCCGTTTAAAATCCGCTGCAAAATTTCGCCGCCCCGCTCCCGTTTGTTGTGCTCAAAATAGCTCATCATGGGCTTTTTTATGCCCAGATGATTCAGAAGCTTTATTGTAACTCTCGTATCCTCTGCGGCGATAAAATCGCACTCCTCAAAGGCTTTCGCCGCCCTGGGCGACATATCGCTCAAATTTCCTATGGGCGTACCCACAACATAAAGCACTCCGCTCATTTTACATTCTCCCTGTAATCTCCCAAAATCCGCAAAAGCTCCTGAGAGTCGCTGCCGTCGGGATTCTGGATAAAGAGGTTCCTCTCGACTCTCACTCCCGGCTTTCCGCCCTTTCTGCCCTCAATAAGCACAAGCCACGGCTCGCACAGGCTGTTTTTGCTGACAAATCTGATTCTCTTGGGCTCTATTTTATTACTGCTCATTTTGCAAAGTATCTCGCAGAGCCTTTCGGGACGGTAGCAAAAGCACACCCTCCCGCCGTATTTCACAAGATAAGACGCGGCGGCACACACGTCGTCGGCGGTACACATTGTCTCATGCCTTGCAATTTTCTCCGCCGAGGCCGTGCTCTCAATGCCCGCTCCCGCTCCTTTATATGGGGGATTCATGGTGACTATATCAAAGCTTCCCGCCGCAGGCAGGCTTTTTTCATCTCTTATATCGCAGTTTATCACCTGCATCCTTTCGGAAAGGCCGCTTTTTTCTATTCCCCTCCCGAACTGCTCCGCGCCCTTTTTCTGGAGCTCTATTCCGCACACAAAGGCGGGGGATGCGTTCCTCATCATGGCAAGGGGGATTATGCCGCAGCCCGTCCCCATATCGCAGACCCTGTCCTTTCTCTTAGGAGAAGCGAAGTC
Organism: uncultured Oscillospiraceae bacterium; assembly: GCA_949283785.1. Lineage (GTDB taxonomy): Bacteria > Bacillota > Clostridia > Oscillospirales > Acutalibacteraceae > UMGS263. Next base: position 38,058 of record CASDTR010000001.1, read on the forward strand.
CGCAAGGAGAAGGGCGTCGGTGCCGAAGCCGTGTGAAGGCGAGATAACGGCGTAGACGCCTTTTCCGAGATATTCGTATTTTTCCTGTTCCTCTGCCACGGCGCCGCCTCCGCTTTTTATGCGCCCGATAAATCACGGCGCTTACTTTGCTTTTAAATTTGCTTACGGATATTTTATCCCAGTATTAGTTTATATTATATTATAAATACACCACTCAGGCAAGAATAAAAACCTCGGAAACAGGGCAAAATCGAAAAAGGCGCCGTGAAATTCACAGCGCCCCGCATGCTGCATTAATACGCAGCTTTGTTTATTAATTTACTGAGAAACGAGGTTATTTCATGCCGTCTTCGTAAGCCTTGATCATCTTCTTGACCATCTGACCGCCGATGGAACCGGCCTGCTTTGATGTGAGGTCACCGTTGTAACCCTGCTTGAGGTTTACGCCTACTTCGTTGGCAGCCTCCATCTTGAACTTATTGAGAGCCTCGCGTGCCTCGGGCACAAGGCTTGAATTACCGTTCTTAGCCATTATTCGTTTCACTCCTTACTTACTTTTTTCTTGCGTCTGCCTTCATAGTATGTTCGGAGCGAAATTTAATTATTAGTGTTAATTTTTAGTAATTAAATCAGATTTTATCCTTGAACTTTTCGATAATGGCGTCGGTTATCCTGATGCCGGCCTTTCCGTCGCCGTAGGGGTTTGAGGCCTTGCTCATGCTCTCGTATTCCTTCTCGTCGGTAAGGAGGGTCTTTATCATATTGTATATAGTCTCTTCGTTGGTGCCTGCAAGCTTGAGGGTGCCCGCCGCGATTCCCTCGGGGCGCTCGGTGGTGTCTCTGAGGACTATTACGGGCTTGCCGAGAGAGGGAGCCTCCTCCTGGATTCCGCCGCTGTCCGTAAGGATGAGATAGGAGCGGCTGAGAAGGTTGTGGAACTCAACTACCTCGAGGGGCTTTATGAGCTTTACCCTGTCGCAGTCGCCGAGAATCTCATTGGCGGTATTTACCACTATGGGATTGAGGTGGACGGGATAGACCACCTTGATGTCGTCATGCTCTTCGATTATGCGCCTTATGGCTCTGAACATGTGGCGCATGGGCTCTCCCAGATTTTCCCTTCTGTGAGCGGTGAGGACTATGAGTCTGCTGCCCTTTGCCCATTCGGTGACCTCGTCGGAATAATCCTCCCTGACGGTGGTCTGAAGGGCGTCGATTGCGGTGTTGCCCGTGACGATTATGGTTTCGGGATTTTTTCCCTCATTGAGAAGATTCTGCCTGCTCTGCTCGGTGGGGGCGAAGTTCATATCGGCTATAACGCCTACAAACTGTCTGTTCGCCTCCTCGGGATAGGGAGAATATTTATTGTATGTACGAAGTCCCGCCTCAACGTGGCCGATAGCCGTCTGCTGATAAAAGGCGGCCAACGCTCCCGCAAAGGTGGTTGAGGTGTCTCCGTGGACAAGGACTATATCGGGCTTTTCGGTCTTTATAACGTCCTCAAGACCCTTGAGGACTCTCACGGTAATATCCGAAAGGGTCTGGCCCTGCTGCATGATATTAAGGTCATAATCGGGAACGATATTAAAGGCAGTGAGCACCTGGTCGAGCATCTGGCGGTGCTGGGCGGTGACGCATACTATGCACTCTATTTCCTTTCTGCTCTTGAGCTCTTTAACCAGCGGAGCCATTTTTATGGTTTCCGGTCTCGTGCCGAAAACGGTCATAACTTTAATTGCCATATTTTTACCTCTTCTTACCTCAGTTTTTTTCTCTGCCCTCTCGGCTTCGGATACCTTCGGATCTCACGGCGCATCCCAGAAAAATGAGAACACCCGTGCTCCCTGTGCCGCCTGAACCTTCGCACGAGGGTCAAAGCTTAATTTTCACGATTTAAAATTATACCACTTTTTACCTTAGTTTTCAACTTTAAAGGCTCCAAACCGACGATTCCGTCGTGGATACCCCGTTGGCTCCCGCCTGCAATGCGCCGATAACGTCCTCTTTTTCGCTTATAAGCCCTCCCGCTATCATGGGAGTCTTGATTTTCTTTTTGAGCTTCTTTATTATTTTGGGCATTACCCCCGGCATTATCTCTATGGCGTCGCTTTTTTCCGCAATGGTGGCGTTCACCGCGTTATCGAGGGAAAGGGAATCTATTATAAAAAATCTCCTTACCGTAAGCATTCCCATTTCCCTTGCGATTTTAATAAGCCCCGCCTTTGTGGATATAATGCCGTCGGGAGCGATGTTTTCGTTTATGTACCTGAGAGCCACTGCATCCCTCGAAAAGCCCTCTATAAGGTCCATATGAATAAAAATCATCTTCTCCTTTTCATGGGCCCGCTTTACGGCGTCGGACAAATTAAATATGTCGCCGCTGAGCATAAATATGATTTCACAGGGCGAATCCACCGCCGCTTCCAGCATATCCATATTCTTTACGGCGGCTATGACCGGTGAATCATCCAGTTTTTCGTGAAATCTGTTTTCCATTTTTCTGCCTCCGATGACATATTTTTTAGATTTTAAGTCTCATTTTTTATGATTATACCACACTTTTTTCCCTTTTTGAACTGTACTCGCTCTTCGACATATTCCTTTTCATAAAAATAATTTTCGTAAAGTATGGAATATTACGGATTTTGTGTTATAATATCTAAGGTGTGAGGCTTCAATGCCTCTCGATTTATTATTTGCTTTTTTCTTTTATTTACATAAATTTATTTTGTTAAGGAGAGTGCCGTATTGGAGAAAATAGTTATCAACGGTGGAAAAAGGCTCTGCGGAGAGGTAAACATCAGCGGAGCGAAAAACGCCGTGGTTGCGATTATTCCCGCTACCATTCTTGCTCAGGATGTTTGCAGAATTGAAAACATCCCCAATATCAGCGACGTCACCATGATGATAAGAATCCTTCATCAAATGGGCGCAGATATTCACGTTGTAAACAAAAGCACTATCGAAATAGACACCAGACACGTCAATTCCTTTATAGTTCCCCACGAAATGACAAAGCATCTGCGTGCCTCATATTACCTTATAGGAGCTCTGCTGGGCAGATACAACAGGGCCAGAGTTGCCATGCCCGGAGGCTGCAATTTCGGAGTTCGCCCCATTGACCAGCACATAAAGGGCTTCAAGTTCCTCGGTGCCGAAGTGTCCGTTGACAACGCTATCGTAGACGCAAGAGCAGAGCAGCTTGTGGGCAGCTCAATTTATCTTGACGTTGTAACTGTCGGCGCAACGGTAAACATCATGCTCGCCGCGGTAAAGGCCAAGGGTCTTACCATAATCGAAAACGCCGCCAAGGAGCCCCACATAGTTGACCTTGCAAACTTCCTCAACTCTATGGGAGCGGACGTGAGAGGCGCGGGCACCGACGTTATAAAGATCCACGGCGTTGACAGCCTTCACGGCTGCACCTATTCCATAATCCCCGACCAGATAGAAGCGGGCACATACATGGTTGCCGCCGCCGCCACAAGGGGCGACGTGCTCATTAAAAACGTTATACCGAAACATCTCGAGTCGATCTCCGCAAAGCTCATTGAGTGCGGAGCCCAGCTCACCGAATACGACGACGCCATCAGGGTCAAGGCTGACGGCAGACCCAAAAAGTGCAATATAAAGACCATGCCCCATCCCGGCTTCCCAACGGACATGCAGCCTCAGATGGCCACTCTTTTAGCTTTGGCCGAGGGAACCAGCATCATCTCCGAAAGCGTATGGGATAACCGCTTCCGCTACGCTGAGCAGCTTGTGAGAATGGGCGCTCAGATTCAGGTTGACGGAAAAATGGCGGTTATCGAGGGCGTGGAAAAATTAAAGGGCGCCCCCATCAAAGCCACCGACCTTCGTGCAGGCGCCGCAATGCTCATTGCAGGTCTCGCCGCAGAGGGCACAACGGAAATAGAGGACATAGAGCACATTGAGCGCGGATACGAAAACTATGTTGAAAAGCTCACGGCTCTCGGCGCCGACATAAAGAAAGCGCGCGTCCCCGACCAGTTCAGCGTATCAGGCGCCGTTTGATAAAGCAAAGCTTAAACTGCTGTTCCTGTAGTATATCAGATATAAAAGGGTGCTCATGTACCCTTTTCTTTTTTGTGGGAGGTCATTTATTTGTCAAGGTTTTCACCACTGTTTTCCTCCAGCAGCGGAAACTCCATGTTTTTCGGCTGCGGTCAGGGGGGAATACTCATCGACTGCGGAGTTACGGCAAAGCGTCTTACCCAAGCTCTTGAAAAAATAGAGGTAAGCCCCGAATTCATAAAGGGAATTTTCATCACCCACGAGCACAGCGACCACGTTAAAGGGCTCAGGGTTTTCGCCTCCCGTCATCAAATCCCTGTTTACGGAACCTGCGGAACCATAGCCGCCCTCGAAAGCTCAGGCATAATAAACGGTAAATTCCCCGTAAGCGTCATAGACGATAAAGGCGTTGAAGCCGCAGGAATGGAGATAAACCTTTTCCGCACCTCCCACGACAGCGCAGAAAGCTGCGGATATACGGTAAAGCTACCCGACGGCAGAAAAGCCGCCGTTTGCACCGATCTTGGCGTTATGACACCCCAGGTCGAAAAAAGCATTACGGGCAGCGACCTTATCGTCATAGAGTCAAACCACGACGTTTCCATGCTCCAAAACGGCCCTTATCCCTACATACTCAAAAGACGCATCCTCTCGGACAAGGGGCATCTCTCAAACGACGTGTGCTCAAAGACCGTCACCCGTCTTATTGAAAGCGGAACAACGAGATTTATCCTCGGCCACCTGAGCAAGGAGAACAATTTCCCCGACCTTGCCTTCCAGACCACCGCCTGCGCCCTGGCAGAAAAAGGCGCTCAGATAGGCAGGGACTGCATAGTAAAAGTTGCCGCCCCCGAATGCTGCGAAAAGGCAATGCTGTTTTAAAGAGGTAAACCATGGTAACGGTAAACGTCATATGCATAGGAAAGCTTAAAGAAAAATATCTCCGCGACGCCTGTTCGGAATACATAAAGCGTCTCGGAGCTTTTTGCAAAATAAATATAATCGAAATCGAGCCCTCCCCCCTGCCCGACAGGCCCTCGGAGGGTCAGATAGAAAACGCCCTTTCAGCGGAAGGCAAAAAGATACTGAGCAAAATCCCCGCCCAGTCCTATACCTACGCCATGTGCATAGAGGGAATGGAGCGCTCCTCCGAGGCTCTCAGCCGCGAAACGGCTGCCCTTCCCGTCAGAGGCATAAGCTCAGTGAACTTCATCATCGGAGGCTCCTACGGCCTTTGCGACGCCGTAAAGTCGGCCGCCGACGCCAGACTCTCAATGTCCCCCATGACCTTCCCCCACCAGCTGGCAAGGGTCATGCTTCTCGAGCAGATTTACAGAGCCTTTCAGATATCCTCAGGGGGTAAATATCATAAATAAAGGCGGGGAGCGACAGCCTCGAAGCCGCCGCTCCCCGACCCACGGCAGACGCTTTCTTATCCGCTCCTCTGCGCAGAAACAAATATCAATAATATGATAAAATAAAGAAAAGCCCGGATTACCCGGGCTTTCAGCTTGTCGATAAAGTTATTTTGATGCTTAAACAGTTTCGGAGCTGCTGTTCTGCACGATCAGCGGAAAACCGATACGACGCAGAAAACAGCGCAGTATCAAGTTTTCTTAGACACAATCCCTCTGTCACGTCTTACGACGTGACATCTCCCTTTACACAAGGGAGACATGGGTATGTGCTGAATTTTAGCTTTTCGGCAGTCTCAAAGCCCGGATTACCCGGGCTTTATTTTTATCTGGTTTTTCCCGCATTGACGTTGCGGAATTTCTTTCCCGCATGCTCGTTGTCAAACTCGATTATCCAGTCCACCATATCGCCTATGGACTGCTCTACGCTCATAGGATTGTAATCCAGCTCCCTTTTCGCTTTCTCTATGCTGAAATTGCAGTTTGAAACAAGTTTCCTGATAGAATAAGGGGTGAACATGGGGGTCTTGTTGGCGATGCCGTAATACAGCTCCGCCCCGGGAGCTATAAGCTTTGAAAGGCCGTATCCAAGCTTCATTTTCGAGGTGGGGATACCTGTTTTTCTTCCCAGAATATGGAGAAGCCCGTCAACGGTCACAACCTCGCCCGTCAATATATAACACTCGCCCGCTCTTCCCTTATAAGCCGCCGCGTACATTCCGTCCGCAACGTCCCTGACATCCACAAAGTTATAGGCTCCGAAATTGAGGGAAACGGGAAATTTTCCGTTCATGTACATCCTTACCATTTCTCCGATATTGGAGGTCTTGAAATCATAGGGGCCGATGCAGGCTCCCGGGTGGGTGACAACAGTTTCAAGTCCGCTGCCGTTGCTGTCCAGCACATATTGTGTGGCCACTGCCTTTGTCCTTGCGTAGGTTCCCTCAAGGGTGTCGGGACTGAATTTATCAATTTCAGTCATGAGCTCATTGCCCGGAAGCGGAGGAATAGCGTCAACGGACGAAGCGTAAACAAGCCTCTTCACTCCCGATTTGCGGCAGGCCTTGACTACATTTTTTGTGCCCTCAACGTTTATCTTCCAGATCTCTTCCTCATGGCCCGAGGTTACATCTATCATTCCCGCAAGGTGATAAACCACATCGGCTCCTCTGAAAGCCTTCTCGAGGCTCTCGGGATCGGTTACGTCTCCGTAATACTTTTCCGCATCTATTCCGTCAAATATAGAAGAATCCTTTCGGATCAGAATCCTCACCTTTTCGTTTTTCTCGATAAGCTTCATTAAAAGAGCGTAGCCGATGTGTCCCGTCGCTCCCGTGATTACCGAAATTTTTTCTGCCATTTTTGTCCTCCTTCGTTTCACTTCCTGATATTCGGACAACATTAAGGTTGTCCCGATGTGTACATTCACAATTGTAGATATTATACTATAAGGGAATTAAAAAGACAACAAAGTATTAAGCGAAAATAAAACAAACAGCAACTTATACATTTTTTTACATCGATGTTTGTCACTATATTCACTTTTCACATTTTTTCTTTTCAACACTATTAAATTCTATTGACTTTTTCATGCATTGCAGTTAAACTATTTGTTGTGAAGAAAGTTTAAATTTAATACTTTGAAAGTGCGTATTTTTGTGAGAACAGAGAATAAAAAATGCACCCTCAAAGGGGTGGATTCTGTTCTTTTTTTGTTATGGCGCATAAATCAATTTAAGCTAAGATCAAACGGAACGGAGTGGTGAAAGTGGCAAAGTACATTCTTGCTCTGGATCAGGGAACTACAAGCTCCCGCGCGATTGTCTTTGACAAACAGGGCAGTATCGTAGCAAAAAGTCAGTACGAATTCAAGCAGATCTACCCCAAGGGCGGCTGGGTTGAGCATGACCCCATGGAGATTTTATACTCTCAGCTTCAGTCGGTGGCCTCAGTCATGCTTACGGGAAAATTTGACGCGAAGGACATCGCGGCAATCGGCATAACAAACCAGCGCGAAACCACCATCATCTGGGACCGCGCCACGGGAAAACCCGTATACAATGCCATCGTCTGGCAGTGCCGACGCACGGCTCAGATGTGCGAAGAACTGAAAAAAGAGGGCCTGAGCGATTATATCAAGGAAAAGACAGGCCTGCTCATCGACGCCTATTTCTCGGGAACCAAAATCAAATGGATCCTCGACAACGTGCCCGGAGCGCGCGCTCTCGCCGAAGCGGGACAGCTTATGTTCGGCACCGTAGAGACATGGCTTATCTGGAATCTCACGGGCGGAACGGTCCATGTAACCGACTACTCAAACGCCTCACGCACAATGCTCTTTGACGTTGATAAGCTCTGCTGGGACGAGGAGCTTTGCAAAAAGCTCACCATACCCATGGGAATACTCCCCGAAGTAGTCCCCTCCAGCAAGGTTTACGGATACGTCAAAAAGGGGATCGTGGGTCTTGAAGCCATTGAGGGAGTGCCCATAAGCGGCGCCATAGGCGACCAGCCCGCAGCGCTTTTCGGCCAGGGCTGCTTCAAGGCGGGCCAGGCAAAGAATACATACGGCACAGGCTGCTTCCTGCTTATGAATACGGGCGAAACGAGAGTACAGTCCAAAAACAACCTGCTTTCGGGCGTCGCCTGGGGTCTGGGTGATAAAGTGGAATACGCCCTCGAGGGCAGCGCCTTCAACGCGGGTTCCGTCATAAAGTGGCTTCGCGACGAGCTTCACCTCATCGACACGGCTCACCGCTGCGATGAGCTTGCCGAAAGCGTGCCTGACGCAAACGGAGTATACTTCGTCCCCGCATTCACGGGTCTCGGCGCGCCCTACTGGGATATGTACGCAAGAGGCACCATGGTGGGTCTTACAAGAGGCGTCAACAGAGCCCATATCGCAAGAGCGGTTCTTGAGAGCATAGCCTTCCAGATGACGGACCTTCTCGAAGCCATGCAGAAGGATTCGGGTATCCCCATCACCGACCTTCGTGTTGACGGCGGAGCAAGCGTGAGCAACATCATGATGCAGATTCAGGCAAACCTTATTCAGGCCGAGGTAAACAGGCCCAAGACCGTTGAAACCACGGCTCTGGGAGCCGCCTATCTTGCGGGTCTTGCGGTGGGCTTCTGGGAGAGCACCGACGAAATAGAGAAGATCCGCGAGGTTGACAGGGTATTCACCCCCGACATGGAAAAGGACAAAAGAGACGCCCTCTACCGCAACTGGCTCAGAGCCGTTGAAAGATCCAAGGGCTGGGCCGAAGAATAAAAAGTGAACACACAGGGAAAATAAAAGGGCTTTACTATTGAAATTTAACGGTTTTTGCTGTAAAATTTAATGTAATTGTTTTTTCCCAATATTAAAATAACCGCAGTTGTCTTTTCGACGATAACTGCGGTTATTGCAGGTCAAAGGGGAATTCTAACCGTATATTTTGGAGGTTGTTTTTAATGGATTATGCAAAAGAATCTTTAAAGCTTCACTATCAGTGGCAGGGTAAGCTTGAAATCAAGGCCCGCGCCACGGTAAACAACAAGGAGGAGCTTTCACTGGCCTACACCCCCGGCGTTGCGCAGCCCTGCCTTGAAATCCAGAAGGATATAAATAAATCCTATGAGCTCACAAGACGCTGGAACATGGTCGCAGTTGTTACGGACGGCACTGCGGTACTGGGTCTCGGCGACATCGGCCCCGAAGCGGGTATGCCCGTCATGGAGGGCAAATGCGTTCTCTTCAAGGAGTTTGGCGGCGTTGACGCCTTCCCTCTGTGCGTCAAATCAAAGGATGTTGACGAGATAGTAAACGCCATCGCCCTTATTTCAGGTTCCTTCGGCGGAATCAACCTTGAGGACATCTCCGCCCCCAGATGCTTTGAGATCGAGAGAAAGCTCAAGGAAAAGACGGACATCCCCGTTTTTCACGACGACCAGCACGGCACCGCAGTTGTATGCGCTGCGGGACTTATAAACGCCCTCAAGCTCACAGGCAAGAAAATCGAGGACTGCACGGCGGCCTTCAGCGGAGCGGGAGCTGCGGGAGTGGCCATCGCGAAGCTTCTTACAAAAATGGGCATGAAGGATATCTTCATGTGCGACAGAAAGGGCATTATCTGCGCCGACGACGAGACCCTCACCCCCGCCAAGAAGGAAATAGCCGCTTTCACCAATAAAGAGAGAAGAACGGGTACCCTTGCCGACGCCATGAAGGGCACCGACCTTTTCATCGGAGTTTCGGCCCCCGGCATCGTCACCGAAGAAATGGTGGCGTCAATGAACGACGACGCCATAGTAATGGCAATGTCAAACCCCGTGCCCGAAATAATGCCCGACCTTGCACGCAAGGCGGGAGCAAAGGTTGTCTGCACGGGCCGCAGCGACTTCCCCAACCAGATTAACAACGTCCTTGCCTTCCCCGGAATTTTCAGAGGCGCTCTTGACGTAAGGGCAAGGGACATCAACGAGGAAATGAAGATTGCAGCGGCGAAGGCTATCGCCTCCCTTGTCTCCGACAGCGAGCTTTCGGCGGATTACATTATCCCCAAAGCCTTTGACGAGAGAGTGGGCAGAACCGTTGCAGCAGCAGTTGCAGAGGCCGCAAGAAAAACAGGCGTCGCGAGAGTGTAAAAATTGTACAAACAAAAAGAGATGCGTTTGTTCGCATCTCTTTTTTATTTGCAAATGATTACTTGTATTTATACTTAACAATATCAATTAAAATATTAAACAGCTTTTCTGCATCCTCTGCCTGCATTTCCAAAAACAAATTATATGCTTTATTTGGAATGTTGCTGCCTTTCTCTTCATAAATTCCCAATTTAGAAACCAAACTTTCAGGTGTAATCTCAAGTGCATTTGCTATTTTTATTAAACTCAGCAAACTGGGATTTTTTTCTCCCCTCTCTATTTGTCCAATATAAGTAGTATGCAAATTACTTAATTCTGCTAGTTTTTCTTGGCTCAATTTTCTTTTTATCCTAAAACTTTTAACGCGCATTCCAACTATTTCTGTAGCTGTACTCATAATATGATCTCCAACCCTGAATTTTTCAATAAATACTATAATATTAATATTTATTTTTCTATAGACTATTGACTTGTGAAAAGCCTTTATATATACTATAGTATGTAATCGACGCATTACACATACTTTTGTATCTTAATCAGAGGTGGTTGAAATGAGAAAAGAGTTAGTAGAAAAATTTATTTCAAAAAATGAAAAATTTTTCCCTGAAAATGCTTTACATGAATTTAAAGAGCCGCTCGAAGAGTTACCGGACAGATTCTACGACACTTTAACTATGTTGAAATTTAAAAATCCAAACACAATATTAATAGTTTCGATATTTTTAAGCGGCATTGACAGAATTATACTCAAAGACTATGTTGGAGGATTTTTAAAAATCGTAACCTGCGGCGGATTCGGAATTTGGACAATATGCGATTGGTTTAAAATCAAAGATTTAACCCGTGCGTATAATCTAGCGGTACTTTTAAATTGTTTTTCCCCTGAACAAACCGAAAGCAAAGTAAATTCAAAGCAAACATTGGAATTTATAAAAGCACACAAAGGAGAAATTACAGGATTAGTAAAAACAGTTGCCAAAAGCGCAAAGGACGTTCAATCAACATTTTACCTTAACTAATTATTTGTCATGAAAATTTTCTCAGACGTTTATAACAATATCATAGCGACATGTCCTCAAGTACCACCTGAAATCGGAGGTATATTAGGCGAAAAAAACGGAATAGTTTGTGCTTATTATTTTGATAAAACCAGACAATCAAAGAATTTCGCCAAATATATTCCAAATGTAAAATTACTTAATATGCAGATAGAACACTGGGAAAATAGCGGTATAAGTTTTTGCGGAATTTTTCACAGCCATATGCCCAGCGAAACTGCCCTTTCGTCTGCGGATATAGAGTATATTAGTAAAATATTATTTACTGTATCTGAAAATATCTCATCGTTATATTTTCCATTAGTTTTACCAAAATCTTGTATGTTATCCTACCGTGCTTCTTTAGTCGAACAATGTGTTTTTATATCAGAAGACACCATAGAAACTATTAACAGAAAGGTCGATATGTAATGAAAGATACAAACCATAATATAAGAATTCCAACAGGAGTGTTTTGTGGACGCAATTGTTCAGACGGGTGTCGATATTGGTATCCGCATAAACAGGATTCCAACGGAAGGCAATACTGCAGTCACTACGGAAAATACTATTATTCGTATGAAAGACAAGGCTGCCTTTCTTTTGAAAAATAAGCTGACTTCTATTTCTCGTATTCTGGAGGAAAATACAAATGACAAATGCAAAGCTGATGACGGAGTATTTAGGTTATGCAGTCAAAATGGAACAGAATGTGTATACACTTAAGAGAGCACTATCCTATGTAACACATGAATACAAGCAAGCAAGTCAAAATTTAGAGAACAGTACCTATTATTACAATAGAAGTCTTAACGCATTGGAAAGCGAAAATGTAGCCGAATTTACCAAAGCTAACAAACAACTAAGTAAAAAGAAACTAAAAATACCCGGCATTCTTTTTATTATATTTTTGGTTTCTCTTATATCTGTAATAATAATTATGTCATTAAAAGACATCGTTAACAGAGATATACTTACTGCACTTATTATAGTACCCCTTATTCTCACATTTTTCTTGTGGCCCGTACTGCCTTTTGCCGGAATAATATTTTTGCGCCATTTAATATCATATATAAACTCCAAAAAAGAAGCAAAAAAAACATATGCCACAAGACAAATGCAATTCACTTTAGAAAATGAATCTTCTAAAAAAAATATGATAGCATATACTAATCAATGCAAAACTTTGTCAGCCAATGTAAAACAATTAAAAGCTGATTTAAATTCCGCAGAAGCAAATTTAAAGCAACTTTACAATAAAAATATATTGCCGCCAATTTATCGAAATCTTTCTGCGGTATGCACTTTATATGGATACCTGATTAACGGCCGATGTACGACTATAGAAGGTCATGGCGGTATTTACGACACATACGCATATGATTTAAAACTTAATGCTATCGTATGTAAGCTGGACGAAATTTTAGAAAGTCTTGAATCTATTAGAAGTTCGCAGCATGAGCTATACATGGCTGTAAAAGAAGGAAACGCCATTTCAAATAAGATATATGAAGAAACAAAAAATATTTCTCAAAACACATCGCAAATCGCAGTCAGCACAACGGCAATGGCTATGCATCAAAAGCAAATGGCTGATAACTTATCTTATATGGCATGGTGGAAAAATTACTAAATTCTAAGCACTAATCCCCTTCCTTTGGAAAAACACGGGAAGGGGATTTTTTTATCTCCTTATAAACTTTTTATCGTTTTCGGTGATGCCGCCGTCGTCGGAAATATACCGTTCCACTTTCATTTTAAGGTCGTATTTTTCCCTGAGGGCTGCGATGTCCTTCATCATTTCGGATGCGTGGTGGGCGTCGATGGCGGCCTGATTTTCCCAGCTGTCTATGAGCAGAACAGTATTTTCATCATCCATAGAGAAAAAGTACTCGTATCTAAGATTACCTTTCTCCTCTCGTATTCTGTTCACTATTCCCCTTGAAACCATTTCTTCGGCAAATTTTACGGCGCTGTCCCCTTCACCTCTGTAATAAATATTTACCGTAATCGGCATATAAATCAGCCCCTTTATATCGAGTTGCCTGCTACCTTCTTTTGTAAACCACTATTTCGGGGTCGGCTCCCATGCAGCCGTATTCGCATACGAGAATGTATTTTTCGTCCGCCGCTATGCCGTAGCATCTGTCGCTGTTCTGGCGATCTGTCTGATTGCCCAGATACACGTCGCTGTCTTTAAGGAGCTTTACCTTCTGTCCGCCGGGCAGCGTGTATTCGAGGTTTACAAAAAATCCGTTGAGCAGATTAAGTCTCTCCACCTTCAAATCCTCAATTTCAAGGGAATTGATTTCTTCAATGAGGTCTTTTTTCAGCTCTTCAAAAGCCTGTGTTCCGCCTCTTTTAATACACTCGGCGGCGATGCACTTTCCCCCGAAGGGCCTGCCGTCTGTCTCAGCGCAGCCGCCGCACTGAGCCCTTTTTTCACACTTTTCACAGCAGTCAAGTCCGCAGATTGATTTCATAAATACCCCTCCTGATTTTTCCTGACTTCTTTTGAATCAGTTTATCACAATCAATGAGCCAAATGCAATCTCATATAAAAACAAAAAACGGACAGGGATTTTAATTCCGCCGTCTCTGCGTGTCGATAAAGTTGCTTTATGCTGAAATAATTATCTGAATAGCTGCTTTACATCATCAGGTTGGCACGATAAAGTACAAAAACAGCGCAGTATAGAATTTTCGATACAGTTGTCTCGCGGGCACTTATAGTCGTTTTTTACCGTAATTCGGCGCGCAAATCGGATGCAAACTCAGTTTGCTGCGCGAATTGGGTGCAGCGTCACGCTGCCTAAGCTCAGCTTGCCAATCCTTCTGTCAAGGCTTACGCCTTGACATCTCCCTTTACACAAGGGAGACATGGGTGAATGCTGAATTTTGGTTTTTCAACAGTCTCCAGACGGCGGATTAATAGCCGCCGTCTGTTTTCTTTTACTCTTCTCTGTTCTCTCTGTTTATAATTCCCATGACCCGCTCGGCTTCTTTTAAAAGCTTCGGCTGAATGAGAGGATATGTCCAGCTTTGGATTTCAGGCAATTCATCCGAAAGCTTCGTCTCAGCAATTTCCAGCTTCGGAAGCTCCCCGAATGAAAAGATATCCGCAAAATAGAGCATACCGAAATTTTCTTCCCCGTCCATTGCAACGGAATAAGGGGTTATCTGATAAAGGTCATAGTCCTTCGCCCCCGTCTCTTCCCAAAGCTCTCTGCGGGCCGTCTCGTCGGGATGCTCTCCTTCCTCCCTGTGGCCTCCCGGGAATTCCCAGGTGCTACGGTCCCTGTGGCGGCAGAAAACATATTTTCCCTCTGATTTTGAAATTATCACCGAGTATTTATATCCCTTTTCCTTGGGCGGAACTTTCCCGAAGGATACCTTTACACTGTCCATTTCTTCTCTCCTTTTCTCCCTGACAAAGGGATATTTCACTTGCGTTTTAACAATTTCGCCGTATGCGTATACCTTGCGGTAAGCGTTGCCCCAAGTCTCCCTTTCGCGCCACTTCCTTATTGCCGCCATGTCAAACTCGGCCACGGCGATTTCTTCCTCCTCGCCCAGCATCATTATTTCATTATCTGTATAATTGCCCTTTTCGTCAAAGGTCATGGGCGTATAGGCGCAGGAGCAGCCCCATTTGGGTCTTGGATAGTTGGCCATGATAATTCCCGTCATATTCTCAAAAGCGCGGCTGCGAAGCTGTGAGAGCCTCGCAGAGTTCATGTCACAGGAGTTGGGCACGAGAATCACCTCCGCCCCCTGAAGCATCAGCACCCTTGCGCTTTCGGGAAACTCACGGTCGTAGCAGATCATAATTCCGATTTTAACTCCGCAGAAGTCAACGGTCTTAAATCCTTTGCCGCTCTCCAGCAGCCCCTCCAGCGAAAAATCGCAGGTGTGAACCTTATCGTAGCGGAGAATGATTTTTCCCTCTTTGTCTATAAAAAAGGCGGTGTTGGTCTTTCCCTTTTCCCCGCTGCAAAGGCAGGTTATCACAGCTCCCGCTTTAAGCTCCCTCGCCTTTTCGCAGAAGGCTTTTATCTCTTCTCCGTCGGGTTCCCAAGTCTCAGAAAGCCATTTTTCACGCTCTTTTTCATATCCCGCCTTAAAGGGGTCGTCAAAGGCCTCCTCAAAGGGCGGAGCATAGCCGTTGGACCATATTTCGGGAAAAAGCACAATATCCGCGCCCAGTTTCGCCCCCTCTTCAAAGTATTTGAGGCCGGCTTCAAGGCTGTATTCGGAGTCATTGGGCTTTGTATTTTTCTGCACTGCGGCAACGCGAAGCTTCTCCATATTTTCACTTCCTTTAAGAAAAAAGCGGAGCTCGGGGCTCCGCTTTTGCTTGTCGATAAAGTAGTTTTATGCTGAAATAATTATCTGAATTGCTGTTTTACATCATCAGGTTGGCACGATAAAGTACAAAAACAGCGCAATATAGAATTTTTTCGATACAATTATCTCGCGGGCACTTATGGTCGTTTTTTACCGTAATTCGGTGCGCGAATCGGATGCAAACTCAGTTTGCTGCGCGAATTGGGTGCGGCGTCACGCTGCCTAAGCTCAGTTTGCCAATCCCTCTGTCAAGGCTTACGCCTTGACATCTCCCTTTACACAAGGGAGACAGGGGTGTGTGCTGAATTTTGGTTTTTCAACAGTCTCAAGCGGAGCTCGGGGCTCCGCTTTGGTTTTTATTGACTTTTATCAGCCGACCACGATTTCCTTTACGATATCGCCCATCTGTGAGGTGGAGACTTTCTCAAAGCCCTCCTCGTAGATATCGGGAGTTCTCGCTCTGCCCAGAGCCTCGTTTACGGCCTTTTCTATTGCGTCGGCGGCTTCTCCCTCATCGAAGGAGTAGCGGAGCATCATTGCGGCGGAAAGGATTGTGGCAAGGGGATTTGCAATGCCCTGACCCGCAATGTCGGGAGCGGAGCCGTGGATAGGCTCATAAAGTCCCATTTTGCCGTCGGCAAGGCTCGCGGAGGCAAGCATACCGATTGAGCCGCTTATCATGGAAGCTTCGTCCGAAAGGATGTCGCCGAAAATATTTGAAGTTACGATAACGTCAAACTGTCCCGGATTCCTCACAAGCTGCATAGCGCAGTTGTCAACATACATATGGCTCAGCTCAACATCAGGGTATTCCTCGGAAACCCTGATGACAGTCTCTCTCCAGAGCCTTGAGGATTCAAGAACGTTGGCCTTATCTACGCTTGTAAGCTTCTTGTTTCTCTTCTGAGCCATCCGGAAGGCCACTCTCGCGATGCGCTCGATTTCGGGAACGGTGTACATCTCCGTATCATATGCCGCGGGGACGCCGCTTACCTCTTTTCTTCCCCTCTCGCCGAAGTATATGCCGCCCGTAAGCTCACGGACAACGAGTACGTCGAGATTGTCGCCGATAATGCTGTCCTTAATGGGGGAAGCGGATTTAAGGGGCTCGAAAATCTGAGCGGGACGAAGGTTTGCGTAAAGGCCGAGGGCGCCTCTTATGCCCAGAAGTCCAGCTTCGGGCCTCTTGTTGCCGGGGAGCTTATCCCACTTCCAGCCGCCTACCGCGCCCAGAAGCACCGAGTCGGCCTTTTTGCAGGCTTCAACGGTCGCCTCGGGAAGGGGCTCGCCCGTTGCGTCGATGGCGCAGCCGCCCATGAGCTGATAGTCATAATTGATTTTATAGCCGTATTTTTCGCCTGCCGCGTCAAGTACCTTTATGGCCTCGTCCACGATTTCGGGTCCGATTCCGTCGCCTTTAAGGACGACAACGTTATATTCTCTCATTTAACTCAAATCCTTTCGGTAATAATCAGTGCTTTGAAACGTAGCGGTTAATGGCGCAGAGAACGCCTCTGATAGAAGCGTAGTTGATGTTGTGGGACATACCTACGCCGAAAACGTCGCTGCCGTCGGGAGCTTTAAGCTGGATGTAGGAAACGGCCTTTGCGTCTGAGCCCACGGATACGGCGTGCTCCGAGTAGTCAACAAAGCGGTAGCCGTAAATTCCTACATGGGACAGGGCGTTGAAGAATGCGTCGATAGGTCCGTTGCCGCTGCCCTGAATGTTTACGGGCTCGTCGCCGTTATGCTTGAGGGCGCCCTCAAAGCGCACCTTGGGTGAGGTGTTGTTGACGGCGTTTTCCTCCGTAAGCTTATGGGATACGATCTGATAGGGTCCGTTTATTTCAAGATACTGTTTGCTGAAAATTTCGAATACCTTCTGGGGGCTTATCTCGGTGCCCGCCGCGTCACATACAGCCTTGACCGCCGCGCCGAACTCGGGATGCATGGCCTTGGGCAGCTGATAGCCGAATACATTGCTCATAATGAAGGCAGCGCCGCCCTTGCCCGACTGGCTGTTTATGCGGATAATGGGCTCATACTCTCTGCCTACGTCCGCAGGGTCGATTGGAAGATAGGGAACCTCCCAGTACTCGGTGCCGCTGGTCTTCATGTATTCCTCGCCCTTGTTGATAGCGTCCTGATGTGAGCCCGAAAAGGCTGTGAACACAAGCTTGCCAGCATAGGGCTGACGGTAGCCCACCTGCATCTTCGTGGTGCGCTCGTAGACCTCTTTTATCTTGTTGATGTTGCTGAAATCAAGCTTCGGGTCAACGGCCTGGGTGTACATGTTAAGGGCAAGGGTAACAATATCAACATTGCCCGTTCTCTCGCCGTTTCCGAAGAGGGTGCCTTCGATTCTGTCGGCTCCCGCAAGGAGTCCCAGCTCCGCCGCCGCAACACCCGTGCCTCTGTCGTTGTGGGGGTGAAGGCTGATAATGGCGTTCTCCCTGTTTTTAAGGTGAGTGCAGAAATATTCAATCTGGTCAGCGTAGCCGTTGGGTGTGCTGCCCTCCACTGTTGAGGGAAGGTTCAGGATAAGCTTGTTGTCGGCGTCCGTTCCCAGAGACTCCATAACCGCCTCGCAGATACGAACGGCGTTATCCATTTCCGTACCCGAGAAGCTCTCGGGGGAATACTCGAAGCGGATATTTGTCTCGCTGCCGTTCGCCTTCATTTCGTCGGTGAGCTCTTTAATGAGCTTTGCGCCCTTGACGGCGATGTCGATAATGCCGTCCATATCCTTTTTAAAGACAACCTTTCTCTGAAGGGTCGAGGTGGAATTATAAAAGTGGACGATTACGTTTTTAGCTCCCGCAATGGCGTCGAAGGTCTTGCGGATGAGGTGCTCTCTGGCCTGGACAAGAACCTGAATGGTCACGTCGTCGGGGATGTGGCCGCCGTCGATGAGGGTTCTGAGAATCTCATACTCCGTCTCGGACGCTGAGGGGAAGCCCACCTCAATCTCTTTGAAGCCGATATCCACAAGGAGCTTGAACATCTCAAGCTTTTCCTGAAGATTCATGGGGTCGATAAGGGCCTGGTTGCCGTCGCGAAGGTCAACGCTGCACCAGATTGGGGCATGGTCTATGACCTTTGAGGGCCACTGCCTGTTTTCGATTTTAACAGGCTCAAAGGGAATGTACTTTTCAAAACCTTTTTTCATTGCTGATTTCTCCTTTTCCTACGCAAAAGTTGAGTTCACCTTTCACGGGGCGATGTCAAACAAAAAACCCGCCCCCTACAACTGTATAGGGGCGAGGATAATATACTCCACGCGGTACCACCCTACTTCAGCCGCTTTATGCGGCTCTCACGGGCCTCCAACAAGGCCCTGACCTGTAACGCGGTCATACGTCCTGCCCTATGATTTCAGGCAGACAACTCCGGAATGAGCTATACACAAATATTGCGGCGCCGTCTCACACCGACCGACGGCTCTCTGATGCTCGCGCAACCTGTCTTTTTTCCTTCACAGTCTTTAGGGGTAAACCAAATGCGAATTTTTAAATTGTAAATATTATTATAAAAACCTTTTCTTCCCTTGTCAACAGCAGGAAGGTAAAAATATAGGCGGAAAATTTTATGAAAAATGACATCCGTTTCCCGAAATGGACATTTTTTATCAGCTTGCCGATAAACTTGTTTTTATGATTAAACAGTTTTAGAGCTGCTGTTTGGCACTATCGGGGGAAAACTCGATGCGGCGCAGAAAACAGCGCAGCATCAAGGTTTCTGCATATACAATCCCTCTGTCAAAACTGCGTTTTGACATCTCCCTTTACACAAGGGAGACGGGGGCGAGTGCTGAATTTTAGTTTTTCGACAGTCCCTTTTTATTTCTTTTTCCTCTTCACACGGGGCCGTCCTTCCTCATTGGGGGCAAAATAAAAAGCTTCTCCTTACCTTAGGCCCGGAGAAGCTTTTTTTGGAGAAAGTATGAAAAAGCAAACCGCTTAACGGCTTACCACCAAGGGCGATGAATCAATCATTTTCCTTGTAATAGAGGAGGCAGTGACAGTAGCCCGTAAAATTCGGGTCTTTTATCTGGTCCCGAAACTCCTTGCACATGCATTTTGTATCCGGGGTTCTCTCAAGTCGGCAGGGACAATATCCTCCCGTCTTTTCGAGTCCTTCCTTTATGGTTTTTACGATTTCTTCGTTTTCGTTAAGTCTTACTTTCATAAAACCGTTCTCCTTTAATACTCGATACCGAGCTCGTCGCAGTTGGCCAGATGAGTGTTGAAATCCGCGGCGTAAAGGGCCTTTCCGTCCACGACGGCAAAGTAGAGATAATCGGTGTCATCGGGATAGAGCGCCGCCTTGATCGAGGCCATTCCGGGGTTGCATATGGGGCCCGCGGGAAGCGCCGCACAGCGGTATGTATTGTAATAATATTTATATGTATCGTTATCGGGATATACCTCATAAATTACATATTCAACATAATTTATCGTAACGTCGCACTGGAGCTGCATGCCCGTCTTGAGACGGTTATACAGAATCGAGGAAATCTTCGTCCTCTGGTCCTCGCTCTGAGCTTCCTTTTCAATAATGGAGGCAATGGTGAGTATCTCGTGCATTGAGTATCCCAGAGCCGAAGCCCGCGAACGCATCTGAGAGGTTATGGCAGATTCCATTGCGCTTAAAAGCTTGTCCAGAACCAGATTGGGGTCCTCGTTCTTGTAAAACTCATATGTATCGGGCTTTAAATATCCCTCAAGAGGGAAACATACATTGGGCTCCTTCATGGCAGCGGCCACAAGGGGATATTTTGAAAAATCCGTGTTCTGAGCCGCCTGAATAAATGCGTCTGAGGAGCATACGCCCTTTTCCTCCAGCAGCCACGACATCTTTACCATGGTCATACCTTCGGTGAGAGTAACCGTAACGGTGTTTACGGCAGGCTGTGTATCGGCGCTGTCAGGGCCGTTCTCGTTATCTCCTGCGCTGTTTGCATATTCGTCAGGGTTTTCTTCTTCATTGTCAAAAGGTATGTATTCGTTTTCGCTGCTGCTCGAGCTGAGAGTATCTCCCGTTGTGTCACTGTCGGGATCGCCCGTACAGGCCGCCATGGTAAGGCAGATTGCAGCGGCAGTGAAAAACGCCGTTATCTTTTTAAACATAGTTTCTCCTTTCACACAGGGACATGTTTTGACATTTTTCGCCGTTATGTGACGAGGTGTTTTTTATTATACTAAATGTATGGATATTAGTCAAATCGGCTTCACGGGCGGGGCAGTATTTCGGAGCACAGGTTCTTGTCCGTTATCTCCTCGATATTTTCATACCCGCAGTTAAAGGCAAAAATGAGCTTTGCAAAAGCCGCCTCTTCGGATATGTTTTCGAGGGGTATGAGCCCACTCTCCAAAAGCTTTACCGCTGTCTCGTAAAAATTGCCCGTCCTGTATTTAAAGGAGCAGCCGTAGACGGGAATCCCCTGTTTCCTGCACCTTTCAATAAACAGGCAGGCTGACTCGCTCTCTCCCACTGTGCAGGCCGTAGCCGAATGGTAAAGGCACAGCAGCACGGCGCAGGGCAGATTGTCCTTTTTAAAGCTTATGATGGAGTAGTCAAAGGTGGGGTATACGGGCAGCATCAGAACGCTTTTTTCTATGCGGAAATCGGTGACCGAAAAGTCAAAGCCGTCCCGCGGCAATTCCCGCATATTCGGGTTTTTGATAAATACGCCGTTCTCAACCCTTCCGAAGGGCTCAGAGCCGAAGGAGGAAAAGTCGTCGCTGTAACAGTCAGCCCTGCGCACTCTCGAAGCGAGATGTATCAGGTTTTCGCCCTTCGAGTTCCGCCATGGCACATATACATGTCCCTTTTCAGCCTCCCCGCCTGAAAAAAGCGCCACCGCCGAGGCAAAATTATAAACCCCGTTGCTCTTTTTATCCTCAAGGGGATAATTTGCCGAGACCATTGCCGCGGGGCAGGGCAGTCCCCTGAGCACGAATGCCGCCAAAGGAGCCGAAAAGGCCAGAGAATCGGTGCCGTGGGTGATGATGAGGCCGTCGTACCCCTCAAGGCTTTCTGAAAGGACGGCGCTGAGCATATGGGAAAGGGACTCCCTTCCCAGGTTTTCGCTGAGAGTATTCATTATCCGCTTTACGGTAAAGACGTGATGCCTGCCGAAGCGCTGACAGTAGAGCTGAGTAAGTAAAGAAGAGGTACCTTCGTCGGCGCTCATGACTCCCCCCGAAACGCTGCTGCCTATGGTTCCCCCCGTCAGCAAAACAAGAATTTTCACACCCATTCCTCCTTTTGCGGTAATATATCGGCTATGTTAAATGTTATGTAAAGGGAAATTCCTTTTCCCTTGCGGTTCAAAGCTCGGTACGCTCAATCAGCGTAGTATTTTATGTACATCCCCTCATTCAGGCTGAGGGGCGTCGGACTTCGGCGCGCAAAAAGGCCAAAGACAAAATGTGCGTTTTTTGAAACAATGCGCAAAGTTTCCTGCTTTCCCGTTTTCAGAGAATCTGTCCTTTATTTTTCAATAACTTCCGAAATATATTTGAGCCATTCGTCGGTTATCTTTTCGAGGGAAAGCCTTTCCCGCATTTTCAGGGCGTTTTCCGAAAGCCTTTGGGAAAGGAAATCGTCATCCGCAAGGTCGCACATGGCAAAGGCCATGCCCTCAGGGTCGTCAACCTTTACCAGTATCCCGTTTCCCACGTTGGTTATGAGCTCGGAGGGGCCCATGGGACAATTTGCCGCAATAACCGGCATACCGCAGGCCATGGCTTCAATGAGCACGTTGGGCATTCCCTCAAACCGTGAGGAAAGCACGAACATCCTGCCTCCGGAAATCTTTTGGCAGGCGTTTTTATCGGCTCCCGGAAGATTTACCTTTTCCGAAATTTCGAGGCTTTCCGCAAGGTCACATAAGTTTTTGTGCTCCCTGCCCTCCCCGAAAATAGTAAGGGTATATTCCCCGTGGCTTTCAGAAAATAAGGCAAAGGCCTTTATGAGAACGTCAAAGCCCTTTTCGGGAGTGAGCCTTCCCATGGCGTAAACCTTTTTCTCCCGCAGATGAAAGGGAACTGTCTCGGCGGGGATATTTCCGAAAATCCCGTTGGGTATCACAGCGCTCTTTTTCGCTGCCCTTTTGGGATAGTATTCCCTTGCGGCCCTCGTCTGAAAGACATATCCGTCAGCCATGGCGGCGGAAATCTTCTTTACGGTCGAAAAGGGAAAATCGGCATAGTGGCGGTAGGGATTGCTCCTTTCGCTGCCGATGACCTTCGTACCCGTAAAGGCGCAGGCAAGCACGCCGTAAGCCGCTAAAAGACTGCTCATGGTTATTATAACATCAAGTCCCATGCTTTTCAGCACTCTTCTGAGATTGTAAGCTTTTTTTAAACCTTTTTTAATTTTTCCGTTATCCTCTTCCTTAAAGTTCAGAGGATAAATCGTAATGTCCCCGTCGGCGTCATAAAAATTTTCCCCGTCGTGAAGGGTTATTATGACCACGTCATGACCCATTCGTGCCATTGAGTTGCTCAGAGACACCGTGGCCCGCTCCGCTCCGCCCACGGCCAGGGACGATATCAAGAAACCTATTCTCATGCGCATCACCTTTAAATCAGATTTTCCCTGTACCAGTCTATGGCTAAAAGTATGCCCTTTTTGAAATCGTAATCGGGGGAATAACCCAGCTTTTCACGGGCCTTCCCTATATCGGCGTGGGAATGCTTTATATCGCCCTTTCTGTCGGGAGCGAAAACGGGCTCTATTTCCTTGCAGAGGATTTCACAGAGAAAATTATATATATCAATAAGATATTCCCGCTCTCCGCAGGCGATGTTATAGACCTCCCCCGCACACTCCGACGGAGCGACACAGACTCTGAAATTGGCCTCGATAACGTTTTCGATATAGGTAAAATCCCTCGACTGCCTTCCGTCGCCGTTTATTGTCGGGGCCTTATCAGACAAAAGCAGCTTTATGAATCTGGGCAGCACGGCGGCGTAGGCTCCCTCGGGGTCCTGCCTTCTGCCGAAGATGTTGAAGTACCGCAGGCCGTAGGTGTCGAGGCCGTAAAGCTCCTTATAGAGCCTTCCGTATTCCTCACAGGCTCTTTTTGTGACAGCGTAGGGGGAAAGAACTTTCCCTTCACAGCCCTCTTTTTTGGGCAGCACCTGCGAATCTCCGTACACCGAGGAGCTGGAAGCGTAGACGAATTTTTTCGCACCCTGCCTTTTGGCGGCCTCCATCATATTGAGAGTCCCTTTAATATTTATCTCCTCATAGATAAGGGGCATCTCAATGCTTGCGGGGACGCTGCCCCAGGCCGCCTGATGAAGGACGAAGGCGGAATTTTCGCAGGCCTTCATGCAGGTATCGAAATCTCTTATGTCCCCCTCCAGAAGCTCAAAGTCGGGATTTGATATAAACTCCGCCGTGTTCTCCCTTCTGCCCCTTGAAAAGTCATCAAGGCAGCATACTTTACATCCTTTTTTCAAAATCGCCTCGCAGAGATTTGAGCCTATAAACCCCGCTCCCCCCGTAACGGTAAATTTCGTGCCCCGAGGAAATGTTATCTGTTCGTATCCCATGGTTATCTCTCCTTAAAAACGCCAGTATGACCAGCCGTTTTTCTCAAAATATTCCTTTTCGTAAATGCCTTTTATATCGGCCATGATCCCTTTTTCTCCCAGAAGCCCTTTAAAATCCCTGTCGGAAAAGCTTTTGAATTCATCGTGGGCCACGGCTACTATGACCGTATCAAGGTCTTTCAGATTTTCCCGCGTGTCAAGGTCTATGCCGTATTCCTCAGCGGCCTCCTCCCTGTCCGCCACAGGGTCCCACACAACGGGCTCTATGCCGTATTCCTCAAGCTCCCGCACTATGTCGATGACTCTGGTGTTTCTCGTATCGGGACAGTTTTCCTTAAAGGTAAAGCCCAGTATGCCCACCTTCGCGCTTTTTACGTTTACGCTGTGGGCGATAAGCTTTTTGACAGTCCTTTCGGCCACATATTTGCCCATGGAATCGTTTATGCGCCTGCCCGCAAGGATGACCTGGGAGTCGTAGCCCAGACGGTTTGCCTTGTAGGTCAGGTAGTAAGGGTCAACGCCTATACAGTGGCCGCCTACGAGTCCCGGCTGAAATTTGAGAAAATTCCACTTTGTTCCCGCCGCCTCAATGACGTGCTTTGTGTCGATGTCCATTTTTTCAAATATCATGGCAAGCTCGTTCATAAAGGCGATATTGATATCCCGCTGGGCGTTTTCTATTACCTTCGCCGCCTCGGCCACCTTTATGCTCTCGGCCCGATAGACCCCCGCCCTGCACACCAGCGAATACACTCTCGCCACTTCCTCAAGGGTCTCATCATCCATGCCCGATACGATTTTCACTATATTTTCAAGACGGTGTACCTTATCCCCCGGATTTATCCTTTCCGGAGAGTAGCCGACCTTGAAATCCTCCCCGCACCTGAGCCCCGATTCCTTTTCGAGAACAGGAACACATATCTCCTCAGTGACCCCCGGATAAACCGTCGATTCATAAACTATTATACTCCCCTTCGTAAGGTTTTTGCCCAGTATCTTGCTGGCTCCGATAACGGGTTTCAGGTCGGGCGTTTTGTCCTCGTTTATGGGCGTGGGCACCGCAACGATATGAAAGCTCGCCTCCCTGAGCCTTTCGGAGGCCGAGGTGAATTCCACGGAGCAGTTTTTGATTTCCTCGTCCCCCGCCTCTCCCGTAGGGTCCCTTCCGTTTTTATAGGCTTCTATTTTCTTTTCGTTTAAATCATATCCTATGACCTTGGCTTTTTTGGAAAAGGCCACGGCTATGGGCATTCCCACATAGCCGAGACCTATAAGTGAAATTTTTTTCTCGCCTTTTATGATTTCCTCATAAAGTGACATTTTGCCGCCTCCGTACAATAATTTATAATTATTATTGCCGGACAACTATGATTTTTTTCAAACTTTTCGGTATTTTTAATAAATACCGTCGGGCTCAAAAAAGCTTTATTATTGCATTTATTTGAAAAAATTGGTACAATATTATGGAATCAATCGGTAAAGGAGTGTTAACAATGATTTCACCGTTCAAAAGGTTTTGTTACCGTACCTATCAGATCGGTATGAAGCTGGCAGTAAACATTTTCGACTGGAGTGAGCCTGAGCTTCTCTCGGGAGTCGGAAGCGTTAAAAAGCTGCCTGAATTCGTCAAGGATAAGGGCATCACAAACGTTTTGGTTGTGACGGATAAGGGCCTTATGGGACTTCATCTTCTGGACCCTCTCTTTGAAAACCTTGACAAGGTCGGCGTAAAGTACACCGTTTTCGACGGAGTTCAGCCCAACCCTTCGATCCAGAACATCGAGGACGCAAGGGAGCTTTATCTTAAAAACAACTGTCAGGGACTTATCGCTTTCGGCGGCGGCTCTCCTATGGACTGCGCCAAGGCCTGCGCCGCAAGAATAGCAAGACCCAACCTTCCCGTACCCAAGATGAAGGGCGTTCTCAAGGTCATCAAGAAGATACCGCCCCTCTTCGCCGTCCCCACAACTGCGGGAACAGGCTCGGAGACGACTCTTGCGGCCGTTGTTTCAAACCCTGCAACCCATGAAAAATACGCCATCAACGATCCCGTGCTCCGTCCGAAATATGCGGTCATGGACCCTGAGCTCACAGTGGGACTTCCTCCCCACATCACTTCAACAACAGGTATGGACGCCCTTACCCACGCTGTTGAGGCTTACATAGGCAGGAGCAACACAAAGACCACCGCCGCCTATGCGGAAAAGGCCACAAAGCTCATCTTTGACAACATCGAGGAAGCCTACAACAACGGCACGAACCTCAGAGCCAGAGAAAATATGCTCATGGGTTCATTCTATGCGGGCATGGCTTTCACCAGAGCATACGTCGGATACGTTCACGCAATCGCCCATAACCTGGGCGGCTTCTACGGCATACCTCACGGTCTTGCAAACGCCGTCATCCTCCCCTATGTTCTCGATTTCTTCGGCGATTCCGCAGCAAAGCCCCTTGCAAGGCTTGCAGCTATTGCGGGAGTGGGCAGCGACTCAATGAGCGACAGCGAAAGGGCAAAGGCCTTCATCGCGGCCATAAGAGAGCTCAACCGCAAAATGAACATCCCCGAGACCTTCGACTGCATCAAGGAAGAGGATCTCGACACGATCATCCCCCGTGTATTCAAGGAGGCTCATCCCCTCTATCCCGTCCCGAAATTCATGGACGCCGACGAGTGCAGAGAGCTTATCCACAGATTCATGGCGTAAACCCTTAAAGGCATTAAAAATACCGTCCCTTTTTCGGGGACGGTATTTTAGATTGTCGGAAAACCGAAATTCAGCACCTGCCTCTGTCTCCCTTGCGTAAAGGAAGATATCACGGCGTAAGACGTGACAGAGGGATTGGCAGGCTGAGCCTGTACCCAATTCGCGCAGCAAACTGAGTTTGCATCCGATTCGCGCACAGAATTACGGTAAAAAACGACTATAAGTGCCCGCGAGATAATTGTATTGAAAAAAATCTATATTGCGCTGTTTTTGTACTTTATCGTGCCAACCTGATGATGTAAAACAGCAATTCAGATAATTATTTCAGCATAAAAACAGCTTTATCGACAAGCTGAAATACCGTCCCCTTTCGGAGACGGTATTTTCTCTTACACTGTTGAATTTAAAACGCTCTTACGCCTGTTCGCTCTCCGCCTCGGGCTTTTTCTTCCTGTGAATTATAAAGCGGTTGGCGGGATATGTCCAGACTGTGGCCACTGTGGCA
This sequence comes from uncultured Oscillospiraceae bacterium, assembly GCA_949283785.1. Lineage (GTDB taxonomy): Bacteria > Bacillota > Clostridia > Oscillospirales > Acutalibacteraceae > UMGS263. Next base: position 65,298 of record CASDTR010000001.1, read on the forward strand.
ACTATGGGCTTTGCAAGGATTTCACCTGCCGAACGCCAGCCCTGCTCGATAAATAAATTGAGCAGCGCCGTACCCATCCATGTGGTGGCGAAAATAGTGAAAATAACCATAAGCACATAGAGGAATACGCTCAGTGCAGGGTTCGCGTCGGCTTTGAAGGTCGCCTTTCTGTTGAGCACAAAGGCTATGGCGTAGCCTATGGTCGTGGAAATGAGGAAGGACCACATATATCCTATACCCTCATATTCGAAAATCAAAAATTTAAAGGGCTCGGTGTTCATATCCTTAAAGACGACGCCCTGGAGAATATAATAAATTATCAGCTCGATGACCGTCGATGACATGCCCACAATTGCAAACTTTACAAATTTCCAGATTTCAGCGTGCTTTGAGAGAAACGCGCTTATTTTGCTGTTTTCATTTTTACTCATTTTATCCACCCTGCGGTGATTCCGCAAAAGCCGCCTGAGCTTCGGGATACCGCAAATCCTTTCCTTTTTCTCATTTAAAAAATAATGCTGAGAATTACTATCGCCGCCGCTGCTCCCAAAAGGATTCCCGCGGCTTTGATTATCATGGGTATTGCGGCGTCCACGGTGGTAGGCGCATATTTAAACAGAAAATCCCTCACGGGCATCTTTACCTTTCGGCCTATCAGCTCGCGGAAGCTCAGCGTGCGGGTCACATAATCGGCGGGATTTTCCTCCCTGAATTCAAAAACTCTCACGGCTCTTTTGGTGCCTTCTCCGTAAACGTTGAATCCGCATGAGGGAGTATATCCCAAATCTATCCCCTCATAGGTTCCCACAAAGCTGTTTTTGTGGTCGTGGCCCGCAAATACGGCAAAAACGTCGCCCTTTTCCCTGAGAGCCTCAAATTCGCCCGTGTTTTCATCCGGTATCGAGGGCGGCTCCAGCATAAAGTAATCGCTGACCTTCATCACCTTTTCATCAGGCACATAGTATTCGTTCTTATGGGTCCTGAAAGCCCTGACGGCGTTTTTGTCATGCTTTCCCACTCTTCTGAGCACATTGTAATATTCGCTCAGGGGAATATGCTGGAACACTATGGACGGAACATATTTCCCCGCCTGCTCCCTGAGAGCTTCCCTTGCCGACTTATACCACTCTATCTGCTCTCGCGTCACGGCTTCATATCCGCCGCCCTTTTTGTCTCCGCCCGAGTCTATCATATAGATATTCATGGCAGGCTTTCCGTCCGCACCCAAAACGGGTATGGCGCAGGTTCCGCTGCCGTATACGTCCGCTCCCCTGATGCAGCTGCTGTACTCTTCATAAAACTCAAGCTGTCTGTCGTTTGAAATGCCCGTCTGACGGTCGTGGTTTCCGAAGGTCACCGCAAAGGGGATATCCCTGCTCACAACGGGTTCAATAAGCTTTCCTATGGTCTTTTTAATGATTTCTTCCTTGTTTTTGCCGAGGAACGTAAGGCTGTATCCCTTGATCTGATCTCCCGTAAAAACCACAAGGTCGGGCTTTTCGGCGTCAAGGGCGGCGTTTATGAGCTTGAGCGTATCCTCCGCCACCGCCGCGCTTTCCTGAGCGTCGGTTATGTGCATGACTTTAAATTTTCCGTTTCGGAATTTCAGCGTTTCTCCTTCGCTGTACATACTGAGTTCTCCTTTTAATATAAAATTTTAAACTCCGCTGTTTTATATGATAACAATTCCTCGGCAAAATACAACCGTCTTTTACTTAAATCGTCTAATTTTTATGTTCTTGATATAATTCTTTAACAATCTCTCCATATTTTGCCGAAGGATGTGGTATTTGACAAAATTTTGTGTTATCATCTTATCGTTATAATTTTAAGATCTAAAGAGGTTTTGTCATTTTATGGATAACAGCAAAAAGCTTCGCTTTAAAAACGGCAGATTTAAAATCATGCAGATAACAGATACTCAGGACACCCAGAAAACCGCCGCGGATACCGTAAGGCTCATAGAGGCGGCGCTGGACACGGAAAAGCCCGACCTTGTGGTTTTTACGGGCGATCAGATAAAGGGATACGGCTTTAACCTTGCGGGAGGAGACGGAAACGAAAAGGCCAGAATCACCATTGATAAAATCATAGCGCCCGTTGAAAAAAGAGGCGTACCCTTCGCGGTGACCTTCGGAAACCATGACCGCTTTCCCGGCTGCGGCAAGGAAAAGCAGATGGAATACTATAAAAGCTATTCCTCCTGCGTAAACGGCGTCTCGGACGAAACAATGCCGGGAGGACTTGCCACCTTCAATCTCCCCGTTTACTCGGAAAGCTCCGATAAAACCGTTTTCAATCTCTACATAATTGATTCCCTTGAGAAAAATCCCGACGGAGGCTACGCCGCCGTTTCCGGGGAACAGATTAAATGGTACGAGGAGACAAGCGAAAGGCTCAAAGCCGAAAACGGCGGGGAGCCTGTCCCGTCCCTCGTGTTCCAGCACATCCCCGTACCCGAAATGTACCGTCTGCTCAAAAAGGTTCCGAAAGGCACAAAGGGAGCCATACAGGGCAACAGGGCAAATCCCGATTACTACATCCTCGACGAAAAGTGGCAGCAGGAGGGCTCCTTCATGAAGGAAAACATAGCCTCGCCTTTTGAAAGCAGCGGACAGTTTGACTCCTGGGTAAAGCAGGGCGACGTAATAGGTGCCTATTTCGGCCACGACCACATAAACTGCTTTAACGGCACCGTTGACGGCATAGATTTAGGCTACACCCCCGGTGCGGGCTTCAACGTCTACGGTCCCGGCCTTGACAGAGGCGTGAGGGTTTTTGAAATAGACGAAAGCTCCCCCGATAAATACGAGACGAGAGTCGTCACATACCGATCCCTTCTCGGCAGTAAGGTGACAAACCCCTTCAAGTATTTCATATATACGCACGCTCCCAGCTCCTTTGACGCCGCAAAGCCCATGATAATAAAGGGCGTCGCAGCGGCGGCGGTAATCGCAGCGGGAGCGGTGATTATTAAATACGTCCTTTGATTTTGCGGGAGGCTCGATTATGGCAAAGCTGAGAAAGATGTTAGGCGACATAAAGAGCGATGAGTGCATAAATTTGATGAAGCTTATCGAAACTCAAAGTCACAGAACCCTTGCAGACTGGGCGATAATGTATGCCGAGGAAAACTATCTTGATATTTTTCTTGAATACTTTCCCGAGGATGTTTCTTTAAAAAGCGCAATAGCTGCCTGCGGAGAATACCTTGGCTCAGAAAAAAAACTCAGGGATATAAAGCCCGCTCTTAAAGGGGCGGCGGAAACCGCAAGGAATATCACCGACAATCCGACGGCACAGGCGGCGGCAAGAGCCGTCTCCACTGCCTGCGCCGCAGTACAAACTCCCACAAATTCACTTGGATTCCTTTTTTACGGTGCGGCGGCGTATGCATACCATGAGCTGGGGCTTTCCGACACTGCCGAAAGCTACGACAGGGCGGCGTCCGAAGAGCTGGGCAAAGCCCTCGAAGCTCTTAAAAGGGTCTGCGTACCCAATGAACCGAACCCTGTGAAAATAAACCGGAACTGCTGAAATATAAAAAGCGGCACGGCGGAAGGACTGTACTTTCCGCCGTGTCAGCTTGTCGATAAAGTTGTTTTATGCTTAAATAATTATTTCAATTGCTGTCTTACATCATCAGGTTTGCACGATAAAGCGCAAAAACAGCGCAGTACAGAATTTTTTCGATACAATCCCCGATGTCAGTATAAAACCCTTTCGCGGGCGGGTACAGTTAGCTTTCACCGTAATTCGGTACGCGAAATGGGTGCAGCATCACGCTGCCAATCCCTCTGTCAAGGCTTGCGCCTTGACATCTCCCTTACACAAGGGAGACAAAGGTAAGTGCTGAATTTCAGATTGCGGGCATTTATATTTACTGTCTGCCGTAACTCGGTGCGCGGATGAAAGCGGACTTGTCCGCCGCGGGCACTTACGGCCGTTTTTTGCCGTAGTTCGGTGCGCGGCTTGGGTGCAGGCTCAGCCCGTCCGCAGGCGGTTATAGCCGTTTTCCGCTGTAGGTGGGTGTGCGGCTTGTATGCAAACTCAGTTTGCTGCGCAAATTGCGTGCAGACTCAGCCCGCCTGACAATCCCTCTGTCAAGGCTTACGCCTTGACATCTCTCTTTACACAAGGGAGACAGGGGTAGGTGCTGAATTTAAGCTTTTCGACAGTCTTGCACGGCGGAAAGGATACTCCTTCCGCCGTGCTTTTTCGCTTTATTCCCCTTTAAACAGAACAAGGTTTTTATTGTCGTCGCATATTCCCAGATAAATCTCCTCCGCCCTCTTATATCCCTGCTCCTTTATCCGCTTTTCCAGCCAGTTTTCGTCAACGCCCATCCTCACGAGATTTTCCCCTAAAATCCTCCCGTCTAAAATGACCTCCGTATAAACACAGGACGGTACCACGGAAAGGTTCATATCCTCGGGCTCCACAGGCCTTTTTTCGCTTACGGGCAGTATGGTGAGCCGCCCGTTATACTCGAAAATCGCCGTCTGTACGGCGGTCAAATCAAAATATCCCTCCTGACGGCACATGACCATGAATTCGCTCAGATCAAGCTTCGCCTTCTTCATGTTTTCGCGGTAGATTTTCCCGCCGTTCATTATTACAGTCGGCGTGCCGTTGATAAATTTCCGCGTCCCAGGAAATTTTCTCGTAACAAGGCTCAAAGTCACCGATATGGTCCCGTAGACGATCATAGCAGTAAGAGGCTTTAACGGCGACTCCAATTCCGTCGCAAGCTCCGCCGCAATCGAGCCTATGGTAATGCCGTTGATGTAATCGAAAAAGTCAAGCTGCGCCATCTGCTTGTGTCCCATTATTTTCGCAATGAGAAACAGCGCTCCCGCAGAAAGGAGAGCCGTGAGTATCACTTTCAATATATCCATGCTGTCTCCTCCCCTTTTGTTTTTTCCAAAAAGAGAGAGGATAAACGCTTGAAGCTTAAAGAAGTTTTTCGCAATTTTCAGACCGATTTGCATATAAAAAGGTTCTATGTCAAATGTTGGGGTAGCCAATAAATAAAGGAGCAGGGGAGCAGGCGAAAGTCGGAGACTTTTGCCTGCTCAATTTATGTTAAGCGGCGTCGGCAAACATAAAAAGTATTCTTTTTCTGAAGCGGTCA
>CASDTR010000002.1 GCA_949283785.1 uncultured Oscillospiraceae bacterium
TTTTTATGTTTGCCGACGCCGCTTAACATAAATTGAGCAGGCAAAAGTCTCCGACTTTCGCCTGCTCCCCTGCTCCTTTATTTATTGGCTACCCCAACATTTGACATAGAACCAAATAATATAAACATCAGCCGCCGGCACCGTAAAAGGTCTGGCGGCTTTTCTGTTCCAATTATTAATCCGTTAAAATATATCCTCCTGTGTTTACTTTATACTTTTTTAATATTACAATAATTAAAAAATCAGAAGTAAGGAGACAAACGTGTATGGAAGCTAAGCTTTATACGGTCGGCGAGGAAATATTCAACTCTGTCTCGCACGGAGTCGGAAGCCTGTTTGCGGTTATCGGTTCAACGGTCCTTGTGACCATGGCGGCAATGAAGGGCTCTTTTATAGGTGCCGTCGCTTTTTTTGTGTACGGTCTATCAATGGTTATTCTCTACACTATGAGCACCCTTTATCATGCGTTTCCCATGCCTTCGGTCAAAAAGATTTTCAGGATTTTTGACCATTCAACCATTTATCTGTTGATTGCGGGAAGCTACACTCCCTTCACTTTGGTTCTGCTCAGGGATTCAAAATCCGCTCTTGCCGTATGCATATCTGTTTGGGCGGCGGCGATCCTCGGAATAGTCCTCAACGCTATCGACATTAAGAAGTTCACCGTAATATCAATGGTGCTCTATGTCGTAATGGGCTGGGCGGGTCTTTTTATTATAGTGCCCATTTACCGCGCCTTGGGCAGCGGATTTTACCTTCTGCTGGCAGGCGGCATAAGCTACACGGCGGGCCTGATTTTCTACGGTCTCAAGAAAATACGTTATATGCACAGTATCTGGCATCTCTTTGTGCTCATGGGAACCGTGCTCCACTTTTTCTGCATAGCCTTCTATGTGCTCCCCACAGCGTAAATTTATACAGAAAACATATACAAACCCCCGCTTTCAATAAAGCGGGGGTTAAATTTCGTAAACACTTAATTCCTGCGCAAAAGTTTTTTTAATATATGAACTTCCAAACGCAGTTTTGCAGAGAAAATATATATAAATGCACCGCTTATATGATACGGTGCTTTCAGTCTGACCGAAAAATCAAGCAGCAAAAAGCAATAAGCCGCCCGGAACTTTAACAATATAACATTTTTCCGAGAAAATCGCCGCTTACTTTGAATAAGCGGGGGCACTTTATTTACATGACAGAAATCGCCTTTGTCACTCTTTGCTGTCCGCGGCAAAAAGGGCTGCTCCCAAAGCTCCGCACAAATCCGGGGCCTCCGGGATAAAGAGCTTTTCCCCCAGTCCCTTCTCAATTTCTGCGGCAACTCCCCTGTTCCTGGCAACGCCTCCCGTCATCATATAAACAGGACGGTGGTTTGTACGGGCGACAAGGGAAAGGGTCTTTGATGCCACCGACTTATTCAGGCCGTGTACAATATCGTCGCTGCTCTTGTTTTCCGCAATCAGGGAAATGACCTCAGATTCGGCGAATACGGTGCACATGCTGGATATGGTTATGTTTTCCTTCCATGAAAGGCCGTGGTTTCCCATTTCATTCAGGTCAAGCTCAAGGGTCTTTGCCATGGCCTCGAGAAATCTTCCCGTTCCTGCGGCGCATTTGTCGTTCATGACAAAATTTGTCACATTGCCCTTTTCGTCAAGACAGATGACTTTGCTGTCCTGTCCGCCTATGTCTATGACAGTGCGCACTGCGGGATTTATAAAGTGGGCTCCTCTACCGTGACAGGTTATCTCGGTTTTTGAGTCGTCGGCAAAAGTGATGCTGTTTCTGCCGTATCCCGTAGCAATAATTCTTTCTATTCCGTCGGCGGAAATACTGTATTCTTCCTTTATTTTCTCAAAGGCACGCCTTGCACCCATTTCGGCTCTGGGTCCCGTGCGGACAATGGCGCAGGCCGCCGTATTTCCGTTTTCGTCTATTACTATAACGTTTGTGGAGGTTGAGCCGCTGTCAATGCCTGCGTAAAGCTTACGTCCCGACTCGGACGGCTGCGTTTTAGCTTCGCTGCTTTTATCGCGGTTGCGAAACTCTTCCCGAAAAGCCTCAAGCCTTGTGGAAAGCTGTCCCGAGGACAGCAGCGTAAAGTCGGTTTCGATTTTAAGCATGGGCAGATTCGTCTCACGCCGCAGGTTTTCGTACTCAAAGGAATAGTAATCACAGAATTTTACCGTATGGTAAATTATCCCTTTGACATTCGGGTGAAGGGTCAGCGCCTTTCTTCCTGAAACATCGGTCATTCTCATACACGGCATTTGGTTGAGCAGAGCGCGGGCATATTCGTATGACGCGCTTTCGAAGGAGCCGTACTTTTCTGTCAATAATACGTCCCTGTTGCCTGAACAGGTCAGGTCCGCAGCGGGATATGCCGCATTTTCTTCGATGATCTTCCTAGTCTCGCGGCTCACCCTTGCACCTGTAAGAGCGATGAACTCACCCTTCGGATATATGCTTTCTCTTTTGAACGCCTCGCAAAATTTTTCCGCGGAAAAATCCGTCCCTTTGAAGGCTGAATATTCCCTATACAGACGTAAGAGCTCGTCCTTAAAGCGCGTGGCTGAGCATTCCCCCGAGGTTCTCGGCAAATCAAGGAGAAAAATAAAATCGTAATCCCCGTTTTCCTTTATAATATCATAAACTCTGCGAACGCTGTCGCAGCAGTTTACGAACACAAATTCTCTCATGCCTCCCGAAAGGCAGTGCTCCAAAAGAGCCTTGCAGTGACAGCAGAGATTTGTATGCCCTGCACTTTCGGCAGCTGAAAAGCTCATGGTCTGGGAGTTAATAAGCGCGCACTCCCCTCCCAAAGCCTCAAGGAGTTCAACAGGTGTATATTTACAGGTATAGCCTATCATTATTTCCTCACTTTCCGCCGCTTTCAAGCTGCTCTAAAAATGCGGTGACTCTCGTGACCATCTGGCCGTCGCTTATATTTCTCCTGTCGCAGCCGTCTCCGTCAAGAATCAGGGTGGGAAAGCCGCTCTGTTCGAAATCTCTCTTTGAGAGAACGCAGGCTCCCATTGTCTGCTTGCAGCCCCAGTGACAAAAATATATTATTCCGTCGGCCTGCATTTTTTCGGCCAAGTCTTTGCAGAGCCCGGAGCGCCGCTCCCATCCTCCGTTAAATGAGCAGGACACGGTCCTGTTTGCCATAAAGGCGAAGGGATCTTCCGTATTCCCCGTCTCCAGGGAGTCGAAGGTCATATCGCAGGAAATTATTTCGCATCTCTCATTAAAATTGAATATTTCACGCAAGGAATCCTGCCAGTATGGCAATGAGTGGACCCACAAAAGTCTTTTTCCCCTGAAACCTTCTGGCTTTTTAGCCGTATCTTCACACAGGCGGCGAGTATACTCCTCGCTCTCCTGCGTTCCGAGAAGCACATGCATGGCAAAAACCGACAGCATCTCCGAGGTCATCTCGTCGTTTATATAGCGGGACGCCCGCAAGTCCAGATATTTTTTATAATTATCAATTGTCCTTCGGCTTCTCTCAGCGGAAGCCCTGAGGTTTTCATCGGGATTTTTTTCTTCCGAGAAAACCTTTATTTTCTCCCAGATATCCCTGAGCTGATTTTCAACATATTCCGCGCTCTTTTCATCGCTGCTCATGGGCACGTCAATTACATAGTGGGGGATTTTAAAGTATTCTGCCGCTCGTCGGAAGGAAAGCTGATTTGCGTCGCAGGCAAGGGTGGTGTTGAGGATAAACAGAGGCTTCGGCATCACTCCTGATTCTACCAGCCCTATAAGGATTTTATGGTAGGAGCAAAGGCTTTCGGGCACTCCGTTTTTTTCGGCCAGCTCTATAAAATACCTCTCGCTTGCGGAGGCGGCAAGATAGCAGGAAAGGCCCTCTGGGAACATGGGCTCGATACCTGCTGCGTGAAGCATTTCGCAGGGGGTAAAGATGCTTACGATCGCGGCTCTTTCCGGCCTGCGCAGAGGTTTTGTTATCGATTTTGCCGACACCCACATCATGTACTGACGTGATGGCATCAGATCCTTTGAGGGAAAATACTTGGCCTGGAGTCCCGAAAGAGAATACACTGAGGCAAGTATTTTCCTTGCGGCCTTCGGATCTTCTCCCGCTTTTTTGTATATATACTCGCCGAATTTTTCAATTACCTTATTCATGCTGCACCGTACCGATTTATTTTTTATGTCTATTTTAAATTCAGTCTCCCATATAGTCAAGTCCATTGAGTTGCTAAAATAAAATCAGCTTTCCCGCAAAATTCCCAAAATGATGAAAATCCCACGGACAGTTTGTGTCCGCGGGATTTTATGTCGTTTTATAAGACTGTCAGTTTCCGGCTGTTTCGTAAGCCATTTCCCTCATCAGATAGAATTGAGAAGGTTTTTCAGGTTCTTGAGCGCGTGGGGGATTCCGCCCAGGATCTTAGCGAAGCCCTTGCCCGCTCCCTCGTCGTTTATCATCATAAGCATTCCCTTTGCCATATCCTCGGAGAAAACGCCCATGCTCATCTGGATAAAGTTCCTAATGGGTATCTGAGTGGCCATAGCCTCCATCATGCCTCCGTTGTATCCGTCGTCCTTAGTGGCCATGGAGAAGCCCTTCTTTATAAGCCTGTTGATCTTGCCGCCCCACTTTGTGTGCTCGGCGTCCTCAAGGTTGTTATAGATGGTAAGCTTCTGGCTCTTGTCCCTCTCTCTGGGAGGAATGGGTCTTCCGAGAACCGCCTCAAACTGGCTGTCATCAATAGCCGAAATGTCAGCCGTATAGTATGCGGGAGCGCTCTGCCTGTAATCGGGAATCTCAACCGCCTCGGCCTCAACGTTCACTTTGCCGCTGAGTCTGATGTCGGCGCCGGAAGCTCCTACGAGGATTTCAAACTCACCGCTCTCGACGGTCCAATCCTGTACCTTTACGTTGTAGAAGGCGAAAGCTCTTCTGTCAAGCACAACGGAAACTTCCTTTTCCTCTCCCGCTTTGAGGAATACCTTTACAAAGCCCTTAAGCTCCTTCTCGGGACGGAAGATAGTGCTCTCAACGTCCTTTACATAGACCTGAGCAATTTCCGCGCCGTCGATATCGCCTGTATTTTTGATTTTGAAGGTTACCGTAAGCGCGTCTGTATCCTTGAGCTCTTTTGCGCTGAGCTTAAGGTCGGAATACTGGAAATGAGTATAAGATAATCCGTAGCCGAAGGGGAAGAGCACGGGCTTTTTGGCTTTATCATAATATCTGTATCCGATATAGATGCTTTCCTTGTGCTCGGCAAGAACCCTTCCTCCGGGATAGTTGCCGTAGGTGGGGTTATCCTCAAGGGCAAGGGGATATGTCTCGCTGAGCTTGCCTGAAGGATTGACAGCTCCGCTGATTATATCTGCAACTGCGCCTGCACCTGCCTGTCCGCCCAGGGAGCCGTTGAGAACAGCCTTTACCTTATCAAGCCAGGGCATCTCAACGCATGAGCCGCCGCTGAGAATGACCGCAGTTTCGGGATTTGCCTGTGAGACAGCCTCAATTAAAGCATTGTGGCTCTTGGGCATACCCATATGCGTTCTGTCGTAGCCTTCGCTTTCAAAATCCTCTGTAAGTCCCGCAAAAACGAGAACCACGTCTGCGTTCTTAGCGGCTTCAACAGCCTCAGCTGTAAGAGTCTCGTCGATTACATCCTTTGTCTTGTTGTAGCCCCTTGCGTATATAACCGCATAACCTGCATCCTTAAGGCAGTCGAGAGCGTTGTCAAGCTTTGTGGGATTTATAAGAGAGCTTCCCGCACCCTGATAGCGGGGTTTCTCTGCCATTTCGCCGATTACGGCGATTTTCTTTGATTTGTCAACGGGAAGGATATCGTCCTCGTTTTTAAGAAGTACAGCGCTTTCGCCTGCGATCTGACGGGCTATATTGTGATTTGCCTCCATATCGGCGGTATATTCTTCCCTGAGGGTCTCCTGTGAACGCAGGAGGATCTCTATTATGTTGTCAACTCTCGCGTCAAGATCCTTTTCATCCAGTGAGCCGTCCTTGACAGCTTCTATTATCCTCTTGGCGTTGAGCTCTCCCGAGGTGGGCATCTCAACGTCCGTTCCGTATTTTACGCCCTTTACTCTGTCTACGGAAGCACCCCAGTCCGTGACGATGAGGCCTTCAAAGCCCCACTCCTCACGAAGTACTTTCTGCTGGAGCCATTCGTTCTCGGAGCAGTATGTACCGTTGAGACGGTTATATGCGTTCATGACCGTCCAGGGCTGAGCCTCCTTGACGGCAATCTCAAAAGCGGGGAGATAAATTTCTCTCAAAGCTCTCTCGTCAACGATTTCGTCGATGACCATTCTTCTGGCTTCCTGACTGTTGGCGGCAAAGTGCTTAATGGAAGTGCCGATTCCTTTCGACTGTACGCCGTTTATGAAGGCCGCCGCAAGCTTGCCCGCAAGATATGGATCCTCGGAAAAATACTCAAAGTTGCGTCCGCAAAGGGGTGAGCGCTTCATATTTACGCCCGGTCCGAGAAGCACCGATACCTTTTCCTTGCGGCACTCGTCGCCCAGAGCCTGACCCATTTTGTAAATGAGCTCAGTGTTCCACGAGCATGAGGTGGCGGCAGCCGTGGGGAAGCAAGTTGAGGGAATGGAATTGCTCAGACCCTTTTTCTTTCCGTCGGGGTTCTGCTTACGAAGGCCGTGAGGTCCGTCGGTTACCATGATGGGGTCGATTCCCAGCCTTTCCACACCCTTGAAATGCCAGTAATCCTTACCTGAGCAAAGCCCTGCCTTTTCCTCAAGGGTAAGCTTTTCAATAATGTCCTGATGTTTCATTTTTATCCTCCGTTTCTTTTCGCTGCTGTTAAGAATAAAGTCCAAAATAATCAAAATCAGCTCCGCCGCGCCGAAACCCAACAGATAAATAAGATTTTTCATTTGAAAATCCATGTCGGAGATATATCATAAATAAATCCCGAGCTGCTCCGGTGAGCGACAGTTCATGATTTTGTAATTATACCATTATATAAGTGATATTGTAAATAGTTTAATCTTTAAGAAAAGGTTTTTTATAAATTTTTAACAACAGCTGAAATACAGACACATAATTTAATTAATTTTGCAGCCTGAGCCGCCTTTTATATCGGATTTTGAAAGATTAATTATTGATTTATTTAAATTTAAAAAAATTTATTCGAAATATGATTTAAAATAAGCAATAAAAAACTAAATCTGTTGACATTTAGTTAAAAATTTTGTAAAATCTCATTAATTGTTTATTTAAAATTATTCAACTGAGGAGTGTAGAAATGGAAAAAACTGAAAAAAAGTCCAGAGGCCAGTGGGGTTCCGGCATAGGCTTCGTCCTTGCAGCGGCAGGTTCCGCCGTAGGTCTCGGTAACATTTGGCGCTTCCCCTACCTTGTTGCCAAATACGGCGGAGGAATTTTCCTTCTCGTGTACATTTTTCTCGTAGTCACTTTCGGCGTATTCCTTATGATTACCGAAATAGCTATAGGACGTAAAACGGGTCTGAGCCCTATAGGCGCTTATGCGAAGCTTGGCAAAAAGTTTAAATTCGTCGGCATCATCGCGTCCTTCGTGGCATTTTTCATTCTTCCCTATTACAGCGTTATCGGCGGCTGGGTAATGAAATACTTCGCCTCCTACATCGGCAATCAGCACACTGCGCTGGCGGACTCAAACTTCTTCAGCGGATTCATCAGCAGCGGCGCAGAGCCTCTTGTATGGCAGATAATCTTTATTCTTCTTACAACGGCGGTAGTTATTTTCGGCGTTGAAAAGGGCATCGAAAAGGCGAGCAAAATCCTCATGCCCCTGCTTTTCCTTATGCTCATCGGTCTTGCAATTTATTCCGCCACACGCGAAGGTGCGCTTCAAGGTATCATTTTCTACTTTAAACCCGATTTCAGCAAGTTCTCAATGAACCTTGTCCTTGCCGCCATGGGTCAGATGTTCTACTCAATGTCTCTGGCCATGGGCATCATGATAACCTTCGGCTCATACGTCAAAAAGGACGAAAACATCGAGAAATCATCTCTCAACATTGCCCTTTTTGATACCATAGTAGCTATCATCGCCGGCTTTATCATCGTTCCGTCCTTCTATATATTCAGCGGCGGACATGCAGAAGACATGAATGCAGGCCCCGGACTCATGTTCGGTGTTCTTCCCCAGATTTTTGAAAACTTCGGAAACTCAACCATAACAACTGTTTTCGGCGCCGTATTCTTCCTTCTTGTTTTCTTCGCAGCGATCACCTCTGCAATTTCCCTTATGGAGGCGGTTGTTTCCACAATTTCCGACCAGCTTAAAATCAACCGCAAGCTTTCAACCTTTATCGCCAGCGCCTGCGCCATAATCATCAGCTTCTTCCCGTCACTGGGATACAGCGTGCTGAAAAATGTTAATATCATCGGCCTTGATATCCTTGATTTCATGGACTTCATCACAAACTCGGTGCTCATGCCCGTGGGAGCTCTTCTCACCTGTATCATCGTGGGATATTTCCTTACCCCCAAGACCATTATCGACGAGGTGCGCATATCCTCGCCCTTCAAGCCCGCAAAGCTTTACACCCTTGTTATCAGATATTTCGGACCCGCAATCGTTATAGCGGTTCTGGTAAGCTCAGTGCTCAACACCTTCGAGGTCATTACACTTTAAAAGAAAAATAAACGTAAAAGAGCCGTCCTTTACGGACGGCTTTTTCTTTTTGCTTTTTTAATTTTCTTTAAATCAGCAGACTTATCTTTATCAGCCCTTTCTCTGCTGAGCCTTGCTCAAAAACTTCTCCTTGTAAACCACAAATCTCTCATGTAAGCCCTCGCCTATCTCTCCCTTTTCGTCGGATGCGGTTACTTTGAAAGTCAGCTTTCTGCCCTCGGCTTTCACAAGCTCGGCACAGGCGGTCACTTTCATACCCACGGGAGTAGCCGCATTATGGCTCACATTGAGAAGGGTGCCCACGGTGGTGCTGCCCTCATCTAGAAATTTCTCTGCACACTTTGCCGCAGCGTTTTCCATAAGGGCCAGCATAAATGGCGTGGCAAATACGGGCAGTGAGCCGCTTCCCGCTGCCATGGCTGTATTTTCATTTGTTACGGTAGTTTCTGAAAAGCATTTTGTTCCTATTTCAAAAGTCATCTTCCATTATCCTTTCCTGTTTTTCTTTTCTAATTTTACCACAGGGATTATTCGGGCACAATATAAATTAACAGCGGTCTTATCTTAATAGAACATATCTTATACTCCTGTACCCTTTGCATAAAATACTTTATTTCCCGTATTGAATTTTAGTTGTCAATATGATACACTCCCCATGTAGTTATTTTTTTAACAAAAGGAGTATGTTTTTTATGAAAACCTGCAAAAAAATTTTGACGGTCTTGTGCGCGGCAGGACTGCTGTCATCATCCCTTACGGGGTGCGCATTAAAAAAATACGATACCCCTTCACTTAACTCACAGGAGCTGACTTATTCGGCGGAAAGTGAAGAGCAGCTTAAAAAGCTTACGGATAATAAGCTTTCTACCTATGAAACTCTCCCTGAAGGAAAAAGCATAGAACTTAATTTAGGCGAAGAAAAGAGCTTTGACCAGGTGGTTTTAAGAGAAAAAGGTGATAACCTGAATAAATTTTCAATTTCCGTATATACCGGTGACAAATGGGAAAAGGTCTATGAGGGCGACAGGATTTTGGAATATCACCTCTGCTATATAGGCAAAGTAACGGCAAGTAAAATCAAAATAACCGCGGAGGATTGCATCGAACCCTTAAAGCTCAGCGAAGTGCAGGTACAAATGAGCACTTCTCGGGAAGATGACATAAAGGTCAGCCAATACATATGCTTTGACGACCACTTTGATGAAATGGCGGCAAGAACCGACGACAGCTTCAGCGGATATTATAACGTTGTGACCGACGCTGTAATAATAGGCACGATTTCCTTAGACAAAGGCGGAAACGTCATAATATCAGAGGGAGAGGAAAAGTTTGCCGACCGCATGGAAGCATTCCGCAAAGCCATAGGCGAAAACGATACAAGGATCTGGGTCACGGTAGGCTTTGATATGAATGACGCTGAGGGAAACAGAAGCTATGATGCCACAGCTGAATTTGTAAACGAAAATATAGACGCCGTTACCGCAAATATAAAAGCCTTCACTGAAAAATACGGAATTTTCGGCGTAGACTATGACTGGGAATATCCGGAAAAATCCTCTCATTGGAAGGCCTACGATAAAATTATCATCGAGACAGCCAAAGTCACAAAGGTATCTGTTGCTCTTTCTCCCTGGGGAATAAAGCTCAGCGATGAAGCCATAGAGGCCCTCGAGCATGTAAACGTTATGGCATATGACCTCTTTGACGAAAGAGGCGACCATTCAAATATTTTCGTTGCAGGCTGGGATGCTGTGCGAAAGGTTATGAAAAGCGGGATCCCTGCCGAGAAAATACTTCTGGGCGTACCGACCTACGGCAGAACAACGGATAAATCGGGGGATGCGTGGCCCAGCTATAGGGATTTTGATTTGGGCAAATGGGGAAATCTCATAGAGGATTATCCGTACACGACGGCGGACGGCGAAAGAAAGACCTGCGACGCCTACGTCAACAGCTACGGACAGGTGAGGGATAAAACAGCTCTTGCACTGAGCAGCGGCATAGGAGGAATAATGATTTTCCGCGAGGGCTGCGACTCAGATTATACGGAGCAGTACTGTCTGCACCGCGCCGTACAGGAGGTAATCGAAAACAGCGGCAAGTAAAAAGCGCAATCCAGAGAAATAAAACAATATCTCCCCTGATCATTTGATAAGCATTAAAATGCAATATATTGAGAAAAAGCAGGCGCGTTAGGTTTCTGATTGGAACTGCCTAAAACTAAAATTCAGCACTCGCCCCCGTCTTCCTTAACAAAGGGATTGCGGGCTAAGCCCAATGCATTTTGCGCACTCACTGACGGTAAACAATATAATTCCCTCGAAAAGGTTCTCTTGGCAGAGAAAGTATATCATGGAAGCCCTGATACAGGCTGCTTTCTGCGTTTTATCGTGTCCCCTTAACAGTACAAAACAGCAATTCAAAAAAATATTTCAACTTAGAAAACTTTATTTACAATCTGAAGCAGGCGCGTTAAAGCTCCTGCTTTTTTCATGCTGCAAAAACGAGGTCGGCCGCTCACCGTCCGAGCGCTGCCGCGCTGCTTCTTCGTGCTCTTTTCGGTTTCTTTCAGCTTCCGTGCAGTTTTCCTCGTCTTCGAATTTTAGGATCTACGTACCTGAACATCTTTTAGTATCGCAGAGCTTCACCGATAATTTCACGGCTTGCCCGCTGTATGCATTTGCCTGCTGTTCAAATGGACTTTTGTTTGCTGCGCGGGAAAAGTATTTCTGCCCAAACGCATCTTTGCCTATTTATATAACAAATCACTAATTTTGTTTAACTCTTTTACATATATTATGTTTTTAATATTTAAATTCAACTTAATACGAAAATAATGTTAAAATTTAACATATTTTTGCCGTTTTTGTATTGACAAACCGCTTTCCCTATCGTAAATTAATAATCAGTTAATAGTTTAACTTTTTAATTAAACACGGCTTTCGCCCGTAAAGCCTGAGCCGTGTGAGAAAAGAGGGGAATATGTATGAAAACGATCCTTGCAAAAGCCACAGCCCTTGCAGCTGCATCAGTTCTTGTTTTCTCCTTGGCCGCCTGCTCAGGGGAAGAAAATCCCGAGCCTGCGCCTTCAAACACCGAAAACTCATCAATAACCGAAACCTCTGATGAGACTCAAACCGCTCCCTTTTCTGAATCTGAAGAGCTGGCCGAGCCCTCCGAGTAGGAAACTGCCGACGAATCCGACACAGACAAAGAGGTTTCGGAAAATAAGCCTCAATCGGACGGCGGTCCCGCAGCGATGCCCACCGACGCCGCCTCAGGCGTAAAGCTTTACAACAGCGCCGTTGCCAAAATCAAAGGTACCAACGCTTCAATTACCCGTAAAATAGGTTATGCCAGAGCCGAAAAGGGTATTTTAAAAATTGACCTGCTCTCTTTCAGCGACGATATTGAAAAAATCTTTCAGGAAGGCGACGGTCCCATCGACGGCAGGCTTTCCGCTCTGAGCGCAAAGGACGTCAAGGGATTTTCATCAAAGGATACGGAAAACGGCTATGAGCTTAAATTCACCCTTAAAGAAGTCACCTGCGACCAGTACTCAAAAACGGGCGTCGGCGGATATATGCACTTTATCACCATGCAAGAAGTGGAAATCATAGTAAAGCAGATGTGCGATCAGCTTACGGGCGGAAGCGTAGAAGTAAAAGTATACAAGGATAAATCTTCTCTGATTTTAAAGGACGGTGTTTTCACCGTAAACATTGATAAAAATACGGGAAAAATAACTTCCGCCTCGCTTACATTTACGGAAACTATTAACGGCAGAATCAACGCTCCCATTGTCAGCACACTTGCAATTGACGCCGACGCATATGTGGAGGGATACTGCACCGTAAATTACAAGCTGTCATAAAACATAATCGGTTTACCTGAACTTAAATAAAAATATTGCTTAAACAAACAAGCAGACGCCCTGGGGCGTCTGCTTGTTTTATTTATCCGCCGGAAATTTGCTTGATATTTTGAATAACCGCTTCTCCTTCAACTCCCGTTAAGCACCGTTCAAATTTTTCGCTGTTACGCTTCGTCTGTTTTCGGCATAAAAACAAAAAACAGCACTGCAAAGGAGGGAGCAGTGCTGTTCAGGAAGGTGTTGCAAATACAACCCCTGTTTTACTCTTACCAATCCTCAATTACCGTAATTTTCCATTTACAGTAATCCATACTTTATTTTAATTCGATACAGCTTTTCCGTCAAGGGCTTAAGAGCAATAATAAGAAAAAAAACTGTCGCTGCGGCGTGTACAAGGTCGAAAGGAAGCCCCGAAGCATAGACGGAAATCACTGTTTGAAGGTTTATTGTCATTACGGAAGAAAGAAGTGTCGAAAGGTTCATGAGTCCTCCGTAAATGATAAGGGTGGAAACTCCCCCGAAGATTATCACGAAGGGATGCTCTCTTTTCGTAAGGGGTCTCCTGCCGAAGATAAGCCCCGCCAGAAATCCGATTATTCCGCAGCAAAACATCTGCCACGGCGTCCAGGGACCCTGACCGAAAAAGAAATTCGAGACGAAGGCGGTCATGGCTCCCGTTAAGAATCCGCTTTCCGCCCCGAAACAGATACCCGTAATAATCACAACGGATACCATGGGCTTAAATTGTGGGACCATAAAAAAAGCTCCCCTGCCCGCCACGCCTACGGTGCACATGGCAGCCAGCACCGCAAGCTCCCTTGCCGACGGTCTGCGGCTTTCAAAGGACAGAAAAAAGGGGATCATGGTAAGGAGAATTATCAGAAGGCTGATGAGGTAATATTTTCTGTCGTCCAAAAACACAATGCCGAAGGCTATTACGGCAGGGACAAGAATGAGTATTATCAGGAAGGAAAGAATTGTGCGTTTATTTAAAAGAGACTTTAAGCTTTTGCCTTCGAAGCGAGACATAGGGAAATTACCTCCTTGTTTGTGACAGCTTGGGGAAAAAATAAACGTGCCATTCTGTTTGCTGCGGTTGTGTAGAAGCTGTTGCCCGCAAAAAACTCCTTTGCGGGAGCCGTTGAAACCGCCTCTCCGCAGAAAAGCAGGGTGCAGTAATCTGCGTACTGAGCGCAGAACTCTATATCGTGGGATACGGCTATTACGGTAACGCCTTTTTCGCAAAGCTCCCTTATAATTTCCGCAAGCTCTCTTTTAAACCAACAGTCAAGGCCCTTTGTAGGCTCGTCCAGCAAAAGAATATCGGGCTCGGTTAAAAGCACCTTTGCAAGGGCCGCCTTTTGCTGCTCTCCTCCGCTCAAATCGTAGGGATGCCGTGAAAGGAGATTTTGAAGGTGTACCTGCTCCGCCGCTCTGCGGGCGGTTTTCTCCCTTTCCTCGCCGCTCATTTTTGCGCCTATTCCCTCCTCTATATCCTCAAGAAGGGTTTTCTTTACGAAAAGGGTCTGCGGATTCTGGGGAAGCAGAGCCACTTTTAGCTTTTCACCTTTTTCTCCCACCGTGATTTTTCCCCTGTACGCCTTCAGGGAGCCAGAAAGCAGGGAGAGAAGAGTGGTTTTGCCTGCTCCGTTGCCGCCCAAAACGGCGTGGAAGGTTCCTTTTTTAACGGAGAAATTAAGGTCCCTTATTACATCTGAGCCGTTTTTTTCATATCTGAACCACAGATTCCTCGCTTTTACAGCGTCGGGGACCTTCTTTTCCGAAAACCTCGTCGTTTTTCCGCTTTCGGCTGGTACTTTCCCCTCCATATACTCTGAAATAAAAAGCCTGCCGTCACGCACCGTTAACGGAAGTCTCTTTTCTCCACGCTCTCTTTCGCCGCTTTCCGAAATCTCCGCCGCTATCTTGACAGAAGCAGGCATGGCCTCCGCCATAGGGTTCCCCATTTTCTTTAACAAGGAATAGGCTTCCCACGGAGCGCATGAAATGCTTCTGCCCTCCTCCATTACGATTACCTTATCGGCAAGGGGAACCACTTCTTCAAGACGGTGCTCTGAAATAATAACGGTAACTCCCAGAGAGAAATTTATTTTTTTTACCGCCGCCAAAAACTCAGCGGCGGCTATCGGGTCAAGCTGCGAGGTGGGCTCGTCGAGAATTATCGCCTTGGGCTGCATGGCCATTACTGAGGCCAGATTGAGAAGCTGCTTCTGCCCGCCCGAAAGCTCCTCAACCCCCTTGAAAAACCACTGCTGTATGCCGAAAAAGCTTGCCGTCTCCGCAACCTTCAACCTTATGCGGCAAGGCTCCTCCCTAAGCGATTCGAGACCGAAGGAGAGCTCGTGCCAAACCTTATCGGTAATTATCTGATTTTCGGGATTCTGCATTACATAGCCGATTTCCGATACCGCCTCCCGCTGCGGCAAAGAATTTATGTCCCTGCCCTCAAAGAGGATTTCTCCCTCCCGTTTTCCGTGAGGGGCGAGGGCGGGCTTCAAATGGCGAAGCAGGGTGGTTTTCCCACAGCCTGATTTTCCGCATATAACGGCGAACTCGCCTTTTTCAATTTCTAAACTTATATTATCCAATGCCTTTCCCTCACCGAGAGGATAGGAAAAGCTTAGATTTTTGATTTGGAACGATACCATTTAAAATCCTCCGTAAGACTGAATATGAGGGGAAATGCCATTAAGAGAAAATATGAAATATATATGGTGAGTCCAAAAAAAGAAAATTCAGGAAAAACTATCGCAGGATAGTACTTTGCATCCCCCGCTCCCACCGCAATGCCCGCCGATATAATAAAAATCAGGAGAAGCAGAACAGCCAGGGATAAGCCGTCCCGCCTGTCAAAGCGAAAGCCGGAGAAGGAAGTGCGTCCTCTGAGTCCCCAGCCTCTGCTCTTCATGGAGTCGGCGGTTTCCACAGCGTTTTCTAAAGCCCATGTTATGAGAATTGAGAGGATTTTAACGCCGTTTCCCGCTTTTGTGAAAAATCCGCCCTCATCCAAACCTCTGCCTATGGATTTCTGTGCGGAAACTGTTTTTTTAAGCTGTCTGTTAAACCTCGGCACAAATCTTAAAGTCATGGAAAACAAAAGGGCGATTGAAGGGGAGAGCTTTCCGAAAAGACACATGAGCTTATCCGAGGTCATGACCTCGTTGAGGCAGGAAAACCACATGAGCACCCCCAAAAGCATAAGGGCGGCGGCAAGGGAATAAATAAGTGATTCGAGGGTAATCGGATTGTCATTTACATACAGGAGAATAGTGAACCCCTCATGGTTAAAGGCGGCGTTTATCACTGCGGCAAAAATCACAAGGAGCAGGGACATTCCGAGAGTTTTAAAGGCTTTCTTCCCTTTAAGATAAACCGAATATCCGAAAGCGCAGATAAAGGAAATTACAAGAAAAACGGGATGCATCAGAAACATTGAAAAGCCTGCGGCGAAAAGGAAAAATACAAGCAGCACAAAGGGGTGAAGGGAGGCAAAGGGAGTATTCATCGGCCGTTTTCCTCAAACCACCGGTCGCCCACGTCGCGGCCTAAATCGCAGGTATAACGCCACTGTATTTTGTCGCCGTCACTGAGCTTATACCTGCTGCACCCGTAGTTGGGAAACCAGCCGTTTACGCTGTAAGTCCAGCCCGAGAGCTCGCCGCAGTCGAACTCATAAATATTTCCTATGCCCTCAATGTAATTGCTGTTATACATGGGAGTCTTTTCAAACTCCATATGTATCCTGTTTTTCTTCATCTCACGGTTCAGAACGTCGAAAACCGTTTCGCCTTCGTAAAAAATAACTTTTCGCTCTTTATATATGATTCCGTCCTCGGGAAGCACGGAAAGCTTGTCCTTATTAAATTTATCCATATTGTCGAGAATGGTCAGGCAGTCAACGGAAAGAGTGCAGTAATTTACCTTTGTTTTGTCGGCGGGCTCCAAGTCATCCGCAGGGGCAGGTCTCTTTTCCGAAGCCTGAGTTTCCTCCTGAGAGGATGGATACTGTGAAACTGAGCTGTCCTTTTGCTCTGATGCGTTTTCAGAGACGGAGGAAATATTTTTCTCGCTCTCCGAGTCTTCGGTCATATTGCTTTCAAATTCAGATTGATAAAATTCACAATCGCTTTCCGAAGGGATATCATCGGGAAATTCGATTTTGCATCCGGAAAAAAATACAGTGATCAAAATAAAAAAAAATAAAATAAGTGAGGCGGTTTTTTTCATTTCAGCCTTTGCGGACAAAAGTCCCCGTCCTTTCTTTTTAATGGGGGCGGGCAGCTTAAAGCTGTCCGCCCTCAGCTAAAACGGCGAAAACTCAGCGCCTTTTACGTCTGCCCAAAAGCAGCACGGCAAGGAGAGAAGCTGAACCAAGGGGAATAAAGGAGATCATGCCGTCGCCGAGGCTTTCGGGTTGTGATGCGCTTTGGGGAACCGCAAAATAAGTTCCGCCGTTTTGAGCCGTAAATTTAAGGGATGCGTTTTCATAAACTGCATCTTCCTCATATACGGCTTTACCGTTTTCAAAGCGGTAAAGCTTATACTCTCCGTCGGGGAGAGAGGTTTTGAGAGTTATCTGCGCCTTGGCGGGAAGAGCGCCCTCATGGTCAAGGGAAAATACAAAGGCGTCGGGATAAAGGGCTTTGATTTCGTCTTCGTAATCGGAACTGAAAGTGACCGAAATGTCAAAGTCCGTTGCGGGGTCAGTAATATCGGTACCTTTAAAGGAAAATACGGCGTTTTCATACTCTGCGCTGTATGCGTCGGGCGAGCCTGCGAGATTCATAAGCATCTCGGAAATTATAACGCCTTCCTTAAGTCCCTCTATCACTCTGCGGGCAAAAACTACGTCCTCATAGCGTGTGACGTATTCCCTGTCCGTTTCCGAAAGAAGGGCGTATTCATTTTCGATTTCCGAAACAGCCTTTTCCGTTTCAAGAGTGATGTTAAGTGGGTCTATTTCATTGAAAATCCTCTCGTCAAGGGCGTCCACCCTGCTTTGAAGCTCGTTTATTTTGTCGGAAGCCGCAAGGAGCTTTTCCCCGTCGCACATTTTCTTTACTTCGTCCTTCTGCATTTCGTAAAGAGAAAGCACTTCGAGAATTTTATCCCTGTCCTTAAGGGTGACCTTGTCTGCGCTCGGAAGAGCCTCAATAAGCTCATTGAGTTTTGAAGCGGCGTCCTGATTTTTAAGGTTTTCTATAACCGCAGCGCATTTTAAAAGCTTCTCGGGATTTTCCACAAGGGCTTTGCTCTCCTGTGAAAGAGCGTTATATTTTGCGTACCAGCCGTTTACGGTGTCCGCGTCGTCAATTGTGAGAGCGTCGGGATTTACGTTTTTAATGTATTCGTTAAGGTCTTTAACGACTTGTTCCTCGTTTTTGAGGTTTTCAATTGTTTCAAGCATCTTTACAAGGCTTTCGTAATTCGTGACCTTGGCCTTTTCGCTTTCGCTCATTAAATCATAACGAAGCTTGAGTCTGTTGAGGCGGTATTCGTCCCTTTCGGTGAATCCCGTAAAATCAAAAAGGGATATTGCGTTTACCATGTCCTCGGCGGTGTATTCTCCGTCGGCCGAATCAACATGGCTGAAGCAATACATCTTTCCGCCGTCGTTATAGAAATAAATTGAGCCGTCGCCGCCTATTGCCGCGCTCTGGGAGCAGTACTGAAGCTGTGAGGGAACGGCGAGAATATCGTATTCCGGCTCCGTCTGACCCTGACTGTCCGATATGACATAGACGCAGGAGGACGAGGGAGTGTATCCGCCCGAAGCGTATCCGCCGTAATCCACCACATACATCTTGACTTCATAATTGTTTTCCTCAGTGGCATAGGCTGTTGTAATTATGGGTGAGGACTGGGTCTTTATCTCGTCTATCTGATATATTATCTCAAGGGTTTCGCTGTCCATCACGGTAAAGCCGTTGCCCGATGAGATCCCGCCGCCTCCTATATAGAGCCTTCCGCCGAAAACTACGGGACTTGAGGTGATGTCGTTTCCGATATTTGTCTTCATTACGGAGGAAGCGTCGAAGGTGTTGTCACCGGAAAGCTTCACGGAATATATATTTCCGCTTTTAAGAGCGACAAAAACTCTGTTTGTCGCAGCGTCATAGTGAACGCTGCTCCTTATTCCCGATGCTGCGTCGGGCTCTAAAACAAGAGTATCGTATACCTTATCCTCGGTGAGGCTGTGGATGACAAGCTCCGTCGCCTCGCCGCCGAAAATTATGGCGTCACCCACTATGGCTCCAGCGCTCCAGTAGTAGCCGCTCTTCATGTTTTCCGGCTTATAGGTCCAGACGGGGGCCTTTACCTCGTCGATTTTTGCGGGATTTTCGTCGGTCGTATCAAAGCATACATAAGCTCCTTCGCCAGCACTGCCGTCTGAAACGCCTACATAGATGTGACCTTCATATCCTATGACAGCCGAAAGAGGCTGTATCCTGCTGTTTGCCCCTCCTATGGGCTCCGAAATCCACAGCTGCTCCATGGTCTCCTCATCGTAGGCGATTATTACGGCTCCCGTGCCGTCGGCCGCAGCTCTCGGGACATAGATCACCCCGTCAAAATATGCGATGGTCGAAAAGAACTGGCTCTTTCCCGCACAGGGTACGGATTTCAGGATTTCCCCCGTATTTGCGTCAACTCGGTAGAGCTTGCTCTGTCCAGCCAAGAGGCAGTAAAGGTAATCTCCTACTATAACGGGGGTTCCGGGAACGTCGCTCCAGCCCGTGCCGAAGGAGGTAGCCCACTTTTCCTCAGTCTCGCCTGCGTAAATCGGGGTTTTGCTGTCAACTATTCCCTGGGAAAGGGCTTCGCCTCTGAACTGGGAATAGCTCAGGTATTCCTTTTCGGGAGAGACCTCTCTCGCTGCCGAAATACATATCGGCAGGGAAAGCGCTACGGCAAAAACCAGCAAAAGGCTTACAAGGGATTTTGTGATTTTCTTCATTTTCTTCTTTCCTTTCTCTTTTTTCGGCACCTTCACACCATACCAAACGGAAAAACAAAAAAGCCGAGCTGAATGCTCGGCCTTAAGGCATGAGAAAGAAAACGGAAATGAAAACACAAAATCCGCTTTTTTCTTTAATCGCCTCGATCTCCCACCGAAATCAGCAATCAACGCACTACGGCAGGTCTCCTGGCTCAAAATCATCCTCAGGCTAAACCTTCCCGGTTTCCCAGTGGCAGAGCTTGCGCTCTAATAGCCTTCGTCATTTTTACAGTAGCGGGGGCTGCTGCGGAGTCTGACCGCATTCCCTTTTAATTTACCCTTCGGTAAAACCGTAATCCGTCGGGGCAAAAGCCCCTGTGTGAAGTTGTCAATGCTACTATACATTACCTTTGCCCTCATGTCAAACAAAAGGTTAAAATATTTGTAATAAAAACGTAATAAATAGCAATTCTGAATTGTAACTATTATGCCTCAAAATAATACTTGCAGGAGAGAAGGCGCCTTTTCTCCCGCGGTACTTCTTTTTATCGCCGTGTCGGTGTATAATTGACGTAAAAGTTTTATGGGCAAAGAGAGGAAAAGGGTATGTACAACATTCTTGTTTGCGACGATGATAAGGCAATACTTGATTCGATCGAGATTTATCTGAAAGCGGAGGGATATAACGTTGTCCGAGCCGAAAACGGAGAAGCGGCCGTTGAAGCGGTAAAGGGCAGGGATATCCACTGTGCGGTCATGGATATTATGATGCCGGGCCTCGACGGACTCGGCGCAACCCTCAAGCTTCGAGAGAATCACAATTTCCCCATTATTTTACTTTCGGCAAAAAGCGAGGATTCCGATAAAATCACGGGGCTTACCTTCGGAGCAGACGACTATGTGACAAAACCCTTCAATCCCCTTGAGCTTGTGGCGAGAGTAAAGTCACAGATAAGACGATTTGTCAACCTCGGCAGCATCGAGAAAAAGGAGAACGCAATCGTAAACGGCGGCCTGGTGCTGGACACCGCCGCCAGAGAGCTTTCCGTTGACGGGGAGCCCGTCCACCTTACCGCAAGGGAATACGGAATAATGGAGCTGCTTATGAGAAATCTCGGCAGAGTCCTTTCGACCCAGCAGATATATGAAGCGGTGTGGAACGAGCCCAGCTTCTCAACCGAAAAGACAGTAACCGTTCACATAAGGCGAATAAGGGAAAAGATCGAAATCAATCCCAAGGAGCC
Source organism: uncultured Oscillospiraceae bacterium (assembly GCA_949283785.1). Classification (GTDB taxonomy): domain Bacteria; phylum Bacillota; class Clostridia; order Oscillospirales; family Acutalibacteraceae; genus UMGS263. The sequence continues at coordinate 20,731 of CASDTR010000002.1, forward strand.
TAAGTATTTAAAGGTGGTGTGGGGAATTGGCTACAAAATTGAGAAAATTTAGTTACGGCATATTGATGAAATCGGTTATCTTCCTTATTACGGCGGGATGTATCGCAATGGCGGGAAGAGCCGTATTTAAAATCGCCGTTTCAGATTCATTATTTTACCGCAATTACGGCGCAGACTATCAGTACGATGATGATTTTCTTTCATCCTGGACTTTTGCGGATATGCTCGAGAAGGATATAGACAAAATATCAAGATATGCTCAGCGTTATCACGGCGACGAGGAATATGTAAACAGCGGTCAGGCGTGGTCTGATTACGAGGCAGAGCTAAAGGATGATTCAGCAAAAACTACTGAAAGAGAAATAAATGAAAAAATAAAATATTACATTGATTATTACTCCGTATATTCAGAAGAGGTGAACGGCGAAACGCCTACGATGCCTTATGTCGGGTCCGAAGAAGAAACAACGGCAGCTTACTCAAACGGTGAAGCTGAGTATACCCTCGAATACGCAAAACAGGTGCTTTCGTCCGATTATTACTCCTCTCTCGAAAGAGAAATAGAAAGCATAAAAAGTAATAACAACAGTACCCTTAAATCCAATATAAGCAATGCGCAGCTTTATTTTCTCAGCGATTATGAGTCACTGAAAAGTGAAATTTCATCCATTAAAAGCTTAAAATTCATATACGACGACGGCAGCGTTTTTGTCACCAATATTGACGGCGCAGAAAAACAGGCAGATAAAAACTACACTGAGTATTTTTCATCTCTGAGCTTTTCAGTTACCTCTCAAGGAATGGTAAGCGGCAGCTATAATTTTTCAGGGTATATCGCCGATATAACTTCTTCAAAAGATAATTTGAGCATAGGCTTAGATACCGACATGATTTCTGCGGGAACCGCTGACGACAAATATACAAAAGCCGCATCAGACTATATTTCCATGTATTATGACATACGCGATGAAGCCATCGACGCTTCGGTAAGCGGATTAATTGCCCTTGCAGGCATAATCTATCTGATGATAACCGCAGGCAGAAGGGATAAAAACGAGCCCGTTGAGGAAACGGCCATTGACCGCTGCTTCCATGACATTCATTTTCTTATTTCGGGAGCTATTATTTTCCTTGCGTTTATGGCTGCAATTGTCTTTATTGACTCAGTGGGATTTTACAGTGAAGAAATTCTGAAATATGAAAACATATTCACTGCAATCATGTTTGCCGCTTCTCTTATTATTCTCGAATGGTTTATGTCCTTTGTGAGAGCCTTTAAAGCACGTACACTTATTAAACACTCACTCTGGTATGTAATCGTAAGAAAAATAGCACACTTCTTTAAAAAATGTGCAAAGAAAATAAAAGCTGCATTTGATTTAGGCTATCATTTTACATGCCTTAAAAAATCGGTGCTCTTTAAAGCGGTGCTTTTCTTCGGAGTTAATGGACTGCTGCTTCTCATAGGAGCGGTAAGCGCATATGGCGGAGACGGTTCGGTTTTCTTCATACTTTTCCTTTTTCCGGCAGTGATTTTCAACACCGCATTCCTTGCAGCGACATTTAAAACCATTAAAAATCTCGACAAAATTTTCGCCGAAGTACACAAGGGGGTTCAGGGCGATTTCAATTTCTCGCTTGATTACTCAAGGATGAAGGAGCCCGTAAGAGGCTTTGCACGAGACGTAGAAAACATGCAGCAGGGACTTAAAATCGCCGTGGAGGACGCGATAAAAGGCGAGAGAATGAAAACGGAGCTTATTACCAACGTCTCCCACGACCTTAAAACTCCCTTAACTTCAATAATCAACTATGTGGATCTTCTGAGCAGGTGCGATATAACCGACGAGACCGCAAAGGAATATATCGGAGTGCTCAGCGATAAATCCGCAAAGCTCAAAAAGCTCATTGAAGATCTTGTGGAGGCTTCAAAGGCCAGCACGGGAAACGTAAAAATCAATAAGATAAAGATGAATCTCTATGAGCTGGCTGTTCAGGCGGTGGGAGAGCACGAGGACGCCCTCTCCGAAAGAGGCATTGAGGTGCGCATCAACACCCCCGAAAAACAGCCTGTGGTTTTGGCGGATAATCAAAAGACGTGGCGAATTATCGACAATCTTTTCAGCAACGTAAAGAAATACTCGCTGAAAGGCTCAAGGGCGTATATCACCGTTGACGAAAAGGACGGCTGGGGCAGATTTTCAATAAAGAATATCTCAGAAAAGGCCCTCGACATCTCCCCCGACGAATTGACTCAGAGATTTGTAAGAGGCGACGCCTCAAGGTCCACGGAAGGCAGCGGACTGGGACTTTCCATTTCAAAGAGTCTGTGCGAGCTTCAGGGCGGCAGATTTACAATCGAAATAGACGGAGACCTTTTCAAAGCCACCGTTGAGCTTCCCCTTGTTTCGGAAAACGAAAAAGCAAATAAAAACGCTCTCTTAGAGCGGGAAAGAGCTCAGAGATATGCATCGCAAGGAGCCAATCTCAACGCTTCATTTAATCTTCCTCCTGATTTGAAGGTGAGCGAACAGACGGCAGAAGAGCTTCGCCGCAGACAGATTGACGCTTCACGAAACTTTGCGCCGCCAACTGATATAAAGTAAAAAGTCTTCTCAATGAATAATACACATAAATAAACAGTTTAAATCACTTCCTCGCAATGGTGTTAAAGCACTTTTGCGGGGAAGTTTTTTATGGGCGAAGTTTTCCGCAAATATTATATAAATGTGCAAAACATATTTTCGCCGTTAACGGGAGAATAATATGAATACAAATTTATGGATAGCTTTAACAGCGGCAATAATATTCGATGCGGCAGCCGTATATCTTGAAGCTAAAAGAAAAAAGACAAATATCAATAAAAAGGCAAAATCAAAAATTAAAGTATTATTTAACGTTTTCGCTGTAATATTGACAACCTCATTGATTTTTGAATTGTCCGGAATTTACATTACACCGAATCGGGAAAAATTTTATTTTAATCCTCCGCAGGAAAATACGGATAAAATGATAGCTCTGACCTTTGATGACGGTCCCGGTCCCTATACCGACGAGCTGATTGACGGTCTTGAAAAATTAAACGCGAAGGCAACATTTTTTTTGGTCGGTAAGAGAATAGGCAAATACCCTGATACGGTTGTCAAAATGGCGCAGAACGGTCATCTTATCGGAAATCACACATACAATCATGTTAAACTTACCTCTCAAATAAAAAAAGAAATAGATAAAACCAATGAGGAAATTAAAGAACTCACTGGCGAAACTCCTCAATTCTTCAGGCCTCCTTTCGGCGCATATAACGCCGTTACCTTAAATTATGCAGATATGATAAGCGTAAGATGGTCTAAAGATACGATTGACTGGAAATATGAAGACGAGGAAAGACTCTACAGATATCTTATAAAAAACGCCGACGACGGAGAAATTTTTCTGATGCATGACGTTGAAGAAACAACGGTTAAAGGAGTTTTGAGAGCCATTGAGACTCTGCAAAAACAGGGATATAAATTTGTACGCGCGGACCAGCTGCTTTGCAGAAACGGTGACGGACTTCTAAAGGGAATAGGTTACAGAAAATGTGAAAAGGATAAATCTCCCGTTCATTTCTGACATACCATATAATCTGTAATTAATTTAAGAAAAAACCTGCAATAAGCTTTCGGCTTACCGCAGGTTTTACTTTTGCTCTTTGCTATTATAATGTATTACTCTTCCGATTCGGAAGCTTCATTTTCTAAAGCTCCCTCGCTTTCTGCCTTCACGTCGGTTGATGCGCTCTCCTGAGCGATTTCTTCTCCTGAGCGCTCGGTTCTGTCATCAGTCTCCTCGGGGACGGCGGTTTCCTCGCTTTCCTCCTCGTGGTCGGCTCCCGCAACGGTTACAACCTTTTCGCCCTCGCTTACGCGCATGAGCCTTACTCCCTTCGCAGGACGGTTGAATTCGCTTATGTCTTCGGCGTAAATCCTGATGATTATACCGTCTGAGGAGATGAGGATTACATCCTCGCCGTCGCTTACGGTGCGTATTGCCGCCACGTCTCCGTATTCTGCGGTGCGGTAGTTTTTAAGTCCCTTGCCGCCTCTCGACTGAATTCGGTAATCCTTTTCGCTGCTTCTTCTGCCGTAGCCTGTTTCGCTTACGGTGAGGACGCTGTCGCCCTCGTGAAGCACCGCCATTCCGATAACCTCGTCGCCTTCGTCAAGCTCTATGGATTTGACGCCTCTGGCGGTTCTGCCGAGAGGTCTTACGTCGCTTTCACTGAATCGAATTGACATACCCTTTTTGGTCGCCACAAGCAAATCATCGTTTCCGCTTGTAAGGTGTACCCATGCAAGCTCGTCGTCATCGTCAAGGGTTACGGCTATAACGCCGCTCTTTCTGACATTTGCGTAAACCTCAAGGGGTGTGCGCTTTATGATGCCTTTTCTCGTAACCATGCAAAGGTACGCGCCCTCTTCAAACTGTGGCACCCTTATCATAGCCGATACCCTCTCGCCCTGTTCAACGGGGATAAGGTTGACTACGTTCATGCCCTTGCTGGTTCTGCCGCCTTCGGGAATTTCATATCCCTTTAAGCGGTATGCTCTGCCCTTTGAAGTAAAGAACATCACATACTCATGGGTAGAGCAGGTGAACATGGTCTCTGCAACGTCCTCTTCGCGGCGTGTCATACCCATGACGCCTCTTCCGCCTCTGCGCTGGAGCTTGTAGGAGTCAACGGGCAGACGCTTTGTGTATCCCATTGTGGTAAGGGTGAATACACAGGTTTCCTCGGGGATAAGGTCCTCAATATCGACCTCGCCCGTTACGTTTGCAATCTCGGTCCTTCTCTCGTCTCCGAATTTATCAGCGATCTCCCTTGCCTCGGTTTTGATGATTTCCATTATCTTGCTTTCGTCGCCGAGAATCTCAAGAAGCTCCTGAATCTTGACTTTGAGTGAAGCAAGCTCTTCTTCAATCTTCTGCCTTTCGAGACCCGTAAGCTGTCCGATACGCATCTGGACTATAGCCTGAGCCTGGATGTCATCAAGGGCAAAGCGTTCCATAAGGGCGGCTTTCGCTGAGGGTATATCCTTTGAAGCCCTGATAATTGCGATGACTTCGTCTATAAAGTCGATGGCAACCATGAGTCCCTCTAAGATATGGGCTCTGTCTTGAGCTTTTTTAAGGTCAAAGTTTGTTCTGCGGACTATTACCTCGCGCTGATACTCTATATAATTCTGAAGGATTTCCTTTAAGTTGAGAACTTTCGGCTCACCGTTTACAAGGGCTATCATAATCGCGCCGAAAGTAACCTGCATCTGGGTGTAAGAATAGAGCTGATTTAACACAACCTGGGGATTTGCGTCCCTTTTAAGGTCTATGGCGACATGGATGCCCTCTCTGGAGGAGTAGTCGCTGACACCCGAAATACCCTCTATTCTCTTTTCCTTAACAAGGTCGGCAATGGATTCTATGAGTCTTGCCTTATTTACCTGATATGGAAGCTCGGAAATATTGATTGTGAATCTTCCGTTTTTCTTCTCTTCGATTTCGGCTCTGGCCCTTACGAAAATCCTGCCGCGGCCAGTGGCATAGGCGGCCCTTATACCCGCCTTGCCCATAATTATGCCCGCCGTGGGAAAATCCGGTCCCTTGATGTGCTCCATAAGCTCGGGGAGCTCTGCGTCGGGGTTATCGATAAGGCAGCACATGCCGTCCACAACCTCTCTGAGATTGTGGGGAGGGATATTTGTGGCCATACCTACGGCGATACCCGTTGAACCGTTTACGAGAAGGTTCGGGAAACGTGAAGGAAGCACTACGGGCTCCTTGTGGTTGTCGTCGTAGTTGGGGATAAAGTCAACAGTATTCTTATCTATGTTTCTGAGCATTTCCATGGAGATTTTGCTCATCTTGGCCTCAGTGTAACGGTATGCGGCAGGGGGGTCTCCGTCGATTGAACCGAAGTTTCCGTGACCGTCAACGAGGGTATATCTCATTGAAAAGCTCTGAGCAAGCCTTACGAGGGCGTCGTAAACTGAAGCGTCGCCGTGGGGGTGATATTTACCCAGAACGTCGCCGACCGTGGCGGCGCACTTTTTATAGGGTTTTTCGGGATAAAGTCCCGCCTCGTACATGGTGTAGAGTATTCTCCTGTGAACGGGCTTCAAACCGTCCCTTACATCGGGAAGAGCTCTTGAAACGATGACCGACATGGAGTAGTCAAGGAATGACTTTCTCATTTCCTTGTTGATGTCAACATTTACTATGCTCTGCCTTTCAAAATCTAAGCTCATCTTTATCAGCCCTTATCTTTAAAATATTTGTTCCTTGCTTTTATATAAATTCGGAAAAACTTGAATTGTGGAATACACTTTCCGCTTTTTCATAGAGTATGGAGGAAATTCTGTCGTTTGTATCCCCGCTCAAGCTCTGCTTCGGAATGCTTATACATTCGTGGCTTTCCCTGAGAAGCACCGAAAAGGTCTTGCTGCTCTCCCTGATAAATTTTATCTTTTCATAGGGGATAACGTCCTCGGCGGAGTCTATGGAATATTTCATGTATTCCTCATAAAACTCAATGTAGCAGGGTTTTTTATCAAGCTCCCGCAAAGTAAAAAGCCTCATCCTGTTCCTCTTTATTATTTTAAAGGGAATATGGAAAATAACCGCAATTAGCAGAAGAAAAATCAAAAAGTCAAATACAAAGGAGGCAAAGGTAAACCTGCTGTCCCCTTCGGCCAGGAAAAGAGCCTTGAGAGTTGTGTTCGCAAAGGTGAATATGGCTATGACCACTCCCCCCGCGATTTTATTCTCACGCCTTAAAAGACCGATTTTTTTTTCTTTCCACATTTCGCTTTCCGTAAAATTTTCCTTTACCATGCGGTAATCTATTCTCAAAAGACAATCTTCCATATTAACCGCCTTTTCCGCTTTTTTCTTTGACAAAGGTCAGGGGTAAATCTTAAACGTCAAGGTTCTGTACATATTTGGCGTTCTGCTCAATAAATTCACGTCGGGGCTCAACCTTATCACCCATGAGGATAGTAAAGGTTTCGTCGGCCACCATGGCGTCCTCAACGGTGACGCGGAGCATTATTCTGTGCTCGGGGTCCATGGTCGTCTCCCAGAGCTGCTGGGGGTCCATTTCACCTAGACCTTTGTATCGCTGGATATCGCAGCTGCCGCTGCCGCCCAAATCCTCAATATATCTGTCGCGCTCGGGGTCCGAGTAAGCGTAAAAATGCTTTTTGCCCTTGCTCACCTTGAAAAGGGGCGGCTGAGCTATATAGACGTATCCCGCCTCCACAAGGGGACGCATGTATCTGAAGAAGAAGGTCAGCAGAAGGGTTCTGATGTGGGCGCCGTCAACGTCGGCATCAGCCATGATGACTATTTTGTGATAGCGGAGCTTGTTTATATTGAATTCGTCGCCAATTCCTGTTCCCAGTGCGGTGACGACGGGCATCAGCTTTTCGTTTCCGATAACCTTATCGAGTCTCGCCTTTTCCACGTTGAGCATCTTGCCCCAAAGGGGAAGAATAGCCTGAATATTTCTGTCCCTTCCCTCTTTTGCGGAGCCTCCTGCGGAGTCTCCCTCAACGATGAAGATTTCACATTCGGCGGGGTCGCGTGAAATACAGTCCGCAAGCTTTCCGGGAAGGGAGTTGTTTTCGAGAACAGTCTTTCTTCTTGCAAGGTCTCTGGCCTTTCTCGCCGCCTCCCTTGCTCTCGAAGCGTCAAGAGCCTTGTTGAATATAGCCTTCGCAACGCCGGGGTTCTCTTCAAAATAAGTTGTGAGTTTGTCGTAGACGGTCTGGGAGACGAGTGTAGCCATTTCGGTGTTGCCGAGCTTGCCCTTTGTCTGTCCCTCAAACTGAGCGTCGGTGAGCTTTACGTTTATGACTGCAGTTATACCCTCTCTTACGTCCTCACCCGAAAGTTTTTTGTCCGCATCCTTGAGGATATTGTACTTTTTGCCGTAGTCGTTGAAAACTCTTGTAAGGGCGGTTTTAAAGCCCGTCTCATGGGTACCGCCGTCAACGGTGTTTACGTTGTTGGCAAAGGAAAGGATTATTTCATTGTAGCTGTCGTTATACATAATGGCGATTTCCGCGCTTCTGTCGCCGCTGACCGCCGAAAAATGTATGGGCTTTTCATGCAAGGGTGTGAGTTGGCGGCTCTTATTGATAAATTCCACAAAGGAGCTTATGCCTCCCTCGTAGCAGTACTCCTTGCTGATGATATTTTCGCTATCTCTCTTATCCGTAAGGGTGATTGAAAGGCCTGCGTTAAGAAAAGCCTGCTCTCTGAGCCTTCTCTGGAGAATCTCAAAGTCATAGACGGTGGTCTCCCTGAATATTTCGGGGTCCGCCTTGAATTTAATGAATGTGCCGCTGTCGTTTGTATCGCCCACAACGGTGAGGTCCGAGGTGATATTGCCCCTTTCAAAGGTCTGGCGGTAAATATGTCCGTTTTTGGAGATTTCAACCTCCATATACTCGGAAAGTGCGTTAACTACCGAGGAACCTACGCCGTGAAGGCCGCCCGACACCTTATATCCGCTGCCGCCGAATTTACCGCCTGCGTGAAGCACCGTGAGAACCACCGTAACTGCGGGAAGTCCCATTTTCTCGTTGATGTCAACGGGGATACCGCGTCCGTTATCTCTTACGGTGATAACGTCGCCCGGAAGTATTTCTACCTCGATATGGGTACAACAGCCCGCAAGTGCCTCGTCTATGGAGTTATCGACTATTTCATAGACAAGATGATGAAGTCCTCTCGGTCCCGTTGAACCGATGTACATACCCGGTCTTTTACGCACTGCCTCAAGGCCCTCAAGCACCTGAATCTGACTCGCGTCATATTCCTCGGTCACGAGGGTGTCCATAACCTCTTCCGCTTCGGAATCGAGATTGCCGTTCATTGTGTTTTCAAGATTTTCCATCTCAAAAACCTCCTTCTTTTCTTAACAAAAGCCTTCCTCAAAGGGCTGATATATAAAAATCTGAAATTACAGTTTTTATTAAGATAATCCTTTGCCGAGGCTCAAGGCCTCACTGCGTTTTTGCTTTTATGAAAGCGTTATTTTATATTCTTCTCAATATTGGATAAATTTTCCACAAAGCCTGTCCTTTTTAAAAGGGTTTGACAGGAAATCTGCGATATATATACCACCCTTCCGCTCTTTCTCGTCTCATCCTCGCAGACAATAAAGGATTTAGGAAGCTCATAGGAAACGTTTATAACGTCCCCCGCCTTTTCAGCCGCTGCAAGATAATCCCTTGAAGCCTTTGCGACAGTAGCGGTGTCAAGGTCGAAGATACCTATTATTTTGTCGAGAGTGACTACCGTGTCCTGTCCCAAGTGCAGATACAAGTCTTTTTCCTCCCTGATGAAAATCTGTTCAAATCACTCTTTCACTTAAGTAATATCTGAAAGAAATCATTTTTTTGAATATTCTTTTACTTCTCCGTTTTTTACCTCGAAAATCTTTCCTGCGCACATATTAAGAGCGGGAGTCGAATCGCAGCAGGTGATAAAAACCTGCTTGTCTCTGATACGGTTTAAAATATAATCCTGTCTTGACGGATCAAGCTCGCTCATTACGTCGTCAAGAAGTATTACGGGAGAAGTGTCTGTTATTTTTTTTAAGACCTCAGCCTCTGCAAGCTTAAGAGCAAGAGCGCAAGAGCGCTGCTGTCCCTGAGAGCCGAAGGAGCGGGCAGAAACCAAGTTTACCTTTATTTCAAAATCATCTCTGTGGGGTCCGCAGGAGGTGGTTCCGTTTGAAATGTCATCTTTCCTGTGCTTTACGAGATTTGAAAAAAGTCTTCTGTAAATTTCATTTCTTACAGCTTTACCTTCGGAATCAACGGGTACCTTTCCTCTGTCTGCTTTTATTTCAAATATTTCTCCGTCCTTTTCACAGATATTTCTGATAGATGGAGAATACTCAAAAGAAAAACCTTCTCTGTTTGCGGACAGCTCGTCATATATCTGCACGGCTTCATTTTTTAACAGCTGCGTATATTCATAGCGATATATAACTACATCAGCTCCGTAAAAGGCAAGCTTTTCGTCCCACACATCAAGAGTATCGGAAAGAGAGGGCGTTGAATAGAGGCTTTTAAGCAATGTATTTCTCTGTTTCAAAACTCTGTTATAGGAAGAGAGAATCTTTGCGTAGAGAGGCTTTGACTGAGCCACAGCCATATCTATAAATTTTCTTCTCTCCTCAGGTGAGCCCTTGACTATATTTAAGTGGACGGGAGAAAAAGCCACCGCGCTGAAAACGCCTATCATTTCCCTTACGCTCTGTGTTTTCACTTCGTTGAGAGTTACGCTCCGCCTTTTATCAATTGTCATTTCGGCTTTTTGTTCTCTGCCGCCTGCGTAAAACTCAAATTCAAGATTTGCCGTCTCTTCGCCGAAGGCGATGAGCTCACTGTCCTTAGAACCCCGAAAGCTTTTGCAGCCCGTAAAAAGCCACATAGCCTCTATAAGATTTGTCTTTCCCTGAGCGTTGTCTCCGCAGATCAAATTGATTCCGGGATCTGGATTTATTTCAATCTCTTTTAAATTACGGTAATTTTTAGCTTTAAGCGTCAGCGCTTTCATTCGCTTTTACCTCATAAAGCCTTCCGCCAAATTCCGCGACGTCTCCGTCTCTGAGTTTTTTGCCTCTGGCAGTACATATTTCGCCGTTTACCTTTACCTCTTCATTTTGTATGGCGATTTTGGCATGTCCGCCGCTTTGAACTGCGTCGGCAAGCTTTAAAAATGCATCCAGCTTTATAAACGGAGAATTTATCTCTATTATTTTTTTAGGTTTTTCTTTGATCTTAACTTTTATCTTCATATGAAAAATCCTCCTTTATAAAGATCGGCATTTGAAAGCGCCGCTCTTTATTTATTCGACTCCGGCTGAAAGTTCTTCAAAAAACTCATTCGTAAATTTGTTCATCTCTTCGCATAAAGGAATCGTTTCAGGCAAGCAGCAAAAATTTTTATCTAAAACATTTTTTTGCATATAATTCATTGTTTCTTTAAGAGATTGACCCCTGACCGAACCTGTAATCAGAGTTTTAACAATTAAATATGTTTTGCCGCCTTCCAAAATATGTGCATCATGCAATATTTTTCCTTCTATGGTTTCCGGTATTTCTTCTCTTTGCGATTCCCATGATATTTTTATGATTTTAGATATACGCTCTTTATCATAATCATGTATTTCCAACCATTTTTTTATTTTTTCTTCATCTCTGTATATGAATCCATGAAAATACGCTGCCAACATGAGACACTCTTTATCTGCTTCATAGTGACTGATAGAAAGTATTTTATCAATCATTTTTTTAACTAATTCAATATGCCACATATTATGCATAATATCCTTAGTTATATAGTACGGTTCGGCAAAGGCTGAAATTTCTTTTTCATCTATCATACAGCGCACCTTTAAATCTTATATTAGCTGATTTATTAGATTACAGCATTCATTATTATTGATAGTTAATACCGTTTTCAGAATCTAAATCTCTAAAAATTGATAATAAGTTTTTAAATTAACAGACAGCCTTTTTGACAGCACAAAATAAGATCATTTAAGCCTTACGGGAAGTACAAGGAACAAAAAGCTTTCTCCCTGCGGCGGAAGAATTATTATGGGAGAAACGGGGCTGTTGAGCTTTATGAGAACTTCATCGGTATCGCATACCCTGAGGGCTTCAATGAGGAATCTGTTATTGAACCCTATCTCGATTCTATCGCCGTCTATTTCGGCGGAAATCTTATCGTTTGCGGTTCCCAGAGATGTAATACTTGAAATTTTAATGGTGTTGTCATCAAAAATGCACCTTACGGGGCTTTTAAGCCTGTCCGTAATAAGAAGCGAGGTCCTGTCGATACTGCTCATGAGTGTCTTGGTGCTTACCCTGACATTTGTGGTAAAAGAAGCAGGAACAGCACTCTTGTAGTCGAGAAACTCTCCTTCAAGAAGCCTTGAAACTATGCTGTATCCGTTCACTTCGAAAACGATATGTCTTTTACCAACTCCGAGAGAAACATCTGCTTCCTCTTCATCAATAAGCTTCATTACCTCTGAAAGGGTCTTTCCGGGAACGATAAAGGAAAGCTCTTCTCCGTCGTAATCAATTTCTTCCGTTCTTATGGCAAGACGAACTCCGTCAACAGCGATAAGCTTTATGAGATTTTTTTCTATTTCAAACTTTATTCCTGTATAAACAACATTGCTGTTATTGTCGGCAACTGCAAATATAGTCTGTCTTATCATGTTTTTGAGAATTCCCTGGTCTATTATGACGGGAGCTCCGCCCGTAACGCTGGGAAGCTCAGGATATTCCTCCGCTGAAATTCCGTTGAGAGAGTAATTTGTCTCTCCGCTTCTTATATAGCAAAGCTGTCTTGCATCAGCTTCGATTTCAACTTCTTCATCAGGCAGTCTGCGGATAATATCGCAGAGATATCGAGCGTTCAATATTATGCTTCCGTCCTGTTCGATCTTTGCCTCAATAGATGTATTTATACCTACCTCAAGATCGTATCCCGTAAGGTAGAGCTTTCCGTTTTCCGCCTTTAATAAAATGCCTTCTATGGCAGGAATTGAGGTTTTTGTGGAAACCGCCCTCTGAACGTTCTGGCATGCCTGAGAGAGAGTTTCGGTATTGCAAACTATCTTCATCCCGTTTACCTCCTGAAAGACCGGAAAATTTTTTTCCGGATTATTTAAATAAATATATAATTTATTTTTTAGTAGTAACAGTAGGGGCTGTTGAAACTGTTGAAACAGTTCCGAAAGCCTTGCCGCTTATGAATTTGCCGAACTTTTTTAAATGTTCAAGTCAAAGGAAAAATTTGTTAATGATTTTAAAGTTTTTCTGTTTTCCAATCGTCTGTGGAAACTTTCATGTGGAATGTGGAAGAAACTGTTAAAATCAGCTGTCCTTGATATTGGTGATTATATCGGTGACGGTAGCTTTGAAGGAGGCGTTTTTGCTCATTTTATCCTTTACCTTTCTGATATTGTAAAGGATAGTTGAGTGATCCTTTCCGCCAAACTCTGCTCCCACCGCTTTAAGGGACATTCCTGTAATTTCATTTACAACGTAGATGGCAACCTGTCTTGCCGAAGAAATATTTGCGTCCTGTCTTTTTCCTTTGATCTCTTCGGGAGAGACATTAAAGGTTCTTGCAACTTCGTTGATTATTTTTTCAACGGTTACCGGAATGGGCTGTGTATCGCTCAGAATATCCTTTATTGCTATTTGAGCCATTGAAAGAGTAGGGGCATGGCCTTCTATGTCGTTATAGGCTTTAAGCTTTTTTACGGCACCTTCAAGCTGACGAATATTTTTCTTTATCTTTTCGGCAAGATACTGGATTACATCGTCGCTTATATCAAAGTTGAGAGAAGCTGCCTTTCTTCTGATAATTGCCATTCTTGTTTCAAGATCAGGGGGCTGTATGTCTGCTATAAGTCCCCATTCAAATCGGGTTTTAAGTCTTTCTTCAAGAGTCATTATCTCTTTCGGCGGACGATCCGAAGTTAGGACTATCTGTTTTCCTGCCTTATTGAGAGTTTCAAAGGTATGGAAAAATTCCTCCTGAGTTCTTACCTTTCCTGAAAGGAACTGTATATCGTCGATTAAAAGAATGTCGGCATTTCTGTATTTGTTATGGAAGACCGAGGTGAGCTTATCGGTTGTAAGGAATGAGATGAGCTCATTTGTGAAATCTTCGCCGCTAGTATATATTATTTCGGCATTTGGATTATTTTCTTTTATCTCACAGCAGATAGCGTTTAAAAGATGAGTTTTTCCGAGACCTGAGTTTCCGTATATGAAAAGCGGATTATATGTTTTTCCCGGGTTTTTAGCTACGGACTGAGCTGCCGCATAAGCGAATTTATTTGAAGATCCGACGACGAATGTGTCAAATGTGTAGTCGCTGACTATTTTTTTTCGGTATGCAGCGGGAAGCTCGTCAGATGTCTTTACGAGGGAATCTTCCTGTTTTGTGCGGGACGCTTCACCGCTGTCCTTTTTTACGGTGATTTTAAAATCCGTTTTAAATCCCGTGGCGCTTTCAAAAGCTTCTTCAAGAGTATTTGAAAATTTATTTTCAACAAGAGTTCTTGAAAATTCAGCGTCAGCTTCTATGATAAAAATGCCGTCTTCAAAATCGGCAAGCTTCAATGGTTTTATCCAAGTATCGAAAGCTACCTCTGTCATTTTACCTTTGCAGTGTTCAAGAACACGGGTCCAAATTTCCTGAAGGGAATTCATTTTATCTTGCTCCTTAATTTCATATGGGACTTTAGTTACCGCCGTTTCGATCCATGAAAAGCAGTTTTTTCTGTCGAAATAATCAGGTCTATTTTCGAACAATACCCCATTTTCATTACTAAATAATTTTAACATAATTTTTACTTCCTTTCAATGATGAGTTTAATAGGTTTTATATAAGTGCGAAACATAAAAAAAGTTGCACATAACAGTGCAACTTTAAAAAATAAATTAATGTTAAAAACTATGTGGAAAATGTTTATAATCATTGTGGATTATATGTAGAAATATATTAAAAACCCGTTTAATATGAAAAAAATTTACAAAAACTATATCATTTTACTAATTTTTGTATTTAAAAATGTGGAAAATAACGATTTTCTAAAGGTCATTTTCCACAATAAAATAAAAATTACTTTATATTATATCTGTAATTTATTTTAAATTTTTTACACTGCTGCGCTCTATATAAATGCAAGGGATAACCGTTTTATAGGGATATGCAGAGCCTTTTCTCTGTTCATCCATTGATCTTACAGCGGCGTCGGCAATTTCTCTTTGAAGAACTCTTACGGAAGAAAGAGGGGGCACAGAGTTTTGTGAAATAAGGGTATCATTAAAAGTTATTAGACTTATGTCATCGGGAATTGAAAGCCCGGCTTGCGTAATTGCCTTTATAACTCCTTGAGCCATGGCGTCAGATGAGATAAAAAGAGCTGTAGGATATTCTTCCGAGAAATTCAAAAAGTTATTGAGAACTTCATAGGAGCTTTTTGAATTCATCTCTGAGTTGAGGATAAATTTTTCACGGTACAATCCCTTTTCCGTAAGCATGTTTTTGAAATAATAAAGTCTGTTGTCGAGGATAAGATCTCTTGTTTCCTGTAAAGTAAAATGACTGCCTATAAAACCTATTTTTTTATGTCCGCCTTCAATAAAACGGTTTACCGCCTGACGTACTCCAAGATGGAAATTAGGTACTGCTGCGTAGTATTTTTCATCGTCAGGTGTGGAATCTACAAAAACAATATTGTCGGTATATCTGTGAAAGCTTTCAATTTCGGATTTTGTAAAGCTTCCGATTGCGAAAATACCGTCGAGATTTCCGGAACCATTCATAATAAACTGTCCCTGAGCGTTTCTGAAAAGGCTTGTGGTTTCGATATTCCGAGCAAAGCACGCTTCTTCAAGAGCGGTTTTCATATAAAGATAATAGACGTCTTCCATTATCTGTTCCATTTCAAACATCTGAGCTATTCCCATTTTCAGGCTTTCACGAGCGTTAGAACCTTTATTTTTAGATTTTGAATTATATCCGAGTTCTCTTGCAGCTTCAAATATTCTTTTTCTCGTTTCGGCAGAAACACTTATTGTGTCGTCCATATTTAAAACACGGGAGACTGCAGAAACGGAGACACCTGTTTTTTCAGCAATATCCTTAAGAGTAGCCAAAGTTTTATTCCTCCAGGACAGTAAATTTAAGTAAATTATATCTTTTTTTTTCACTAAAAGCAAGCGAACAAGGAAAACCTGCTATATGTGCCTGTATCTGCTCAAAATATACAGTATTATGCTTTTCTATATACATATGTAAAGAATGCCTTTATTCAGAAAAAACGAATAAAGGCATGTTGATTTTATTTGCTGTAATATATAAATATCATTAATATCATTCAGAGAATTTATATTATCAGTACTGTATTTCGTAGGGCCAGGAATTTATGCCGCCAAATTCATAAATATTTGTATATCCCATATCTACGAGCTGCTGAGCAACTTTTTTGCTTCTTCCGCCGCTTGAACAGTATATAAGTATCTTTTGGTCTTTATCAGGAAGCTTTTCATCTACGGTTTTCTCGTTTACTTCCTGACTTGGAAAAAGAACGGCTCCTTTTATATATCCGCCTTCAAATTCCTCCTGAGTTCGCACATCAAGAATAATAATATCTTTTTCTTCGTCCATTATTTTTTTTGCTTCTTCATAAGAAATCTGCTTATATCCATCGGAATTTTTGTCCCAAGGCATTGTACATGCAGCCAAGGAGAAAATAAGCAAAGCGGAAATTAAAAGAATAAAAACTTTTTTCATAAATTTTGCCTCCTTAATTTTAAATATGTATATGAAATTTGAAAAAATCAATTAATTTTTAAATATAAAAAATTTTATGTCAAAAAATTATCTTTTTTTCACAAGTGTAATGATATTTTATTTTCGTTAAAACATTGCGTAGGATTTTTCTAAAACGTTTCTTAATAATTTAGTTTAAAATAACAGAAAGAAAAATACAATACAAATTTAATTTTTTTCAAAAAA
>CASDTR010000003.1 GCA_949283785.1 uncultured Oscillospiraceae bacterium
CGCGCAGGTTGGCACCGTACAGGGCGGCATCGCACAGGTTGGCACCGCGCAGATTGGCACCGCGCAGGTTGGCACCGCGCAGGTTGGCATCGCGCAGATTGGCACCGCGCAGATTGGCATCGCGCAGGTCGGCACCGTGCAGGTCGGCACCGCGCAGGTCGGCACCGCGCAGGTCGGCACGACGACCTTGAGGATCATTGTCAAGCCAGAGCTTGTGTAATTTTAAGATTTCTTTAATTTCTTCTGTCATTTCTTTCACCTCGTTGCTATGTACACTGCATATGCAAGCAGTATAAGAATGGCAGCTGTCAATCCGATTGCTATGATGAGCCTGAAGAGTGTATAGAACGTCATGGCCAGCATAGAAGTTTCTATCATTTTTTCTTTTCTCCTTGTATGTAATTGATTGCAAATTACAGTTTCGTCTTTACAGGTACAATCTGCCTGAAGGGCAGAACGGTACTTTCGTCCTTATCTTTGGGCAAGTCGCCTTTAAGGTAGTTCTCAAGGGTCTGACGGTTAATAAGGATTTTAGTCGTGGCTCTGACTACCGGCAGTTCTCCGCGCTTTATCATCTGTCTGAGTGCATATTCGCTCAGGCCGTCAACTTCCGCCGCTGCCTGCTTGATTGTCAGCATTTGCATGTTTCCCGCTCCTTTCTTTGATATTAATTAGTTGTTATGATATAATCGTCTCAAAGGAGTGATTATATGAAAAACAGTTTGAATTTAACTACCGACGAAATAAGTCACGTTTATGCAGCGCTTGAAACTTTCGCTGAATCAAAGAACGCTAACGTGAATGGTAAAAGCATTAAGGAGCCTCTTAAAACACAACTCGTAAATTCATGCCTGAAAAAATTAGACAACATTTCTATTCTGACTTATTTTAATGGGCAGGAATTAACAGTGATGTTACTCGCTCTGCATTACATTATGGATTGCGTCGAATCTACAGGCATTTGTGACTTTGAAATCAGCTATGTTGTTTCAGCCATAGAAAAAATTTCAGATGTGGTGGACAAAGGCTGAAATCCTCAAGGTTGAAGTTCTTAACGAGTAATTTAAACAATATTGCTCGGCTTCTCCAATAACTTAATCTGTTTTTTAAGCCGCATGGGTATCTCTGCGGCTTTTTTACTTTTTCCATGTTTCCCGCTCCTTTCTGTGTGACAAATTGTCACATTTCTTTACCTATAAACAGCATTCTGAAAGTTTCTCTGCCCACGGTGAACGAATCGTTCACCGTCTTATCTTCTTCATCAACATGGTCTCTGATAGCCTTTGCTGTGTTTGTGTATTCAAGAATATCCGCTACATCCTTACCCACAAACCAAAGTTCGTCGTTAATTTCAATTGTTCTGATTTCGCCAAATTCCTCCTTTTTAAAAATCTGTAATTCATTCATCGGTTTTCCTTTCTTTCTTTGATGATAAATAATCACCAATGCGTCTTTTGCCTTTTCGCTTGACCTGAAAACAAAATTGTGATATTTTAATCTTGTAATTCTTTGTTTGCCCGGTTGCCGCCGGGCTTTTCTTCTACTGCCGGGGTTGCAGCCCCAAACAATTTACGTGGATCGCTGTAGTCAAATAGTTCCAAGAGTTTGATAAGAACGTCATACGAAGGTTTTCGGATACCCGCTTCGATATTTCTGTAAGCGGCTTTTGTCACTCCGACAGCTTCTGCTGTGTGTGCTTGACTCCAACCTCGACGTATCCGTTCTTCTTTAATCATCAGATTCATTTCTCCTCCTTTCTGTAAATAGTATCTTTTTAAGATACTTTACCGGCAAAAAAAATTCCCATTGGATCGTCAATATCAAGATATGATATCATTTTTTCTATCTCGTCGCTTCCGAAGACGCCACTTTTCATTCTTGCAGAAAAAGTTTTATTAGAAACCCCTATCGCTTTGGCCACGTCTGACTGATTTAACCCTTTTCCTACCCATGCAGCACGAAGTTTGTTTTTGTTAAGCATCATTCTACCTCCTTTTGTATCTTTTAAAGTTACTTTTACTATACCAACTTAATCGTAACTTGTCAAGATATTTATTATAGTTTTCTTTACTTTTTTTACTTGACAAGTTACACAATTGAAATGTATTATATGTTTAATGAATTTAATGTTGCTGGGAGGATGCTGAATGACGATCGGCGAAAGAATCAAGCAGCTACGAGTTGAAGCCAAAATGCCGCAAACCGAATTAGCGAAGAGAATACAAACAACAAAGCAGAATCTTTACAAATATGAAAATGGAATAATTACGAATATCCCTACCGATAAAATAGCAGAGATAGCAGAAATTTTTCATGTTTCACCTGCATACATTATGGGCTGGGATAACGAAAAATTAAAGTCCCCTGAAATCACATCAGATGTCGTTACTTTCCCTGTACTTGGAACAATAGCAGCGGGATATGATGAATTAGCTGTTGAAGACTGGAGTGGAGAAACGGCCGAAGTTCCCGCTTCTTACCTTAAAGGCAGAAAAAAAGATGAATTCTTCGTGCTGTCGGTTCACGGGGATTCCATGTATCCGCTCTATATGAACGGAGATAAAGTTCTTATTCTCAAACAATCTACACTTAACAGAAGCGGAGAAATAGGTGCCATTCTCTATAACGGCGATAACGCCACTCTCAAAAAAGTGGAATACGTTGAGGGCGAGGACTGGATGAAGCTCATTCCGATTAATCCCGCATACCAGCCCACAACAATAAAAGGAAGCGACCTTGAACAATGCCATGTTTTAGGTGTGCCGAGGCTGCTTATACGGAGCATTGAATGAAGATGTAACATTTTGTCACACTATATCTTTTTAAATCGTTGTAATAGTTGTAGGTGTATTTTGTACATTTGCAAATAATAAAGAAAGAGGTTATAAAAATGGGGTTCAGATTCAGAAAGAGCTTTAAAATTGCTCCCGGAGTAAGACTTAACTTAAACAAGAAAAGCACAAGTCTGACCTTTGGGGGGAAAGGTTTACACTATACAATCAGAGGAGGATGTTTATGAAAAAGTGCAAAAAATGCGGAGCGGAGCTTACAGATGGCGCTAAAGAATGTCCTAGCTGTTCTGCTAAAGTAAGTAAAACCGGAATGAGCAAAAATATTTTGGCTGTTATTTTTATTGCAATTATCCTTATAGCTGTTATCAACGCTTTTAGCAATAGGGACAAAAAAGAAGAAGAGCCCACTGAAACAAGTCCCAGTGGCATTCAGCTTTTAATTAACGAGGGCCTTTCCGAATCCGAAGCAAGTGCAGTAATGACTGACCTGAATTCTGTAGGAATTAAAGAACTTACGAGCTTAGGAAACCCTACCGGACAAGGAGTTGATAAAGTTCAGTCTTACGCTTTTTCAAGCGAAGAGATTGCAGGAATACTCACTATAGAGAATAGAAAAACATATTATATCGCATCCGGCGATATTGAGTTGTTCAACGCTACCAAAGGCGGTAAAGTTGATGATATATCTCGTTATATCCTTACTCAGACCGAAGAAGTTGAGTTTATGTTGGATGCGGAGGATTATGTTAAAAAGGGACTGAAAGCGCCATCAACCGCTGAGTTTCCGAGTCGTGTTTTTGATAGTGAAGATTGGAAGGTCAGGCGAAAAGATGATGTTGTTACAGTGTCATCTTATGTAGATGCTCAGAATGATTTCGGTGCTATGATAAGAAGCAATTTTGTAGTACAAATAAGCTATTCCACAAGCTCTTGCTTGTATTTAGAGATTGACGGACAAGCAATGTACGGAGAATATCATTCGTAACGTATTTTTTAAAAATAAAAACGCCCTACCCTGCGCCAACAGGATAGAGCGTCGTGACAGCCCGAAGGCGGTCATATTGTGTGTGAATTAATATTACCATACCTTCGGCTGAATTACAATAGCCGAGGGTATTTTTATACCCTTTTAAAATCTGCACTATAGTATTTGGAGGTAATATTATGGCTAACATAACGCCGTATAAGAATAAAGACGGTAAGATAGTGTCTTACCGCATTAAGGTATTCAGAGGAAGAGATTGTGAGGGCAAGCAGCTCAAGCCATACATGATGACCTGGAAGGTCCCCGACGGATTAACCAAAAAACAGATTGAAAAAGAGCTCAATAAACAAGCTGTATTATTTGAGGAACAGTGTCAACGCGGAACGGCTGCTGTCAGCTCCCAAACGTTTGCGCAATATGCTGAGTATGCTATGGCTCAAAAGGAACGCAGCGGGCTTAAACACTCAACTCTGGTTGGATACCGCGTACTTCTCAAGCGAATTAATCAAGGCATCGGACATCTGAAGCTCACCGAAATTCGTCCGCAGCATCTTAATGCGTTCTATCAGCAATTGGAGCAGGAAGGCGTTAAGAGTTACCGCTCTGTGCATATTAAGGGTAATGTAGACTTACAGGGATTGATTAAAAATAAGTATGGTTTGTTCAGTTCTTTTGCAGCTAAAACCGGAATTGCCGATACAGTTCGTAGAAGCGCAAGCAAAGATAATATATCTTTTGCCACCGCCGAAAAAATAGCAGCTGCACTCGGCTGCAAGGTCGAGGATCTGTTCGATGCTGTGGACAGAGATACCAAGCTGTCTAATAAAACAGTAATAGAACATCACAGGCTCATATCTTCGATTCTGCATCAAGCAGAAAAGGAAATGCTTATTCCCTTGAATCCCGCACAGCGTGCAACTCTGCCAAAGCTGCAAAAGAAAGAAGTCAACTATTTTGAACCTGGGGAATTAGAGAATATACTCAAAGCAGCTGACTGTGAACCTATAATGTGGCGCACTATAACTTATGTTTTAGCGTTCTCCGGAATCCGAAGAGGAGAACTTTGCGGCCTCAAATGGAATGCGATCGATTTCAAAAATAACATTTTGCACATTGAAAACAATCTGCTGTACGCTGCCGACCGTGGGATATACGAGGATACGCCCAAGACTCAGACGTCAGTCCGTGACATATCCATGCCGCAACAGGTTGTAGACTTGCTTAAGAAGTTAAAGGCGCACCAAGCGGAGTTAGCATTATCTCTTGGAGACTATAGACAGCGAACGGATTTTGTTTTCGCTCGGGATAACGGTCTGCCGATACATCCCGATTCTGTGAGCTCATGGTTTTCTGATTTTTCAGTTCGTCACGGGCTGCCGCACATTAATCCTCACGCATTTCGGCACACAATGGCCTCTACCCTGCTCTATGCAGGCATGGATATAGTCAGCACATCCAAGCGCCTGGGGCACGCCAAGGTGTCAACGACCAGTGATGTTTACGCCCATGCAATTAAGCGAGCGGATGAAAAGGCCAGCGAGACGCTGGAAGATTTATTTTTGAAGAAGGCGTAAACATAAAATGTTGACAAATAGTTGACAAAAGTAATTTTATGCACAGAAAAAGGAAAAACAAAAAAACCTTGAAACAACGTGGTTTCAAGGTTTTTTGTGGTACGGCGTAAGGGATTCGAACCCCCGACCTTTTGGTTCGTAGCCAAACACTCTATCCAGCTGAGCTAACGCCGCAAAAATCATGCAGAGGAACTTATCCGTTCCTTAACTGCCATGATATATTACCACAATCGAAAGGGAAAATCAAGCCCTTTTTTAATTTTTTTACTTCTTTATTGCTCCTGCTCCGCTTTTCCCATAGCCGCCAAGGGATCTACAATCTTTGAATCAATTCTGATTTCAAGATGAAGATGATTTCCAAGCTTGCTCTCGCAGGGAATATCTCCCAAGACGCCTATTTCATCGCCCATTTTAACTTCCGTGCCCTTCTGTACGGCAACATCGGCTCCGAGACCGCAGTACTTCGCCACCAGATTTCCTCCGTGATCTATCTCCACTACATTTCCCCAAAGGGCGTCGCTGTAAACATTAGTAACGATGCCGTCGTTTATGGCCTTTACGGATACACCTTTCTCAGCCTTGAAATCCACGCCGTTATGACTTCTCCAGTCGTCCATGGTCTCGGAATAAACCATTTCTCCGTTGCTGTAATCGTTTATAATCTCAGTACCGCAGGGCATCATATAAAAGCTCTGGTATGGCGTATTAAGTTCATTGCTCACCATCGAGGCAGGCTCCGTCACCGCTTCCTCGGTTTCAGGCTCTGTCCGATTTTCGGTTTCCGTTTCCTCTCGCTCGTCGGGAACATCGGTTTTATTGGCTCCCGCCTCTTCCCCTTCGGGAAGAGTTTCATCCCAGTTCTGAGTGTGCTCGGGAGCTTTTTCCGTCACGATTCCCGAATCCGCACCGCTCTCCTGCACAGTATCAATATTACCCGTACCGAGATACCTCCACGCGGCGGTACCCGACGCCACAAGGCAGCAGGCAAGAGCTATATAAAGGCCGTTTTTCTGCAAAAAGAGTTTCACTCTCGATTCCTTTTTATTAAAATTAAGCATATCCTATTACCTCCGCCTTTATATTGCTCCCATTTCGTCTCTTTTATTCAGCTTTGAGGTTATTATTTTATTGCCGCCGTTGTACGGAATTTATATTTGTGTTATAATGTGATAGAACTTTAACAGTACGCAAACCTTCGCAAATCCCGCCGTACTGTTTTCATCATTTATTATTTATCTATTTCTCAAATAAATTTTTGGAGGAGTGCTGTTTTGAAAACAGATATCGAAATTGCACAGGAAGCTAAAATGCTTCCCATAACTCAAATTGCAGAGCACGTCGGGATACTTGAAGACGAGCTCGTCCCCTACGGAAAGTACAAGGCGAAAATATCCCATGATATTATGTTCCGTCTTGCCTCAAAGCCGAACGGTAAGCTTGTGCTCGTAACGGCAGTAAATCCGACTCCCGCAGGAGAGGGAAAAACTACCACCACCGTGGGACTGGGTCAGGCAATGGCAAAAATCGGCAAAAATGCGGTTATCGCTCTGCGCGAGCCGTCTCTCGGACCTGTTTTCGGCATTAAAGGCGGCGCTGCGGGCGGCGGATACTCTCAGGCCGTTCCCATGGAGGACATAAACCTTCACTTTACAGGAGATATGCACGCCATTACCGCGGCGAATAATCTCCTCTGCGCCGTTATAGACAACCACATCCATCAAGGCAACATCCTCCAGATAGACGAAAGGCGCATTTTATTTAAGCGCTGCATGGATATGAACGACCGAGCCTTGAGAAACGTCGTCGTAGGTCTCGGAGGAAAGGCCAACGGCTTCCCCCGTGAGGACGGATTTATTATAACCGTCGCCAGCGAGATAATGGCCATACTCTGCCTCTCCGACGATATGGACGATTTAAAGAAGCGTCTCGGCGACATCCTTGTGGCTTACAATCTGGACGGCAAACCCGTATACGCCAGGGAACTGGGAGTTGTGGGTTCCATGGCAGCGCTGCTGCGCGACGCCCTTATGCCTAACCTTGTGCAGACCCTTGAAAACACCCCTGCCATTATCCACGGCGGACCTTTTGCCAACATCGCCCACGGCTGCAACTCCGTAATCGCCACGAAGCTTGCCCTTAAGCTGGGTGATTACTGCATTACGGAGGCGGGCTTCGGCTCAGACCTGGGGGCGGAGAAATTTCTCGACATAAAATGCCGCGCTGCGGGACTTGCGCCCGACGCAATCGTAATAGTCGCAACTCTTCGCGCTCTTAAATATAACGGAGGAGTTGCAAAAAGCGACACCTCAAAGGAAAACGTAGTGGCTCTCAAAAAGGGTATTGTGAACCTCGGAGCACACGTTGAAAACATGAAGAAATACGGCGTGCCCGTAGTTGTAGCCATAAACCGCTTTGGCACCGACACAGACGCCGAAATAGAAGCTCTTGCCGAGTACTGCCGCAGCATCGACGTTGAGTATTCACTGAGCGAATGTTTTGCAAAGGGCGGCGACGGAGCTACAGACCTTGCCGAAAAGGTAGTAAAGGCCTGCGAGAAGCCCTCCGATTTCCGCTTTATATATGATACTGCAAAGAGCATCAAAGAAAAGGTGGAGGCCGTCGCGAAGAACATATACGGAGCAGACGGAGTAAACTTTACTTCCAACGCCCTTAAAAGGATTCAGGAAATCGAGGCCCTTGGCAAGGATAAGCTGCCCGTATGCATTGCGAAAACCCAGTATTCCCTTTCAGATGACCCGAAGCGTCTGGGCAGGCCCACGGACTTCGACATAACTGTGCGTGACGTTAAGCTCTCCTCGGGAGCGGGATTCATAGTAGTGCTCACCGGCGACATAATGACAATGCCGGGACTTCCTAAAGTGCCCGCCGCAGAGAGCATCGACGTAGACGAAAGCGGAAACATAACGGGACTGTTTTAAAAGAGAATAGATTAAAAACATTAATCCCCATGATTTCAGAAGTCATGGGGATTTGTTATATTCTGTACTCTATTTAAATTTAAAGAAGGTTTGAGATTTTGGTATTTATGTGATATTATTGAACTCTATATATTAATTTTATTTGGAGGTTATATGGAAAATACCGATTTATACAAAGAAACAGTTGAAAACCTAGAAAAATTGCGCTCTATATTTGAAAAAAGTCATATCATTGAAACTTTATATAAAATTAAAGTTTTATCTTCGCAAATAGAGACATTCGACATGCATTCAGCAGTTTCTATACTTCAAAAACATCATTTAACAGGAATTACAGCAGTAATTGAAGCTGAAAACTTCCTACAGGATTTGCAATCACAATGGTTACAAGAAAGTCAAAAATTGCAAAATTATTTAAGCTCATCTGTATTAACTGCATTATCGTGTATAGATTTTAATACATTTAACGAGTTGCTATTATCTTTACCTAACTTGGAAATTTTTTCTAAAAACTTTGACACCGACTTATTCTTGCAGAGTCGAGATAATACTAATGTTACAAATGAAGATATTTCAGAAGAAATCTGTAATATCATTAATAATAAAACCTTTTCCCCAGTAGAGACGTGGAATAATTTTAAAAAAACGAAGTGGTTTATCGCAATGCAAATTATTATATACATTGTGTTATTTATAGGGAGTCCAGTAATTGAAAAATTAAAAGATAAAACATTAGATTATTTGGGAATAAATGAGTTTTGGGAAAAAACAGGAATTTATGAATTTATAGATAGCTTTGATACGAACAATGTCACATAAGAAACAACTGTAAAAAATGAAAAGTGATATTAATGAAACTATTATATATCCTTTTTAAAATAAACCATATCTTTCAGCTGCACACCGTCTTCATATATAGGTTTATTATAGTTCTCAGTAAAAAAATCTATGTCACGGCGATATTCTGTAAAACCGCAGATACTGTAAAAACTCATGGTACTGAAAGCTTCTCCTGTACCCACAATGAGGCTTTTCCCGCCTTTATGTTTTACATATTCAAAAGCAAAATTTAAAAGCTTTCTGCCCACTCCACACCTCTGAAATTCAGGATATACAGCTATATTTTTAATCTCATATACGCCGTTTCCGTTATCGGTAATTACACATTCGCCCTGTACTTTCCCCTCATCTGACGCTACAAACATTTCTCCGTCATAAAGATATTTATCAACCATATCTTCCTGCTCGTCACCAAAAAGCAGTAAATCAAGGTATTTCTTTTTGTCTTTTGTTATATTTATAATTTCCATATTTTACATACTTTCTTATAATAAAATACAGGAGGGAGTTTTTATGCTCCCTCCTTTTTCTTAAACGTTTATCTCAACCTCAAGTCCCAGTTCGTCGGCGTTGGCGTCGATAATGGGCCTGATGTACTCATTTACAAACTCCTCGGTCTGCTGCGGTGCTCTGCCTACAAAATTCTTGGGATGCATCATCGCACTGAGCTCTTCCATTGTTATGCCGAAAGCCTCATCCCCTGCTATTCTCTCAAGCAGGTCGTTGGCTCCGCCCTCTTCCTTGACAACTCTGCCCGCCGCCATGGAATGGACTCTGATCTTTTCGTGAAGCTCCTGACGGTCTCCGCCTCTCTTGACGGCCTCCATCATGATATTCTCAGTCGCCATAAAGGGAAGCTCCGCCAAAAGATGCTTTTCTATCATCTTGGGATATACCACAAGTCCGCTTACAACGTTTATATAAAGCTCCAGTACGGCATCAGTTGCAAGAAATGCCTCCGCAACGCTTATGCGCTTATTTGCGGAATCGTCAAGGGTTCTCTCAAACCACTGGGTTGCTGCCGTTATCTGGGGATTTATTGTATCCGCCATAACGTATCTCGCAAGAGATGCTATTCTCTCGCTGCGCATGGGGTTGCGCTTATATGCCATTGCAGATGAACCTATCTGATTCTTCTCAAAGGGCTCCTCAACCTCTTTAAGGTGCTGGAGAAGTCTAAGGTCGTTGGAGAACTTTGCCGCTGACTGAGCTACTCCGCTGAGAACGAACAGTACGCTGGAATCAAGCTTTCTCGGATACGTCTGTCCTGAAACGGGGAAGCAGCTCTTGTAGCCCATCTTTTCGGCTATCTTTCTGTCAAGCTCCTTTATCTTCTCCTGATCTCCGTCAAACAGCTCCATGAAGCTTGCCTGTGTGCCCGTTGTGCCCTTTGAGCCTAAAAGCTTCATCTGTGAAAGCTGGAACTCGATTGCCTCGTAGTCCATGAGCACTTCCTGAAGCCAAAGGGATGCTCTCTTGCCCAAGGTTGTGGGCTGCGCAGGCTGGAAATGGGTAAATGCAAGACAGGGAAGATCCTTGTACTCCAAAGCGAACTTTGAAAGAGCGTCCATAAGGTTGATGAGCTTTTTGCGGATAAGGCGAAGTCCTTCGGTCATGGTGATGACGTCGGTGTTGTCGCCTACATAGCAGGATGTGGCTCCCAGATGGATTATTCCCTTTGCCTTGGGGCACTGTACGCCGTATGCGTAAACATGGGACATAACGTCGTGGCGCACAAGCTTTTCACGCTCCGCCGCCACTTCATAATTTATATCGTCCTTATGGGCTTTGAGCTCGTCAATCTGCTCCTGGGTGATGTTGAGGCCCAGCTCGTGCTCCGCCTCAGCAAGGGCAATCCAAAGCTTTCTCCATGTTCTGAACTTAAAATCGGGAGAAAAGATGTATTTCATCTCTTTGCTGGAATATCTTGAATTAAGGGGACTTTCGTAAATATCTTTCACTTTGCTTCCTCCTCTGATATTTAAATAAAGGCGGGAAGGCAAGTCCCTCCCGCCCCGTTTAATCACGCTGAGTGGTTAATTATTTAAGTCCGAGACGCTTTGCCATCTCTTCGTATGCCTCTTCTACGCTGCCCATATCTCTGCGGAAACGGTCCTTATCAAGTTTCTCATGAGTTGTCATATCCCAGAAACGGCAGGTATCAGGTGAAATCTCATCGGCAAGGATTATGTCGCCGTGGAAACGGCCGAACTCAAGCTTGAAGTCGATGAGCTCAACGTTCTTTGTTGCAAAGTACTCGCAAAGAATCTCATTGATCTTGAGAGCCATTGTCCTGATCTTCTCAATCTCCTCAGCTGTTGCAAAACCGCAGGCAAGAGCGTGTGAGTCGTTGATCATGGGATCGCCCAGAGCGTCGTCCTTGTAGCTGAACTCAAGAACGGGGCAGAGAAGCTTTGTTCCCTCTTCGAGGCCCAGGCGCTTTGCCATGCTTCCCGCCGCCTTATTGCGGATGATAACCTCAAGAGGTACTATCTCAACCTTGCGAACTGCGGTCTCTCTGTCACTGAGCTCTTCGATAAAGTGTGTTGCAATACCTTTTTCCTCAAGCATCTTGCAAAGGAAATTTGACATCTTGTTGTTGATAACGCCTTTACCGTAAATTGTGCCCTTTTTAAGGCCGTTGAAAGCGGTAGCGTCGTCCTTATAGTCAACGATAACTACGTCGGGATCTTCCGTAAGGAAAACTTTCTTTGCCTTGCCCTCGTAAATCATTTCTTTCTTTTCCATCTTTACTGCTCCTTCACTTTTCATAAACTGATTTCTCAGTGCAGCCTGACCGCACTATACTATTATAGTTATTATATATCTTTACTCCCTCTTCAATCAATAGGCATAATGCGATTATACTTACGGATTGCAGGGCAAAAAAATAGTAATCTTGACGTAGAAATTTTATTGTGGTACTATTTATTTGTTTAAAATTGCGCATTTTATTGTTTGTAAATCTATTTTTTTGTACGAGGTGATTTAAATGTCAAGCTGGCTCGACAAAGCGGTGCTCTATGAGATTTATCCGCAAAGCTTCTACGACACAAACTCCGACGGCATAGGAGATTTGCAGGGAATTATAGAAAGGCTCGACTATGTCGCTTCCCTGGGCTGCAACGGAATATGGCTCAATCCCTGCTTTGTATCCCCCTTCAGCGACGCGGGATACGACGTTTCAGATTACTGCTGCATAGCGCCCAGATACGGCACAAACGATGACATGAAGCGTCTTATTGAAGCGGCAAAGGCAAGGGGAATCAAAATCATCCTTGACCTTGTTCCCGGCCACACTTCAATTGAGCATCCGTGGTTC
This sequence comes from uncultured Oscillospiraceae bacterium, assembly GCA_949283785.1. Classification (GTDB taxonomy): domain Bacteria; phylum Bacillota; class Clostridia; order Oscillospirales; family Acutalibacteraceae; genus UMGS263. The sequence continues at coordinate 12,453 of CASDTR010000003.1, forward strand.
AAGGAATCCATGAAGGCGAAAAATAACGAATATACAAACCGATACATATGGACCGAAACTGACGAGGACGCTGAGGACAAAACATTGCCTCAGAGCATTTCAGCGGCCCTTCATAAGGCAGAAGGAGCGGAGCGTGCGGGAAAATACATGTGCAACTTTTTCCCGTCCCAGCCCGCTTTAAATTTCGGCTTCGGAAAAGTTGAAAAGCCCTGGCAGCTTCCCTGGGATCATCCCGACTGCATCAAAACCAGAGAAGCAATAAAGGATATAATGCGTTACTGGCTCGATATGGGAGTCGCCGGCTTTCGTGTAGACATGGCTTTTTCCCTTGTCAAAAATGACACAGACGACAAGAAATACACAAAGGAAGTGTGGAAGGATATAAGGAAGATGCTCGATGAGGAGTATCCCGACACGGTGATGATTTCCGAATGGTTTAATCCCACCCAGGCCATTGAGGCGGGCTTCGACGCCGACTTTTACCTTCAGGCCTGCCCGGGATATATGTCCCTGATGCTCATGGGCGACTCCAGCTTCTTCCACCCCGACGGCGACGGAACCTGCGAGCCCTTCGCCGCGGAATACAGCGAACACGTTAAAAATGCCGCCGCATTGGGCGGAATGACAAGCACTCCCACGGGAAACCATGACATTGTGCGCATGTCCTACGGCAGAACAAAAGAGCAGATAAAAATGATACTCACCTTCGTCTTTTCACTGCCCGGCCTTCCCATAGTTTATTACGGCGACGAAATCGGCATGAAGTATCTTGACCTTGAGAGCAAGGAGGGCGGAATGTACCGCACGGGTTCACGCACGCCCATGCAGTGGAACGATGAAGAAAACGCAGGCTTTTCCTCCGCCGACTCCTCAAAGCTCTACCTGCCGATTGACCCTGATGAAAACCGTCCCACAGTGGAAAATCAGGACAATGACCCCGACTCCATTCTCAACTATACGAGACATCTTATCGCCATGCGCAAGGTAAACCCGGCCCTGGGAAACAGAGCCGACTTTAAAATACTCTATGCCGAGGATGAAAAATATCCCCTTGTCTTTTCGAGGTACTGCTCACAGCAGAAGCTGGCCGTATGCTTTAACCCCGCCGACAGAGAGTGCGAGGTATGCCTGCCCGTAAAGCCGGGGGACAACGCCCTTATCATGCACGGGGATATTAAATTTGAACCCTGCCAAAGCGGCACAAAGATTTCCATGCCTGCTCAAAGCTACTGCATAGTACCCTACAGCGATTAACAGATATTGTATGCCATACATATAATCAGCCCCGACTCTCGTTGAGTCGGGGCTTTTTACTGACTAATCACTTCACCTTTCAGCAGGCTGCTTTATCTATTTATTTTGCCGTTCCCACCACAGCCGTATTTGTAAATCTGTGGCGGACAACAGGCGCAACCGTAAAGGAGCCGTCACGCTTTATCTCTATGAGTTTGCCTCCTCTGAACGGGACAAAATAGATGTTGTGGTCACAGGAATTGCCGTATGTAAGCCTTATTCCCTTGTAATTTACTGAGTAGTTATTCATATGGTCATGTCCCACAAAGACGCCCTTGGTGCTGCCCATTTCAATCATTGCCTCAAACATGCCGTCATCTTCATAGGGAATATATTCCTTTTCAAAGCGCCATCCGCCGATAATTTCACCGTTTTCCTTGGCCTGAGCATATCCCTGCGCAAATTCATAAATAGGAATGTGAAAGAAAGCGAGAGACGGCACGACCTTTGTCTCGTTGCCGTTTTCCGTGAGGGCAATTTCCTTTATAGTATCCCTGTACCACTGAACCTGATCGTCGTGGAATTTATCGTAGCCCTCGGCGCCCGTCGACTCGTCGGGATACATATTGCTGTCCATCATAATAAGGCTCATTACGGCGCCGCCGTTTTCATCACGGACGGTGTAATAATAATGCCCCATGCCTGTGATGCTTTCGTCTCCGCGCTCATAGATACAGTATTCAAGGGTTTCAAGATAGTCGTTTATCTCCTGCTTTGAAGCGACTCCTTCTGCATCATGATTTCCGAATGTAAAGGCCCACAGGATTTTCTTTTTCTCAATATACTCACAGAATTTTTTTATGGCCGTAAGATTATCATGTTCGCTGGTAATGTCTCCAGTGACGACTATCATGTCGGGACGGGTTTCCTCAATCATGGCGTCTATGGTTTTAAAAGCCTTAGCGTCCTTTTTCTCATCGTTTACGATATGAACGTCAGTTATCTGTAAAACAGAAAACAAGGTGTCCTCATCCCTTTCATAGCTGCCGCCGTATAAAGTAAACATAACAAAACCCAATGCCGCGACTGCAACAACAGCACAAAGAACAATTATGATTTTCGGCCATTTACTTTCTGTTTTTCTTTTCTGCTCTGACTTTTTCCTTGAGTTCATTTTCTCTCTCCTGCACTTCCATCTTTTCTCTTTCTTCCTTTTCCTTTATCCTCTGAGCGGCTTCATCATATTTTGCGCTGATTTCGCCGAGGAAGCTATATTTTTTCATCTCCTCCAGCACAAAGAAATTGTTGTCCCTGACGGCTTCTTCCGTTATTTCCTTTACGTTTACGATATCTTCATCTTGGAGTTCATTGGATTTATAGTTATCGGTTGCTGCTCGAAGCTTAAGCACACGGACATAGTTTGTGTGTTTTGTCTCCGTAAGGTCATAGAAAAACATGGGAACAGCCGAGAGCACGGCACCTATAAGGGCCAGAACAGTAGTATATTTAAAAGCTCCCACCATAAGCTCATGGTTCTGAAGAGCGACGTTTATATCATCCCCGAAGCCGATGCCGCCGAAGGAGAGGAAGAGCGGCGCCAGCATACCCGTAAACAGGCCGATGAGGGTAGAGATAAAGGCCGTGTAATTCTGCCAGAAGCCTTCCAGACGTTTGCCCGTTTTCCACTGCTGATAGTCGAGAACGTCGGAAACCATGACGGTTGAAATATAATAGAATCCTCCGCAGAGATTCTGGAAGAAAATGCATACCAGAATAAGATACGGGTTATTTACGGCGGCAAGCTGCACAGCTACCATTGCCACAAAAAGAGTATTGGCGACAAGCAGACAGTTTCGCTTTCCGAATTTTTTTATAAGCAGCGGTCCGAATACCATTCCGGGAACCAGTGCGTTATTCAAAACGATATTGCATATGGCCATTGCGGTATCTCCAGCTTTTCCGCCTATGCCGTAGGTACACACCCAGAGATAAATATTCGCCTGTGCCCTTATGCCCACAACAACCGTAAGTATGGTGATAATCCAGAAATACTTGTTTGAAGAAAGCTCCTTTGCGCCCTCCCAGAACTTGACCTTCGCTACATACTTTTTGTTTACCACAACTCTTTCTTTTGTACCGAAATAAGCAAAAAGAACGAACAAAACGCCTCCTACGGAGCACAAGGGAAAGAAAATACGATAGAGCCATATATTGTTCATTCCCGTAACGGCTCCCGCTGAAAAGAACAGACCCGCCGCTGCCGGCATCACTACATTCACCACAGAGCTGGGGATATTGCAAATAAGTCCTCTCAGGGCCCCTATATTCGCCCTTTCCTGAGCGACGCTTGAAATGGTCTGCTCTATTCCCGCCATGGCCTGATTGAGGAGGGTACTGAAAAAGGTTCCTATCTGAAGCAATACGAACATCACAACAACTGCCGTACTGAGACTTACATTAGACGCCGCAACACCCAAAATGGGGATTTCGGGAATTGAAAAGCTTATAACTATATTTTCGGTCCAGCTCTGCGGGATATACGGAATGAGCCCGAAAGAAACCGCCGTCAATATTGCCGACCAGATGAGAAAGGGCTTAAATTTGCCCTTTTCGGAGTTTGAGTTGTCAATAATCATCGACAGTATGGGTGACCTTACAAGAGCAATAAGTGAACCCAGCATCGTCAAAACGAATACCATGCCCGATGTAACCTTGAAATAGGTTATCATCAGGGGGATGTTCATGGCAATTGTAGTCCAGGTTATGAGCACGCTTAAAAATGAAATTCCGCCGTAACCCATGGAGAGATTCACAAACTCCTTATAGGATACCTGATATCCCTTAGGTGGCGTTTTCCAGTATGTTTTAAGCTTCAAGAAAAGGGGCGTGATTTTTTCTTTCATAAATATTCTCCTGTTCAATCAGAATTTTTCCGTAAGAACTATTTCTTTTGATACGGAGCATTTATCGCTTATATTTCTGTTTAGGACCTTCAGCGGTTTGGAGGAAGAAAGCTCAGTGACCTTTCCTCTTTCCCATTTAAATGAAACCTCGGCGCCGTTTACCACCATTCCCTTTACGCTGCCCTTTTTCCACTTTTCGGGAATCGCAGGCAGCAATTCGCAGACACCGTCCTCACAGTAGATAAGCATTTCGTTTATTCCCCCTATGAAGCCCATGTTTCCGTCTATCTGAAACAGGAACGGGGGGTGGACACAGAAAAGATTTTTAAAAACCGAGTGGCCGAGCATACTCTCTATCACTTCCAGCGCTTTTTCCCCTCTGTGGAGCCTTGCAGCAAGACAAATAGCCCAAGCGGCACTCCAGCCGATATAACTGGAGGAATTGGCGGTGCGGTAATCAAACAGCTTTTCCACCCATTTTCTCTCTTCGGGATTGCCGTAATATTTTATCACCCTGCCGGGATAAAAGCCATAAAGAGGTGAGAAATGTCTGTGGCCCTTTTCAGAAATGGGCACGTCGTCATGCCATTCGCATATTCCCGTGGAGCCCACTCTAAAGGGATAGAGCTTTGAAAGACGTTCATTAAGCTCTTCAATAAGCTGCCTGTCCTCGGTAAACTCGAGGCAGTTTTTCATGGCCTGCTTTGAAAGAGCGATTTCAAAGGCGGAGGCATAATCGAGAGAACATTCGGAGCCGTTTTTATTAAAGCAGGCCTCAGGAGACGCCGAAGGGCAGGTAACGTAATATCCGTCGTACATAACGAGATAATCCCTTACGAACTTTGCGGCCTCACCGGCTATTTCCTGAATTTTTTCGCGGTATTCCTCAAGGCCGCCGTTTTTCATATGCCCGTACAGCTCGTTGGAAAGCCATACTCCGCACAAGGGCGCATACATGTAACTGGGGCTTCCCTGAACGGGAGAGGTCTTTCGCCAAATATCCACGTTGTGGTTACAGGCAAAGCCCTCGCAGCCGTAATTTGCTTTCGCCGTCTTTTTTCCGTTCTCCATAGCCTCATAGACAAGATTTATATAAGGCTCCATACAGTCGGCAAGATTTGCGGAAACCGCTCCCCAGTAATTCATCTCCGTGTTGATGTTCACGGTATAGTTGCTGCTCCAGGGCGGGCGCAGGGAATCGTTCCACTGTCCCTGAAGGTTCAGTGCCTGTCCACCCTTTCTGCTGCCCTGAATGGTCATATATTTTCCGAATTTATAGAAAAGCTCCGCAAGGGCAGTTTGGACATCTCCCTTTTTCGCTTTTTTCACAAGCTTATCCGTATCTTCGCCGCTCTCCTCCCCCAGGGAAATGCTTTGGCGGGAATACAGCGAAGCGTAATCCTCAATATGGCGTTCTTTTATTGTCTCATAGGAATCCCTTATGCCTTCTAAAAGCTCCTTACAGCGTAAAGACGGTACCTTTCTGTCGATTTCGGGCATTTTGTCGTATCCCTTAAAGCCTGTTGCCGTGGAGACATATATCACCGCTTCTTTGGCACCGCGAATAAAAATATACTTATCGGTAATCTTTATTTTGCCGTCCGTCACCGCTTTGACTCCCATGGCAAAGGCCATTCCCTTGCCTTCGTTGTAGCGAATGGGGTTCGTCTCCGTCCTCAGATAATTGGGGGCGGCATAGTCGGGAGCATTCCCCGCAAGATAGAGCATTCCGTCACTGAAGGTTTCGCTTCGCAGCTTGCTTTTTAAGGTGATTTTAAGCGAAAACGGTCTTTCACTTTCGATTCTGTAAACTCCCGCTTTATGGGGATATGACACAAAGGCCTCCCTTTTAAAGCCTCCGCTTTTTACCGTATGTACTGCCCTTTGAAGATCCAGCTCACGGGAATACCTGCCGAAGGGCAGAGCCCTGTCAAAGGAGATGTCGATTTCCCCCAGAGGCATATAGGCCTCACTGTAAAAACCACAGAGTTTTTGCTCCGTAAGAGCGTCGGCTTCCTTGTTTTTACCCTCGAAAACCAGCTTTCTGACCTGAGGCAAATACTCAAGACTTTCCGAACTGTCATAGTTTTTCGGATATCCCGACCACAGGGTACAGTCGTTTACGCAGATTTTCTCGGTGCGTCTGCCGCCGTAAACCATGAAGCCGATAGTTCCGTTTCCCATAGGCAGAGCGTTTCTCCAGGCTCTCGCCGGAGACGAATACTTTAATTTTTCCATTTCGCTTTCCCGTCCTATTCTTCACAAGAAATATAGTAAGTGTTTTTATCAAAATCCACGGTTATCGTGGAACCGTCCGAATATACAGTCCTCTGCTGCCTTCCGTCCTCACTCAGGAATTCATGTCTGACAAGCTCCTTGCTGTAAAGCTTTTTCTGTATCTCGCATATTTCCAGAACCTTTCCGATGCGAGCTTTCACCTCCTCGTCCCCAAGGTCATTTCCCTTCTCGTCATAGGGAGTAAAGTAGGGGGTCTGTGCATTGAGGATGCAGTGAAGGAAGCCCGAGTCACCGTCAGGGATACCCCAGCCGCCCGTGCCGTCCGCAATCCACGGCACAAATATACAGTCGTGGTAAACAAGATTTAGCAAAGGCACGGGGACACCTACAGGAACTCCTCTCTCCTGAGGCCTGAGAGCATATGGGGCGTGGTGGACGAGGTCAAGATAATTCACCATCAGCGCACCCGGCTCCTCCGAAGAGACGATTATTCCCTTTTCTCTCAGATAATCGAAGCACTCCCCCCGATACTTTATGCTTTCTTCTCTCGTAGCGGGATGCTCAGGATCAAAGCACTCATCACCCCACATAATCGAAAACACATCGAGATATACGCCCTTAACGAAAATACCGTGCTCTTCGAGCTCCTTATGGGTGAATTTAAGGTAGTCCTTTGCCTTTGAGGCGCAAAGCCAGGTATGAGGACCTCCCGCCCAGATGCTGCAATAGGGATTGCTGCCGTCAATATTCCGCACCGCAAGGCTCATGTCAAATTTTTTGCAGCTGTAATAAAAATCCCTGTACTGATCATGAATACCGAATATGTAGCCGAGGCTGCCGCATTTATCGCAAAGGCGCTTCATTCCCTCAAAGCCTCCCGCCTGCGGACAGGGGGGCAGCACATAAGGATGATTGTTGTCGTACCCCATTTCTCCCCAGCCGTCGGTATGGATATACAGCCTTTCAAGCCCTAAGTTTTTATATTTTTCATACTGAGCGCACCTGCCGTCAAAAGTGGAAATGAGCTTTTGATTGTTTTCGGGATGCTTTTTATCGTAAAACTTTGATTTCGGATGAACGGAGGTATATATGCCAGTGTGCAGAACGGGGGTTCCGATAAGCTTTTTTACGTTCTCGTTTTTTCGTATCTTTTCTTCCGTTGTGACAAGCTCGCCTCTATCTTTAAGGTATTTTCTAAATCCCTTGCAGATTGTGTTGTAATCGCAGCTGTCGTAAAACTCCATTTTTATCCGCCGCTCATAAGAAAGCTTTCCCAGTGACGACATCCAGTTGACGCCGCTTAAAACAGCTTTACCTTTGCCGCGGGCCGAAAAAATCGTGGAATCATAAGGGGTATCAATTATCGAAAGAAAGCCTTTTCTTCCGTTCACTCTGCCCCAAAAAGGCATATAGCAGTCCCCTGTATTTACCTTTCGCCAATACTTTGTGAGAAGCGAAAGTGAAAGCCTGTTTTGATTCCGGCCGTCGGGAATAAGCATCCCCTGACGCATGGTGTCCACCGTATAGCATTTGCCTGCCTTTTCCCTCCCGTCAAAAGGCGCCGGATAAGCCACCGCATGTATGTCGAGCCCCGTTTCGTTTTCCGCTCTTACGGAAAACTCCGCTCTGCCTTCTCCTGTTATTTTCGCCGTACAGACAAGGGTAAAATCGTACCTTTTGCCAAAGGCTGCAAATCCTCCGTATCGGCTCTCTATGGAGCTTTCAGTGACCCTGTGTATTTTTTCCGCCGCGAGAAAAAACGGACGATATGTATAAATATATTTCCTGCCCAATTTCTTTCTTAAAATAACATAGGGCTTTCTTCCCGTATTCACCCATACCCCGCCGCGGCTTTCAACCGTATAGCGGTCGCCGCGAGGAGTAAATTTTATCTTTGTATCAAATGCGCTGCATACATATTCCTTCATCAGTCTACCTCAATCTTAAAACATATGGGCATGGTGTCAGTAATTTTTTCATCGGTTCTGATCGTAAGATATTTCTTTGAAAAATCATATTCTGCCTGTGTGCCGTCTCCGAGGACGGTTATGTTTTTAATAACAAAATTAAACATATCCATGCTGTGGGCAAGGGATTTGATTTTAAATTTCTTCCTGCCTGCGGGAACAAGGACAAAAGCATATATGACGCCGTTTCTGTATGTAAAACGGTAATCTTTTCGGGTGTAATGATAATTTTCCCTGAAGGAACCGTTTTTCTGAACCTTTCCCTCTCCGAACACCTTGTAGGGAGAAGTACCCCAGATGGCTTCGGCATTTTTCTTTGTCCATTTGCCCATTTCCGTGAGGATTCTCGTCTCCTCCTCACAGACAGTTCCGTCAGCCCTGGGGCCGATATTCAGAACATAGCATCCGTTTTTGGAAATGACGTCGGCCATGTTGCAGGCGATTTCCTTGGGAGATTTATATTTATTAGTGGTACAGTATGACCATGCGTTTTTCGCCGCGGAAGTTTCGCTCTGCCATATATACGGGCTTATTCCCGGAAGCTGTCCGCGCTCCCTGTCAAAGACAGCGCAGTTATACATTACCGCGTCGGATTTGTAATAAACGCAGACTTCTTTTCCCCACTCCAGAGAACGGTTGTAGTAATAGGCAAGAAATTTTTTAAGGTACGGCCTGAACGCTTTATACGAAACCCACCAGTCAAAAAACAGCGAGGAGGGCTCATAGCGGTCAATAAGCTCACAGGAAGAGACAAGCCAGTCCTCCAGCCACTCCTTTGTAGGCTCTATGCCGTGTTCCTGCCTGAGGAGCGTGAAAAGATTGTTTCGCTTGTGAACGCCCTCACAGGGACCGTAAAAGGAACGGTATTCCTCGTGAAGCGTCTCGTTATCATAACCGACGGTCCTGCCTCCGTTCATGAACCAGAAATGCTCCGCCCTGTGGCTGGAGGCTGAAAATATCATTGAGTTTTTTTCGCATGAGGATTTTATTTCGCCTAAAATATCCCTCTCGGGGCCCATGTTGACACTGTTCCATTCGCTCAGGGCACTGTTATACATTTTAAAGCCGTCGTGGTGCTCTCCCACGGGCATTACAAATTTGGCTCCCGCGCTTTTTATAAGCTTTATCCAGCTGTCCGCATCGAACTTTTCTGCCCTGAACATGGGGATGAAATCACGGTAATTGAAGCTTTTTCCGTATCTCTTTCTGTGGTGCAGGTAAACGGGATTTCCTTTATAGTACATCAGGCGGCAATACCATTCGCTGAAATAGGCGGGAACGGCATAGACTCCCCAATGTATGAAAACTCCGAACTTCGCCTCTCTGTACCAACGGGCAGCGGGATAGCGGGAGAGACTTTCCCAGTTATCCTTATATTTTCCGTTTTCTATGACCTCGTCTATTCTTACAAGATAATCTTTTATTAAACTGCTCATCACACTGCTCCGAGAAATCAATCATATGTCCGAAACAACATTTTCAACATTTTTAACGGTGATAAAATCCCCTTTGTTATGGACGACCTTATTATTTCTCACCGTCAGGCTTCTTGCTGATTTGGCGCTTATGCCTCCGTTTTCGGGGCTTGCAAATATATTTCCCTCAATGAGGAAATCACCGTGGACGCTGCCCTCGTTAACGGAGTTTTCAGGGAGTATCCAGATATTTTTGCCGCTTCCGCAGGTAAGAAATTTGTTGTTCCTTATGGTTACGTCCCGCACCATTCCGCTTTCATACCAGCTTTTGGCGTCGTCGGAAAAAAGTATGCTGCTCATCTGAGTATCTGCAAAAATATTGTTTTCCACAACTACCTTGCCCCTCGTTGTAATGAGAAGCCCTCTTGTAATTATTCTCGTAAGCTCATTGCCTGCAAAATACAGGTTCGGGCAGGCTGTCACATCTTCTATGACCATGCCTTTTTTAGCGCCGTCCGCTGAATCCACCGAAAGCAAAATCGTATATTCATCCGCAAGAGAGGATGAGATTATTTTTGCTTTGCCTTTACTTAGCATTGACTTTGTATCAATATACTCAATATCGTCGCCTGCCCTGAGGGGGTTGAAGCCGTGGGTCTGAGGATGCATGAACCTGACCTTAAGCACTCCGCCTTCTTTGCTCTTTTCTATACTTTCTATTTTAAAATGTATTCCGTGTACGTTCAGGCAGTCGTCTCCCGCTCCTTGATAAAAGCCGTCCGTTATATTGACATTGCCTCTGCACATACATATCTGCATAAAATCTGCAACGGAAGCCATAAGCCTTGCTCCTCCCTTTTCGGGAGAAAAATCAGCTTTTTCGATGTTTATGTTTTCGCAGTCCTGAGCTACAAAGGCAAGAGAATAATTAAATCTCTGGGCGACGCTGCGCAGAGTGAGATTTTTGCACCTCTGAGCAAAAATGCCGGCGTATTTTCTCCTTACGTCAAAAAGGTAAAATCTATCGCCCTTTTTGATTTTCTTAGGCAAGGCAAAATAGGCTCTGAACAGGTGTGGGGAAAGCTCCTTTATTTTGCGGCATCCCAAAAGCGGATGATTTACCCGCTTTACACTGTCGGGTGCTGATTTTCTGATTCTGCCTATCCAATGGGCATTCAAAGCGCTGTCGGTAAAGCCTACGGTGTAATCCTTCCCTTTAAAAGCAAAGCCTTTTTCCGTTTTGATATAATCGCTTTCCCTGTCCAAACTGAAATCAACGCAAAAAGGCATAACCCTTTCCGCTGTCAGCTCATGCATATCAGGGTTGACAGTCTTAAAAGTTATGTCTTCAACGGTAATATTTTCACAGTCGCTTAAAGCCATATTGGTGCATTGTCCCTCAATTACAAATACGGCTCCCTCACCTTTTATATAAAGGTCATTAATGCCTTTGAGGTTCAAAGCGGCTCTGTTTTCATGAGGAATCTCCTCTTTTTTAAATTCTCCGTCCCCTACGGTGTTGGTTATGAAAAATAGCTCTTTTTCGCACTTTGAGGCGTCTATAAAATATTCGCCGTTTTCAAAAAGCAGCTCTTTTCGGCCCTTTGTATCGGCAAGGCTGCCGAAAAGCTCAGTAAGCTCTTTTTCCACTTCCCTGCCGGGAACAATGCCGAAATCGGAAGCGTAAATTTTTACGGTCTTATCGCAGTAATTCATAAAGCTCAATCCTCTACCATATTTTTGATTTTTTCAGGCACGGTAAGATTTTTAAATCCGTAAAAGCTTTCGGCGTTTTTGCCGAAAAACAGTTCCTTTTCTTCGTCGCTGAGCTCCTTTGATCTTAAAATAAAATCAAAGCTCATTTTATATGTAATCGCGGTCATGGTTCTCGGATAATCGCTGCCCCACATGAGCTTTTCCATTCCGCAGATTTCAGCCGCTTCTTTTATAGCCTTCACAGCAGAGGGGAAGGGATAAAACTCACTGTTGAAAAGCCAGGTGATTCCGCCGCTTTCAATAAAGACGTTTTTATGCCTTGCAAGGCGTATCTGCTCCTTCCAGCCCTCGCGGGTCACCATGCCGAAATGGCCTATGGCAATTTTAAGGTCGGGCAGCTCGGCTATTATCTCATTCATGGCTCCCGTCTGGGCGTCGCCGTCGGCAAGGTCCACGGAAATATATTTTCCCTTTTCGGCAGCCTCTCTGAAAACTTCAAAATGCTTTGTAAGGTCCTTGGTTTTGAGCCTTCCCGCACAGAGTTTTATGCCGTCAAAACCCTCCAGAGTATAGGGCATACCCTCGCGGTAGAGAGAGCATACGCGGAACCTTTCGGGATACTTTGCTTTTACCTCCAAAAGGTAAGCGTCCTGATTGCCGTCGATTTCCTCCTGAGTTACGGCGCAGGCCGAAACTCCCGCGTAATCCATATTGGAGAGGAGCACCTCGGCGCTGTTTACTCCGTCTGTCATATAGGGCGGCAGCATCTGCTTTATCTCCCCGCCGAAATCACTGCGTCCGTTTTCAAGAGGTATAACCCTTCGGCCGTCCACAAGTCCGTCCTGCTTTTTCCAAAGATGAAGATGCGCATCTATAATCAAAGTGTAACACCGTCCTTAAAAATAGCTATCTCTCTGTATCCGTTCTTTTCGTTATTGGTTTCTTTGCCGCCTGCAACGTCAAAGACGTATCTGACAAACTCTTTCGACAAATCCGCTCCCGCAAGCATATCTCCCGCTCCGAAATCTATCCAGTGGGGCTTGTTTTCTTTAAGGAAGTTGTTGGTGGCAATCTTTATTGTGGGTACGGGCGCGCCGAGAGGAGTACCCCTGCCAGTTGTAAATAAAATGATATGGCATCCCGAAGCGGCAAGGTTTGTGACCGCCACAATATCGTTGCCTGGGCCTTTCAGAAGGCTGAGGCCCTGCTTGACACATTTTTCGCCGATGTCAAGGACGTCCACAACGTGAACACGTCCGCCCTTCTGAACACAGCCCAGGGATTTTTCCTCAAGGGTCGTGATTCCTCCCGCCTTGTTTCCGGGAGAGGGATTTTCATAAACGGGCTGACCGTGATCCATAAAGTATCTCTTGTAATCGTTTATAAGCTTTACGGTTTTATCGAACACCTCGCGGGAGACGCAGCGGTTCATGAGTATTGTCTCCGCTCCGAACATTTCGGGAACTTCTGACAGTACGGTGCAGCCCCCCATAGCTGTGAAAATATCGGTAAACTGACCCACCAGCGGATTTGCGGTGATTCCCGAAAAGCCGTCGCTTCCGCCGCATTTAAGACCCACTTTAAGCCGAGACGCTTTTACGGGCACTTTTTTATCCTCGGCGGCCTGAGCCTTCAGCTCTTCGATTATTCTTACGCCTTCCGCTATTTCGTCGCCGCACTCCTGCACCGAAAGAAAGCGCACTCTTTTTTCATCGTAATTCCCCAGTACCTTTTTGAGCTCCGGGATATTGTTGTTTTCGCAGCCGAGACCCAGCACAAGCACGCCTCCCGCATTTGGATGCTTTATAAGTCCGCAGAGGATTTTCTGAGTAGTTTTGTGGTCGTCTCCCAGCTGGCTGCATCCGTAGGGGTGAGGAAATGCAAAGGCTCCCGTCTTTTCGCTGAGAATTGCCGCGGTTTTATTTACGCAGCCCACGGTGTTTATTATCCAGATATCGTTCCTTATGCCGATTTCACCGTTTTTACGCTCATAGGCCATTATCTCGGGAGACTCCAGCGGCTTTATCCTGGGTATTTCGGGAGTATATTCATATTCGAGGATGTCGCTGAGTCCCGTTTTGAGATTATGGGAGTGTACCTGCTCGCCCTCCTCAATATCCTGAGAGGCGACGCCTATTGGAAAGCCGTACTTTATAACCCTTTCGCCCTCATTTATATGGCGAAGGGCTTTTTTGTGGCCTGTTTCAATGTTTACCGCAACATTGTCCTTTTCGTGTATTTTAATGAATCCCTTTAAATTGTCCATTCCATGGCCCTCTTCATGCCGAGAGTGTGAATTTTATCGAGACAGATTTCAACCTTTTCTTTCATATCTGAAATATCTTCTCCCCAAAGCTCACTGTTTTTGAGGATCTCGTCAACCGAAGCGTTTTTCATAAACTCCTCCACCTCGGGAAGATCCTGAGGCTTATCGGTCTTGTAGAATTCGATGAGAGCCGCCAGAGCCATTGTAAGCGAAAGGGGATATTCGCCTTTCTGCTCCTTATATTCGAGGATTGTGGGAAGCACGCGGACAGAGAATTTGCTCACGCTGTTAAGGGCGATCGAGCGGAGCATATGCTTTATATAAGGATTGGCAAAGCGCTCCAAAACCGCGTTGGCGAAATTCTCGTCCTCAGCGCTTCCGCCGAGAGTGGGAACTATTTCCTCAAAGAGACATTTTTTAAGGAAGCTGCCGACAACCTCGTCATTTACGCACTCACCGACGGTTTCAAGACCCGAAAGCAGCGCTCCCGTCACCATTGAGGTGTGGCCGCCGTTGAGAATCCTTACCTTGCGCTTTTTGTAGGGAGCAACATCGTCCGTCCAGACGACGTTGAAGCCTGCTTTGCGAAGGGGAAGCTCATCCTCAAAATTGCCCTCGATCACCCAAAGGTGAAAAATCTCCGCCGTATCTAGAAGCTTATCCTCATATCCCAGCTCCTCGCAGAGAGCCTGAGCCTCATCGGCAGGATAGCCCGTTACGATTCTGTCAACAAGAGTGTTGCAGAAGCTGTTTTCCTCAAGGAGCCATTTTTTGAAATCCTCGCCCAAATTCCACTTGTCGGCATATTTGAGCACGCACTTTTTAAGCTCGTCGCCGTTGTGGTCGATAAGCTCGCAGGAAAGGATGATGAAGCCTTTAAGCCCCGCCTTAAATCTTTCGTGAAGCAAAAGGGTAATCTTTGCGGGGAAGGATGAGGGCGGTGCGTCGGTTATTTCGCAGGAGTCGTCATAGGCGATACCCGCCTCGGTGGTATTTGAAACGATAAAGCGGAAATCGGGATCGCGCGCAAGGGCAAGATAAGCCTCAAAATCCTCATAAGGGTTTACGGCTCTCGAAACACTCCTGATTTTTGTGTGCTCACATATCTCTTTGCCGTCCTGTATTCCTCTGAGATAAAGGTTATATTCGCCCTTCTGGGCATTGATAGTATCCGTAAGGCCCTTTGCGATAGGCTGAACTATAACAACGCTGCCGTCAAAGAGTCCCTTTTCATTGAGCTTATGTATAAAGTAATCCACAAAGCCTCTGAGGAAATTTCCCTCACCGAACTGAATTATCTTTTCTGTCATTTTCCGTCACCTCAGCCTATTTTT
Source organism: uncultured Oscillospiraceae bacterium (assembly GCA_949283785.1). GTDB lineage: Bacteria > Bacillota > Clostridia > Oscillospirales > Acutalibacteraceae > UMGS263. The sequence goes on from CASDTR010000003.1 coordinate 27,525, forward strand.
ACAAGGAGCTTTGCAAGGTCTCCCTTGTTGTTTGCAAGAGCCTTGAAGGCTTCCACGGCGTTATCCATTTCATAGACGCCGCTTACCATTTTCAGCACGTCAACCTTGCCCGCCGCCACCATGTCGATAAGGGCAAGGAAATCACTGCCGTAGGAATTGCGGCTGCCGAAAACGTTGAGCTCCTTCTTTAAAAGAATTGAATGGCAGAAGGTGGTATCCTTTTTGCCGTTTCCTATGAGAATGATATTTGCGCCGAAGGCTGCCTGCTCAATGCAGGAAAGGAAGGTTACGGGAAGTCCGCAGGCCTCAACGCAAACGTCAAAGCCGTTTCCGTCGGTAAACTCGGCGCTCTTTTCGGAGAGATTTTCTTTGCCCGTATTTATAACCATATCCGCTCCGTACTCTTTTGCAAGGGCAAGGCGGTTATCGAGAAGGTCCGCTATAGCAACCTTTGCACCCTTTTGTTTTGCGGAAATGAGGGCAAAAAGGCCTATGGGCCCCGAACCCATAATAAGGACGTTGTCCCCTTCCTTTACCTCGGCTCTGGAAAGGGCGTGATATCCGATTGAGAAAGGTTCTATGAGGGCAAGCTCCTTTGCCGAAAGCCCCTTGCCGCGATAAATTCTCTCAATGGGCATTGCAACATATTCTGCGAAGCTGCCGTCCCTCTGAACGCCCATGGTGCGGTTATCGGTGCAGGCGTTTACAAGGCCTCTCTTGCAGGAGTAGCAGGTTCCGCAGTTAAAATACGGGTTAGCTGTTACAATATCGCCCACTTTAAGTCCCCTGTCGTTTTCGCCTATCTGCGCGATTTCGGCGCTGAACTCATGGCCGGGGATTCTGGGGTATGTGGTAAAGGGCTGATTGCCCGTAAAGCTTGCCACGTCTGCGCCGCAGATTCCGCAATAAAGTATTTTAAGAAGGGCCTCTCCCTCTTTTACCTCGGGCATTTCCGCCTCTCTGATTTCGATCTGACCCGGTTCAATAATCTGTACTGTTTTCATTATTTATCCATCTCCATATAATTTTTGTTCCAGACAACGGCCGTTTTAAGGGGCGCCGCCTTTGAATATATTTTGTTTTCGTATGCGTCAATGGGGTCGGCGATAAACTCGTCCTTGTCGATAAGCTCCACTATTTCGTCAAAGCGGCTTTCGCTGAGGATTTCTATTGCCTTTTCCATATGTGCCTGAGTAAAGTTGATTGAGGCGAAAATCACATGGTTCTCAAATCCGAAGGGCATTGTGTCGAAGGTTATCTTCGGACCCAGAGAAAAACTGTTGTATATTCCGTTGCAGCCGAGAACCTTTCGCTCAAAGGCCACTCGGTGCTCAACGTTCGTGCCGCTTACGCCTACAAAAACGGTAGCTCTTCCGCCGAGCTTTTTAATTATATTCTCAGCCGTCTCCTCTTCGCTCATGGAATCGGTGCAGAGATAATCGGCCTTGACCACTTCCTCGGCAAATTTCACCTTAGGCGCCTCTTCAGAGCTTCTGCCCACAAAGAGGATTTTCGCCTTTTCATGGTTTCGTCTTATCTGGTCGCCTATGAAAAGTCCCGTTGTGCCGAGACCGAAAATCACAACTCTGTCAAAGGTGCTCTCCCTTGCGTACTCCATCGCCTCGGCTACGCTGCATTTTCTCTTGGCCATTTCCACTCGGAAATTCTGCGCCATACCTATATCCTCCATGCGCTCGTGCTGGAACACGGCGCAGGCGTAAGGGTCGGAGAACACAAGCTTTTTAGCAAGGGAAAGGGGAAGCTTTTCGAGTCCCTCATATTTTTCGGGAAAGTGCAGCAGCATCTGAGGGTTGAAATAGTTTTTGTCACAAAAGAGGCCGTCGGCGCCGTCGCAGCCGTACTCAAAATATGTCTCATCCTCCGTGTAGCGGGTGGGGTCCCAGCTGTCGCCGCCCCTTATGAGGACAATGGCAAATCTGTTTTCCGAAGGAACCCACACTACGCCCTCATGGCCGTTTATGAGCCTTTTTTCACCCTCGGGGAATTTGGCGTCAAGGTTTCCCGCTCTGCCCATTTTCATAAGCTCAAAATCAGTGCCGCAGAAGCCGTTAAACACGGGGACCGCTTCAACTCCCTCAAGCTTTTCCTCGCCTCTGAGCCTCTGACGGGGAGGATTGATGAGATTTACCTCTCCGTATTTTAAAGGCTCAGCCTCGCTGTTTTGAAAATATGTACCCATTGTTTTCATTTTACCGTTCTCTCCTCGTCTTTTTTATAAGATAACCGCAGCCGCCCTCAAAGGGAACCGTAAGGCTGCCGCCGTCGGTTTTAAATCTTCCAGCGAAGGCGCCGCCTCCTACGGGAATGACCTCAGCCTCGTCCCAGCCTATATTATAAGTGCGGCTGCACTTTTTATCGGAATAGGCAAACAGAGTATCTCTGAGCCACACGGCAGGCAGGCAGAAAGTGCCTTTTTCCTTTAAGATCTCGTTATCCTTTGTTATCTTTTCATCTTTTATATACGACTTTACATCTTGAGAAAAATGCGCCGTCCTGTTTGAAAACAGACCCGTAACTCTTTTTCTTTCAAAAGAATTAAGATAAAAGTAAGGCACGTTCACAAGGGCAAATTCCTTTAAAAGCTGCTTTTCCCAGTTTTCCTTTCCGAAAATATCCTCACCGTGGATATTGCCGTAAAACAGCTTTTCAAGGCCCATATCCCACTGAAGGCCCTTTGTAAGCCTGCCTCCCGCCAAAAGCGACGGCGGATACCTGAGAAAATCTTTTTGAGTCATCCTGAGATTCCAAACGGCAGGAATGTAACCTATAATGTCGCTTTTTCCCCACTGCGAACGCAAACCGAAGGCCCTCTCACGGTAGATAAATTCGGAAGTTATATCGACGCCCCGTTCCGCAAAATATTCTATCATTCTGCGCCTGTATTTTTTCTCTCGTCTTATCGAAACTCCTTTTCCGTAATTTACGAAAAATGCGTCGGCGTGAAGGGTTCCGATTTCGTCAAAGGGCAAAAGGGAAAGAAGCCTGTCCGCTCTTCTTTGAAAATATCCGCTCTCATATTCCCTGCTGAAAAGCACCTGGTAAGCCTTTCGCGAATTCCAGACTCCCGTGACCTTTGGCTCTCCCTTAAAATTTTTAACTATGAGACCGTTTTTAATGTATTCCTCCCAAAGGCCGCTCTCCTCGTAGGCGTCGGAAAAGTTTACATGAAGGGAAACCACCGTGTGATACTTTTTCGCTTCCCTTATAAGCCAAATAAGCTTCTCCCTCGCCTCCTCGGCCGTTTCGGTTCCTGCGGCAAATCGGTTTACTTCAAAAAACTCGGGATACCTGTCGTCGTGGCCCAAGTACTGCCAACCGACAAGATAGATTATTTTAGGCGCTCCCGCCGTAATAATATCGGTCCTCTTTATGATTTCAAGAATCTCATCAAAGGTGTTTATGACCTTTGAGCCGCCTTTGTTATCGGGAACCGCAACACCAATTTTCATCATCATCGTGCGGCTGTAATCGTAATTAAACTTCTTCATTATAACCTCTTAAAATTCAACGTGATGTACTTCAGCCTCGCCGTTTGCTGCGATATCTATTACCGTTCCTCCCAGCATATCGAGATCAATATAGCAGTTGTAAGAGCTCTTCATAACATAGCAGAGACCTACGCCCTTATATTCTCCGTAAAAATTATTTATGTGGTCATGGCCGGCAAATATATGCGTTCCGCCGTTGGCCTTAAATACATCGAAAAAGCCCGAGTCGGTTTCGGATATGGTAGGCTCCTCATTCTTCTCCCCGAACTCATAGTAGGTTTCGTCGAGCTCCTTAAATTCGGGAAGGGCTATGTGCATGAACGCCATGTTTTTTACCGCAGCGCCCTCTTTTTCCGCAATTCCGTTCACTGCCCATTGATACCATTTGATCTGCTTTTCGTTTATTGTGCCGTATCCTTCTCCTATGGGCTCTCCGTTATCGAAGAGGAAAAGGGAATACACTGCTTTGCCGTCCTTTTCCAAACTTATTATGTAGTTGCCCGCTCCGTTAAGGCCGGAAGGACCGTACTGAAAGAGACAGTACTCGCCGGCAAGGTAAATATCGCAGAGCTTTGCTTTATCAGCCCTGCCCTCCATATCGTGATTGCCGAAAACGGGAGCCCACGGGATCTCAAAGGAATCCATAAAATCGACAAACTTCTGTGTGGCAATGTCGTTCCACTTTGTGAGAACCTGGTCGCCCGTGACGATGATAAGGTCGGGATTTTCACGTTTTATCATGTGCGAAAGGCGTATTCTTCCAAGGCCGTCAAGTATGTAATTTGTACCGATTGCAGCGCCGAACGTTGCATGATTTCGAAGATGCACATCAGTTATGACAAGGGCCTTAAAATTATCGCCCTTCATTTCAAGATTCTCGACAAATCTTTCGTCAAAGGCCGTGTCCTCGCTCCAGTCATATCCCTTTGCTTTGCCTTTCTGCTCATTAGCGGCAACTGCATAAAAGACAATGTTACAGCTTACGGCAATGACGGTAAAAATGACAATCGGGGCAATATAAATTCTAAACCCGGCCGATGTAAAAAATCTTTTCGTAACGGACACTCCTCTTTTATCTGATTTTATCAGAACATGTTATTCGTCGCATTAAAATCAAAACCTTATCTTTTTGTCTTGACTTTCAAAACGGTTTGGATTATTGTAAAGCTCGTAATGGCAGACAAAAGCTAAACCTTGTTTGACAATATTTTATTCATATTATATAATCGTTGCGTAAAAAATAGTTTTGAAAATCGTCCAATTTTTTTAGAAATCCTATCATGAAAAAGAGTTGATTTTTATGAAGTGCAGCGAAAAAGGCGTACTCAATAAATCAGACGTTTATTTCTTCTCACCTTCTCCCAAAGCCAGAACATATCTGTTTTACCCTCTTTCAATGGGCCATTTTTTCTGCGTAGACGGATATCATCTCATCAGAGAGCGGTACGACAGTTTTCTTGTCACATATATTATCGAAGGAACCTTCAACGTATATCTCAACGGCGAAAAGGTGGCAGCTCCTGCCGGCTCAACGGTAATACTAAACTGCTATGAACCCCACGAATACGACACCGATTCCTTTTTTGAATCCATATGGCTGCACTTTGACGGTCCCGGAGCTCTTGAGCTGTACGAGTACATAACATCAAACGCCGGAAACATCATAAACTGCGCAAATCCTAAAGCGGTCAAAAAATCCATGAAGAATCTTTTTCAAAATATAGGCGGTAAAAGAACCGCTTCTGAAAGCGCCATGTCATCGGAAATCTATTCATTACTGTGCGAGCTGCTCAACGTTACCGACACAAACATCAGGAAGAACGTTGCAAACGAAAAGAGCGTTGCAGAAGCTCAAAAATACATAAGTGAAAATCTGGGCGATCATCTGACGGTAGCCTCAATTGCCAAACAGGTACACATGAGCGTCTCACATTTTTCCCGCGTATTCAAGCAGCAGACAGGGTATTCCCCTTACGACTATGTTTTGGTAACAAGGCTCAACGTTGCGAAAAACTGTCTGAGAGAGACAAATATGAGCATCTCCGAAATAGCCTACAAAACAGGATTTAACAGTGAATCGAATTTTATATTTTTCTTCACATCAAATACGGGAATCTCTCCCGGAAAATTCAGAAAGCTCAACTTCTGATTATATGCGCCCCGTAAAGGAACTCTTTACGGGGCGCCGCAATAAAAACATATTCCGAAAGGAGCTCCACATGGAAAAAATTTTCGACTGCGGCAGTCTTGTTGAAATTAAAACAGGACACCTTAAAATCTCCGAAGCCGACTGCGACATCGGATTTACAAACCGATATCTCACAAAGGACGGAAAACCGTGGGTCCCCGTTATGGGAGAATTCCATTTTTCAAGGTACCCAAATGAAGAATGGGAAACGGAAATACTGAAAATGAAAGCAGCCGGCATAAACATCATAAGCACATATCTTTTCTGGATTCACCACGAGGAAAAAGAGGGAAAATTCGATTTTTCAGGAGACAGAAATATTAAAAGCTTCCTGACTCTGTGCCAAAAGCACAATATGTATGTCCTTTTAAGGATAGGCCCATGGTGCCACGGAGAAGCAATTTACGGAGGCTTCCCGAAATTTATTCAAAAACGGGCCGACAAGAGAAGCAATTCCCCTAAATACCTTGAAAAGGTGGAAAAAATATATACTCAGTATTTCCTTCAAAGCCGCGAATTCTTTTATCCCAAAGGCTGCGTTATAGGCATTCAGCTCGAAAACGAATACGGCGGAAGAAATAAGGATCATATACAAGTTTTGCGTGCTCTTGCCCTTAAGGTCGGCTTTAAGCTCCCAATTAACACCTTTACGGCATGGCCGATAATTTCAGGCGCAAAAGATAATCTGCTGCCTATGTTCGGAGGATATCCCGAAAGGCCCTGGGTACAGAACAACAGACCCCTCGAAACAGACGGAAGATTTAAGATCATTGACTGCAAAACCGACGACGGCATCGGCTGCGATATATTAAAGCCCTCCTCGACGGGAGAGATAACGTATTTTGATTTTCCCTACGCCACATGCGAACTCGGCTGCGGAAACCAGGTGACGGAGCACCGCCGTCCCATTATCTCCTCTTCCGACGCGCTGGCAATGCTGATTGTCACCTTGGCAAAAGGGCTCAATTTCCCGGGCTACTATATGTTCCACGGTGGAAGGAACCCTTACGGCGGACTTTATCAGGAAAGCCGCAAGACCCTCTATCCCAACAACTGTCCCGTTATCAGCTATGATTTTCAGGCTCCCGTCTCGGAATACGGCTTCCTGCGGGAATCATATCATCGCCTGAAGCTAGTGCATTACTTTCTCGACTGCTTCGGTGAGAGTTTTGCCCTTACCCAGAGCGTTTTTGCCGAAAAAAACGGAGACGAAACAGACGAAAAAATTTCAGTGCGCATATCTCCTGAGGGCAGCGGATATGTGTTTATCAACAACTATCAGCGCCTTGAACCCTATAAAGACATAAATGACCTTTCGGTCAAAATACTTTTAGGCAGCAAGGAAATAAATCTGCCCGAAATATGTGTTAAATCGGGCGTGTCCTTCTTTTATCCCTTCAACCTGAAAATCGGAGACGCTTCCTTTGATTTTATTACCGCACAGCCCGTTTGCAAAACAACGGAAAAGTGCAGGGAAAAGTATTATTTCTTTTCTCCCGACTATGTCTCATGTCGCTTTAAAACAGGCGAAAAAGTAGAGACGCAGGCCAAAAAAGAAGGTGAAACTTATATCCTGACGGATTTTTCAGCAGATGTCCCGGCAGTTAAAACCGAAAACGCCGACATATTCATTTTAAGTGAAGAACAGGCACAAAAGCTCTGGTATATTGACGGCAATGTGCTTTTCAGCGACGGAGCCGTAATCAGCAATTGCGGAAAGCTTTACGCCATAAAGGAGTCCTCCCGCACGGCTCCCGACATCTTTCTTAAACCCATACATGGCAGAAGGGTAAACTATGAGCACTATCTTTACTCCCACGGCAAAAAGAAAACATATGAACTTCACATCCCTGCGCAAGCCGTAAATGATTTTTATGAGTGCAAAATCGAACTGGATATGAAGGGAAATGTCGCCCAGTGCTACTGCGGCGGACTGCTTATGGCCGATCTGTTCAACTACGACGGCATCCTTACAATCGGCACAAGACGTTTCAGTGAGGAAATCAAAAAGGGACTGCCCGTTATAATCAGGGTATCGCCCATTGATAAGCGCAGAAGGATCTATTTTGAGCATCCCATGGAGCGGGAAATCGCAGAGCTTAAAATAAAGGACATCACCTGCTTCGATAAAACCCCTTTGGAAAACATATAATGACAAATTCCCTGCGGACAGATGCCCGCAGGGAATTTTTACATCAGTTCTCTTTTTCCGCTCCGCTGCTTTCGGCGGGATTTTTTTCGTTATCCGGCTTTTTCTTAAAGGGGAAATTCAGATACCTGTTAACAAAAATCGAAATCACGATACCTATTCCCGTATCGAGGAGTCTGTTCACAGCATAGGTAATTGGGGATTTCTGCCCTATGCTGATCAATATTACGAGAAAAGTTATAACCGAAATCGAAACGGCGTTCTGGAGCTTTAAGAGGTTGCAGATATAAATGAGAAACACAACGCCTATAGCAATGAGCAGTATATTCAGCATCCTTACAGGTACCCTTAAATTTATCAGAAGGAAAAGCAGTCCCGCCGCCGCGCCTATGGCCGTGCCGTAAATACGGCTTTTGCCGCTGCTCACGGAATCCGCCACCGTAGACTGCATTACGACCACCGCCGCAATACAGGCGAACATTGGGTCCTGACGGTTTACCAAAAATGTCAGAAACTCAAAAAACTCTCCTTCAAATTCGTTGGTTATCTCGGCCAAAAGGGGGAAAAGCACATAAACCACCAAGCATAAAAGCACCGATACGGCGGTTTTTATGTTGCGCATACCCGGCAAAGGAAGCTTTTTTGCATCTTTCATCAGAACATCCCCCTTTTAACTCATTTCTAATTTTCCGCTTTGCGGTTACATTATACCGTGAATTTTCAGTATTTCCTCAATGGGTCCTTTGTAATCTCCCGAACACGGAATTGTCTTTCCGGGATTTTTGACGAAATCGGTAAATCTTTCCGCCTTCCAAGCAACATGAGCCTGGAATTTTGTGATAAGCTCAATGAGCTCCTCAGTTATATTGCGGTTTTCGAGAGCTTTAACGCCCTTAACCCTGATTTCAAAAGCGCTGTCAGGGGTCACAGCCTGAACCTTGACTGAAATACCCATATTATTTTTTTCATAGGCAAAGCCTGCCGACTTTCCGTTTACAAAAACTCCCGCCGCGTCGGCAATATCTCTGAATGTGATTTTTGCCTCCCTGTTTTTCGGCAGGGATGAAGCATCCCCTTCGGCCGCGTTCCAGGAAAATACGACTTCGTCTTCCGTCTCCTTTACCTCAAGCTTCGTAACGGCAAATCCGCCTTTCTCAAATTCCTTCGTTTCGCCGTCGTCCTCGTAGAGATTGAAGCTGCCGTTTCCTCTGTAAACAAGAATTTCAAGGCTTTCCGGATTCTTCCAGTCGTTCTGCCTGTCCTGTGTTCCCATGGGAATTACGGCTCCCTCTTTTGCCAGAACAGGGATGCTCTCTACGCCTCGGTACATATCGTAATATCTTCCGCCCTTATATATCCTTCCCGTAAATATGTCCGTAAAGCGTCCCTCGGGAAGCCATACTCCGGCGCAGGAAAGATTTGTGTCCGACGAAACGGGACTCGTAATAGGGGCCGCTATAAGCTCGCTTCCGAAGAAGTATTCGTTTTTTACGTTATAAGCTTCCTCTCTTTCGGGATAAGAATAATATATGGGCTCGCAAAGGGCCGTTCCCTTTGAATAGGTCCTGTAATTCATCGAATAGATGTAGGGGATAAGCCTGTGGCGTAAACGTAGGTTTTCCGTAGCGATTACACGGGCGTCCCAGCGGTATTTCCAAGGCTCCTTGCCCATAAACTCGTTGCTTGTTGAGTGAAGGCGCATTATGGGGCTGAACACTCCGAACTGGACCCACCTTATATAAAGCTCGTCGTCCTTTTTACATTTATGATGTCCGCCGATATCATGACTCCACCAGCTGTATCCCACATTTGCCGCAGTAGCGGTGAAATATGGCTGGAACCTGAGGCATTCCCACGAGACGCTTGTGTCTCCCGAAAAGCCCAGAGGATAGCGGTGGCTGCCCTCTTCTGCGTACCTCGAAAGGATAAGGCCGCGCTTGTTCTTATCGGAGTTATCGAGATAATGGTAGTGGTTGAGCGCCCAAAGGGGATCGAGGCCTTTAAGGCGAGTGTTCTTTCCCTGCTGCCAGTCTATCCACCAGAAATCCACGCCGTCTTTTTCGTAGGGGTGGTGGAGATATTTAAAATATGCCTCCACATACTTTTTATCGGTTATATCGAAGGGGATCTGCTCTTTCTTATCCCTGTCATAGCCGAGTTCGTCGGCCATTTCGTCATAGGCATCCTCAAACCATCTGACGCCCGTGGAAGGATGTATGTTAAGGGTGATTTTAAAGTTCATGTCCTTGAGCTGACGAAGGAAGCCCTTGTAATCGGGGAAGAGCTCGGTATTCCAGCTGTATCCCGTCCAGCCGTCGCTCACATACATCTCCTGAATGGTCTTGGGCGGGATTTTGTTTTTGGCGCTTTCTCCGAATTTTCCCACAACGTCTACCCAGTGCCAGTCCATATCTATGGTAGCAACGGTAATGGGGATCTCCTCATCCACAAAGCGCTGCATAAGGTCGAGATATTCCTGCTGTGTATAGGCCTTATAGCGGCTCCACCAGTTGCCGAGACACCAGCGGGGCACAAGAGGCGTTTTTCCCGTAAGGCGGTAAAAATCGTAAATACAGCCTCTGTAATCGTTTCCGTAGGCAAAATAATATAAATCCCTCTCACGATGCTTTCGTCTTGAAATGGTTCCGTCCTCTTCCAGCACAAGGGAATCGCTGTCATCAAAAACAGTTACTCCGCTGCGTGAAATAAGTCCGTCGCCTAAGGGAATCGCTCCCACCGTGGCGTCAAGGGTCCTGTATGTGCCCTTTAGATTTCCTGAATGAAAATTCGTCACCTTTCTGCCGTCCGAAAGAACTGCGTAAAGCATTTTTTTAATCATAAGGTCATAGCAGAACTCACTGTGAGCGGTCTTAATATAGACCCTTCCGCCTTTTTTCTCAAAGGTACACTTGGGCTTTTCAAAATCCCTGTACCAGACCTTCTGAGTAGGCTTATCCTCAAAATTCATTGTGGGACTGAATTCCACACGCACCATTCTGCCCGCAAGAACGCTAATCCTGATATTTCCGTACTGCCTGACACAACTTCTGTCCGTCGCCGCGTGTGATTTAAAGGAAAATTTGTTTTCAAAAACACTCTCCATAAAACTTCTCCTTACCCTGAGGTTTTAAAATGCGCCGATTCTGATATGCAAAAAGCATTTCCGCAGCCATATCATACCCTCGGCGTCCCGTTTTGCCTTTATTTTAGCATATGACAATTAATTTTTCACTGTTCACAATGACGAGAATACAGGGTTCATTTTTTACACTTTGACACCGGACAGACAAACATATACGACGAAAGAAATTATTATCCAAAAAAATTCATAATACAAATCCGAAGTCAACAAATATTCTCTGTTGAACCCCGGATTTCTTTATCACTTTTTATGTAAAACTGTTTTCGCGTTTGCACGATATACGCAGACCGGTTTAAAGAACATATCCGCTGACGAAATATTTTTCAAATTTGCGCCGCAGGTTATTTCTTTGTTTCCAACGCTTAAAACAATATCACGTTCTCGAAATCCCGCCAGAAAAAGCAAACCTGTTCTTTTCACATATACTCCTGAAAATGAGGAAAATGCTGTAGAAGACTTTATTTCCTGAGTGATGTCGGAAATCCGAGCGCCTAAAATTGATGTTGTTTTTTTATCGGCCGGTCCGGCAGGTATATAAAAATACTCCTTCGGTTTTTTGCTGTTCTTTTTTCCGTAAATGCTTTCGTCAAAATCTTTTAAACCATATTTTTGCCTGAGCATGGTCAATATTTCCGATACGGTTTTTTTATCCGAAAACTTTTCCGTTTTGTTCTGTGATGACAGGAACCTCTGTACTCCTTCGCCGTCCGGAGTAAGGAATATATTATTACAGATTTTCGACTCGGATTTTAAAAATCTTTTCCTGTCCCCTCCTGCAAACATCACCGGATTTCGGCACACGATAAAATTATCGTGAACTCCATCCCTGCTCATTGCATAGGGCACATGAATATTAAGGGAACCGCCTATCAAAACATTTCCCCATACGCGGCGGTTAAATCCTTCACGAAGCTTTATGCCTATACCGACACAAAGGTTATTGTATATGGCATAATTTGATGAACCGTCATCAAGGTCAATGCCCCAGCTGCGGGGAGAATCAGCGCTGTGACTGAATCGGTTATGGTGAATCGTGATTTCGCCTAAAGAATCGATTTTTGTAAGGTCATAGACTTTTCCGTTCTTTTTATACTGTCGGATTTTCTCTCCGTATTTGCCCCCTGCGTTATATTTCGGCACACTCCAGAAACGGTCTCGGCCCCACGAATTAAAAGGACCGTGATCCTGAGTTTCACGCTGAGAATCGAATATATCGTTATAAGCTATCTCATGGCCGCCGAAAGTTCCGTCGTTTACGTTTATATTTGAGCGTGCGCTTTTGCAGATAGTATTGTGCAAAATTTTAACGTTATAGCACACAGACAGATTTATTCCTGACGACTGTTTTTCATATATTCCCACATTTTCAATGAAGTTATTTTCTATAAAAACATCCCTCGGATATTCCTCTGAGGCAGGGCCTGTCTTTTCGGGATGCTCCACTTTGGTTCGATGCACGGGAAGATCGGCATGCATATCATTTTCCCAAAACGACGGTTCATAAACCGCTGAGGCTGAACCTGCAACCTGAATCGCCGTAGAACCGATATTCAAAAAGCGGCATCCTGTAATCCTGTGTCCTTTTCCGTAACCTCCTATATATATTCCGTTGGAACCGATATTTTTAAAAGAACAGTTTTCAAAGGTAATGTTTTCGCTGTCGGCAACAGATACCGCACCGACAGGCATAATGCACCAGTCACCTCTTAAAAGAGGACGGTACCGTTTATCTTTTTCAAACATACTTCTCTTTGTTTCACAGAATATAACATTCTCAAATTTTATATCGTTTGCTCCCTTTATTTTAAAAAGCTCACTTAAAACTCCTAAATGAAATACACCGTTTAAATCATCTTCACTTGCCGGTTTAAAATAAAGATACCCCTCCTGTGCAGAATAGTACCATTCCTTTTCATGGTCCAGCTCTTCAAAAACATTCTCCACGACAAGTTCGTTTCCGAATCCGCTTCCCCTGTTGTTGTCACCTATCCACCGAAGTTTAAGTCCTACAGGTGAAGAACGGTCTTTTCCCTCGATAAAATAGGAATTACCGCCCCAGCCTGCTTCGTGCATGGCTCTTACAAAACCTCCGACGGGATCTTTGTAATTTTTTGTCCGCTCTCTTATTTCCTTTGCCGCAGCAGTTCCGCCGAGCGGCAGCACATTTTCACGATAATTTGGATACCTTGCAAGAATCATGGCTTCGCCGTTCAAAAACAGCATATCTGGATTTAAGCATTTAAATGTCTCAGTACGGTATATGCCATTTCCGATTTGTTCCCAAAACGGGGAATCAATTTCTATACAGCCGCAAATTTCAGCTCCCTCTTCGCAGCATATGGTAACGCCGCTGTTTTCCGCTCCCAATTCCACTGTTTTTTCTAAAAAATGAACGCCTTTCTTTAATATCACTTTTCCGTTTTCTGCTTTTCTTACGGCACTTTTGATACTTTCACCCGGGACTACATAAATTTCAGCCATTTCTCTTCCTCTTTTCTTCACAATATCATTTCGCCTATAATCGCATTGGAGAGCAAAAAGCCGTCGGGAGAAAGATTTATTCCCTCATCTGTAATATTTAGAAGCCCCGTTTTTTCAAACTTTTCAGCGACCTCATATACTTTTTCGGGAATCCCGAATCCAAAACGTCTGAGAGTTTCAGACTCTTTCAGTCCTTCTTTCAGCCGCAGGGCAAGCATGGCGTATTCCTCAAAATCGCCGCCCTCGCCGTCCGAAACGATTTCAGGAGCACGGATAAATTTTTCCGTATCCCTCGGATAAAAGAACCTCTTTCCGTCCATGAACGAATGTGCTGAGGGACCGATGCCGAGATACTCCTCACATCTCCAGTATTTGAGATTGTGAAGGCTCTCTTTTCCCTTTACGGCAAAATTGGAAACCTCATACTGCTCTATGCCCGCTTTTCCGAAGGTCTCGCACATTTGAAGATACATGTCGCACACGGCGTCCTCATCGGGCAGAGGAAGACTTTCCCTCATATTATAAAAAGGCGTACCCTCCTCTATTTTCAGCATATATCCGCTGATATGGGGCACTCCCGCCTCAATACACGCACTCAGGCTCTGTGAAAAGCTTTGCATCGTCTGCAAAGGGATACCCAGCATCAAGTCGAGGGAAACATTCTCGATGCCCGCTCTTTCCGCCTCTTCAACTCTTTTAAGTACATCTTTTCCGCTGCCGCGGCGTCCGAGTATTTTTCTCTCCCCGTCCACAAAAGACTGCATACCCATAGAGATACGGTTAAATCCGCTTTCGGCAATATCGGAGAAAAACGCTCTGTCCGACGAGGAGGGATTGCATTCCGCCGTGATTTCTCCGTCGGCGGCAGGGCTGAAATATTTGCATATCTCCTCAAAAATCCTGTTCAGCCTTTTAGCTCCGAGAACCGACGGAGTTCCGCCGCCGAAATAAACCGTATCTGCGCAGAAGCTGTAATCCTCGCTCTTCCTTTTTATCTCACGGCAGAGTGCGGAAACATAGGCATCCTTTCCCTCCTCGTCGGTGCGGAAAGAATAAAAATCACAATACGGACATTTACCGTCACAAAAGGGAATGTGTATATAAAGTCCTGCCTTTTTCACCTGTTTGCTCCTTTACTTTAACTGTGAAATATTGTATCATAACAGTGTTACGATTTAAAGAAAAAGGTGAAAATGTGAAAGATAAATCAATGAAAATAGAAAAATACCGTATGTGGTTCAGCGACCTTAAAGGCACCGCCGAGCTGCTGCGGGAAAAATCCTGCGAAGGCTGGCATATAAGCGAAATAGATGTTTCGGAGGGAAAATTTACTTACAAAAAGTGGGAACCCAAAAATTACTGCTATGAATTCTCCGTAAACGGTATTTGCGAAAATCTTGCAGTTTACGATGAAAATTCAGGCTTTGAGAAGGTCCTGGAGGACAGCGGACTTACCCTTTACAGGCGTGAGGAGGAAAGTCCCGAAAGCCTTGAAGCCGTAAAAAAGAGCTTCGGCTCCAACAGTACAGAAGAAGAGGAAAAATGGCTAAGCGAGCAGGCGGCGGAGGGATATTTCCTTTTAAGATGCAGCAGACCAGAATACACCTTCTTTATGTGCGAAAAGAGCACGGCGCAGTTTAAAGCCGACTACGCCCCGAAGGTCGAAAACCCCAAAGATTATCTTGAAAAATTTAAAAATGCAGGCTGGGAATATGTATGGGGCAGCAACGGATATCACTATTTCTGCACTGAGACCCCCGAAGCCGTGGATCCGTCGGTATTCAACAGCGAAAAAAATGCTGAGGATATTCTGAAGGATAAGAAAAGGCAGATAAGCGGTATTTTGGGCATGGCTCTTTTCGGTCTTGCCGCATCCTTTTTAAAGCTTTACCTTGACGTTTCCGCTTACTCCGAGGCTACTCAGGAGCTCCTCCAAAAGGTTGGCAGAAGCGTTGCCATGGATCTTATCGCGGCCGCGATATGCGGAGTATTTGTAATCGGAAGCATAATCGCGTATCTGAAAGCAAAGCACAATAAATAAAGATAAAAGTCTCAAATCCTCAGATTTGAGACTTTTTAATTTGTATGTTCAGTTTTATCCTTTCAGGCCCTTTGCCTGTCTGCTCATATCTTCAATTACTATATCGTAAATTTCTCCGAGAGAGGCGCAGTATTCCAAAACCTTCCAAGGTTCATTAGTATGGAAATGTATCTTTATCAAGCTTTCATCTCCTACTGCAAGCAAACAGTCACCTTTAAAATTAGAAATAAAATAATCGTTTACAGCCTCTTCATCGAGGTTTTCTCCCTCAATAAGCAACTGGGTATCGTATTTATATTCCGCCATTTTTTCTGCTCCTTTTTAATTTATGCCACTGAATTATACCATTATTTTCTGCTGACAACAATCATAAACTACTAAACTGTAAAGCTGTGCTTATAATTTGAGCTCAGCTTTTTACCGTCACTCCGCTCCGATTTGCCTATCTTTTCGGAGACGAATCTTAAACTTAATCAGAGTTTTCAGCTGAACCGTCAAATACGGTCTCCACCACCTTGGGGCAGCATTCCGGCGAATAAACCCAGCGGTCAATATGCTCCGCCTGCGTAAAATACGGGGTTTCCCGTTTCGGCATCTCACCGTCAAAGGCATCCACTATTATGAGCTTTATCTTCATCTTCTCAGGTATCATGCTTTTAATGTAAACACCGGCGCATTGTCCCGGTTCGATATCCTCCGAATATTCGGCAAGTCCCGCAAGATTCGGGGCAAGCTCTACAAAAATACCGTATTTCTCTACGCTTCTCACGATTCCGGGAACCGTCTCTCCGGGTGAAAACATGCCGGCGTTCTGTTCCCATGTCCCGAGAAGTTCTTTATGGCTGAGTGTTATTCTGTAATTTTCATCAATGCTTTTTACAACGGCTTTGATGTTATCGCCGGGCGAAAATCGCTGTGAGGGATGTGGGATACGCGATACGGAGATACTGTCAACGGGAAGCAGAGCGCTTATTCCAGCTCCGATATCCACAAAAGCTCCGAAGCTTTCCATATGCGTCACTTTTGCATCTATGACGTCGCCGGATCTCAGATTCTTTATCTCTTCCATGCATCTTTCCTGTACCTGCCTTCGGCTCAAAACCGCATATGTTCTGCCGAGTTCGTCGTTTTCAAAACCTGTTATCACAAAGATAACGGGTTTATTTACTCTCGAAATAATCGCTATGTCCCTTACCGCTCCTTCAGCTATGCCTATGGCTCCTTCCTCTCTGGGAATGACGCCTTTCATAAGTCCCAAATCCACATGAAGATTGTGGTTCCTGTCGCACAGCACCGCTCTGGCCTCTATGGCTTTCCCCGTTCGAAAGCTTTCCTTAATGGCTGAAAGGCTTGAAAGCGCATTTTTGTTTTCCGAGGTGTTTAAAATCCACCCCTCAGGCTTATATGTTTTCATCTCTTGCCTCCTGTTTTTTCATCCTTAAACTATTATCGCTAAAAAATAATATGCGCATTTCTTCCGCCAAATACCACATAAAAGAAAAAACGATCGGATTTCTCCGATCGTTTTTTCTTAAATTGAGGGGTTGCTTTGAGGAGGGGTAAGAGCTGTACTCATTTTTACAGGATACTCGGTGCGGCTCCTTTCTCCCTGAGTACATATATATAATAACCGATGTTTATTTTTGTTTTGTTACTGTCATATGAACATTCCTTTAACTTTTGGAAACAAAATAGTGACAATAGGTTTCAATTCTATTATCGCTTTAAAAACCCGCATAACTTAATATAATGTCACATACATAAGGATAATTTTGACAAAAAACCATTTTTTTCTTATTCTCTTTTGTTTGGTATTGCGTTAAAGTGCGAAAAATAGTATAATATTTTTTATCATATTTTTACTTTGAGGAGTGTTTTTTTTGAGTAATAACCTTTGGATTTTACTGGCCTTCGGCGCTTACCTTGCGCTTATGATGGCAATCGGCGTATACTCAATGAAGAGATCAAAAACTTCCGAGGACTATTTCCTCGGCGGCAGAAGTCTCTCCGGCTGGGTCGCCGCAATGAGCGCCCAGGCTTCCGATATGAGCGGCTGGCTGCTCATGGGCCTTCCCGGAGCAATTTACGCTTTGGGAACAGGACAGATTTGGATAGCAGTAGGTCTCGCGATCGGTACTATTCTTAACTGGACACTGGTTTCTTCCCGCCTTCGCAGATACACCGAAAAGTGCGGAAACTCCCTTACCCTTCCCGAATTTTTCGAAAACCGCTTCGAAGATAAGTCAAGGGTACTGCGTGTAGCATCTTCCATTTTCATCATGATTTTCTTTTTGGTCTACACAGCTTCCGGCTTCTCGGCAGGAGCTTCCCTTTTCTCCTCCGTTTTCGGAATCGACTATACGGTAGCCCTTCTCATAGGCGCAGCCGTAATCCTTATCTACACCTTTCTCGGCGGATTCCTGGCTGTTTGCTGGACCGACTTCGTACAGGGCTTCATGATGATAATCTCCCTTATGGTCGTTCCCTTCATCGCTATAAAAATGATCGGCGGAATGGATGCTACAACCGATATTCTTAACGGCATGGGCACCAACTTTCTCAACCCCGCATACAGCGGCGGAGAAAAGCTCGGCTTCATCGACATAATCTCTCAGATAGCCTGGGCTCTCGGATACTTCGGAATGCCCCACATCCTTGTCCGCTTTATGGCTATCAAGGACAATAGAGAACTTAAAAAGTCAAGAATCATCGCCATAATCTGGGTCATAATCTCCCTTTCCGTTGCCTGCTTCCTCGGAATTATCGGCAAAGCCTTCTTTGTTGATGCTCCTCTTACAGGCAATGAAACAGAAAACGTATTCATCGACATGATCACAGAAATATTCTCCTCACGTCTTGGCCTTCCCTTCATCGGCGGAATAATCCTCTGCGGTATCCTTGCCGCTATTATGTCCACTGCCGACTCACAGCTTCTCGTTACCGCTTCTGCGATTTCCGAGGACCTTTACAAAGGCGTTATCAAGAAGGACGCAAGCGACAAGAGCATGCTCAGAGTGAGCCGAGTTGTAGTTATAGTTGTTTCGGTCGTCGCTTTCATAATTGCCCTCAATCCCGACAACGGCATTATGGATCTGGTTTCCAACGCCTGGTCAGGCTTCGGTTCCGCTTTCGGCCCCGTGGTGCTTATGGCCATCTTCTGGCGACGCACTACGAGAACAGGCGCTGCTGTCGGTATGATAGGCGGAGGCCTTACCGTGATCCTCTGGGACTACATCCCCTTCGGTGGACAGACCATTGCCGATATGACTGGCCTCTATTCTCTGGCCCCCGGATTCGCTATCGGACTGATCCTTATTATCGTTGTAAGCCTCTTCACTGCAAAGCCCTCCGAGAAAATGCTTGAGCTCTTTGACGAGGTAGAAAAGAATAAGGAGTTTTAAACAAAACTGTTCACAAACATAATTGCAGTAGGATTACATCAAAGCTATCTTTTACTGACGTTTTTGAAACCTCAACTGAAATTGTAGCGAATCGCATATACTTCTACCCGTAAACGGTTGCTATACCGTTATTTGTTAAATGTTTTCCTTCTCTTTCTTCAAACGGAAAGAATATTGCAGACTTTTTTGTCTTTCAAGTTTTGGCATTTTTCAAGTACCAAACAGGCATAAACGGTTTTCATTTCTTTATTAAAACACAAAAGCGGGACTGGACTGTCCCGCTTTTGTGTTAATCAAAATAAATTCGCTTTTATCTTTTAATTAAAACGAATGAACGCTATTGTACTTACAGCCAAGTTGCTTAAGATAAGCAATTCTTTTATCGCTGTCAGGATGAGAAGAATTAAGAGCAGCCCATAATCCTTTAGTCTTTGACGGTTCAAGTGTATCAAGGAATTCGCAGAGATATTCTCCATATCCAAGCTCATAAGAATATTGATCTGCAAGCTTTTCATTCTTTCTTGCAGAGTGGAGACAAAGAAGAACGCCGAGTTTAGTCCATATCTTCATCGCCAACACCAAAATGAAATCTATGCAAACACGATAAATCAAGCCTACAACAACTCCCGCAATGCTATCAGAAACAATTCCTATAACAAACGACATAATTGTTGTAACTACATTAAATAAAAATCTCCAAACAACAAACATGCCTGTTACTAAAAGATTTCCTACCTCAATTATAAGTATTGCATCCGTATCTTTATGGGCGAGATGACCGAACTCATGAGCAAGCACTGCTTTTATTTCAGAATCAGAACATTCAAGAAGGCCCTCAGTTATACATACAGTTCTTCTGCCCGTTGCAAAAGCGTTTGGTTCATCTTCATAATTTATATAGAACTGCACATTATCGGGAATTTCCGGATTTTTCTTTTTGGCTTTTTCATAAACCTCTGTAAAAATCGGTGTAAGGCGATTCAAATATTCTTGATTCGTTATTTTTTTGCACTTACACTGATATCTGAGGATTGCTTCGCCAACAGGTGAAAGTGTAATAGCCAAAAGTAAAATGTAAACTACAAATCCCAAACAAAAAGACCACCACTCTTCACCAAAAAGTGAACCTAAAACAACAGTCACGATAAACGTATTCAAAATCAACCAAATTATTACTCCAATATTATTTTTTTTGAATACATTTTTAAAGAAATCAATAAAGTACATATAACCCTCCTCTTGAAACAAAATCAAATTTGCATATAACATTACGCTGATTGATTTTACTTCATTTAAAATTCGCATTATTAATTATACTATATATTACATCCGTGTCAATACTAATATTTAATAAATGTGTATTTTTTGCAAAACAAAAACCCATATAAACCCGCGAACAGGTTTATATGGGTTTTACAATATTGTAATTCTATTAAAGTACCTTCGAAAGGAACTCCTTGAGTCTCGGATTCTGAGGATTCTCAAAAAAATCTTTGGGATTGTTCTCTTCGATTATCCTGCCTTCATCCATGAATATTACTCTCGTTCCAACCTCACGGGCAAATCCCATTTCGTGAGTGACTACAACCATGGTCATGCCGCTGTCTGCAAGGTCTTTCATCAGTGAAAGTACCTCTCCGACCATTTCGGGGTCAAGGGCCGACGTAGGCTCATCGAAGAGTATCACGTCAGGATTCATAGCCATAGAGCGTATAATGGCCACACGCTGCTTCTGGCCGCCCGAAAGCTGTGAGGGATAGACATTTGCCTTATCTTCAAGTCCGATTCTCTTGAGCAGATCCATTGCGGTCTTTTTAGCCTCTTCCTTTATTTGAGCCTTACTCTTTTTGGATTTTTTAATTTCCTTTTTTACCTCGGCAACACTTTTTCCCGTCTCCTTGGCTTTCTCTTTAAGCTCTGCTTTTGTCATCTCGAGTTTTTTGCGGTTCTTATTGCCAACATAAACGGGAGCAAGCATTATATTCTCAAGAACGGTTTTATTGTTAAAAAGGTTGAAATGCTGAAAAACCATTCCCATTTTCTGACGGTGAACGTTTATATCAACCTTCATATCGGCTATATCCACGCCTTTGAAAATGATGCTGCCGGAAGTGGGATCTTCCATGCAGTTGAGACATCTGAGAAAGGTGCTTTTTCCCGAGCCCGAGGGTCCGATCACAACAACCTTTTCGCCCTTTTCGATATTGATATTTATATTTTTAAGAACATGGAGCTTTCCGAAGCTTTTATTAAGATTAATGACCTCTATCACTCTTCCTCAAACTCCTTTCCATAATCTTTATAAGCAGACTGATTATAAGAACTATCGCTATATAAATAAGAGCCATTACAAGGTAAGGAACCATAAACTCGTAGTTGTTGGTACCGATATAATTAAAGGCAACATAAAGGTCCGTGGCGCCTACGAAGCTTACAACGGAGGTTTCCTTAATAAGTGCTATAAACTCATTGCCTAAAGTGGGGAGTATGTTCTTTACGGCCTGGGGTATAACTATGCGCATCATTGTAGTGGCATAGCTCAGACCCAATGAGCGTCCGCCCTCCATCTGGCCTATATCCACCGACTGTATGCCGCTTCGCATAATTTCAGAAATATACGCTCCGCTGTTCATGCCGAAAACCACTACAGAAACCGCTACGGAGCTGAGTCTCAATCCCATAATCGGAAGCATTACATAGTAGAAAACGAGAAGCTGTACCACAACGGGAGTGCCTCTGAACAAAGCTACATAAAAGCTGCATATTCCGTTGAGCACCTTCGGAAGTGTCTTGTATTTTGGCAGCACTCTTACGGTAGCAATGAGCGTACCTATGACAATGCCGATAAGCAAGCCGCAAACGGCGATTATCATGGTATTCTGCAATCCCGTCAATACGCTTCTGTATCCGCCGCCGTCAAGAAATGACCGCAGGAATGCATCCACTTTTACATCAAAATTTCCCATATCACTTTTCCTTATTCATGCAACAAGCCTCACCTTGTTAGGGTGAGGTTTGTTATGGTTATTGTTCTGTCTGATATTAGGCCTTACGCCATTTCGTTGATTGCCTTTACAATCGCCTCGGCGGGGGCTTCGTCAACGATTACATAATTGATGTTTCCGTTAACGAGATCCTGAATGGCAAGAGAGGCGTTCTTATAGCCGACGAAGGAAGCCTTAAGTCCGGGGAATCCGAAGCCTTCCATATCGCCCTGAACGTATGCGGCGCCTGTTGTGCCGTTCTGTCCGCCGATTTTGACTGTTGCGTCAAAGCCGTTGAGAATAGCCTCAACATCTTCCTTTGTCTTGCAGTTATCAAATGTTGTATCGTCGCCCTTTACAACAACCTTCTGTGATGCCTGATAGTAGGAATCGGAGAATGTAACATACTTCTGACGTGTCTCGTTTACCGTAAGACCCGCCATTGCGATATCGCACTTCTGCTGGCCGACAGAAAGGCAAACAGCGTCAAAGTCCATGTTCTTTATAACAAGCTCTTTACCGAGTTTTTCGGCAAGGGCAGCAGCGATTTCCATATCTATTCCGAGATACTTGTCGCCGTCCATATACTCAAAGGGCTCAAAAGCCGCGTTTGTTGCAACTACAAGCTGATCCTTGGAAGAATCCTCTTCAGCTGACTCAACGGGTGTAGGTGTGCCCTCTGCGAAATACTTATTGCAGATCTCCTCAAAAGTGCCGTCCTCTTTGATTTCGGCGATAAAAGCATTTACCTGCTCGAGGAGCTCGGGCTGATTCTTGTCAACACCGAAAGCATAAACCTCATCGGTAAGCTTTATGTCGATTACCTTAACTTTTGCCGCATCTCCGCCACAGGCTGCGAAAGCCGCAACCATAAGTACGATTGCCATGAAAACCGAAAGAATTTTAACCGTTTTTTTCATTACCTTGTCCTCCTTGGATTTCGTTATGTCAATATTATATCATTCTTTTCAATATAATCAAGTCCATTTTGCATATATCGCCCGATTTAATGCATGAACATACATCTATGCCATATAGTGTCGGCAAGCCTTTGCATATCCTGGGGAAGAGGCGACGTTATGCACATTTTTTCGCCTGTGACGGGATGCATGAATTCGAGTCTGCCGCAGTGAAGGGCGTGTCTTTTTATCATTTCACAGCTTCCGCCGTACATATCATCTCCCGCCAGAGGCGTCCCCAAATGGGAAAAATGAACCCTTATCTGATGCGTCCTGCCCGTTTCGAGATTTATCTCCAGCAGAGAAAGACCTTTTCCGCTTTTTATGCATTTCCAGTGAGTAACGGCCCTGTCGCCCTTTTCGCCTGCTGCGCGCAGGGTTTTCATTGGATCGGGGCGGTATATGGGCACATCTACGGTGCCCTCCCCTGAATATTCCCCCTGTACAACTGCGTAATAGGTCTTTTTTATCTCCCCCGCCCGGAGCTCGTCCGACAGTCTGGAGGCGGCGAAGGGATTGAGGGCGCACAAAACTATCCCCGAGGTATCTTTATCCAGCCGTCCGATGGAGCGGAAAGCCCCCGTGTCACCTTTTTCGCTCAGATAAAAAGCTACCGCATTGGCGAGGGTGTCTCCCTGATGATTGTGGGTGGGATGCATCGCAAGACCCGCTTGTTTATTTATAAGCAGGATATCCTCATCCTCATAAATAACGTCTATGGGTATATTTATAGGCTCAATGGAGGATTCCTCCTGAGGTATATTAATTTCGATAATTTCTCCTGCTTTTACTTTATCCACAGTTCTTATTTTTTCACCGTTTCTCATCATTCCGTCGGGATACTGCTTTAAACTCATGGCAAGACGGTATGACATTTTAACATGACTTCTCAGAAAATGTATCAGCTTTGCCCCGTCCATTTCTTCGGGGACGGCAAATTCAAGTTTACGCTTCATTTTTATCAACTCTTCGTCAGGCTTTTATTATTGATTCGCTTTATCAATCTATAGATATTATATCTTCCCGTATATTCCTTTAATTTGTTCATAATACTGTTTTTCATCGCTGAATGAACTTAAACCGCCGATTTGGCTGAAGGTTCCAATAAGCGGAATATTTTTTAACGGTGTACCGACAAGTTTTTCCGCTGCAGCTTCAGCAAATTTTTCAGCAAAAATAACTTTGATATCCCTGCCGAAATACGACTCTATTTTATAGTCTATGAATGGTGTTATTTCGCTTTTGTTATGTAAATCCGCTACCAGCGCTTGGGATTGTACAAGCCAATCTTCACGCTGTTCTACAGTTTCAGCGTGAAGGGCTGCATATATGGATTTTTTAATGTCAATTTCTATATCCAATTTGTTAAACGCAGTACCAAACCATTTACTGTAAGGGGCATAAGTCTTTTGATATAAAAAACATAATCGCATGAGCCTTTCAGCTATTCTTGCACATATAATTATTGACCCCATTTCATCGCCTGTTTCTCCGCATCTTTTAACAAAAGCTTGTTCGCAGGCAATAATATTCCAATTTGATGCGATTAAATAATTTCTGACATCATCAGGGTAATATTTTAATAACATCAATTTATCTGCAATATGTAATTTATCAACAAACATTTTTCCGGATACTAACGACAACAATCTATGTTCTGAAAAAGATAACCAATCTGACGGATGCAGGTTTTCTAAATTTGATGTTCCCAATTCATCATATAAAAACTCGTCAAAAGTCTGTATGAAAATAAGCGGATTAACTTTTCCGCTGCTTATAAGCTCAGCATGCTGTACACCGTTATCATTGGGATCAGGCTTAGTAAAATTTACACTGTATCCTTTATACTGATAAGGCAAAAATTCGGATAGTGTTTCAAATATTTCCGCTTTCTTCTCAATATCATCACTTTTCAGAAACATATAAAATCTCGGCCCCCACATGTGATCTTGAGAAACTTCATCGTCATAACCCAAAACGTCGGAACCGTATCCTATAAGTCCCGCAGAATATTCTAAATCAGGGTAATTTTTTTCAATAATCGGCTGCGCAGCTTCAAAGAAAAATGATCTGCATAAATCCAATCCCTTAATAATCTCACCCCATTTTTATAAAGTGATTTATATTGTACCGTAATATCTTGTTAAATACAATGCGGCAGAATTTTAAACATGCAAAACAAATTATTTTGTAAATACAAAATGCGGCATCCGTATTCGGATGCCGCAAAGGTTACCATTTATATTATCAATTAATCAGACAAGCTCGATGATGCACATCTCCGCTGCGTCACCGCGGCGGGGGCCTGTTTTGATAATACGGCAATAACCGCCGTTCTTTTCTTTATACTTGGGGGCAATCTCTGTGAACAGCTTCTTGACTACATCTTCCTTTGTGATGTAAGCGAGAGCTGTACGCTTTGCCTGAAGGCTGTCGTCCTTGGCAACAGTAATCATTTTCTCTGCCATAGCACGGACTTCCTTTGCCCTTGTAACGGTGGTTTCTATTCTGCCATTCTCCAAGAGATAGGTTACCATAGCTCTGAGCATTGCTCTTCTGTGGTCGGTTGTACGGCCAAGCTTTCTGGTACCGGGCATTAAAATCACTCCTTTACCGTTATTGGTATGAAATCGGTTTTATTCCTCTTCCTTGCGAAGACCGAAACCGAGGGTATCAAGCTTAGCTACAACCTCATCAAGAGATTTACGGCCAAGGTTTCTAACCTTCATCATATCGTCTTCTGTTTTACCGATAAGGTCTTCAACCGTATTGATGCCCGCCCTCTTAAGGCAATTGTAGGAGCGGACAGAAAGGTCAAGTTCCTCAATGGTCATCTCCAACACTTTCTCTTTACCGTTGTCATCCTTGACAACCATAATTTCAGTGTCATAAGCCTCCTCAGAGAGGTCAACAAACAGGTTGAGGTGCTCGTTGAGGATCTTGGCTCCCAACGAAACGGCTTCCTTGGCGGAGATTGTTCCGTTGGTCCACACTTCAAGCGTAAGCTTGTCATAGTCGGTAATCTGGCCTACGCGTGTGTTTTCAACTGTATAGTTCACCTTGAGAACAGGTGTGTAAATTGAATCAATCGCAATTACTCCGATTGCAGGCTGCATAAGCTGCTTATTGCGCTCGGCAGGCACATATCCTCTGCCCTTGTCAACAGTGAGCTCCATGCTTACATGAGCGTCGCTGTCAAGAGAGGCGATATGGTGGTCGGGGTTGAGGATCTCAACCTCGGAATCCGCCTTGATGCTGCCGGCAGTGATTTCGCCTTCACCGCTTGCCTCGATGTAAACGGTCTTGGGACCGTCACCGTGAATCTTGAGGATTACTCCCTTAAGGTTCAGAACTATCTCGGTTACGTCCTCCTTAACTCCGGGAAGAGTGGAGAATTCGTGAAGTGCGCCTTCAATCTTAACGGAAGTGATGGCGTAGCCCGGAAGTGAGGAAAGGATAACTCTTCTCAGGCTGTTGCCGAGAGTTGTTCCGTAGCCTCTCTCAAGGGGTTCAAGAGTGAACTTGCCGTAGGTTCCGTCAAGCGCTAAATCGGTAGCTTCGATTATGGGCTTTTCGATTTCAATCATTTCAAAACCCTCCTTATTTTTAGCAGCTTAAAGCTGCATGTGAGTAGTCCTTCACAATACTGTCAGGCGACACTATTATTTAGAATAGAACTCAACGATGAGATGCTCTTCAACGGGAACCTCAATCTGATCACGGGTGGGAAGATTGAGAACCTTTGCTGAGAAAGCTTCTCTGTCAAGGTCAAGCCACTGAGGAACGGGACGTGCGCCGTTTGTCTCAAGAACTGCCTTGAACTTTTCGCTGTCACGGCTCTTCTGGCGAATCGTTACAACGTCTCCGGCCTTGAGAAGGTAAGAGGGAATGTCAACTCTCTTGCCGTTGACCTCATAGTGACCGTGGTTTACAAGCTGTCTTGCCTCGATTCTGGAGCTTGCCCAGCCGAGAAGATAGACAACGTTGTCTATACGGCTTTCGCAAATCTGGAGCAGGTTGTCACCGGTAACGCCCTGTTTGCGCTCTGCCATAAGGAAATATTTATGGAACTGGCCTTCCTGAATACCGTAGTAACGTTTAGCCTGCTGCTTTGCGCGAAGCTGAAGACCATACTCGGAAGACTTTTTGCGGCCCTGACCATGCTGTCCGGGAGCATAAGCACGGCGTGCAAGAGCACACTTGTCTGTATAGCATCTTGAGCCTTTAAGGAAAAGCTTTTTGCCCTCACGGCGGCAAAGTTTACATACCGCGTCGGTATATCTTGCCATGTGGTTACACCTCCAAAAATTAGGTTATACTCGTCTTCTTTTGGGCGGACGGCATCCGTTGTGGGGGATGGGAGTAACATCCTTGATCATGTTAACCTCAAGACCCGCGGTCTGAAGAGCTCTGATAGCTGCTTCACGTCCTGCTCCGGGACCCTTAACGTAAACTTCAACAGTCTTCATGCCATGCTCCATAGCTGCCTTAGCTGCTGTTTCAGCGGCTGTCTGTGCAGCGTAGGGAGTTGACTTTCTTGAACCTCTGAAGCCCATTTCGCCGGCGCTTGCCCAGGAAACGGCATTACCCTGAGTATCCGTAATGGTAACAATTGTGTTGTTGAATGTGGACTGGATATGTGCAGCGCCACGCTCAATGTTTTTGCGTTCACGGCGGCGGCGTGTAGCAGCCGTCTTCTTAGCGGAACCCTTAGTAGCCATTCGTATCCCTCCTAGCTTATTTCTTCTTGTTAGCTATCGTCTTCTTCGGACCCTTGCGTGTACGTGCGTTTGTCTTTGAACGCTGTCCTCTTACGGGCAGGCCCTTGCGGTGACGCACACCACGATAGCAACCGATTTCGATAAGCCTTTTGATATCAAACGCTGTTTCACGGCGAAGGTCACCCTCTACCTTAACGTTGTGGTCTATATACTCACGAAGCTTTGAAACATCGTCCTCGCTTAAATCCTTAACTCTTGTTTCGGGATTTACGCCTGTTGCTGCAATAATGTCGCCGGCTGTTTTACGACCGATGCCGAAGATGTAAGTAAGAGCAATCTCAACTTTCTTATCTCTGGGCAGGTCAACACCTGAAATACGCGCCATTTGTCAGTTGCACCTCCATTTACTGGTTTGCGCCGGGATCAGCCCTGACGCTGCTTGTGCTTGGGATTCTCACAGATAACCATGACTTTTCCCTTGCGTTTAATTATCTTACACTTTTCGCAAATTTTCTTGACAGAAGGTCTGACTTTCATTATAGAATACCTCCTTAGCTGAAAGCTATTTAGAACGCCATGTTATACGCCCGCGTGTGAAGTCATATGGCGACATTTCGACTTTCACCTTATCTCCCGGAAGTATGCGTATATAATTCATACGAAGCTTTCCGGAAATATGGGCTAAAATTCTGTGGCCGTTTTCCAGCTCAACCTTGAATGTTGCGTTGGGCAGGGACTCAACCACCGTACCCTCAATCTCGATCATTTCCTGTTTTGACACAACTAACCCTCCTTACAGTTTACTTTCTTTTTCAGCGAATTTCGCCAAAGCTTTTCTCAAGCTGCAATCGTTTGCCATCTCCAGCTCGGTTAAAACCGTTTTCGCAGCACATATATGCCGCAGGTTCTTAGCCTTCGGTCTCGCCAAAGGCCTTTGCTTTCCGTCGCAGAGCAAAACTCTGTTCGCCTGAAAGCCTACAACGGCAAGAAAGCTGCCGGCGTCTCTGCCGGACTTTGAAAAAACCACGCTGCCGACTTTAATCTCCATGACAGCCTCCTTATAATACTGTGAGTATCTGGGGACCGTCTGCCGTGATGGCGATTGTATGCTCAAAATGGGCTGAAAGCTTACCGTCAAGGGTTACGACTGTCCAGCCGTCCGCCAGGGTTTCCACCCTTTCCGTGCCCTGATTTATCATGGGCTCGATAGCTATAGTCATGCCCGGCAGAAGCCTTACGCCTCTGCCCGGTGTGCCGAAATTCGGTACACTGGGGTCTTCATGAAGTTTTGCGCCTACGCCGTGTCCGACAAACTGTCTTACTACGCCGTAGCCTCTCGCCTCGCAATAGCTTGATACCGCCGCTCCAATGTCGCCTATTCGTCCGCCAGCGACAGCAGCCCTGATGCCTTCGTAAAGGCTCTCGCGTGTAGTGTCGCACAGCCGCTTTGCCTCCGGTGAAATATCACCTACCGCAAATGTGGCGGCGTTGTCGCCATTGAAGCCGTCGATTTTAGCGCCAAGGTCGATGCTGACAATGTCGCCCGCCTTGAGCACCCGCTTCTTGCTGGGAATACCATGAATAACCTCGTTATTTATGGAAATGCATGCGGTAGCCGGAAAGCCGTACAAGTTAAGGAAATTCGGCTCAGCGCCGCATTTCTTAATGTAATCGTAGGCCACGCGGTCGATCTCGTAAGTTGTCACCCCGGGCTCAACCGCCTCGCCGGCTGCCTTTAATGCTCCCGCGGAAATCCGGCATGCCTCTCGCATTAAAGCCAGTTCACGCTTTGTTTTCAGCACTATCATGCTTAATCCTCCAGTGCGCGGAAGGTTGCCGCCGTGGTATCCGCCACGTCTTCCTGTCCTTCCACTATGCGAAGCTTACCTTTCTTCGCATAAAAATCCTTCAGGGGCTCTGTCTGCTCATGGTAAACCTTGAGTCTGTCAAGCACCGTATCAGGATGGTCATCCTTTCGCTGTACAAGCTCTCCGCCGCAAAGGTTGCATATTCCTTCCTTCTCCGGCTTTTTGTAAAGCAGATGATAGGAAGCTCCGCATTCCTTGCATACGCGGCGGCCTGACATTCTGGCCGTGATTTTCTCATCGGGCACTTCGATGTCGATGACCTTATCGATTTCCACGCCCATTTCATCCAAAGCCTCAGCCTGGGGAATGGTGCGGGGGAAACCGTCTAAAATGAAGCCGTTTGCACAGTCATTCTGGGCAAGTCTGTCCTTAATTATACCGATTACCACCTCGTCGGGGACGAGCTGACCGGCATCAATGTAGGATTTGGCTTTGAGGCCCATCTCAGTGCCGTTTTTAAGGGCTTCGCGGATTATATTACCCGTTGAGATTGCGGGGATTGAGAGCTTTTCGCAGATTTTTTCAGCCTGCGTGCCCTTCCCCGCACCGGGTGCGCCAAGAAGTATGAGTTTCATCTTTATCTCTCCTTCTCTGACATTATCAGTCAAGGAATCCCTTGTAGTGACGCATCATCATCTGTGACTCGAGCTGCTTTACGGTTTCAAGAGCAACACCGACAAGGATGATGATTGAAGTACCGCCGAGAGCGATATTCATGGGAGAACCAGCGAGTGTTGTGACCTGTGAAAACACGATGGGGAACAACGCAACAACGCTGAGAAGAAGCGCGCCCATAAGGGTGATTCTTGAAAGTATCTTTGAGATATAGTTTGAAGTGGGCTGTCCGGGGCGGATGCCGGGGATAGCACCGCTCTGCTTACGGATGTTGTTTGCCATTTCGATGGGATTGTACTGAATCTGCGCATAGAAATAAGCAAAGAAGATTATAAGCAGGAAGTAAATCAAACCGTAGACCCAGTGAGTATTGTCAAACAGGTCGAAGAAGTACTTGTTCCAGTTTGACTCATCATCGATATCAATAAACATCTTTATCGTGGGCGGAAGTGAAAGAATTGAAGATGCGAAGATGATGGGCATAACACCTGACATATTGACCTTGATCGGAATATGTGTGCTCTGTCCGCCGTACATCTTGCGGCCCACAACTCTCTTTGCGTACTGAACGGGGATTCTGCGCTCTGATCCGTCCATCCATACGATGTAAGCTATCATAAGGAGATAGAGTACAAGTACGAGGGGAACAAGTGCGTAGTAAACGCCGCCCTGCTGTTTGAAGTAGCCCTCATAGAGCTGGATAAGCATTGAGGGGATTCTTGAAACAATACCTGCAAAGAGGATAAGTGAAATACCGTTGCCGATACCCTGAGCATTGATCTGCTCGCCGAGCCACATGATAAGGGCCGTACCAGCTGTGAGTACAAGCACGATAACCACTGCCTGGAAAACTCCGAAGAAGCCTGTGAAAAGGGCGCCTGACTCGTCAAGCATAAGATGGTTTGTATTGCGAAGATAGAAGTAGTAAGCAACGCTCTGGATAAGTCCGAGAACGACAGCCACATAACGAGTTATGGAGGCTATCTTCTTACGTCCCTCTTCGCCTTCCTTCTGAAGCCTCTCCAGTGCGGGGATGGCTACGGTAAGGAGCTGCATGATAATTGAAGAGTTGATGTACGGGGTGATTGACATTGCGAAAATCGTACCGTAGTTGAACGCTTCACCAGTCATCATGCTGAGATAGGTCATAAAGTTCTGAGCTGTAGGATCTGTGATAATACCGTCTGAGATATTAACAAAGGGAACCGGGATATTGGCGCCTATTCTGAAAAGAAGAAGGATAAGCGCAGTGAAGAGAATCTTCTTTCTGATATCTGGGATTTTCCAAGCGTTAATAAATGTGCGAAACAACTCAGATCACCTCAGCCTTTCCGCCGGCTGCCTCAATTTTCTCCTTTGCAGAGCTTGAGAAGGCGTTTACCTGAACAGTAAGCTTCTTGGTGATTTCACCGTTACCCAAAACCTTTACTCCGTCAAGCTCGTTCTTAACAAGACCTGACTTTACAAGAGCTGCAACATCTACAACGTCACCGTCGTTGAAACGCTGATCGAGTGCCGCAACGTTAACAATCGCAATTTCCTTTGCAAAGATATTGTTGAAGCCCCTCTTGGGGATTCTTCTCTGAAGGGGCATCTGGCCGCCTTCAAAGCCCGGACGCATTCCTCTGCCGGCACGGGCCTTCTGACCCTTGTGTCCTTTACCGGCGGTTTTACCCTGTCCGGAACCTGCACCTCTACCGATACGCTTGACATCCTTCTTGGAGCCCGCTGCCGGTGTAAGTTCGTGCAATTTCATTATACTCGCACCTCCTTGCTTACGCTTCGGTTACCTCGATAAGGTGGTTAATTTTTCTTACCTTACCCAGTGTCTGGGGATTGTTGGGCTGTACCGCAACATCTCCTATTTTGTGAAGACCAAGTGCATGGGCGGTGGCAATCTGATCTTTTTTGCTTCCGATGAGGCTCTTAACGAGCTTTACCTGAATATCAGCCATTGTTATCCACCCTCCTTAACCTAAAATTTCCTTAGCTGACTTGCCGCGGATAGCAGCAACTTCGTCAGCAGAACGCAGCTTTGAAAGGCCGTCGATAGTGGCTCTTACAACGTTGCAGGGGTTATTGGAACGAAGTGCCTTGGTACGGATATCTTTAATGCCGACTGTCTCAACAACCGCACGGACGGGGCCGCCGGCGATAACGCCGGTACCGGGTGCGGCAGGCTTGAGAAGTACAACTCCGGCGCCGAATTTACCGATGATCTCGTGAGGAATTGTTGTACCCTTGAGAGAAACCTTGATAAGGTTCTTCTTGGCGTCTTCGATTCCCTTGCGGATTGCATCCGGAACTTCGCCTGATTTACCGAGACCGAAGCCTACCGTGCCGTTTCCGTCTCCGACAACTACAAGTGCGGCGAACTTGAAGATTCTGCCGCCCTTAACTGTCTTGGAAACACGGTTTATAGTAACTACGCGCTCCTGAAGCTCAACAGCCGATGTGTCAATCTTAGCCAAAAGTATTCCTCCTTCTTAGAACTTGAGGCCACCCTCACGGGCGCCTTCGGCCAACGCTTGTACACGGCCGTGATAGATGTAGCCGCCGCGGTCGAAAACAACGTCTGTTATCTCTTTAGCTGCGGCGCGCTCTGCGAGTAATTTGCCCACTTTGTGAGCAGCTGTTTTATTTCCGCCGTATTCCTTGAAATCCTTCTCAACAGTTGAAGCCGATACAAGCGTTACGCCTGCAACGTCGTCAATCAGCTGTGCATAGATATGGCTATTGGAGCGGAATACATTAAGGCGAGGACACTCAGCTGTGCCTGAAATCTTGCCGCGGACTCTCTTGTGACGGGCAAGTCTTGCCTTATTGCTGTCTGGTCTGCTAACCATTTATTTTCACTCCTTCGATTAAGATTACTTGCCGCCCTTACCGGCTTTACCTTCCTTGCGGCGGATGTGCTCATCAACGTACTTGATGCCCTTGCCCTTGTAAGGCTCGGGGGGACGCTTCTCGCGAATCTCAGCCGCTACCTGACCGACGAGCTGCTTATCAGCGCCCGAAACGATGATCTTGTTGGGGGCGGGTGTCTCAATCTTGATTCCCTCTACCTCAGGATAGATAACCTGATGGGAGTAACCGATGTTCATGACCAGATCTTTACCCTGCATAGCTACACGGTAACCTACGCCGTTAACCTCAAGCTCCTTTTTGAAGCCTGTGTGAACACCCTCGACCATGTTGGCGATAAGTGTGCGTGTAAGACCGTGAAGTGAGCGGTTTTCGCTCTCGTCATTGGGACGGGTGACAAGGACTTCGCCGTTGTCAACCGCAACGCTCATGTTTTTGTGCACTGTTCTGGTAAGTGTGCCGAGAGGGCCTTTTACGGTAACAGTGCTTCCGTCAAGCGCTACTTCAACGCCTGCGGGAATGACGATTGGCTTTCTGCCTATACGTGACATTCTCTGTACCTCCTCTTACCATACGAATGCAAGGACTTCGCCGCCGACGTTGGCTTTGCGTGCGTCCTTATCAGTCATGATGCCTTTTGATGTGGAGAGGATCGCGATTCCGAGGCCCTTCATGACCTTAGGCATATCCTCACAGTTTGTATAAATACGAAGACCGGGCTTTGAAACGCGGCGAAGTCCTGTAAGGACCTGTGCCTTGTTGGGACCGTACTTAAGAGTGATACGGATTACGCCCTGCTTTCCGTCGTCGATGACCTGAAAGCTCTTTACATAGCCCTCATCAACAAGAATCTGAGCAATTGCCTTCTTCATGTTGGATGCGGGAACGTCCACCGAGTCATGCTTTGCCGAGTTCGCATTGCGGATTCTCGTAAGCATATCGGCGATAGAATCGGTTATTTGCATGCCGTCAACCTCCTTTGCAATTGCTCGAAATTACCAGCTGGCCTTCTTGACTCCGGGGATCTGGCCTGCATGGGCAAGCTCCCTGAAGCAGATACGGCAAACTCCGTACTTACGAAGATAAGCGTGGGGTCTACCACAGATCTTGCATCTGTTGTATGCCCTTGTGGAATACTTAGCAGGTCTTGCCTGCTTTACTTTCATTGATTTCTTAGCCACAACTGCTCCTCCTTACTTCGAGAACGGAGCGCCCATAAGTGTGAGCAGCTCACGAGCTTCTTCGTCTGTGTTCGCTGTTGTGACAAAGCAGATGTCCATACCGCGAACCTTATCTATCTTATCGTATTCGATTTCAGGGAAAATAAGCTGTTCCTTAACGCCCATGGAGTAGTTTCCGCGTCCGTCGAAGGAGTTGGGGTTAATTCCTCTGAAGTCTCTTACTCTGGGCAGTGCAAGATTGAAAAATCTGTCGATGAATTCATACATTCTTGCGCCGCGGAGAGTAACCTTTGCACCGATTGTCATACCCTCACGGAGCTTGAAGTTAGCAACTGACTTCTTAGCCTTGCAGACTGTGGCCTTCTGACCTGTGATCTGAGCGAGGTCGCTCATAACAGAATCAATAACCTTAGCGTTGTCACGGGCTTCGCCGCAAGCTACGTTGATTACTACCTTGTCAAGCTTCGGGATTTGCATGACACTTTTGTAGCCGAACTTTTTCATCAGTGCAGGTGCAACCTCTTTAACATAGGTTTCCTGTAACCTTGCCATTGTCATGTTCCTCCCTTAATTAAAATGTTGCTTTGCAATCGGAATGTTTGCAGACACGAACCTTTTTGCCGTCCTTAACGGTGTAGCCCACTCTTGTGGCCTTGCCGCACTTGGGGCAAACAGGAAGCACCTTGCAGGCATAGAGAGCACTTTCAGCCTTGATAAGGCCGCCGGGCTCACCCATCTTGCGGGGCTTGACGTGTTTTGTAACGTTCATAACGCCTTCTACGATAACCTTGCCTTCGGAGGGGCTTACCTGCATAACCTTGCCTGTCTTGCCCTTATCCTTACCGCTGATTACCATAACGACGTCACCGGTTTTAACATGAAGTTTGTTCATTATCCTACACCTCCCGATTAAAGCACTTCAGGAGCCAGGGAGAGAATCTTGAGATAGCTCTTCTCACGAAGTTCTCTTGCCACAGGTCCAAAAATACGGGTGCCTCTGGGATTTTTATCATCCTTTATGATAACGGCTGCATTCTCGTCGAAGCGAATGTATGTGCCGTCCTCACGGCGAACGCCGCTTGCAGTACGAACTACGACTGCTTTTACAACGTCGCCTTTTTTAACAACGCCGCCGGGTGCTGCTTTTTTAACCGAAGCAACGATGACGTCGCCGATATTGGCATACCTCCTGCCGGAACCGCCAAGCACACGGATACACATGATTTCCTTTGCGCCTGTGTTGTCGGCAACCTTGAGGTAACTCTGCTGCTGTATCACAGTGTTTTCCTCCTTGCGCTTACGCCAAAATTATTTGGCTTTCTCTATGATTTCCGCTACACGCCATCTCTTGTCCTTTGACATGGGACGTGTTTCCATAACGAGAACTCTGTCGCCGATTCTGCACTCATTGTTTTCGTCATGTGCTTTAAGCTTAACGGTACGATTAATGATTTTTTTGTAAAGCGGATGCTTTACCCTGTCTTTAACAGAGACAACAACGGTCTTATCCATCTTGTCGCTGGTAACAATGCCTACCTGAGTTTTTCTGAGGTTTCTATCGCTCATTGCTTAAGCCTCCCTTCCCTTACGCCTTGGCGCCGATCTCGGCCTCGCGCTGTACTGTCTTGATACGTGCGATGTCCTTTTTTACGGCGCTTATACGCATTGGGTTATCGAGCTGGTTTATGGCTTGCTGGAAGCGCAGATTAAAAAGCTCGTCCTTCAACTCAAGGAGCTTGGCATCAAGCTCTGCGGCGGACAGTTTTCTGATTTCACTGGCTTTCATTACTGCTCACCACCCGTTTCTTCCTTAGTTACAAATTTGCACTTGATCGGCAATTTGTTAGCCGCAAGACGCATAGCCTCGCGGGCAAGAGCCTCGTCAACGCCGGCGATTTCAAACATTACTCTGCCGGGCTTAACTACGGCTACCCAATATTCGGGAGATCCTTTACCGGAACCCATTCGTGTTTCTGCAGGCTTCTCGGTGATCGGCTTGTCGGGGAAGATTTTGATCCAAACCTTACCGCCACGCTTGATGTAACGTGTCATAGCGATACGAGCTGCCTCAATCTGGTTTGAAGTGATCCATGCGGGCTCAAGAGCTACAAGTCCGAAATCACCGTAATTTACTTTTGTTCCGCGTGTTGCAGCGCCGGTAAGACGGCCTCTCTGCACTCTGCGGTGTTTAACACGCTTCGGCAATAACATTATTTAGCTCCTCCTTCCCTGCGGGATGCCTTGCGGCTGTCGCGGAGAACCTCGCCTCTGTAAAGCCATACCTTAACGCCGATGCGGCCGTAGGTTGTCTTAGCCTCTGCAAAGCCGTAGTCGATGTCGGCTCTGATTGTCTGAAGCGGGATTGTTCCCTCGTGGTAAGTTTCTGTTCTTGCGATTTCAGCACCGCCGAGACGGCCGGAAACCTGAGTTTTAATACCTCTTGCGCCAAGTTTCATTGCGCGTCCGATGGACTGCTTAAGGGCACGGCGGAAAGATACACGTCTCTCGAGCTGTGCTGCAATGTTTTCAGCGACAAGCTGTGCGTTAAGGTCGGGCTGCTTGATCTCAACGATGTTGAGGGCAACCTCTTTTCCGAGCATCTTTTCGCAAGTTGCCTTGAGCTTATCGATCTCGGAACCGCCGCGGCCGATTACCATGCCGGGCTTTGCACAGAAGATGTTGATGCGTACGCGCTTTGCGTCGCGCTCAATCTCGATTTTAGGAACACCGGCGGGCGCCAATGTTTTAAGGAGGAACTCACGGAGGTTATAGTCCTCAACGAGGGTATCGCCAAAGGTTTCAGCCTTTGAATACCAGCGAGATTCCCAATCCTTAATAACGCCGATTCTCAAACCGGTGGGATTAATTTTCTGGCCCATTATTTAACCTCCTCTTCGCTTATTCCATTTCCTTGAGTACAAGGGTGATGTGCGATGTTCTCTTATTGATGCGGAAAGCACGTCCCTGTGCTCTGGGTCTGATACGCTTGAGGATGGGTCCGGGACAAGCGTAGCACTCTGCAACATAAAGTCTGTTGGGATCCATGTTATGGTTTGTTTCCGCATTTGACATTGCAGATTTTAAAAGTTTCTCAAGCACTTCACAAGCAGCCTTGGGCGTGTGCTTGAGTATTGCCATGGCTTTATCAGCAGGCTGATTGCGGATAAGGTCGAGAACTATCTGAACCTTACGGGGCGCAATTCTGACATTTGTCACTTTAGCCTTAGCTTCCATAGTTTTTACACACTCCTTTCGACTGGTTTATTTGCCGTTGTTTGAAGTCTTTGAACCTGCATGACCTCTGAATGTTCTGGTCGGTGCAAATTCACCCAGCTTGTGACCTACCATATCCTCTGTTACATATACCGGAACGTGCTTGCGTCCGTCATGAACAGCGAAGGTGTGGCCTACGAAATCCGGGAAAATTGTGGAGCTGCGGCTCCATGTTTTAAGAACGATTTTCTCGCCCTTATTGTTCATATCCTGAACTCTCTTGAGCAGTTTTTCCTGCACAAAAGGTCCCTTTTTAACGCTTCTGCCCA
The DNA here is from genome assembly GCA_949283785.1 of uncultured Oscillospiraceae bacterium. Classification (GTDB taxonomy): domain Bacteria; phylum Bacillota; class Clostridia; order Oscillospirales; family Acutalibacteraceae; genus UMGS263. The sequence continues at coordinate 65,171 of CASDTR010000003.1, forward strand.
TATTTCTTAGCTCCTTTCACCGATTACTTGCCGTTACGGCGCTTCACGATAAACTTATCGGAGCGATTCTTCTTGGCACGTGTCTTATAACCGAGAGCAGGCTTGCCCCAAGGTGTAACAGGTCCGGGACGACCGATGGGAGCTTTACCTTCACCACCACCGTGGGGGTGATCGCAGGGGTTCATGACTGAACCGCGAACCGTAGGTCTCCAGCCCATGTGACGTTTACGTCCTGCCTTACCGATTTTAACGTTCTCGTGGTCAACGTTGCCGACCTGGCCGACTGTTGCCATGCAGTTAACCGAAACATTGCGAAGCTCGCCGGAGGGAAGGCGAAGAAGAGCGTAGCCGTTCTCCTTAGCCATGAGCTGAGCGGAGTTTCCTGCCGCACGGGCAAGCTGGCCGCCTCTGCCAGGGTTGAGCTCGATGTTGTGGAGGAATGTACCTGTGGGGATGTTTACAAGGGGAAGGGCGTTGCCGGGCTTGATGTCGGCGTTTGCGCCTGCCTCAACCTTATCGCCTACCTTAAGGCCTGCGGGAGCGAGGATGTATCTCTTCTCTCCGTCCTCATACTGAACGAGGGCAATGTGTGCCGAACGGTTGGGGTCATACTCAACGGTGAGTACTGTTGCGGGCATATCGAACTTATCGCGCTTAAAGTCGATGATACGATATTTCTTTCTGTTTCCGCCGCCTCTGTGACGGACTGTTATTCTACCGTAGCTGTTACGGCCTGACTTCTTGTTAAGAGGAGCAAGAAGGCTTCTTTCGGGGCCGCACTTTGAAAGCTCGGAATAATCTGTAACCGACATGTTGCGTCTCGCGTTTGTAGTCGGCTTATAGACCTTTATCGACATTTGTTTCACTCTCCTCTGAGCGGCTTTGCGGAGCAATGTCATTCTCCATACGTTGCCGCCGGATTATTGTGGATTGGGATTACATCATGCCATCGAAGAAATCGATAGTCTTGGAATCCTCTGTAAGTGTTACGACAGCTTTCTTCCATGAGGGGGTGTATCCCTCGAAACGGCCCTGTCTTCTGAGCTGACCGCGGACGTTAAGGGTGTTGACCTTAGCGACCTTAACTCCGAAGAGCTTCTCGACTGCCTTGGCAATCTCGATTTTGTTAGCGGTCTTTGCTACCTTGAAAGTATACTTTTTAAAAGCGGTACCCTGCATGCTCTCCTCGGTGATTACCGGGCGGAGGATAATGTCCTGTGCTGTTTTCATGCGTATACCTCCTCGATTTTTGCAACGGCATCCTTGACAACTACCATTGTGTCGCAGTTGAGGATATCGTAAACATTGAGTGTATTTACAAGAGTTGTCTGTACACCTGCAATGTTTCTTGCGCTTCTGTAAACGATGTCGTTCTTCTCAGGAAGTACGATAAGTACTTTCTTTCCTGTCTCAAGAGCGCCGAGAACCTTTACCATCTCTTTTGTCTTGATTGCCTCAAGCTGGAGGTTGTCGAGAACAACAATCTCGCTTGCAGCAGCCTTAACTGAGAGAGCTGACTTCATTGCAAGTCTTCTGACCTTCTTGTTGATGGAGAAACCATACTCACGGGGCTTGGGTCCGTGTGCGATTCCGCCGTGTGTCCACTGGGGAGCACGGGTTGAACCCTGTCTTGCACGGCCTGTGCCCTTCTGACGCCACGGCTTTTTGCCGCCGCCGCTTACCTCAGCGCGTGTAAGGGTCGACTGTGTGCCCTGACGCTGGTTTGCAAGATAGTTAACTACGCAAAGATGCATAGCCGAAACGCTGGGCTCAATTGCAAAAACGCTGTCTGCAAGAGCAAGTTCGGAAACCTTCTTGCCGGTCATGTCAAATACTGTTACGTTAGGCATTCGTTACACTCCTTCCCTTACGCTTTGACGCTGTCGGAGATAACTACGATACCGCCCTTGGGTCCGGGGATGGCGCCCTTGATAGCGATAAGGTTGTTTTCAGCATCAACTTTAACAACGTCTAAATTCTGGATTGTTACACGCTCATTACCGAGATGTCCTGCAAGCTTCTTGCCCTTGAAAACTCTGGAAGGATCGGAGCAAGCACCCAGTGAACCTGCATGTCTTGCAACGGGACCTGTACCGTGAGATTCCTTGAGGCGGCCGAAGTTCCATCTCTTGATGGCGCCGGCAGTTCCCTTACCTTTGCTTGTTCCGACAACGTCTACCTTGTCGCCGACAGCAAATGCATCTGCCTTGATGATGTCGCCTACGTTGAGAGCGCTGATATCAGCGAATCTGAACTCTCTGAGAACCTTCTTGGGAGCGACATCGTTCTTTGCGAAGTGGCCTTTCATGGGCTTGTTGACCCTTGACGCCTTAACATCGCCGTAGCCGAACTGAACAGCTTCATAGCCGTCGTTTTCGACTGTCTTCTTCTGGACGATTACGCAGGGACCAGCTTCAACAACTGTTACGGGAACAACGTTTCCGTTATCCAGGAAAAACTGAGTCATGCCAATCTTCTTTCCGATAAGACCTTTTTGCATAATTTACTTTCCTCCTTCGGTTATTGGTTGACCTTTCGCCAACTTGACCTTTCGGCGTTCTTCGTGCAAGCCTTGAATTAAAGCTTGATTTCGATTTCTACGCCGGCGGGAAGCTCAAGACCTGTCAGAGCCTCAATTGTCTTGTTTGAGGGTCTGAGAATGTCGATAAGCCTTTTGTGTGTGCGCTGCTCGAACTGCTCACGGGAATCCTTGTACTTGTGTACTGCGCGAAGGATTGTAACTACTTCCTTCTCTGTGGGCAGCGGGACAGGACCTGAAACCTGAGCGTTTGTGCGCTTTGCTGTTTCTACAATCTTCTCAGCAGCTTTGTCAACAAGATTGTGGTCGTAGCCCTTAAGTCTGATTCTGACTTTCTCTGTGGTTGCCATGGTTGCGCCTCCTTAAATTTGGCGGGCATCGCTGAAATTCCTCACACTGTTCCGGGCGTTCCGCCCGTTCTTTTTTAAAAACCGAGTAGATTTTTCAATCAACCCGGGTGTTTGGCTCTTCAAGCATTCGGTCGCACCTCAAGACACACAAGGAACAGGTGTGTCCCGGTCGGTTTAACCATATAAATTGCGCCCGGTTTGAAAATCGGACATACTCCGCAGAAATTTCCCGCTTCAAAGAGCGGCTACCTCCTGCATCATCGCATATCATCATGCTCATTCGCATGCTCAAGTATTATACCATGCATCATTTGCAAATGCAACAACTTTTTGAAAAAAATTTCGTCATTTTATCCATAAGATTTTTCGCCCGAAACAGGGCGCCGATACGGATAAAAGTCATCAAAAAATCGGCACTGCACAATCCCCGAACGCAAGAATTTTGAAGAAATTATTCTGTTTTTATGTTTTTGAGAACGGTATCCGTATACCAGATTCCGTTTTCCTGCCTTACATTATAACTGCCGCCATACTTTAATGCAATATCTTTTATAATAACAGTTCCCTGTCCGTGATCCTTAGACCTGCGTTTTCTCTTTTCCTTCGCTTCATCAAAGGGATTTTCACCTTTGATGCGGACAAACCCTTCATCTATCTCTATACTGAGTCTGAAAAGCCTTTCGCCTTCATACTTTTTGAGAGCGTTTACGGCATTGTCGATTATATTTCCGAGGATGCGGCAGAAATCGTAATCATCCACATTAAGGGGATAATGCTCCTCAACTTCCGCCTTTATTTTAATGCCGTTCTTTTCCGCCTCCTGCTTTTTCATATATATAATAGTATTAACGGTTTCATTGGAGCAAAGCGAAAATCGTGAAAGTCCCGTTATGTCATCATTGGTACGCTGAAGGATTTCCAAAGCCTTTTCGGGCTTGCCGATTTCTATAAATCCCTTTGCGGCGGATATTAGATTTGCGTAATCATGCTTTACTTTTCGGAACTCCTGCCGGTCTTCCTTTCGCATAAGCACCTGCTGATATTCCATTTTGCTTTTTGTCAGAGCTCTTTCGTTCAGAATATTTCTTTCCTCAATGGCTTCAAAATAGTCCATGGCGAATGGGAACAGGCAGTCAAAGAGCATAACCATAAGTATAAATGCAACAACAGCAAAATTTACAGTGAAACCAAAATCCGGAATATCGTTAAGATCCTTAGGCATTGCAAAGAGCGCAAAAACAATAATTATGATATGTGATGCCGGGAAAAACAAAAAAAACAGCAACAGCTTGTTATTATTGCCAGAAGCACTTTTTTTCCTGTAAAAAATTTTAAGTATTCCCGCAAACAGATAACTTACAGCTACGGTCAATATACAATGACTCAAAAACATGTATAAATAATCTAAATTTAGATTTTCGGTTCCGAATATATCTTCGTAATCTTTTCCTTGATAAACAACCACTGACACCATTGTCATTGTACAAGCAGCAAAAAGCTTTGAAATTATGCAAAACACTGCCGAAATAGCTATTTTTGCAGTTTTACCGACTGTAAGCAGCTTTAAAACTATAATTAAAGTTATTCCAAAACATACAAAACCTGCTGATTCAATAGGTGTATTAAACAACAGTGCAGCCCAAAGTTCTTTCGCCGCAAATATTGCCGCTATGGTAATTGCAGGATGATATTTATCCTTTGTAATACTGTGGGCTATGTTGTAATACGCAAACACCTCTGCAATGTGCATTAGTATTCTATACGGAAACAGCGGTGTTATATCTATTATCGGTCCCATTTTCTTTCTCCTCAATCGCAATCATTTATTCCTTTAAATGTAAAGTAATAATATCATATTAATAATCATTTGTATATCTTAAAATAAACTTAATTTGTTTCCGAATAAAATACGGTTGTGTTTCAGATGCGAAAATGTTAAAATAATTCAGCTATAAATAATCGTCCTTGCGACAAAAGGAGAAAGCTATGCGATACATACGTACCATAATATGGTTTATTTACTTCTTCCTCTATTTGATATTTGTTCTGCCTAAAACCTCAAAGCTCAAAAAGCTCACAGAACAGGGCAAAATCGAAGAGAGAGACGCTTTTCTCAGAAAGACCGTTTACAAATGGGCGACTCGCCTTATGGCTCTTGCGGGAGTTAAGGTAAACGTTACGGGCAAAGAGAACCTTCCCGACGGCCCCGCGCTCTATGTAAGCAATCATCAGGGACTTTACGACGTTCCCGTACTCCTTACAAGCCTTGACAAGCCCAACGGATTCGTCGCAAAAAAGGAAGCTAAAAAAATCCCCTTCGTTCCCACCTGGATGGATTATCTCGGCTGCGTATTCATCGACCGCGAGAATCCCAGGGAGGCCGTAAAGGCTCTCAACGAAGCGGCAGATAAAATCAAAGCGGGATATTCCATAATCATCTTCCCCGAAGGCACAAGAAGCAGGGGAGATAAAATGGGCATGTTCAAAGGCGGCGCCTTTAAAATCGCGGAAAAGACAAAGGCTCCCATTGTCCCCGTGCTCATTGACGGCACCTATAAAATCATGGAGGCCAATAAAAATTGGATGGTCCCAGGCACTGTCAATGTGACGATCCTGCCGCCCATTGACACCGCGGAGCTCACCAAGGCCGATTACAAAACCCTCGGCTCAGAAATCAAGGCTTTGCTGGAAAGCACATTCGAGGAGAATCACAAATAAATTCCTTGTCATAATGCCGAATATCCGCCTCCAATATTGTCATTTAGTCCTATTTTATCAAATAAAAAAATATGATAGAATTATGGGCAGATGAAAAATATTGAAGGAGGTATTTTCATGATAGGTTTAGGCAAATGGGAGTGCAAAGTAGATACTATGTTCTACAAGGGCACAATCACCATTGAGATTTCCGACAATAACGGCGAATATGCTTTTGTTTTCGGCGCGGAGGGTACCCCGATTCCCGAAATCAATGTCATAGAAGTCCACGAGGAAAACGGAAACACTCTCGTGGGAACGGGAACAACCCCCATGCTCCCCGGCAAAGAGCTTGTCGCCACAATGACATTTACCGACGATACACATTTCGACGGTTCGCTGAAAGTTCCGTTCCTGGGCAAAATAAAGGTTAAAAACGGCTATAAGGTCGGCTGATTTTCATCCCTCTCCGAAAAGAGAGGGATTTTTACTTTTGCATAAAAATATCACTTTATCATCTTGACAAAAATTAAAGTATGTGATAATATTTATTCCGTCGCTTAATGGAGAGATACCGAAGTGGTTATAACGGAACGGTCTTGAAAACCGTCGTACGGCAACGTACCGTGGGTTCGAATCCCACTCTCTCCGCCATCTAAAAAAACAAGATAATTTATATATATGTTACCATGGAGAAGTACTCAAGTTGGTGACGAGGCGCCCCTGCTAAGGGCGTAGGTCGGGTAACCGGCGCGGGAGTTCGAGTCTCCCCTTCTCCGCCAGAAAAGCGCACTGTTTTTCAGTGTGCTTTTTTTTTCAACTACTTACGTTTTGTACTTGCGGGGAGACGAGAATTCCTGTGTCCATGTGCGATTTTGACGCAGGCAAAAGCGCACGGACATCTATAATCGGATATTTGCGAAGCAAATCAGGCAG
>CASDTR010000004.1 GCA_949283785.1 uncultured Oscillospiraceae bacterium
CAGAAAATGGAACGAGACAGCCTGCCAGTATAAAATTAAAAAAATCCGCAGCAAGGACTATCTTATAATCGAATGGAAAAGCGGCAATTACCGCTGGGGCGGGTTTGATACAGACTATTATGTCTTTGAAAGAAAATGAATTCATCTGAGCCGATTTCAAAGATCCGCCAGCCTTTCCATTTGCTGTCGGAGTTTTTCCGTCTTTCTCATTAACTTTCCTGTTCTCGTTCTTATGCAAAATACCGTTATTTTTCTCTCTTGCCAATCATTTTCATTTCTATTTTATCAATCGACTTTATCCGATATATCGTGGTATAATAATCAGGCTTTGTGCCGCAGAGCGTTCTGCGGATATTTCCGTTTCAAATAAATGTCGGTTTATACTATACGTTGTTTAGGAGAAGGCAAATGGAATTTATTAACTCTGTTCTCGGAAGCATTTCCGATTTTATGTACACCTATATCCTGATAATAATGCTCATTGCAGTGGGACTCTGGTTTTCATTCCGCACTAAATTTGTTCAGTTCCGACTGTTTCCCGAAGCCCTCCGTGTACTCTCGGAAAAAAAGAAGGACGGAAAGGACATTTCCTCTTTTCAGGCTCTTATGATTTCCACCGCAAGCCGTGTAGGCACAGGAAACATCGCGGGAGTGGCAACGGCCGTGGCAGCATCAACGGCAATCGGAGGCTACGGCGCCATTTTCTGGATGTGGCTCCTTGCTCTTATCGGCGCCGCCTCCGCTTTCACCGAAAGCACCCTCGCTCAGCTCTACAAGCACAAAAACGGCGATGAATTTGTGGGCGGCCCCGCTTACTATATTCAGAAAGGCCTTAAAAGCCGCAAACTCGGAATTGTTTTCGCCGCGCTCCTCATCGCCTGCTTTGCCTACGGATTTAACGCGCTCCAGTCATTCAACGCCGGTTCGGCTTTGAAATACTATATTCCGAACTACGAAACCTCAGTCTGGCCTTTCGTTGTAGGCGCAGTTCTTGCCCTGCTCACGGCCCTCACCATTTTCGGCGGCGTTCACCGTATAAGCGGACTTGTTTCCGCCGTTGTTCCCGTCATGGCTTTCATCTATATCGGTCTCGGTCTTTATATCACCTTCACAAACCTTGACTCTGTCCCCGATACGTTCTCTAAAATTTTTAAGCAGGCTTTCGATTACAAAGCCGTTTTCGGAGGTTTCGCAGGCTCCTGCGTAATGCAGGGAATAAAACGCGGCCTTTACTCAAACGAAGCGGGCATGGGTTCAGCCCCCAACGCCGCAGCAGCCGCAGAAGTTTCGCATCCCGTAAAACAGGGCCTTGTGCAGATGCTCTCTGTATTCATCGACACAATTCTCATCTGCTCTACAACGGCTTTTATGCTTCTCCTCTCTGGCGTTCCGATAGATGAAAACGTAAAGGGCATGGACTTCGTTCAGGCCGCCGTCTATAATCAGGTGGGCTCCTTCGGGCCCCTGTTTATAACAATATCAATTTTCCTCTTCGCATTCAGCTCTCTTGTAGGAAATTACTATTATACGGAATCGAACTTTAAATTTATAAAAGAATCCAAAAAGGGGCTTTTTGTTTTCAGATGTACCTGTATAATCGCAATTTTCGCCGGTGCTCTTCTTGACTTTACAACGGTCTGGACTGTCGCTGATATTCTCATGGGACTTATGGCAATTGTAAATCTCATTGCAGTCCTTCTGCTGGGACGAAAAGCCATTGCAGCTCTCAAAGATTATCAGACTCAGCGCAGAAACGGGCAGGAACCGATTTACATTGCGGAAAACACAGATACAGGCGATCCCGAAGTCTGGAACAGGGAACACGCCGAAAAGTGGAAAAACTGAATTTCTTTTCTAAAAAGCGGCAAAAGCCGCTTTTTGTTTTGCTCCCTCTGAGGCCATCTCAAAACATTGACTTTAGACGCGCCGCAATACTATAATTAGTTCAGATAATACATCACTGGAAGGTGATTCTGATTGATTAGAAAATTAAAAGCTTTTGCCGCAAAAGAAGCGGTCCTTTGCATTTCTGCGGTTCTCACTGTGGTTTCAGCCTTTTTGGTTCCGCCGTCAGCGGAATATTTAGAGTACATAGACTGGCGTGTGCTCTGTCTACTGTTCTGCCTCATGTCGGTAACATCGGGACTCGAAAGCTGCGGCTTTTTTGCAAGAGCCGCCTGCCTTCTTGTAAAAAAAGCTCCTAACCTGAGAATTCTCTCTCTCTTTCTTGTCCTGCTCCCCTTTTTCTCTTCCATGATCGTGACAAACGACGTAGCTCTCATCATTTTTGTGCCTCTTGCGATTATGATAGCGGGAAGCGTCACAACTCCCGCAAACACCATAAAGCTGGTGGTACTCCAGACCGCCGCCGCAAATCTCGGAAGCATGGCGACGCCTCTGGGAAACCCTCAGAATCTTTTCCTCTACACAAACTATGCCCTTTCCCCCCTTGACTTTTTCAAGGTGGTGCTGCCCATAGCTTTTATAAGCCTTATTTCAGTCTGTCTTTCGGTGCTGCTCATAGGCAACCGTTCCACAAAAATCGAGCTTCCCGTAGGAGCCCCCGATACCGACAAAAAACGGCAGTACCTGTTTTTTGCCCTTCTTATTTTATCCCTTCTCTCGGTTTTCAGAGTGATAAATTATTTTGTGCTTCTCGGAATCACAGTTATACTTCTCCTTATTTTTGCAAGGGATATTTTCAAAAAAATCGACTACTGCCTGCTTCTCACTTTCGTCTGCTTTTTCATATTTGCCAAAAATATGGGGCATATTGATATTGTGCGCTCCTTCTGTGAAGAGCTCATGGTAAAATATCCCCTCATCACTCCTATCACCGCAAGTCAGGTCATAAGCAATGTCCCCGCCGCCGTTCTGCTGGCCCCCTTTACCGACAACGCCTCGGCGCTTCTTGCAGGCACAAATATAGGCGGCCTCGGAACACCTGTTGCCTCCCTTGCAAGCCTTATCTCGCTAAAGCTCTACATGAAGTCGGAAAACGCGAATGCAAAAAAGTATCTTCTCTTCTTTACCGCAGTAAATGTGGTTTTCCTCATAATACTTATTCTTTTTGCAGAAGTCGCTGTGGGCGGTTATTGATATTTTTGTCATATTGTGCTAAAATTTAAATAATATACGGGGAGCTTGCATCGGCAGGCTGAGAGGAAGCGGCGCTTCGACCCTTTGACCTGATTTGGATAATGCCAACGCAGGGAAGGTTTCTTTTCTTGATTTTCGGGGGAAGCATCTGCCGCAGATGTTTCCCATTTTGTGTTTTTGGAGGTCATTATGCTGAAAAAGGAAAACCTTTTGCTCTACGCAATTACAGATTCATCGAATCTCGGCGAGTTTACCTTGGAAGAAAAAACAGAGCTTGCATTAAAGGGCGGAGCGACAATGATACAGCTTCGCGAAAAGCACGCAGACCCTGAAACTTTTTTGCGGGACGCAATAAAAATCAAAGAAATCTGCCGCAGATACTCGGCGCTGCTAATAATAAACGACAACCCCGAAATCGCCCTTAAAGCAGGAGCCGACGGAGTGCATCTGGGGCAGGGAGATATGGACATAAAGGAAGCGAGAAAGCTCCTCGGAAATAATGTGATTATCGGCATCACCGCCAGAACTCCCGAACAGGCCGCCAAGGCGGAGAAAAACGGAGCTGATTATCTCGGTTCAGGAGCTGTTTTCGGCACATCCACAAAAACGGACGCAAAGCCCATGTCCATGGAGACACTTAAAAAAATCTGTGAAACCGTAAAGATTCCGGTAGTAGCCATAGGCGGCATAAACGGAAAAAATGCCCCACGGCTTAAAGGTACGGGAATAGCAGGACTCGCAGTTGTCTCAGCAATATATTCCTCAGATGACCCCGAAAAGTCGGCATCCGAACTTAAAAAAATCGCCCTGGGAGTGACGGAAAATGAAGCTTAAAGGCGCAATTTTCGATGTGGACGGCACCCTTTTCGATTCCATGGGAATGTGGGCGACTGCCGCGAGCAGATATTTAAAGTCTCAGGGCATCGAGCCTCCTGCGGGAATTGACAGCAAATTTATAACTCTGAGCCTTGCGGAGGGCTCAAAGCTCATAAAAAACGACTTTCTGCCGCAGCTGACATGGGAACAGATAGCAAAGGGTATAAACGATTTAATTGAGAATTTCTATTTTAATTTGCATGAAACAAAGGCGGGAGTACCCGAGCTTTTAAAAGCGCTGGATGATGCAGGGGTTTCAATGTGCATAGCTACGGCGACGGACAAATATTTAGTTGAAAAAGCTCTCGATAACTGCGGAATACTTAAATGTTTCGGCGAAATATTCACCTGCCCCGATTTGGGCGTCGGAAAGGATACCCCTGACATCTACCGCACGGCGCTCTCTTTTCTCGGAACCGAGAGAGACAGCACCCTCATTTTCGAGGATTCATATTTTGCAACCAAAACCGCTTTTAACGACGGCTTCATGATAGCCGCCGTTGAAGATAAATGGGCTTCAAAACACAGGGATGAAATAAAATCCATTGCCAAATATTACATAACTTCTTATGACGAATGGAGGAAAAAATATTTATGAAAACCGTACTTTCCATTGCAGGCTCCGATTGCAGCGGCGGCGCAGGCATTCAGGCCGATATCAAAACCATCACCGCCCACAAGCTTTATGCTATGAGTGTTATAACAGCTATGACAGCGCAGAACACCACAGGCGTTTATGGCGTACAGGAGGCGACGCCTGACTTTGTGGCGCAGCAGATTGACTGCGTATTTACAGACATAAGTCCCGACGCGGTTAAAATCGGCATGGTTTCAAACGCCGAAATAATTAAAGTAATCGCCGCAAAGCTGAAGGAATACAAGGCCGAAAACATCGTGGTTGACCCCGTTATGGTCTCCACAAGCGGAAGCATCCTTTTAAAGGATGACGCCATGGATGCCCTTAAAAACGAGCTTCTCCCATTAGGCACAGTCATCACCCCCAATCTTCATGAAGCAGTGGCTCTGTGCGGATATGCAATTAAAAACAGTGACGATATGATAAAAGCTGCAAAGGATATTTCAAAAAACATCAGCGGCGCGGTGCTCATAAAGGGCGGACATCTTGAGGATACCGCCGACGACCTCCTTTACGAAAACAACTGGGCAACTTGGTACAAGGGCGAGAGAATAGACAACCCCAACACTCACGGAACAGGCTGCACCCTTTCCTCCGCCATAGCCTGCGGACTGGCAAGCGGCTTTTCCGTGGAAGAGAGCGTAAGCTGCGCTAAGAATTATATAACAGGTGCTTTAAAGTCGGGGCTTGATTTAGGCAAGGGCAGCGGTCCTTTAAATCACATGTATATGCTCTGATTTTTGCACTTTTTTATTGACTGATTTGCAGTGATGTGCTATTATTTCTAACAGAGTGAGCGGAAAAGTCTCACGAAGGGGTACACCACCGCGGGTGTAATTCTTCGTGGGGCTTTTCCGCTTTTTTAATGCTTTTATCGGAGGTGTTGAAAAGTGGAGATGATAAAAATAACTCTCAGCGGAGAGGAAAAAGAGGTTCCCGCAGGCACTTCTCTTTCCGCCCTTACCGAAATACTGGGTCTTAAAAAAGAGCGCATAGCCGCCGAGCTCAACGGAGAGATAATCCCCAAGGCGAGCTATGACGTCACCGTTCTCTCAGACGGCGACAATCTCGAAATAGTAAACTTTGTAGGCGGAGGCTGATTTATCAAAATGGAAATCACCTTAAACGGCAAGGAATTTGAAACTCAGGAGAAAAGCCTTTTTAAGCTGCGTATGCTTCTGGGCTTTGACGAGAAAACCGTCACAATCAAAAACGGCTTTGCGCTGAGCGAGGATTCCCCTGTCAAAGACGGCGACAGCGTATTTTTTATAAGAAAAGACGTGCTCCCCGACCGCGATTGTCTTGACGTTATGATGAAGGCGCGGCTTACTCCGGGAGTGTACGAAAAAATAAAGAATGCAAAAGTTGCCGTTGCAGGGCTCGGGGGACTCGGCTCCTCCATAGCCGAAGCTTTAGCCCGCACGGGAGTGGGTCACCTGCATCTTATAGATTTTGACATTGTGGAGCCCAGCAACCTGAACCGTCAGCGTTACAGGATTTGTCATCTGGGAATGGCGAAAACCGATGCCGCCGCTTTGCAGATAAAGGAATATAATCCTTTTATTAAAGTAAAAGCGGAACAAGTACGCATTACCGCCGAAAATGCAGCTGAGATTTTCGCCGACGATGACATTATCTGTGAGGCCTTCGACTCTCCCGAGGCAAAAGCGGAAATGATAAACGCCGTTCTGGAAAAATGCCCCGAGAAAAAAATAGTTGCGGCGTCAGGCATGGCGGGGCTTGAAAGCTCAAATAAAATAGTCACTAAACGGATTATAAAAAACCTTTACCTTTGCGGCGACGGAGTTTCCGCTGCCGAAGAGGGACGAGGCCTTATGGCGCCGAGAGTGGATATCTGCGCCGGACATCAGGCAAACATGGTTCTGCGGCTTATTACGGGCTGCGATGAGCCTTAATCCAAATATAAGGAGTAAAAGAAAATGGATAGCTTCAAACTCGGATCACACGAATTTACATCAAGATTTATTTTAGGCTCTGGAAAATATTCCCTTAACCTTATCAAAGCCGCCGTCGAAGAGGCGGGAGCTCAGATTATCACACTGGCTCTGAGAAGGGCTAATCTCGGAGGAGCGGAAAATATCCTCGACTACATCCCCGAGGGAGTCACCCTTCTCCCCAACACCTCTGGAGCGAGAAACGCCGATGAGGCCGTGAGAATCGCGCGCCTTGCAAGAGAAATCGGATGCGGCGATTTTGTAAAAATCGAAGTAATCCACGACTCAAAATATCTTCTTCCTGACAACTACGAGACGATAAAGGCCACCGAAATCCTTGCAAAAGAGGGCTTTGTAGTTATGCCCTATATGTATCCCGACCTTAACGCCGCGAGGGACCTTGCAAACGCAGGAGCCGCCTGCATCATGCCTCTGGGTTCTCCTATCGGCTCAAACAAGGGACTTTGCACGAAGGATTTCATCCAGATACTTATTGACGAAATCGACCTGCCCGTTATTGTGGACGCGGGCATCGGCCGCCCCTCACAGGCATGCGAAGCAATGGAAATGGGTGCAGCCGCAGTTATGGCAAACACCGCAATCGCCACGGCAGGTGACATCCCTGCAATGGCAAGGGCCTTCAAGCAGGCTATCGAAGCGGGACGCAGCGCATACCTTTCAGGTCTCGGAAGAGTTCTCGACAAGGGCGGCAGCGCATCCTCTCCCCTTACGGGATTCTTGCAGGATTAAGCTTAAAACAGCTAAGATAATCAGAAAGGCAGCGAATTTTATACTATGAAAGAGCTTATTGACCATATGAAATACCTTGAGGGAATGGAAGTGCTCGACTCCGACATTCTCGACAGGGTTATTTCCGCAATGAACGATTACGACTACGACAAATATACGGCGGAGGATGTAAAGCGCGCCCTCAGAAACGATCAGTGTACGCCCGAGGACTTTGCGGCCCTTCTCTCCCCCGCCGCCGCGCCCTTCCTCGAGGAAATGGCACAGCGGGCACAGCAGGAGACGAGAAAACATTTCGGCAACACAATTTACATGTTCACTCCCCTTTACATCGCCAACTACTGCGAAAACTACTGCATTTACTGCGGCTTCAACTGCCACAATAAAATCCACCGCGCAAAGCTCAACGCCGAGGAAATAGAAAAGGAAATGAAAACAATCGCCGACACGGGCCTTGAAGAAATCCTCATCCTCACGGGAGAGAGCCCCAAAATGTCAGACGTTCAGTACATCGGCGAAGCCTGCAAAATCGCAAGAAAGTATTTTAAAGTTGTAGGTCTTGAAGTATATCCCATGAACTCAGACCAGTACGCCTATCTTCATTCCTGCGGTGCAGACTTTGTAACCGTTTTCCAGGAGACATACAACTCCGACAAATACGCAACCCTTCACCTTGGCGGAAACAAGAGGATTTTCCCCTACCGTTTCTATGCTCAGGAGCGGGCAATCAAAGGCGGTATAAGAGGCGTCGGCTTCGCGGCTCTTTTGGGTCTCGACGATTTCAGAAAGGACGCTTTCGCAACGGGTATGCACGCTTATCTCTTGCAGAGAAAATATCCCCACGCTGAAATCGCTTTCTCATGTCCCCGCCTTCGTCCCATTATCAACAATGACAAAATCAATCCCAAGGACGTACATGAACCTCAGCTGCTCCAGATAATCTGCGCTTACAGAATCTTCATGCCCTTCGCCTCAATCACCATTTCCAGCCGTGAAAACGCCAATTTCCGCAACAATATCATCAAAATCGCGGCGACTAAAATCTCCGCAGGCGTTGACGTCGGCATCGGCGGACATTCGGGCGAAGCCAAGGGCGACGAGCAGTTTGAGATAGACGACGGACGCACAGTCAAGGAAATCTATCAGGCAATAAAGGATGCAGGCCTCCAGCCCGTCATGAGCGACTACATCTATGTTTGAGATAATATCGGTCACAAACAGGAAGCTTTGCAGAGAGGATTTCCTTTTGCGGATTGAAAAAATCGCAGACTCGGGAGTGAATAAAATCATACTCAGAGAAAAGGATTTATCACCCGATGAATATCTGCGCCTTGCGGAAAGGTGCCGCAGTATCTGCGAAAATACCTCTGCCGAGCTTATTGTCCACACATTTTTCAATGAACTCTTTGAGACGGGCTTTGACAAAATCCATATGCCCCTTCCCCTTCTGGAGGAAAACCCGCAAATAGAGCAAAAGGCGCGGCTTTTGGGAGTTTCGGTCCACTCAAGGGAGCAGGCCGAAAAAGCCCTTGCGTTAGGCGCCGATTACCTTACGGCAGGCCATATTTTCGCAACCGACTGCAAAAAGGGCGTGCCTCCGAGAGGACTCAGTTTTTTAAAAGAAATCTGTGACCTTTCCCCCGTACCCGTTTATGCGATAGGCGGAATAAACAGTGAAAATGCGCCTCTTGCCGCCGAAAAGGGCGCCAAAGGCGTCTGCATAATGTCAGGACTTATGGAATGTGAAAATCCTTATGAATATGTAAAGGCTTTTAAAAACACAAATTAAAATGCAGCCTGTAACGGAGAGCTGATACCGTTACAGGCTGTTTTGCTGTTAATGTTTAAATGTGATCATCCTGTAAATAAAGTTATTTCAGATTAACCACAGACATTTATATTTTTAAATTGTATGTTTGAGCGCGCAGAATATGTATGAGTTTATGTTATCACTGCTTACCAACGCCCTTATAAGATAGCAGAATTTGCCGCTCATACTGCGGCGAAGCACCTACTTTTGTCCATAGCGACAAAAGTAGGCAAAAACGCATTTAATACACCTTGACGGTTTTCGTTCTTAGTTTATGTGCCTTTAAAAAGTGTCTCGGTAAATCGCCGCCAAGGGTCAGTGTCGGCAATTTACGGAAAAGCTTGCTTTTCTGTTCCCTCGCTCTCCAAACTGCCTACAGCAATACGAAAAGCCGCAAGGCTGTCGCACTGCTTACTCTCATTTCTGCCGGGTGAGCGTGAAATAGGTAAGCGTAATACGAGTCATTGCTAAGTGACTGTGCTGAGTTTTAGTTCTTCGACGGACTGTTTTGCTGTTAATATCAAATGTAATTTTAAACTTATTTAAAACTCGCGTTTTTCATAAAACTTAACTGAAATCACAGCGGATATTACCAAGAGAACAAGAGAAATCGGAAAGACAATGAGTCCTGCGCTTAAATTCTCCATAGGAATAGGTTCCGTTGTGGGGGTAAAAAGTCCTGATGCATTTTCGGCAATAACACCGCCTATTGCCGAAATTACGGCAATGGAAATAAGGTACCAGATTCTTCCCTTTTCCACGCCCATTTTGAATATGGGCGGAAATGCTATGGCTGTATAAATAAATCCAAAGGATGCGGCTATTACGGCAATTGAAAAGTAAAACTCCATATCCAAGTTTCTCGCATTAACAATTAAGCTTATGATAAAATACAAAGCGGCAGCGGCAATATTTCCTGCCATTGACAGCACATATTTACTGAGAACAATATCGCTCCTTTTATAAGGCAGAGCTATACTGAATACATCCCAGCGGCTTCTTTCGTCAAAGGACATAACTGTCATGGGGAACATGGACATGAGAAGCGACGCAAAGAAAGCAAAGAAAAGCGTTCCCGTATTTTGACCGAAAACCGAAATCACCACAAAAACAATGGGAGAAATAAGAATATATCTGCACTGCTTAGCTGCTACATATAAGTCTTTTATAAGTATGCCCTTCATCTTTCACCCGCTCCTTTTACCATAAACACTATTATCTCTTCGAGAGTCGCGTTTTCCGTCTCAAATCCCCGCACCTTGCTCCTCTCCACAAGGGCCTGAACCGAATATCCGTTTCTGCGCACTCCTACCGCCGCATCCTTTATAAATTCATACTCTTCCTCGGAGCAGTTTACAAGGCCGTACCTTTCCGTAAGAGCGTCCTTTTCGTCCACGAAAATCAGCTTTCCCTCATGGATAAAGGCTATATAGTCGCAGAGTTTTTCCAGGTCGCTTAAAATATGGGAGGACATAAGCACCGAATGATCCTCCGCCCTTGTATAATCATAGAGAATATCCACGATCTCGTCGCGGACTATGGGGTCAAGCCCACCAGTAGGCTCGTCGAGAATAAGGAGCTTCGCCTCATGGGAAAGGGCAACCGCCATGGAAAGCTTCATTCTCATTCCCCTTGAGTAGTCCTTAAAGGCTCTGTCGAGGGGAAGGGCAAATTTATTTATATAACTGAAAAACGCCTTTTCGTCCCAGTTTTCATAGGTGCTCTTCATTATGGAGCTTACCTGCTTTACATTAATTCCGTCGGGAAAATAGGACTGGTCAAGTACAACTCCTATATTCTGCTTCGCCTTTAAAAGTCCCTCTTCTCCCTGAGAGCCCAGAACCGATATTCTTCCGTCGTATTTAATCATTCCCAGAATCGCCTTTATAAGTGTACTTTTTCCCGCTCCGTTTTCTCCTATCAGTCCCATAATGCATCCGCCGGGGAGAGTAAGGTTTATGTTATCAAGGGTAAAGCCTTTATATTTCTTCGTTACGTTTTTAATCTCAAGTGCGTTCAAAATATTATTCCTCCTTTGAAATAATACTCAGCATTTCCGAAAGTTCTTCTCTTTGGATTCCCGCCAAAGATGCCGTTTCGCAGATTTCCTGCATGAGAGTTTCTATTTTTCTCAAATACTCTTCCCGTATGAGCTCATTGTTCCTCTCAGCCACAAAGCAGCCCTTTGCCGCTATCGTATAAATGAAGCCTTCCTTTTCCAGCTCATCATAGGCTCTTTTTGTGGTAATCACGCTTATGCGCAGATCCTTCGCAAGATTTCTTATGGACGGCAGCGGTTCTCCCGCCTTCAGTTCTCCCGAAACGATAAGGCCCTTTATCTGAGTATATATCTGGTCATAAATAGGTTTTCCTCCGGAATTGCTTATAATTATATTAATAGCTATCACTCCCCGCAGGCAGGTTAAACCTGCACATAATTTGCGCACTTCATTTTGTGTAAATCATTTTATTTATTGCCCGCAGCTTAGTTAACTGTTAATTTCTGCTTTTTCAGCAGGCTGAGCCTGCACGCAATCTGCGCACTTTAGCTTCGGGTAAATTGTTCCTTTTATGCCCGCAGCCAAGCCTGCTGTAACATTGCAGCTTTTTCAGCAGGCTGAGCCTGCACGCAATCTGCGCACTTTAGCTTCGGGTAAATTCTTCCTTTTGTGCCCGCAGCCAAGCCTGCTGTAATATTGCAGCTTTTTCAGCAGGCTGAGTCTGCACGCAATCTGCGCACTTTAGTTTCGGGTAAATTGTTCCTTTTATGCCCGCAGCCAAGCCTGCTGTAACATTGCAGCTTTTACAACAGGCCAAGCTTGCACATAATTTGCACACCTTCAGTTTCAGGGCAATTGCCCCGTTACCTTACACAATTTAATTTTACTGATTTACATATGCGCTTTTAATTTCCATGTACATGCAGCTGACAGCTACCGGTTCGCTGTTCAACTGTTCATATACAGTATATACAGTAATAACAGTCTTGTCAACTCTGTTT
The DNA here is from genome assembly GCA_949283785.1 of uncultured Oscillospiraceae bacterium. Taxonomy (GTDB): domain Bacteria; phylum Bacillota; class Clostridia; order Oscillospirales; family Acutalibacteraceae; genus UMGS263. The sequence continues at coordinate 12,126 of CASDTR010000004.1, forward strand.
TTAAAATTTCTTTTTGCAATACTTTCCTCATTTGTGTATAAAAATGCATAAACATATACAGCTTCGGAAAGTCTTAAAACATAAAATCGGCGCCTCAAAAGGCGATATATCTAAAATCTCTAAAAAAAATGTAAATATTTGTATAGGCTCTACACGCATTTTTGCATAAAAACAATTGAAACGTTATGAATACTGTGATAAAATATTTGTTTAGAAAACACGGGCAAGCTTTGTTTGCACCGTTTTTCAAAGAGAATTTTGCACCCATGTATTTCCACTGAGCGCAAAATTTTTTTATGCATTTTTAAGTTGTAACAATTTTTTATGTTCTGAAAGGAAAGGTGAAGACTGTGGAAGCTTATTTGGTTCTTGAAGACGGCTCCGTTTATACGGGCACACCGAGAGGTGCTTTCCGTGAGGCCGCCTGCGAAATTGTTTTTAACACCTCCATGTCCGGCTACATTGAGATTTTGAGCGACCCTGCCAATATCGGAAAAGGTGTAGTGATGACATACCCCTTAATAGGAAATTACGGTGTATGCCGTGAGGATTTTGAATCTGACAGACTTCATCCCGAAGCGCTTATTGTTCATGAACTTTGCGATATTCCGTCAAATTTCAGAAGCGAGGCTACTCTTGAAGAAATTCTCAAGGAATATAATATCCCCTGCCTTGCCGACATCGACACAAGAAGCGTTGTTCAAAAGCTTTGTGAAAAAGGTTCAATGAAAGGTATTGTTACAGACGATATTTCAGATATGAGCCGTTTAATGAAAGCCATAGCTGATTTTAAGTGCGAACACAAGGCGGGCACAAAGGAAGCTTACACTGTCGGCGGCGATAACACAGGCGCAAAGATAGCGTTTATCGACTACGGCACAAGAAAGAGCGTCATAAAAATACTCACTGACAGAAACTGCCGTGTAACCGTTTTCCCCGCCTGCACCGATGCAGAAACAGTCCTTGGCGGAGACTTCGGCGGAATTTTCCTTTCAGACGGACCCGGCAATCCCGCCGAGTATGAAAACGAAATCAAGGAGGCCGCAAAGCTCCTTGAAAGCGGAAAGCCCATGCTTGCAATCGGCCTCGGATATCAGATACTCGCCCTCTCTCAGGGAGCAAAGGTATATGAGATGAAACAGGGCCACAGAGGAGTCAACCACCCCGTTCGCTTCCTCGAAAACGGCAGAACCTTCATCACATCCCAGAATCACGGCTACGCTGTTTGCGGCGAATCCCTTCCCGAAGGAGTGGAGGTAACATGTGAAAACGTCAACGACTCAAGCGTTGAGGGACTTTCCTTTGCGGGAAAACCCGTTACAGCCGTTGCGTTCACTCCCGACGCCAACAAGGGCGCAAGCGCAACTGTATTTATCTACAACAAATTCATAGAAGAGGCGGAGGGCACGAAAAATGATTGATAAGACCATAAAAAAAGTTCTCGTTATCGGCTCCGGCCCCATTGTCATAGGTCAGGCTGCCGAGTTTGACTACGCCGGCACTCAGGCCTGCCGTTCACTTAAAGAAGAGGGCATCGAGGTTGTTCTCGTAAACTCGAACCCCGCCACAATAATGACCGATAAGGACATTGCGGATAAAGTTTACATTGAGCCCCTTACGGTACGCACACTGGAAAAAATCATCGAGGTCGAAAGACCCGATTCAATTCTCCCCACCCTGGGCGGCCAGACAGGTCTTAACCTTGCCATGGAGCTTGAGGAAAAGGGAATTCTCGAAAAGCTCGGCACACGTCTCATCGGTATTTCCGCAAGAGCCATTAAAATGGCCGAGGACAGACAGGAATTCAAGGACACCATGGAGAGCATCGGCGAGCCCTGCATTGAGTCCCTCGTTGTTGAAACCGTTGAGGACGCCGTCGATTTCAGCGCAAAGATAGGCTATCCCGTAATCGTTCGTCCCGCCTACACTCTCGGCGGTACAGGCGGCGGAATCGCTTACAGCGAGGAAGAGCTCCGCGAAATCGCATCAAACGGCATCCGCCTCTCCCGCGTAAATCAGGTTCTCATTGAAAAATGTATCTCGGGCTGGAAGGAAATAGAGTACGAGGTAATGCGCGACTCAAAGGGCAACTGCATCACCATATGCAGCATGGAAAACGTTGACCCCGTCGGTATCCACACAGGTGACTCCATAGTTGTGGCCCCCACTCAGACCCTTTCCGACAAAGAGTGCCAGATGCTCAGAGCTTCCGCTCTCAACATCATCGCGGCCCTCGGCATCCGGGGCGGATGCAACGTTCAGTTCGCCCTTGAGCCCCACTCCTTCAAATACGCAGTTATCGAGGTTAACCCCCGCGTTTCCCGTTCATCGGCCCTCGCTTCAAAGGCGACAGGCTTCCCCATTGCGAGGGTTGCCGCCAAAATCGCCCTCGGCCTCGGACTTGACGAAATTCCCAACGCCGTTACGGGCAAGACCTTCGCAAGCTTTGAGCCTGCAATCGACTACTGCGTCGTAAAGTTCCCCAAGTGGCCCTTCGACAAGTTCGTAACCGCAAAGCGTGAGCTCGGCACCCAGATGAAGGCAACAGGCGAGGTCATGTCCATAGCCCGCTCCTTTGAGGCAGCTATGCACAAGGCTGTCAACTCCCTGGAGGAGAACAGACAGAGCATCCTTGAGGATGAGTTCATCGCCCTCGGCAAGGAAGAGCTTGAGAAGCGCCTTCACAACGCCGACAACGAGCGTTTCTATGTGGTTGCCGCTTCCATTTACTGCGGAATCTCAATTGATACGATTTACGACATTACTAAAATAGATAAATGGTTCCTCAACGGTATCAAAAATATCGTCGATATGGAAAAGCATCTCATGGAGGGCAAATGCGACCGTGAGACCATGCTCAAGGCCAAAAAGCTTGGCCTTACGGATACCGTTATAGCAAAGAATCTCGGCATTACCGCAGAGGCCGTCAAGAATATGCGCGAAATGTGGGGCATCACCCCTGCCTTCTCACTGGTTGACACCTGCGCCGCTGAATTCGCCGCCCAGACGCCCTACTATTACTCAGATTTCGGCATCAAGAACGAATCCAACCCCGCCACAAACCGCAGGAAGGTACTCGTTCTCGGTTCAGGCCCCATCAGAATCGGACAGGGCATCGAGTTCGACTACTGCTCCGTACACTGCGTATGGGCTCTCAAACAGCTTGGCTGTGAGACGATCATCATAAACAACAACCCCGAAACCGTTTCCACTGACTTCGACGTTGCCGACAAGCTCTACTTTGAGCCTCTCACGCCTGAATTCGTAAGAAACGTTGTGGAGCTTGAGAAACCCGACGGAGCCATTGTCCAGTTCGGCGGACAGACCGCCATCAAGCTCACTAAGGCTCTCACGGAAATGGGCGTAAGAATCTACGGCACCGACGCCGACGACGTTGACGCCGCAGAAGACAGAGAGCTCTTCGACGAAACCCTCGAAAAGTGCGGAATCCCCCGTCCCAAGGGAAAGACAGTATTCACCTGCGAAGAGGCTATCGAGGCCGCAAATCAGCTTGGCTATCCCGTACTTGTCCGTCCCAGCTACGTTCTCGGCGGACAGGGTATGCAGATTGCCGTCTGCGACGAGGATATCCGTGAGTTCATGGGCATCATCACAAAGACGGTCAAGGAGCTCAATGAGCATCCCGTACTTGTCGATAAATACCTCATGGGCGAAGAGGTTGAGGTTGACGCCATCTGCGACGGAGAAGAGGTTCTCATCCCCGGCATCATGGAGCACATCGACCGCGCGGGCATCCACTCCGGAGACTCAATTTCCGTATACCCCGCAAACAGAATTTCAAAGTCCGTTCAGGATACGATTGTTGACTATACAAACCGCCTTGCAAAGGCCCTTCACGTTGTGGGTATGATGAACATTCAGTTCATCGTCATGGACAACAAGGTTTACATCATCGAGGTAAACCCCCGTTCCTCCAGAACCGTTCCCTACATCAGCAAGGTTACGGGTATCCCCGCAATCGCCATTGCAACCGAAATCATGCTGGGCGCAAAGCTCAGGAATATGCCCTACGGCACGGGACTTTACAGAAACAGTGGATATTACGCCATTAAGATGCCCGTATTCTCCTTTGAGAAAATCAGAGGCGCAGACACAAGCCTCGGCCCGGAGATGAAGTCAACGGGCGAAGTCCTCGGCATTTCCAGAAACTACAACGAAGCTCTTCTCAAAGCCTTCGAGGGCGCAGGCGTAAGCCTTCCCAAGGACGGAAAGATTATAGTCACCGTCTGCGACAAGGACAAGCCCGAAATCTGTCAGCTTCTCAAGAGATTCAAGGATTCCGAGTTTAAGTTCTACGCTACCGAGGGAACCCAGAAGCTCCTCGAGCACGAGGGAATCAAGGCTACCGCCGTAAACAAGATTTCCGAGGAGTCACCCAACATCCTGGATATGCTTCATAACGGCGAGGTTTCCCTCATCATCAACACTCCCACCCACGGACGTGTCAAGAGCCGCGACGGCTTCAAGCTTCGCAGAATCGCAGTTGAAGCAGGCGTAACCTGCATCACATCCCTTGACGCCGCACGTTCCCTTATGGAAAGCGCCACAATGGTAGAAAACGATACCGTTACACTTACAAACATTGCGGAGCTTTAATAAATTTAAAAAATAACCTTAAAAGCAGGCGCAGAGCTCACGCTCTGCGCCTCAGCTTGTCGATAAAGTTGTTTTTATGATTAAACTGCTATTTTGCACGATCAGAGGAAACTCGATGCGGCGCAGAAAACAGCGCAGTATCAAAGTTTCTCCATATACAATCCCTGATGTCAATATGAAAGCCGTCCTGCGGGCGGGTACAATTAGTTTTTACCATAGCTCAGGGCGCGAATTGGGTGCAGGCTCAGCCTGCCAATCCCTGATGTCAAAACTGCGTTTTGACATCTCCCTTTAATACAAGGGAGACAGGGGCGTGCACTGAATTTTAGCTTTTCGACAGTCTCAGGCGCAGAGCTCACACTCTGCGCCTGTTCCCGACTATTTGAAAAATTCAAAATATATTTAATAAAAACATCTCAATTTTGTTTGCAATAATTGACTTTGGAAGTTAAAATATATAAATAGGATTTTGTTCCCTTTTTTCTTTTATTTATTATTTCAGTTAGGAATGAGTTTATGGCTTACCGCATAAACCCGCAGGCCTGGCGTCAGATGTTCCCCGTCCCTGCGGAAATCGTTGACAACCACATACGCCTTGCAGGAGCTTTGCAGCTCAAGGTTCTCCTTGTGCTTTTCCGTTATAGCGCAGAAGGAGCCGACGAGGAAAAAATAGCTCAGATTCTCAAAAGCGATCCCGCCGACGTAAGGGACGCGATGCACTACTGGGCCGAAAACGGAATACTTCTTGACGACGATTCCTCTGCCGAAAGCAGACCCATATTCGTTCCTGCGCCCGCAGCCGCCGAAGCACAGAAGCCTGCCGTACATCAGGAAGTAAAATCCGAGAGCGCCGTTCCGGCCAAAAGCGTCGTCGCTCCCATTCCCGAAATTAAGCCCGACCTTGAACAGATAGCCAATCGCTGCGACGAATGTTCTGAGCTGCGTTATCTTTACGCCGAAGCTCAGTCGAAGCTGGGTCGCACCATAGGTTACGACGGCCAGGCCTCCTTGCTTATGCTCCACGACAACTGCGGCCTTCCCGTAGAAGTGATCATAATGCTCATAGGCTACTGTGTTTCTATAGATAAGAAAAACATGAATTACATAATGAAAGTGGGAAAGAGCTGGGCTGAAAAGGATATAGATACCCTCGAAAAAGCGGAAAGCGAAATCGAAAGGCTCACCTCCCAGAAAAATCTCTGGAATAAATTTAAATCTCTTACCGGCATTACGACTCCCCGCCCCTCTTCAAAACAGAGTGAATTTTTATATAAATGGAGCGAGGAATGGGGCTTTTCCTGCGATATGATCTATCTCGCCTATGAAGAGATGATAGATCACACTGATAAAATAAGCTTCCCCTATATGGACAGGATCCTTGAAAACTGGAAAGAAAGCGGAATAACCACTCCTCAGCTGCTTATGAAAAACAGGCAGGAGTGGGGAGAAAGCAAAAATGCAAAAAATCAGCCTAAGAACGGCGCCGCATCAGGCGGCGTGGCTTCAGGCAGCGCTCCGTCCTATGACGTGGATGAATTTATAAAGCGCGCCATGCAGGGCGCAGACGGACAGGGAGGCGAAAATAAATGAAATACGACGGTTCCGTCTACGAAAGAGCCGAAAAAGAGCTGTCCTTGAGACGCACCGGAGCCGAAAAAGAGCGTGAACTCCGCCACAGTGAAATTGTGGAGAAATTCCCCGAGGTAGAGACGCTCGAACGCCAAATGGCAATCTGCGGCCTCGAGGCCGCAAGAGCCATAGGCATGAACAGGGAAAAAAGCGAGGAATTTATAGAGACCCTCAAAAACCACAATCTGGCCGCGCAAAGGCGCAGGGCCGAAATACTCAGGGAAGCGGGTTATCCCGCCGATTACCTTGAGGTGAAATATTCCTGCCCCGTGTGCAATGATAAAGGATATGTTAACGGCAGAATGTGTCCCTGCTACAAAAATCTTATCAGGAAAATCGCCTACGATAAGCTCAGCCGCATCTCTCCCCTTACAGTATCCACCTTCGAGGATTTCAGCCTTGACTATTATCCCGAAACGCCACTCGAAAACGGAGTTGTGCCACGCAGGCTCATGGCGGGAAATTACCGCTACTGTAAAAATTACGCGGATAATTTCTCCCTTAAATCCCCCAGCCTTATCCTCTACGGAGCCACGGGCCTTGGCAAGACTCACCTTTCCCTCTCCATTGCGGGAGAGGTCATAAACAAGGGCTTTGGTGTGATTTACGGCTCCGCGCAGAACCTTCTAAACCGCCTCGAAAACGAAAAATTCGGCAGAAGCGGTCAGGACGGGGATACCCTGGCTCTGCTCCTCGAATGCGACCTTCTCATTCTCGACGATTTGGGCGCAGAGTTTTCCACAGCTTTCACCCTTTCGGCCATTTACAATATAATCAACTCCCGTATGCTCGCCTCCCTGCCTACAATAATCAGCACAAATCTTGAACCCGGCGAACTGGATAAAAAGTATGACCAGCGTATAGCCTCACGCATTTTAGGCTCATTTACACCGGTCTACTTCTGCGGACGCGACATAAGGCAGCTTAAAACAAAGTAAAAAAGTGAGGAATTTAAATGGATATAATAAATCAGATTACAAACGAGTTTTCACTCCAGCGCTGGCAAGTTGAAAACACCGTAAAGCTCATAGACGAGGGAAACACAATCCCCTTTATCGCCCGTTACAGAAAGGAACAGCACGGCACCCTTGACGATCAGGTACTCAGAGAAATTTCCGAAAGGCTCGAATACCTGCGCAATCTCGAAAAGAGAAGAGAAGATGTTTTTGCGTCCATTGAAGCTCTCGAAGCCATGACCCCCGAAATAGAGGAAGCCCTTAAAAAGGCGGCAACCCTTGCGGAAATAGAGGACATCTACCGTCCCTACAAGCCCAAAAGAAAGACAAGGGCCTCTGTTGCAAGGGAAAAGGGACTCGAGCCCCTTGCCGACGCGATCTTCGCGGGAGAAACGGAGGGTAAATTCCCAATCGACCTGGCGGAAAACTTTGTGGACAGCGAAAAGGGCGTGGAAACTCCGTCCGATGCTTTGCAGGGAGCCATGGATATCATAGCTGAGGATATCTCCGACAACACCGAAATAAGAAAGCGTCTGAGAAATCTCTTCACTGTTGTGGGCGTCGTCACCGTAAAGGCCGCCGACCCCGAAAAGGACAGCGTTTACACCGCTTACTACGACTTTACCCAGCCCGTAAACAAAATACACGGACATCAGGTGCTCGCCATTGACCGCGGCGAACGAGAGGGATTTTTGAAGGTAAGCGTCTCCATAGACAGGCAGAAGGCCATGAAAGTCATAGAGTCTGTGACGGCCGCCGACCCCGACTCACCCTGCGTTGACGTTATGACACAGGCGGCAAACGACTCCTACGACAGACTTATTTCCCCTTCAGTTGAGCGTGAAATAAGGGCAATGCTAACGGAACAGGCGGCGACAGACGCAATTCACGTTTTCGCCGCAAACCTTCGTCCCCTGCTCATGCAGCCTCCCGTTAAGGGTAAGAACGCTATAGGCCTTGACCCCGGATACAGAACGGGATGCAAGGTGGCGGTAGTTGACGCAACGGGAAAGGTACTTGATACAGGCGTCGCCTACATCACCCACTCAGCAGGCGAAAAGGAAAAAGCTAAAAGGCTCATTCTTTCATTTATCGAAAAATACAACGTTGAAATAATAGCCATCGGCAACGGAACCGCCTCAAAGGAAACTGAGATTTTCGCCGCCGACCTTATAAAACAGGCTTCCCACAAGGTTTCATATATGGTTGTCAGTGAAGCGGGAGCTTCCGTTTATTCCGCCTCAAAGCTGGCGGCTGAGGAATTCCCCGAATATGACGTTTCCCTGAGAAGCGCCGTTTCAATTGCAAGAAGGCTTCAGGACCCTCTTGCCGAACTTGTTAAAATCGACCCCAAGGCAATCGGCGTGGGTCAGTATCAGCACGACATGCCCCAGAAGCAGCTTGCGGCTTCCCTTGACGGCGTCGTGGAGGACTGCGTCAACAGCGTAGGCGTTGACCTTAACACAGCTTCCCCCTCTCTTCTCTCAAAGGTTGCGGGAATAAATGCAGGAGTTTCAAAGAACATTGTGGCGTACAGAGAGGAAAACGGAGCTTTTACCTCGAGGGCACAGATAAAGAAAGTGCCGAAGCTGGGAGCAAAAGCCTTTGAGCAGTGCGCGGGATTCCTGCGTATACCCGAAAGCAAAAATCCCCTTGACGCTACGGCGGTGCATCCTGAATCCTATAAAGCGGCGGAGCTCCTCCTCACCCTCTGCGGATACACGTTGAAGGATGTTGCAGAAGGCAATATAGGACAGCTCAGAGAGAGAGTTGACTCAATCGGCATTGAAGAGGCCGCAAAGCGCCTTGAAATCGGCGTGCCCACTTTGGAGGATATTATAAAAGAGCTTCTGCGCCCCGGACGCGACCCTCGCGACGAGCTTCCCAAGCCCCTTCTCAGAAGCGACATTATGGACATGAAGGACTTGAAGCCCGGCATGGAGCTTAAAGGAACGGTCAGAAACGTTATAGATTTCGGTGCGTTTATAGACATCGGCGTTCATCAGGACGGCCTTGTCCACATTTCGAGAATCACCGACAGATTTATCAAGCACCCCTCAGAGGTGCTCACCGTAGGCGACATAGTCACCGTCTGGGTTCTCGACGTAGATACAAAGAGAGGCAGAATTTCCCTGACCATGAAGCAGCGTGACGCTGTACCCATGACGCAGCAGCGTGACGCTGCACCCACGACGCACACCAACTGACAGCCACAAACTACTATAAGTGCCTGCGGGCAGGTTGAGCGTATGCAGATGACTTGCGTCTGAGACGGCAGCAAACAGCAGCTGTATCTCCTGCGACGGACTAATCAGATTTCGAGCTGCATACACATAAACTTACGGCGGTTAATAAAACAGGCAAAAGAAAAGGTTCTATAATAAATGTTGGGGTGAAGACCTCAACATTTATTTATTAGCAAAAAAATAGACATATCCCCCAAAAGCCAATACAATAAAGTTGCTCCAACCTAAAGAAAGGCAGGAAGGAATATGTCCACACAAGATACTATCAGAAAATTACTCGGATTACAAGATGTAATCGCCACAAAAATTGAAGAAACAGAAAAAGAAATTGAAATACACATAGAACTTGAGGCAAAAGAACACCGATGCCCTTGCTGCTGTGCAGACACAAAGCATATTCACG
>CASDTR010000005.1 GCA_949283785.1 uncultured Oscillospiraceae bacterium
ATCCATCTCAACGTACTCGTCGGCAATAACGGGAATCTCTCTGTGAACAATGGGAAGAATGAGGGTCTTACCCACAAGATCACGGTATCTTTCATCATTAGGGTTAACCGCTACGGCGGTATCGCCTAAAAGTGTTTCAGGTCTTGTAGTTGCAAGCTCAAGGTATCCGCTGCCGTCCTTGAAAGGATAGCGAAGATGCCAGAAATGACCTGCCTTCTCCTCGTACTCGACTTCGGCGTCGGAAATTGAAGTAAGGCAATGAGGACACCAGTTAATGATTCTTTCGCCTCTGTATATAAGTCCCTTTTCATAAAGGTGAACGAAAACTTCATTGACAGCCTTGCTGCAACCTTCGTCCATTGTGAAGCGCTCTCTGTCCCAGTCGCAGGAGGAGCCCATCTTTTTAAGCTGCTCGATGATTCTTCCGCCGTACTGGGCTTTCCACTCCCATGCACGCTTTAAAAAGCCCTCTCGGCCTATATCGTCCTTCGTGATGCCCTCTTTGCGCATGGCCTCAACAATCTTTGCCTCTGTGGCAATTGAAGCATGGTCTGTACCGGGCAGCCAAAGAGTATCGAAACCAGCCATTCTGTGATAGCGGATAAGAATATCCTGCAAGGTGTTGTCAAGAGCATGTCCCATATGAAGCTGACCTGTGATATTCGGTGGGGGCATAACTATTGTATAAGGTTTTTTATCCTTGTCCAAAGGTGCATGAAAATAACCGCCGTCAAGCCATGAACGGTAAAGTCTATCTTCAACCTCGGAGGGATTGTATTTTGTTGCAAGTTCCTTTGCCATTTACGGATTCCTCCCTAAAGCTTGTTTATACCGATTTTGTATCGTTTCAAACGTATAACTAATATATTATACAATAGAGCGTACTTTTGTCAAGAATTGCGGCAAAGCATCAGAAAGAGAAAAAACGGAGTCTGCACAAAACACAGACTCCTTATAATCAGATTTTTATCTCAGTCTTTTTTAATAAGCCCCTTTATTATCAGATAAGGGCTTATCAAGAAACCTGCAACGGCACCAACCGTTCCCAGAACAGAATCTGCCATAAACATTGTACATATTCCAGCAAGAACAAGGAAGTATATTCCCAAAAGCATTATTTTGACTGATTTCATGGTTGTACCTTCTTATTGTCTGTTTATAAAAATCGCTCTGAAAACAAACATATTTTGATGTTAATATAGCACAAAAAAATGAAATTGTAAAGCCTCGTATAGGCAGTTTTCCCCATTATCCGACGAGAATATCGGCGCACAAAAGTAGAAAATGCAGGATTTGCAATTTAATATTGCAAAATTCTTTTCATTGTGATAGAATGTGCAAGGTTTAGCAATATTTTTGAATAATTTTCTGGGAGGATCAGCAATGGCAGCGTATGAAAAAATGTCAGCGGCTCAGCTTGCCGCTCTCGAGGAAGAGCTTTCAAAGGAATATGAAAGCTTCAAAGCCAAAAACCTTAAGCTTGATATGTCAAGAGGCAAGCCCGGTGCGGACCAGCTTGACATCACAAACGAACTTTTAAACTCAGTGAATGAAGAAAGCGGTTACCGTGACGAAACCGGCTTCGACTGCCGCAACTACGGCGTACTTGACGGTATCCCCGAGTGCAAAAGACTTTTTGCTGAAATTCTTGAGGTAGAACCTAAAAACGTCATTGTCGGCGGCAACTCCAGCCTCAACATGATGTTCGACTATATAGCTCAGTGCATGACTCACGGCGCAGGCGCGGAGCCCTGGTGCAAGCAGGGCAAAATCAAATTTCTCTGCCCCGCTCCCGGATATGACAGGCATTTCGGTATTCTCGAATACTTCGGCATCGAAATGATAACTGTCCCCATGAAAGAAGACGGCCCCGACATGGATATAATCGAGGAAAACGTCAAGGATCCCTCCGTCAAAGGTATGTTCTGTGTTCCGAAATACTCAAATCCCGAAGGAAAGACCTTCTCAAACGAGGTAGTAAAGCGAATCGCAGCTCTCAAGCCTGCCGCCAAGGATTTCAGAATCATGTGGGATAACGCATACTGCGTACATCACATCTCTGAAAACCACGACGAGCTTCTCAACATCTTCCCTCTGTGCGCTGAAAATAACAACTCCGATATGGTAATCGAATTTACCTCCACCTCAAAAATCACATTCCCCGGCGCAGGCGTTGCAGCTCTTGCAGCTTCCGACAACAACATCGCCATGATAAAGAAGCGCATGTCCATGCAGACAATCGGCTACGATAAGCTCAATCAGCTTCGCCACGCAAGATATTTCAAAAACGTTCAGGGCGTCAACGATTACATGAAACGTCATGCAGCAATTCTTGCACCTAAATTCCGGGCTGTTCTCGACGCACTCGAGAGCAATCTCGGCCAGACGGGAGTTGCCAAGTGGACGAAGCCCAACGGCGGTTACTTCATCAGCCTCGACGTTATGGACGGCTGTGCAAAAGAAGTTGCCTCTCTGTGCGCGCAGGCAGGAGTAATCCTTACCCCCGCAGGCGCTACCTATCCCTACGGCAACGACCCCAAGGACTGCAACATAAGAATTGCTCCCTCTTATCCTCCTGTTGATGAGCTTAAACTTGCAGCTGAACTTCTCTGCCTTTGCGTAAAGCTTGTAAGTGTAAGAAAGCTTATTGAAGAAAACTGAAAATAATCCATAAAGAAAGGGAATGCTTCGGCAGTCCCTTTTGTTTTTATGTAAATCTAATCTATTATTGCTTATTTTCAGACAAAACACCTTCAATAAGCGTTATCATATCCCTGTCCCCTTTGTACATTAGGCCGCCGCTTTCCAAAAGTTCGGAATTTTTGATAACAATTTCTTTTTCGCCGATGCCCGATGAAAAAGTTATTTTATACTGATATCCCGCAGTAAAAATTCTAAAGCCTGAAACACGAGTATCTGTTTCAGAAAGACCTTTAAGGAAAGCTGCTTTCGCTTCTTCATCCAAAACAAATTCTTCACCTGTGTTTCCGTTTTGAATTTCTATTTTTTCCGCATCTTCAGGAAAAGGTGAACTTACTGCAATTACTGCTCCTGCCGCAGATACCAACGCAAAAACTATTAAAATTATAACTATAACTTTTTTCTTCATGGCAATGGCTCCTTTCTTTTAAAGAGTTCATTTCTTAAGGAGTTCAAAAAGCAGAAACACGAAGATTAAACGATTTCTCTCTTTTTCAAGCTCAATGCCAGAATAAAAATAACAGCTAAAAGGGCTGTAATTACAGCTGCAAAGACACCATAAAATCTAAATCCAAATCCAATAAAAAATGGCATAAAGGAAATAACTGCTGCTAAACCTGATAGAGTTGCAAGTGCTTTATTAAGCTTCTGACTTTTTCGGAAACAAAGTATTGCACACAAAACAAGTATCACACAGGAAAGTACCGCCGTAATAAGAGGTGAGAAATTAGCATATCCATATGGGACCAAACTAAAATAGGAAAATGTTCTTCTGATTTCTATTCCACCGTCATCCATGAAAATACATATAGCGCCATAGGGAAGGAGTTCGAGAATAATTGTCAAAACCGATAAAGCAGTCATCGCTATTTTTCTTTTAATCATGAAAAGCACTCCTTTCATATGTTTTGTTTTATTCTCCCATAAGCTGAGAAACTCTGTTCCAGAACTCAGTTTCATTTTCGTTTCCGCCGCCTCTTACAACATATTTGCAGCCGTTATAGTAAAACTGTAAAGCATATTCGTAATCCTGACCATCATCTCTGATTTTATCCACTTCAACTTTTACGGAATTGATAACCTTGAAATTTCCGCTGAAACAGAAATCTGTTTCATCTTCGTCATAGGGCGGAAAATAAACATACACATTGAAAAAACGATCTTCCGCAGTGCTTGTGACGCTTACCGAGTGATAAGCACTGACATTATTCGGTTCGTGCTCTACTTCAAAAGTATATTCTTCTGACGAAAAATCAAGATTTGATAGCAAAGTATCATTGCCTATAATTGCCGACAGCTCATCATAGGTTTTCACCTGTGTATGTGTGCTTTCATAATAACCGTCATCCTCTGAACCAAATCCGCCAAGATTGATAAGTGCAAGCGGAATAACAAAAATCACAGCAAAACAGATGCACGCCGCAGCCAAAAACCATTTTACTGGTTTTCTCCGTCCCTGCTTTGATTTTTCAGATATATCTGTTTCCTTTTGGCTAAGATAACTCTCAACAAGGTCATCGTCTATATATCCTATAGCCTCATTAAAATTTTTTTGATTCACACATACGCCTCCTTTTGCTCCAAAAAAATCTTCAGATCTTTTCTGAGTTTTTTTATTTCTTTGTATACGGCAGACTCCGTTATTTTAAGTTCTTTAGCTATAACGGCAACTGAATCAGCAAAATAAAATCTGCCCATAAAAATATACTGTCTTTTCGGAGACAATCCCCTTACAAAATCGCTTATAAGTCTGCCAAGTTCTCTTGCATCTATCTCTTCATCTGAGCTTTTTTCCTCAGAAATAAAGCCTTCACATTCCTCCATGGATACCGTCAGCTCTGAGGGGATTTTTCTTTTACCGATATTTTTATAGTATCTGTTTATTGCCGTGCGGCGCATTATCTGAGCAATAAATGCTCTGAAAAGCACTGGTTTTGTTGGAGGGATAGCATTCCATGTACTTAAATATGTATCGTTTCTGCACTCCTCACAGTCACGGTGTTCATGAAGGATATTAAGGGCCATTGCATAAAGAAACTTGCCGTATTTTTCATCCGTTCTTTTAATGGCGGTTTCATCCCTTAACCAGTAAAGATTTACTATTTCTGCATCCGATATATCGGCAGGATTTGTACTATTGTATTTTTCCATTTCTGCCTCCTTACTATCTCCCTTTAACCTCTTCATAAATATATGTCAGGAAAAATCTGCGAAATTGGAACAAATTTTAAAAATTTACACTTTATATTTCATCTTACATAATCATAACATATAACTTATCACTTTCTGCTATAATCATTTTTCAGACTCTATTTTACAAAGCATGCAGCTTCAAATCAAACATTTCTCGTAGAAAAAAGGACTGTTTTTAACAGTCCTTTTTTTAGTCATATAAATTATTTTTTCTTTGCGGAAACCAGAAGCATCATCGGACGTCGCATTTCATCTTTCATGCCCTCAATATCCATCATCTCTTCAGGCGGCTGAGGCTCTATAACGTGTTCTATCTCAAAACCGTTCTTTAGTAATGTATTTAGATAAGTAGTCAGCGTTCTATGATATTTTATAACTGGTTCTCCTAAAAATACCGCTTGTCGCTTACCCTCATAGTAATAATTATCAACGGGAAAATGCAGTATGTTTCCGTTTTCATCATAATACCAATCCTGGGTACCGTAAGAAGTAAAAACCGGATGTTCAACCGAAAAGACAAAGTCTCCGCCCTGTTTAAGCCAAACTGAAATGTTTTTTATCAGCGGCTCAAGGTCTTTTACATAGTGAAATGCAAGTGAGCTCAGTACAACATCAAAGGAGTCACGTGCAAAATCTAAGTCTTCCATAGGTGCACAAATATACCTTATTATTTTATCACCGTTTTTACTTTCCGCAGTTTCAAGCATTTTATGGGATATATCTGCCCCCAGAACATATTCTGCACCATTATCAGCGGCATATTTGCAGTGCCAACCATATCCGCAGCCTAAATCCAGCACTTTTTTTCCGTAAAAATCAGGAAGCATTTTCTGTAATTCAGACCATTCGCCTGCCCCTTGCAAACCCTTTTTTGAACGTTCCATTTCTCCGTATTTTTTGAAAAACAGCTCGTCATCATATTTATTTTCTTTCATTTAGATTGCCTCCCATGTAAATTAATATAAAAATCATCATTTATATGGGTTTAAATCTTTTGTGAAATAATACCACCACACATATTATTCAGCTCCTTTTATTTATTTTATATTGTATCATTAAATCGAGTTCACGTCACTATTTTTAATTGCTGAATTGACAAATCAATCTCTGTTTATTGTTATCATATAAAAAAGGAACTGTTTAAAAGCAGTTCCTTTTGTGCTAAAATAATTTAAAACATGTTTCTTATTTCTTTATCCACTGGGCAAACAGCGCCGAAAATAAAAACAATCCGAAAGTTCTTTTTATACACTCGGCAAGCTCGTCACGGATTATTATAGTACTATGATATTCCGTATAAACTCCCGCTATACCAGAAAGAATAAACGCAAGAGAAAGCATAACCGTTACTGATATTATTCCCCACTTCAAAATAAACTTTGTAACCGGAGAAAGATTATTTAAAGCATCTTTAAAAAAGCTCTTAAATTTATGTAATGCAAACATTTTAATCACCGACTATATTTTATTACAGCAACATCTCCGCCGGCAACGGCAAATTTTTTCCATAGGAGGAAAGCTAAATGAAAATTGGAGCATCATCCGCCTGTTTTTATCCCCTTGAAACTGAAAAATCCATAAAAGCTTTAGGTGAACTGGGATTTGATCTTGCTGAAATTTTCATCAACGCCGAATGTGAACTGAGCGGAAAGCTTTTTGAGGAAATAACATCGGCGGTCGATTGCTACGGTATATCTCTTACCTCCATGCACCCCTTCACCTCATTCGCCGAGTCAAACATGCTTTTCAGCGCCTACGAAAGGCGCTTTACCGATTTTCTCGAATTCTGCAAAAAATATTTTGAAGCTGCCTCAAAGCTCGGTATCAGAATAGTGGTAATCCACGGATGCAAAAAAAGATATCCCATAACGGATGAGGAGTATTTCGAGAGGTTTAAAAAGCTCTGTGACACCGCATCGGAGTTCGGAGTTGTTACCGCCCAGGAAAACGTTGTGGATTATAAAAGCGAATCCCCGGAATTCCTCGAAAAAATGCGCAGTGCCCTGGAAAAAGATTTTAAAATGGTATTCGATGTTAAGCAGTCCGTTCGTGCAGGTTTTGATCCCCTTGCTTTCGCTGAACAATTCGCGGGAAACATCATTCATCTTCACCTGAGCGACCATACGCCGCAGCAAAACTGCATTGCTCCGGGAAAAGGAAATTTTGATTTTTCCGCCCTTTCGTCAATTATGAAAAAAGCAGATTACAAAGGGGCAGGAATAATTGAGCTTTACAGCAACGGCTACGACTCCCCCGAAGAAATCCTCCAAAGCAAGATTTATCTCCAAAATATAGGATTTTAAAGGAATAATGACTTTTGCAAACTATATATTGTGTTTTTCCTCTCTCTTTGTTATAATGTTACCGATATATAAGTAAATTTCAAAGGAGCGGATGTGATAAAATGAAATGTCCTTTCTGCGGATATGAAGAAAGCAAAGTTATTGATTCAAGACCCACCGACGAAGGCGAAAGAATTCGCCGCCGCCGTGAATGTATAAAATGCGGCAAGCGCTTTACAACCTATGAGATAATTGAAAGCGTTCCGATCATCGTTGTGAAAAAGGATAAATCCCGCGAGTCCTTCGACAGGGACAAGCTCTTGGGCGGAATGCTCAGAGCCTGTGAAAAAAGACAAGTGTCAATCGAGACCCTTGAAAACGCCGTTACGGAGATCGAAACAAATTTGCAGAACTCCCTGGACCGAGAGGTGACCTCGGTCCACATAGGCGAGCTCGCAATGGAAAAGCTCAAGGAAATCGACGAAGTTGCGTATGTGCGCTTTGCGTCAGTTTACAGGCAGTTCAAAGATATCAACACATTCATGGAAGAGCTGGCAAAGCTCCTGAACGAAAAATAAAAAGATCGGCCGCCGTCATTAAAACGGCGGCTTTTTTATATCAAAGCAGTAAAGTATACAGCGAAATGCAATGATCAATTCTTATTGATTTGCATAACTTTTATTACTACGAAATTTCATTAGTATTTTTATAAAAATCCTTTCGAGTCGCAATTTAATCATCATAAAAATAAAGGAGCTCTGTCGACTGCCGTATCAATACAGTCTACAGAGCTCCTTTACCGCTTTCTTCTATCATACCACTACTTTGAAGACAAGCTTTAAAACATGAAGAAAAGATTTAAAGAGCCAAGCTGCCATTCCCTGCGCCCCCTTTCATTATAAACAATTTGTTAATGTTTTATTTATTTTCTGTTTTAATTATAACTCTTTCTTCGAAAATGTCAAGATGTTTTTAATAAAAAATTTCTACATTTTAATAAAAAAAAGTGCAATTTATACAGTTGATTCTTTAAGAATATTAAACTGCAATATTTGACATACATATATATAAATTTCACTGCAAATCATCCTTCAAAATAATAAAAGACGCCGAAGCGTCCTTTATTTATGAATTCATAATGTACCGTAAAAAGCTCTGTTTATTTCTTCCAGACGCTTTGCATACAGTTCCTTCAGGTTATTAGGTGATTTCACTTTTACTTTCGCGCCGAACTGAAACAGCCATGAAACCAAGCCCTCGCTTACACCTGCTTTAGCTTTGACAAGAAAGGTTCCTATATCATACGGCTTATATTTTGCCTGCGTGCCGAAGCGATCAGAAATCTCCTCTATAACGCTGTTGTCGCACACCAGCTCTATTTCCTCAACATCTCCCGAAAACATGTTGAACACTTTATCGCCGTAATCCGAAACATCAAAAACTCCGCGGTACTCGGAAACTTCCTCAAAAGGACGCGACTGCTCCTCAGTAACTTTGGCGCGCTGTATTCTGTCTATCCTAAGATGCATAAGGTTATCGTATTTTCCGTTGTTAGCAATTAGATAATAGTGCTCGCCCGTCCAAATAAGAGCATATGGGCTGAGCGTAAACTCCTTGACCTCGTAGGAAAGATTCTTTCCTTCAATACAGCGCCTTGCGTATTTAACGGTTATCTGCCGTTTAGCGTCAATTGCGGTATGTATCGCGTCGAGTACGCACATGGCATCCGCAGAGACGCTTCGGGAAGAGCCCAAAGACAGCTTTGACAATATTTTCTCCGCCTCATATTCACTTACACCTGAAAGTATTTTTTCAATCAGTAAAAGCTTCTTGTCCTCGGAAAGAAAATCAGCAGCCTGAACCGCGTCGGCGAGAAGATGAGCCTCCGCCATCTCCAGACGCCGCTTTCCCAAATAAAATCCGCTTTTCGGAGCCCTCACACGGATTATCTCAAATCCGTATTCCCTGAGCGTTTCTATATCGCTGTATATTGACTTTCTCTCCGCCTTTATCCCGCTCTTTTCGAGCTCCTCACAGATTTCCGCCGTAGTGAGCACATGATCCTTATCGGTCTTTTCCGTTAAGATGTCGATGAGATTTAAGATTTTAAGTTTGTATTTGCTGCTGCCTGCCAAATCACGTTCTCCTTTTTAAGAAAATACCTCATCCCTTAAGTTTCGCATTAAGATCCCTTATGGTATCCTCGTCGATTTTTACTTCCTCACGGTCATATGTAAGTATGCCGTTTACCTCCAGCTCTACGTCGCTGAGCTGAGTGTACACAAGTGCGCTCAGCCCCTTAGGTACAAGGGGAAGAGCCTGATTTTCCATAAGCTTTCTGTAAGCGGCAGTAAGCTCCACCTTTCCCTTGTACATCTGATAGCCGAAGCTCTTCTTTTTGTCAAAGACATGGCCGTCGATTACACTGCTGTATCCGCCGTATTCGCTGATTACATACGCTCTCTCATCCCTGGGATTTACGTCGGGAAGCGGCAGAATATACTGATGCACGCTTCTCAGATCTCCCGCTCCTCTGTCAAACCAGCCGCTGGCGTGGTCAACGATTCTCGTGGGATCCTCTTTTTTTACAAGCTCCGCAAGACGCACGGAATCAAACTGTCCCCATCCTTCGTTGAAAACTACCCAGCAGTAGATTGAGGTGAAAAAGCGCAGATTATCTATCATTTCAAAGAGCTCTTTTTCAAATTCCTGACGGTTATAGTGATTCTTTCTGCCGAAAAAGCCGTAATTAGTATCGGACGGTTTTATATGGAGCTTTGAAAAAAGTCCCGCAAGCATCATGCTTGTGTGTCCGCCGCTGACCATATCCTGCCATACGATCATTCCCAGCCTGTCGCAGTGATAGTACCACCTTGCAGGCTCAACCTTAATATGCTTTCTGAGCATATTAAATCCCAGAGACTTCATTTTCTCGATGTCATATACCATGCTTTCGTCGGTGGGCGGGGTAAGCTGGCTTTCGCACCAGTAGCCCTGGTCCAGAAGCCCCGTCTGGAAATAAGGCTTATTATTGAGGAAAAGACGCTTTACGCCTTTTTCGTCTTTGTCAATCGAAAATTTTCTCATTCCGAAATATGTTTCGGCCGCATCCGTCTCGGCGCCGTCGTCAATGAGCGTCACCTTTACATCGTAGAGATTCGGCTCCTCAGGTGACCAGAGCTTCGGATTTTCGAGACTTATCCACTCGCCGCTTTTTACCGTAATCTGAGCTTTTTCCTCCCCCTTAAAGGAAACCGTCAATGAAAATTCGCCTTTATCCAGAGCGGATTTCCCGAAAAACTGCACACGGTTATTATCTATATCAGGCACGAACCGGATTTTTTCAATATGATTTGCCTTTACGGGCTCAAGCCACACTGTCTGCCATATTCCCGATGTGGCGGTATAAAAAATTCCTCCCGGCTTTTGAACCTGCTTTCCCCTCTGCTGATTGCCTTTATCCGAAGGGTCATAGACCTTTACGGTAAGTGTGTTTTCTCCGTCCTTGAGCATTTCGGTAATATCATATGTAAACGGAGCGTATCCGCCCACATGGTATCCCGCTTCCTTTTCGTTTACCCACACTCTGCACTGCCAGTCAACGGCTCCGAAGTGGAGGAGTATGCGCTCTCCCTTCCATTCCTCGGGAACGGTAAACTCCCGCTGATACCAAAGGTTTTCATTTTCACTGAGCGACTTGCCCACTCCCGACAGATAGCTTTCCACTGCGTAGGGAACAAGTATTTCCCCCTGAAAAGCTTCCGCTCTCTTTACCGAACGGGGAAGAATGGCATAGTTATATTTTCCGTTGAGATTTTTCCACCGTTCCCTTCTCAGCTGCGGCCTCGGGTACTCAGGCAGCGGACAGTTTTTATCCACTTTATCGGTCCATCTTGATTTAAGCTGTTCCATTGTTTTTTCCTCCATTATGTTTCCAAAGCTGCGATTGACTTTCCGCGCAGTTTTGGTATAATATAAAAGTTACCATGCGGATATGGCGGAACTGGCAGACGCACCAGACTTAGGATCTGGCGGAGCGATCCATGCAGGTTCGATTCCTGTTATCCGCACCACGTCGGAGCAAGCTTTATATCGCTTGCTCCGATTTTTTTGCAAAAATCAGAGCGCACTCATGCCGCTGCTCCTCCTTTTCCGCAAAAGGCCTCGCTCCCTTCGCCTGTTCCCTTGTAAACGCGCTCACGACGGCTCCCGCTCGCTATCACCCTTTTGCGGTATGCCTCCCTACGGTCGGCGTTTAAATAGGTAGATTTGCGCTATATTTTCACACGTCCTCGAAGCTTTATATCGTTTGCTCCGTCTTTTGCAGTAATCAGAGCGCACTCATGCCGCTGCTCCTCCTTTTCCGCAAAAGGCCTCGCTCCCTTCGCCTGTTCCCTTGTAAACGCGCTCTCGACGGCTCCCGCTCGCTACCATCCTTTTGCGGTATGCCTCCCTACGGTCGGCGTTTGGGTGAATGAATTTGCTTTATCATTTGCAGGTGCTTAAAATTGGGTGTTAATTTTTTATTTTATTTAAATCGCCCCTTGTTTATACAAAGCGTTATTTTACACAATTTTTTTGCATATATAGTAATTATACCACAGCAAAAAGTATATGGCAATAAATGACCTTGACTGAAAACTGTAAAACATTTTCGGTCAAGGTCGTTTGCTTTTGCTTATTTAAATTTCATTCTTCTAAATTCCACATTTCATTAGCAAGTCGCAGCCATTCTTTTATATCTCCATGCTTTTCTTCAAATTTTTCACGTTCCTTTTTTCCATAAAGACCGGTATTGTCAACCCAATTTCCGTCTTTGTCAATCATTATAGGTGCCAATACAGGAACCTCTTTACCGTTTTCCTTTTCAGTGCGAGCTTCAATTAAGGCTGCATATTTATACCCTGACAAGAATTCCGGCCAAATAATAAGTCCTTCCGCTGTATTTTCATCTGTCAAAGCAAGATTGCCGGTAAAACTTAGATAAGACGGTTTTGAAACAGAGTAACTTATATCATCTTTGGAGGTCAGATATACGCCGTAGGTTTTAGGGACATTTTCGGTAAAGGGAGAATACCTTATCTCTCTGTAGGCAAACCACACTGCATTATAAACGGCAAAGAGTCCTAACAGAACCGCGAGGAAAATTGCCAATCCCCTTTTAAAAGTGTTTTTTTCTTCTTTATTTTTCATAGTTCAATCACCTTTTTCCCCTTTTCTCTAAACGCTTCGTCATGAGTTACCATTATGACCGTTTTTCCGCTTTCATTGATTTTCTCAAGTATGGAAAAAACTGTATCCGCGTTTTTTCTGTCCAAGGAACCGGTTGGCTCATCGGCAAGCACCAAGTCGCATTTTTTCACAATGAGCCTTGCAAGAGCCGCCCTTTGCTGTTCTCCTCCCGAAAGACTGTAAACCTTCTGTTTGGCTTTATCTGAAAGCCCCACCATTTCGAGAGCCTCTTCTGTTGAAACACCGCTGCGGCAGTCGTTCTTCACGAGCCTGAGATTTTCTTCAACGGTTTTGTTATCCACAAGGGCAAAGTTTTGAAAGAGGAATCCTACCTTTCGTTTAAGATACTCACGCTGATTTTTCTTTTTCGTTATATCTGTTCCGTCAACTCTTATTTCCCCGCTGTCGGCGCTTTCCAGTGAACCTATCATATTGAGCAGGGTAGTTTTTCCGCATCCGCTCACGCCGGTAAAAATTACAAATTCTCCGTCATTAATTTGCAGGGAATAATTATCAAAGAGATTTTTCTCTCCGAATGATTTTGAAAGATTTTTAATTTCTATCATAAGCTGCCTCCTTTCAGAATTTTTACAAGCTGTGCTTTTTCCGTCTTTATGATATTCAGAACAATTATAATTATCTCTGCCGCTGACAGAACTCCGCATCCTACGGCGACGGTAAACGGATTTGCAATTTTGTAAACCGAGCTTATTACAACTGACGTTATTATTCCGAGAGCCATTACTCCTATTGTAATTGCAAAAATTTTTCTGTTTTTTTCAAACACAGAGTATCCAAGCACTTTTTTAATCGCCAGTTCCTTAGCGTTAACGCTGTAATCAAGCCTTATAACAGTACTTATAAGAGCCGTTTCCAACAAAAAAAGAACCAAAAATAAAACAAGGAAAATTCCCATCATCTTCTCTGCCCGATCATGTTCTGCTTCAAAGTTTTCATAAACATTTACTTTACTGCAAGTGCCGCCGCTTAGTTCCAGATTATATTTATCCAAAAACTCCTGAATCTCTGAATCAGTAACCTTAAACATCAAAAACTGGTCATAATAAGGCGAATCTAAACCTCCGTCCCAGATTTCAACGCCCGTTTCTTCATCGATTCCTTTAAATGTTCCGGCATCATTCGGTATACTCAGTTCGCTCTCATCAAGATTACTGAAAAGAATAATGGGATTTTTATAAACTTCACATCCTATTTTGTCTGCGGTGCCGTTTGTGGCCGTAAGATAAACATCCGATTCATAAGGAACCGTTTCCACTTCATATTCATGGCAGAAGAAATAGCCCTGCGTACCAGTCAAATCCGGCTGTGCAAATTCTGTATCATTTTCATATCCCTGATAATTCGGCGTAATAACATACATTTTTTCTTCGCTGATTTTCTCTTCTGTAAGTCCCGGGATAGCTTTAAGCAGATTTTCCTTCGCGTTTTTATTGCACAAGATAAGTTCTCGCTCCATCCCATCGCTGAGTCCTAAAAGATTTGTGTAATGAGTCTGCAAAAGTGTATTTGCAAAGAATTCCTTCTGCAAGCGGTATTTCACAGTTGCAGTTGGAGTTTTAGCGTTCAATGAATCTGATTTAGGCAGCATTTGAATATAAGAATAATCTTTATACTGTTCAAAAAAGTCTCCCTGCTTTTTAATCTTCATAACCTCGGAGACACTGCCTATTGTCATAGCCGCAACAAGAACAGTTAAAACACAGGTAATCAGTTTAAGGGTATAACTGGCGGATAACATAGAAAGCGAACCAGCTGCACCACTGAAAGCTCTGTCTATTTTCACTTTGAATATGGGAAAAAGTGCAATGGCGTTTACCAAAAGCAGAGCCCCAAAGAGTGATGCCGAAACACCGAAGGCAAACAGCGAATTTGTGAAAAAGGAAGAAAAAAGAAATGAAGCCGAAAACAGCAGAACTAAAACGGCAGAATCCGTAAGTACTTTTTTAATATATATTTTAAACGGATTTTCTCCGAGAGAGCAGCGCACCGCCGTTTCTTTTTGAACCATCATAGATTCATACAAAGCAAGAACAGCAATGACTGCGCAGGCGATAACCCAAAGTACAATCTGAATTATAAAAGCTTCCGAAGAAAAATATCCAGCCCTTTCCCCTTTGAGAAACTGCATATTAACATCATACTTTTCGCCCATTGAATCAACAAACGCCTGTTCGGAGTTTTTATTGCCAATAAGCTCAATATATACATCTCCGTCCTGAGGACACTTGGTTATTTCTTCAAACATAACGGTGGTGCCGCTTAAAAAGAGGCTTTTTGAATATCCTTCCTTTATTTTAAAATTATCTGCGTATTCTTCAGCAAAATCCATATCAGAAAAGTAAAAGGTTATTTTTGAATCAGAATTTTCTCCCGCAGAGTTAACGTTTTCACACACAGCTGATACATTATTAGCGTCGGCTGTATTCTGCACGTCTTCGTAGAATTTTTCCAAATCGGTATTCACATCAAGAAAAAATGAAACAAAATCACCGCCGCCTGCTTCATACACATGAACTTGATAAAATTCACCTGTACATACCGCCACTGCCAATAAGGCAATCAGCGTGATGAGATATTTAATAAACTTCATAAACGCTCCCACCCTTTTATAAATACAACACCAAACAATTACGTTTATAAAATATTTATATTGTTTTTATTTGTCTGTCCAATTAAATTATATATAATAATAAACCCATTTCAAGGAACGTGCCGAAACGTAATCTATTATTAACCATTCGTAATAATTCGTTGAAAAAATGTAATTTTTAAGCAAATGTAAAAAATCCCCGAAGTTTTACTCCGAGGAATATAAAAAATTAATTTTGCTTACAGTAAAAAACTGCGAGCCGCTTTAAATAACGATTAATTCTGTATGATTCTTTTTTTCATCAAAATAACCCACATAAAACTTTTACCAAACGCATCAACGTTATTCGTTTCTTTCATTTTTCTGAATTCACAAATATCAAAATAAGAATTTAAAATAGTTTTTATCTTATATTCCGAAAATCCCAGTCCCCCATGCATAGAATAATCTCTGTACACGTCATAGTCCGTTATATTGGCACCACCGTCCAAATTGAAGCATGTCATCAAATAATATCCGTCATCTTTTAATAATTCTTCGATTCTTTTTAAATAACGTTCTCTTTGATGCGGCTTTATATGATGAAAGCATCCGCTGTCAAGAATTAAATCAAAGCTCTGATCTTCTGCTTCAAATTCGAATAATGATTTCGCTTTAAAACGTGGTGCGTATTTATCGCCGCATACAATTTGGTTTGCCCATTCTATTGACTCTGAAGAAATATCAATTCCCGTTGCGTCAAAACCCTGCTTTGATAAGTATCTTGTGTTTCTTCCGTTTCCGCATCCAATGTCCAAAGCTTTTCCTTTATGAAATAAATTTAAACGGTAAAAAGAGACTAAATCTTCGTCCGGTATATCTTTGAAAAAAGGAACGGGACGGGTTCTGTTTGAATAGAAATCATTCCACCATTCACTATCTCTTTTCTCGAGTATTTCGTCGAGCATTCTAAAAACATCGTCTGAAGATATAATAATTTCCTTATCCACATTTGTACTCATAGGAATTCGCCCGTTCCTTTCCTCGCAATTCTAAAACGGTATTCTGCCAATTATATTGTTTTTATTATATCATATTTAAACAGAGAACCATAGAACGAAAAAGACCTTTTCGTGCAGGCATCGAATCTTCGAATCCGACAAAAATCAGCTTTCGGCGCTATGATGACATTATTACAAAAACCCACGGAGCTTTCACTCCGTGGGTTTGATAGTTTATTATGCAGTTTATTAAGCTGAACAGTAATCTCTGTATAGGCTTATTTCTTCATGGCAATTGCCTGCTTTGCCTTTGCGACAATGTGCTCTGCATCAAGGCCGTAAATGTGGAGAAGCTCTGCTGCAGGGCCTGAACGTCCGAAGGTATCCTCAACGCCGAGCTTTACAACGGGAACGGGATAGTTCTCACATATAACCTCAGAAACAGCTCCACCCAGTCCGCCGATTACATTGTGTTCCTCAGCGGTTACGATTGCGCCTGTCTCTTTAGCGGCTTTGATTATGATATCCTTATCAATAGGCTTGATTGTAGCCATATTGATAACTCTCGCATTGATACCCTCTTTTTTCAGCTCCTCAGCTGCCATGAGAGCTTCGTTTACCATAAGGCCCGTCGCAATAATCGCAACGTCATTGCCTTCGGTGAGCTCAACGCCCTTGCCGATTTGGAAATCGTAGTCCTCGTCAAAGATTCTCGGCACTGCAAGCCTGCCAAATCGCAGGTAAACTGGTCCTTCGTACTCGGCTGCGGCAAAAACCGCTTTCTCCGCCTCAACATCATCGGCGGGGTTAAGAATTACCATACCGGGGATTGTGCGCATAAGGGCGATATCCTCGCAGCACTGGTGGCTGGCGCCGTCCTCACCGACGGAAATACCCGCATGTGTCGCGCCTATTTTAACGTTGAGATGAGTGTAGCCGATTGAGTTTCTCACCTGCTCAAAGGCTCTGCCTGCTGCAAACATTGCAAAGGAGCTTGCGAAAACAATATGTCCCGTTGCCGCAAGACCTGCAGCAATGCCAATCATATTACACTCGGCAATACCTGTATCATAGAATTTATCCGGGAACGCCTTTTTGAACATTCCCGTCTTTGTGGCAGCCGCAAGGTCGGCGTCCATGACAACAAGATTATCGTATTTGTCGCCCAGTTTTACAAGGGCTGCTCCGTAACTTTCACGGGTTGCCTTTTTAATTACATCTGCCATGATTTACGCCTCCAGTTCTGCCAAAGCGGCCTTTAATTCGCTCATTGCGGTCTCATACTGCTCCGCATTGGGAGCGGTGCCGTGCCATGAGCACTGGTTCTCCATAAATGAAACTCCCTTGCCCTTTGTTGTCTTGGCAATAATCGCCGTAGGTTTGCCCTTGCATTCCTTTGCGGCTTTAAAGGCTGCGTCGATTTCATCGAGATCGTGTCCGTTTATCTCAATTACATTCCAACCGAAAGCGGCAAACTTCTCGGGAATCGGATATACGGAGTTGACCTCTTCAACGGTTCCGTCGATCTGAAGATTGTTGTTGTCGATAACAGCTACGAGGTTATCGAGCTTCTTCGCAGCGGCAAACATGGCCGCCTCCCATACCTGACCCTCGCCCAGCTCTCCGTCGCCGAGAATGGTATAAACACGGTATGTGCTGCCGTCATGCTTTCCGCCCAAGGCCATTCCGACGGCAACTGAGATTCCCTGGCCCAATGAACCGGTACTCATATCAATACCGGGGGTCATCTTCATGCTGGGATGTCCCTGAAGCCTTGAGTTGCTCTTGCGGAGAGTTTTGAGCTCTTCAACAGGGAAAAAGCCCTTAAGAGCCAAAGCGGCATAAAGCGCCGGCGCCGTATGGCCCTTGGAAAGAACAAATCTGTCTCTCTCCGGAGAAGCGGGATCACTGGGATCTACGTGCATCTCGGTAAAATACAAATATGACAATATATCGGCTATCGAAAGAGATCCGCCGGGATGTCCGGATTTAGCGTTAAAGGTACCTTCAATAACGCCCATCCTTATTTTGCACGCATTGATCTGAAGTGTCTTTTTAAGCTGTGCGTCCAATTTAATTCCTCCTTGCTTTTGCAAATTTTCTTCGATGTATTCAAGGAAATCCCCGACTGCGCCCTTATTGCAGTGGCACGCCTGGTATTTCGCTATTGACTTGATATATTTCGGAGCCTGTCCGCAGGCAGCGGGCAGCGCCACGGAACAGAGCATATCCTCATCGTTGTAATAATCCCCTATTGCGGCGGTATTATTCATATCAATACCCATTATTTCCGCAAGCTTGCGCACCGCGTGGCCCTTTCCCGATCCCCTTTCGATCACTTCAAAGGAAATCGGAGAGGTACGGGTAAAATAAAGCTTTCTTCCGCCCTCTTCTCGAGAACGGTTAAGAAGCTTGCCGCAGTAAATTGGAAGGGTGAGAATGAGCACCTTGCCCCACTCGCAGTCGGGTACCTCGTCAAAGCTTTTGCAGAATTTGTGGGGCAGTCTGTCGCCGTAGACCTGTAAAGTGGAAAAAACTCCGCCGCGCAGGATATAAACCAAATCCTTTGTAAAAATCTCTATTTCAACAAAGGGAAAACGGAAAAATATACTCCTGACAAGATCTTTGCCTGTTTTCCCGATTTCGTTATACCAAAGCCATTTCTGCTCCTTGAAATCATAAATTCCCGAACCGGTCATAACAATCGCGGGAGTTGAGTTGCTCGGCAGACGATTGTAGGTCCTCTCCAGAGAAACCTTTGCACGGCTTGAAGCAAGGGTAAAATGGCCGCCCTTTTCGGTAAATGACTCAATTGCCCGATAATTGCGCCTGGGCATAAAACGGAACTTATTGTTGAGAGTTCCGTCTATATCCGAAACAACGAGCCATTTTGAAAACACGTTTTCATTATCATTTTTCATTGTCTATTTTCCTTAAAAAGCTTGTAAAATATTCCGGCAGTTCGCTGGTAATTTCCATATATTCGCCGGTTTTCGGATGCACAAAGCCGATGAGTCCCGCATGGAGGCACTGGCCGTTGAGCTCCTTAATGACCTTCTTGGGTCCGTAAACGGGATCACCCGCAACAGGGTGTCCTAAATAAGCCATATGCACCCTGATCTGATGTGTCCTGCCCGTTTCAAGACGCAGGCGCAAATGGCTGAATGTACCATATTCCTTTATTACTTCATAATGGGTGACGGCGTTTCGAGAATTTTTCAGGGTCACCGCCATTTTCTTTCTGTCGGAGGGATTCCTGCCTATGGGAGCGTCCACCGTTCCGACAGACTCCTTGAACCTTCCGTAGACCACCGCCTGATATTCGCGGCGGAAAGAATGTTCCTTTATCTGCTGCGCAAGGCTCCTGTGGGCAAAATCATTTTTTGCTACCATCAGAAGCCCGCTGGTATCTTTATCTATTCTGTGTACTATACCCGGACGCATCACGCCGTTGATTCCCGAAAGGCTGTCTCCGCAGTGATACAAAAGGGCGTTTACAAGGGTACCGCTGTAATTCCCCACAGCCGGATGCACCACCATGTCCTTCGGCTTATTGACGACCAGAAGGTATTCGTCCTCATAGCGTATATCTAGAGGTATATTTTCAGGTACGGCCTCTATAGGCTCAGGCTCGGGAAGGGATATGCACACTCTATCCCCTGCGCTGACCTTTAAGCTCTTGCCCGCTGCTTTTCCGTTTACGGTGATATTGCCCTCTTCAATAAGCTGCTGCGCCCGAGAGCGCGTAATATCCGCCACAAGCAGGGATACGCATTTATCTATGCGGCTTCCGTCCAGTTCCTCGGGTATACCGAAAATAGCGCCTTCAATCATTGCCGTTTTCCTTCTCCGCCTTCTCCGCCTTTTCTGCCTTTTCCTTTTTCAGAGAGGCAAATATATCATACACGAGATATATTATGGATATGACTGCGCCGACCGTAATAAGGCAGTCGGCAACATTGAAAACGGGAAATTTCACAAAAGTAAATTCAAAGAAATCCGTAACATAACCTTTGAAAACGCGGTCTATGAGATTGCCTATACCTCCGGCTGTTATAAGGGCCACGCCCCAGTGGAGTATTTTTGAATCGAAGGCTTTTTTACCTAACGCCGCAAGCAGAGCCACAAGTACCACAGCCGTTACAACCGACAGCAAAACCGTACTTCCCGTCAGGGAGCCGAAAGCAGCTCCCGTATTTTCGAGATAATTAAGCCTCACTCCCGGTATAAAATCAGCTGTTCCCACTGGCTTTAAATACAATACCACTATATATTTAGTTATCTGGTCAATAACCGTCAAAAGGGCTATGACCGCAAAAGTAACTGCCTGCAACATCGGTTAACCTCTTTATTTCTTCTTAAAAAGATTTCTGAAAGAAATGGGCTCCTCGCCGTAATCATCCTTGTCGGAGCTTTCTGATGAAATCGTTTCATATCCGTCTTCATCGTCATCAAACTCCACCTCAAAGGGGTTTCCTTTAGGATAATCCACTACTGTATCATCTGTATCGAATTTAACGGCAAAACCGCTTTCGGCGGCGACACCGCTCTCGCCCTGCTGAGAATCGGAAAGCTCAGTTTCACCTTCGCCGGTATCCTCCGGCTTTTCTTCAGGCGCTGTCTCAGCCTCATCGGATTTCTCAGTTTCCTGAGAAATCATCGGCTCGCTTTCGACAAAAGCATTTCTTAAAGCGTCTTCCTCATGAATCAGTACACTTTCTTCCTCGGAAACGGGCTGCGGAATCTGTTCCTCCTTTTCACCCGCAGAAGCAGTTTCTTTAATACTCTCCGTCTCGGCCTCCACAATATAAGGAATCTTGTTTATGAGCTCAATATGGCTCTTATACATTGCCACAAGACTTGCTCGGAAGTCACTCACTTCTCTCTTTGTCATTTCAAGGACAAGAGTCTCCTGAGTTACGCTGCGCTTAATCGAATTTATTTTCTCTTCCGCCTTGCGCTGAGCGTCTCCGACTATCTCGTCTGCGCTTTTGCGGCTGTCACTGAGAAGCGTCTCCGCCGTTTTCTGAGCGGAGGTTATGGTATCGTCCGCCTTCTGCTGAGCGTCATTAGTTATCTGCTCCGCTTTCATGACCGCTTCCGAAAGTCTCTTTTCTGCATCGGCTTTTGCATCGCTTATGATCTTGTTAGCCATTCTCTGAGCTGTGAGAAGAGCCTCTCTTATATTATCCTCATCGCTTTTATACTCCTCCACCTTATCGGCAAGAAGTCCTATTTTTTTAAGAAGCTCTCCGTTCTCACGGAACATCTGCTCATATGAGCTGCACACCGACGCAAAAAAATCGTCTACCTCGGAAGCTCGGTATGTGCCCCTTCCCGAAGCGGAAAACTGATGATTCCTGACCTGTGCAGGCGTTAACATAATTCACTACCCCCAATAGATTAAATCAGTCGAAAAACATTCCGTTATTTTCAAGCTTATCGAGAATATCTCCGCCTATAACATCAACATCATAGGGAGTTATCATAAAGGTCTTTTTGGCAACCCTCTTCACCTGACCTCTGTTGGCATAGGCAACACCGCTGAGAAAGTCTACGATCCTTCTTGAAACGTCCTTGTCAGCTGACTCAAGATTAAGCACTACCGTCTTTCTCGCATTGAGATGATCGGCAATGGACTGCGCATCCTCAAACTGCTCAGGCTGTACAAGCACAACCTGTACCTGTGCAGTTGTGTGAATGTTTACAACTTTATCCGTATTGGATGCAGCAGGCTCTGCGCGTCTCGGCGCAGGCTTCTCATAATCATCATATTCATCCTCATACTCTTCTGTTTCATCAAAATCATCGTCATAATAATCTTCATCTGACGTACTTATAATCTTCTTGATTCTATCCATAAACGCCATTTCAAAATCCTCCTTATTGGTTTTTAAAAAGTGTATCCAATCAGTATCTTCTGTTGCCGAAAATTGCCGAACCGACTCTAACAAGAGTTGAACCCTCTTCTATGGCCTGACAATAATCACCAGACATTCCCATGGACAATATATCCA
>CASDTR010000006.1 GCA_949283785.1 uncultured Oscillospiraceae bacterium
ACTCCCCGCTTCTCCCCCTCTTTCACAATATGCCTTTGCAGGGCGATTACGGGCTTCGGAATACTTCGTCCAAGCTGACGCTCTAAAAAATAAGGCGTTTTCGGAAATCGATAGGGCAGTGAATGTGCGGCACAGAATTCATAGGCCTCAATATAAAATCGCCGTCCGTTTATTCCGTAGAGAGTGCCGCAGTGGTTGTCGGCATGGTCAACGGTGCAGCCCCTGTCGGTGAGAAAGCGGTACTGGGCCTCAAGCTCCCTGGCTACCTCCCTGCGTCTTGAGCGAAGGGCAAGCTTCATTGTGTCGGCGTAAAGTCCCCTTTCGTCGGAGAGGGATTTCCCTCCCGAAAGGCTCTGCCAGCGGTTTTCCTCGCTGTCGGAATTTATGGTAAGGTGAACCCCCACGGGTATGTTCCGGGACGCGGCCGTTTCGGCTGCTGATTCTGCGTCCCCTGCGACGGTGAGCACGCCGGTCGAGGTTATGAGCCCCTCGGCGTAAAGCTCAGTTATGGCCTTAGTCTGCTCGGGGTTATAGCCTAAATCATCGGCGTTTATTATCAGGTATTTCATTTTTTCTTTTCATCCTCAAAGTGCAGGAACATTGAGAATACGGCGGAAAGGGCCACCGCGACGGCGGGGAACACTATGAGGAGCATCTTTGAAGCGACGGCGGGATTTGTGCCGGGATTGTCGCCGTTTTCAAAGCCGAAGAATGTTGCCACAACATAGAAGGCGGCGGAGGTAAACAGTCCGTTGAGCCTGTTCATAACGCCCAGACAGCTTGAAATTATTCCCTCTCTCTTGACGCCGTGCATCTGATAGTCCTCATCCATTATTTTTGCGCCTATGCAGTCCATTGTCGTAAGGCATCCCGCAACGCCGAGACCGACAACTCCCGCAATGCATACCGCCGTTATAAGGTCGGTTGCAAAATACATGGGGATTATTCCTATTGCCATAACTATGAAGGAAATCCTCCACGCCTTAACGATATATACCCGCTTTATTATCTGGGTCCAGATGAGGATTCCTATAAGGGCCACGGCAAAGACTGCGGCAAGCATTATGGTCGTCTTGTCGCTTTCAAGGTTAAGGGTATACTTTACATAGAAAGGCACCGCCTGAGAAATAAGGGCGAAGGCCGCCGAATAGAAAGCTCCCGTAAAGCCGAATATCCAGAACTTCTTGTTTTTGAGAAGGTCCCATATGCTGGCGAAAATCTTCGGCTTTTCAGTTGACCGGGAATTCGGGTCTTCCTTGCAGCCGAAGGTACAGTACATTATTACTATCAAGGCCACAATACCGTAAATTATCGAGGTCATGCTGTATCCTATAGCGCTTGTCACCATTGGGGTAAGGGCGATGCTTATTACCATTGCTACAAGCTGGAAAGCCTGCCTGATGGCGTTTGTCTTGGCCCTTTCCGTATCCTCATGGAAAAGCTCAGGGAACAATGCTCCGTAGTTGGCATTCATAAGTGAGTCGAGAGTACCCGTCAATATGTACATAAGAAGCATATAGATAAAGAGCATGGTGCTGTCGGCGCTTATAAAGGACGGCACGTTAAAGAACATTATGAAACACAAAATAAGCAGCGGAACGCCTATTACAAGCCACGGCCTTCTGCGGCCCCATTTGGTTCGGGTTCTGTCCGAAAGGAAGCCGTAGACCGGGTTATCTATGGCGTCCACAAAGGTGTATATAAACAAAACCAGAGAATATTTTTTCATGTCGAGCCCCAGCATATCCACATAGAATATGGCTGCGTAGGACTTAAACATGTTAATCGGTATTGACGTTCCGAACATGCCGATGCCGTATCGGAACGGCGACGTTCTTTTGGCCGCTTCTGCGGCCAGTTTGCTCTCTTTTCCCATTAAAATCCCTCACTTTTTTATTGATTTAACAAAAATATAGCACATCATATGGGCAATTGCAATATATTTTTTGACATTGCAGATAAAATAATGTATTATTATCACAAACAATTTGAGGCGGGAGAAATATTATGAAAACTGATTTGACAATAGAAAGAGAAATAGACAAATCCCTTCTGAAAAAATGCTTTTTCATTGACTTTGAGGTGCCCGAAAACGTCGAGGCGCTTCGCATTACCCATTCATGGACCCCGAGAGAAGAGGGAAACCTTGACTTCGGGCTCATCGGCCCCGACGGGATACAGGCGGGCGCTTCGGGAAACGTGAGGCAGGACGTTATCATCAGCGAAAAATACTCGACTCCCGGCTACGACAGGCTTACGCCCAAGGCGGGAACATGGAAAATGATAGTTGGTGTTGACCGCGTCGGCGGCGGAGTGAAAGCGACGTATAACATAAGCTTCATCAAAAAGGAAAAACGCTGGCTCAAGGGCGACACCCATATGCACACCTTTAACAGCGACGGCAAATATTCCCCAGAGGAGCTC
Source organism: uncultured Oscillospiraceae bacterium (assembly GCA_949283785.1). Classification (GTDB taxonomy): domain Bacteria; phylum Bacillota; class Clostridia; order Oscillospirales; family Acutalibacteraceae; genus UMGS263. The sequence continues at coordinate 2,425 of CASDTR010000006.1, forward strand.
ATTGATAAGGCCGAGAAGAAAAAGCTCGACTACATCATCATCACCGACCACAACAACAGCGCGGCGGTATATAACGATTACAACAGGGAAAATCTGCTGGTCATAAAGGGGTGCGAGCTCACCGCCTTCAGCGGACACATAAATTTCTGGGGAGTAAAACGTCCCTTTACCCTGCCCTACTGCGTAAATTCCTTTGAGGATTTTCTGCCGATTTACCGTCAGGCGAGGGAAAAGGGCGCGGTGGTCTCCATGAATCATCCCGAATGCAAAAACTGCGGCTGGCATATGCCGAGGGAGGGCTTCGGCTTCGACTGCGTTGAAGTCTGGAACGGCCCTCAGAGAATCGACAATATGCAGGCCCTTAAATGGTGGCATTCCCTGCTCCTTGAGGGCAAAAAAATCTCCGCCGTGGGCGGCAGCGACTATCACAGGGACTATTACTCGGTAACGGACCTTCTGGCCGTGCCCACAACGGTTGTCTGTGCGGATTCCTGCACCTCTCAGGACATTTTAATGGCCCTCAAAAATGGGAATTCCTACATAACCTCCTCGGTAAACGGCCCCTCCCTTATTCTCAGATGTGAGGGCAGCATCCAGGGGGACACGGTAAAATTTACACAGGGATTAAAAGTCAGAGTCGAGGCAGAAAAGCTCAAACGCGGCGACGTTTTAAGGGTATACGAAAACGACAATATAGTTTACACCCATAAAGCCGCGAAGGCGGAAAACCACACCGCCGAAATCGAAGTAACGGAAAAGGGATTCGTGAGAGCGGAGATTATAAGCGAATACGGCCCCCTTAAAAAAGCCGCATTCAAGCAGATAATAAAATTTATATTTCCGCCCGACGCCGGGCTCCCCGTCCCACCCTTTGCAAGGTGCGTGAGCAATCCCGTTTATTTTGAATAATGAATAATAAAAGCTTTGTACATCCCTTCAGCGGTAAATGTACAGAGCTTTTAATTTTTTTGCTTTACCTGTTGACTTTAGTCCGAAATCGGATTATAATTCCAGATAGTCCGATTTCGGATAAAATCAACGGAGATGAAGGTTATGAATAATCAGCAGCTGTATGAAATTCTCATTCGCTATAATCACATTTTTAAGGATACAGACAAAATATATCACTGCTTCGCCAAAAGCTGCGGTCTGTCGGACTGCGCTTTCAGGATTCTCTACCTGCTGCGTGAAACCGATACGCAGTACACTCAGGCGGATATATGCAGCGTCCTCTCAGCACCGAAACAAACCGTAAACTCCGCCCTTAAAAATCTTCAAAGCGGCGGATACATCAGCTTAAATCAGGCTCCGAACAACAAAAAGAACAAAATAACCCTTTTGACCGAAAAGGGAAAGGAACTTGCCGCAAACAGCGCCGATATTGTATTGGAAGCGGAAATAAAGGTTCTCAGGCAATTTTCCGAAACAGAGCTCGAATCACTGCTTTCACTCACAGAAAAATACGCCGTACTCCTCCGAAGGGAATATGAAAAAACATCTGAGACGCTTTTAAAGGAGGAAAAGGAAGAAACATGAGAATACGGCTTTCGGACCATTTTACATATAAAAAACTGTTAAGATTTGTTTTCCCGTCAATTATAATGATGGTGTTTACTTCAATTTACAGCGTCGTGGACGGCCTTTTTGTCTCGAATTTCGCGGGAAAGACGGCTTTTGCGGCGGTAAACCTTATAATGCCCGTGCTTATGGGCATGGGTACGGTCGGATTTCTTATCGGCACGGGAGGCAGTGCCGTTGTTTCAAAAACTCTGGGCGAAGGCAAAAGAGATAAGGCCAACAGCTATTTTTCAATGCTCATATATGTGACAATCGCTGCGGGAGCTTTATTGACCGTAATAGCCTTAATCTTTTTACGGCCCATAGCGGAGCTTCTCGGAGCTGAGGGTCAGATGCTCGAGGACTGTGTCCTTTACGGCAAAATTTTAATTTCTTTCCAAACGGCATTCATGCTCCAATGCGCCTTCCAAAGCTTTCTGATTGCAGCCGAAAAACCGAAGCTCGGTCTTTTTGTAACTGTGGCGGCGGGAGTGACAAACATCATTCTGGACGCCCTATTTGCGGCCGTCTTTAAATTGGGCATAGCAGGCGCGGCTTGGGCGACGGTTATCAGCCAGCTTGTGGGAGCTCTCGTTCCCATTGTATATTTCGCGAGAAAAAACAACAGCCTCCTGCGCCTTACGAAGGCAAAGCCGGACATGAGGATTCTTATTAAGGTCTGTGCAAACGGCTCCTCGGAGCTTATGACGAACCTGTCGGCATCTATTGTAAATATTCTCTATAATTTTCAGCTTATGAAGTTTGCCGGGGAAAACGGCGTTGCCGCATACGGCGTGATTATGTATGTAAACTTCATTTTTTCCGCTGTATATTTCGGCTACGCTATCGGCAGCGCTCCCGTGGTCAGCTTCAATTACGGAGCGGCAAACACGCGGGAGCTTAAAAACCTCTTTCGCAAAAGCCTTGCAATCACGGGATTTTTCGGCCTTTTAATGGTGGTCTTTTCTCAGCTTTCCGCTTCCCTGCTGGCCAAATGCTTTGTAGGCTATGACGCGGAGCTTTTTGAGCTCACCGCTCACGGCTTCAGAGTATACGCGATTTCTTTCCTCATAAGCGGCTTCAATGTTTTCAGCTCCGCCTTCTTTACGGCTCTTAATAACGGCGCCGTATCCGCTGCTATCGCCTTTATGCGTACTCTCATTTTTCAGCTTGCGGCAATTCTTGTGCTCCCGCTGCTTTTGGGCATTGACGGAGTATGGCTGGCTATTGTGGCGGCGGAAATTCTCTCCCTCGCCGTAAGCGTAAGCTTCTTCATATCGAAACGAAAAAGATACAAATACGCCTGACGTTAATAAAAAAAGTGCCTTTTTGACTTTCCTAAATTTCTCTCTTTCCTAAATTCAAAGGCAATGGCTTATCGCAGATGAAAGTAAAAACAAAACAGGGAATAAAAAATCACCGCGTATGCCTAAAGCGTATGCGGTGATTGGAGACTGTCGAAAAACTAAAATTCAGCACACCCCCTTGTCTCCCTTGTGTAAAGGGAGATGTCAAAACGCAGTTTTGACAGAGGGATTGTATATGAAGAAACCTTGATACTGCGCTGTTTTCTGCGCTGCATTGAGTTTTCCCATGATCGTGCAAAACGGCAATCCTGAAATTGTTTAAGTATAAAAACAACTTTATCGACAAGCTGAAATCACCGCGTATGCGAAAGCGTATGCGGTGATTGATTTTACGGAAAAAGCTTTTGAGTTTTTCGGATTTAAATTATCCCAAAAGCTCTGTGAGGCGTTTCGCCGCCTCTTTTGTATCCTCGGGGCTGCCGAAGGTGGAGAAACGGAAATATCCCTCTCCGCAGGCTCCGAAGCCTTCGCCCGGAGTGCCCACTACCTGAATCTCATTGAGAAGATAGTCGAAGAACTGCCAGCTGTCCATGCCCTTGGGACATCTGAGCCAGATATAGGGGGCGTTTTTGCCGCCGCAGTACCAGATGCCCAGTTTGTCGAGAGCCTCCATGAGGCATTTGCCGTTGTTCTTGTAGACCTTTATATTCTCGTGTATCTGCTCCATGCCCTCGTCGGTGAATACCGCCGCCGCGCCCTTCTGGATGATGTAGGAAACGCCGTTTGTCTTTGTGGTGCGGTTTCTCACCCACATGCTGTTAAGGTTCATGCCGCAGCGCTCAAGTTCCTTGGGGATAACGGTGTATCCGCAGCGAGTGCCCGTAAAGCCCGCCGTCTTTGAAAGAGAGCAGATTTCGATTGCGCAATTTCTGGCTCCCTCAAGCTCGAAAATGCTGTGGGGAAGCTCTTCCTCCTCGATAAAGGCCTCGTAGGCCGCGTCAAAGAGGATAACGGAGCCGTTCTCGTTGGCAAAATCAACCCACTTCCGGAGCTGCTCACGGTTAAATACGGCTCCCGTCGGGTTATTGGGTGAGCAGAGGTAGATTATATCGGCCTTCGCGCTGTCGTCGGGCATGGGAAGGAATCCGTTTTCCCTGCCCGAGGCAAGGTGGATTATCTTCCTGCCCGCCATGACGTTGGCGTCCACATAGGCGGGATAGGCGGGCTCTATTACAAGCGCCGTGTTGCTTTGGTCAAACAAATCGAGAATGTCGCCCAGCTCGTCGCTGGCGCCGCTTGAGACAAAGACCTCGTCGGCCTCAAGGCTCACTCCCCTTTTGCCGTAATAGGCGGCTATTGCCTCCCTCAAAAACTCGGCTCCGCACTCGGGCATATAGCCGTGAAAGGAAGCCGCCTGTGACTGGTCGTCAACCGCTGAGTGAAGGGCCTTTATGACCGCGTCGCAAAGGGGCAGGGATACGTCCCCTATTCCCATGCGGTAAAGCTTTTTGTCGGGATTCTTTTCGAGATACGCCTTTGTCTTTTGGGCGATATTGTAAAAGAGATATGAATCCTGCAAATCTGAGTAGCTCTTCTTGGGCTGTGTCATATATTTACCTCTCCTTCATAGACCGTTTCGGCAGGGCCCGTCATTATGACAGTGCCGTCCTCCCGTACCTCGATTTCCAAAGTACCTCCGTCAAGGACCACCGATATTTTTTCCCCTTGAGGGCAGAAGCCCTTTTTCACCGCCGCCGCAGCGCTGGCGCAGGCTCCCGTTCCGCAGGCCATGGTAACGCCGCTGCCTCTCTCCCAGACGCGCATGCGCAGAGAGTTTTTGCTCAGAACCTGAACAAATTCCACGTTTACCCCGCCGGGGAAAGAATCGTGGCGCTCGATGATGGGTCCCGATGAGGTAAGAGGCGCCTTTTCAATATCCTCAACGAAAATGACGGCGTGAGGATTGCCCACCGAAACGGGGCTGCATGTAACCGCCGCTCCGTTTACGTCGAGAATCATCTCGGGGCTTACCTGAACCTTTCCCATATCGACGGAGGCTTTTTTCACCTTGCCGTCCTGTGTGAAAAGCTCAAGGGTTCTTATTCCCGAAAGAGTCTCTATCTTTAAGTGAGTCTTGTCTGTATATCCCTTGTCGTATACATATTTTCCCACGCAGCGTATGCCGTTGCCGCACATTTTTGCCTCGCTGCCGTCCGCATTGAAAATGCGCATTTTAAAATCTGCAATTTCGGAAGGCAGAATCAAAATGATTCCGTCCGAGCCCGCGCCGAAGTGGCGGTCCGAAAGCTTTATGGAAAGCTCTTCGGGATTTTCGGGCTCCCCGTAAATATATAAATAGTCGTTGCCAAGTCCCTGCATTTTTGTAAAGCGCATTTTTCATCCCCCTGTTTTTTATGCATCTATTGTGGAGATTCCGAGAGTTATCTCCTCGAGAACCTCCAGCAGCACCCTGACGGTGTCAAGGGCTGTAAATACCGTTACGTTGTTCTGAACGGCGCAGCTGCGAATGGCCCCGCCGTCGGTAAGCTTGTTTTCCGACAGCACATCTCGGGTATTGATGACGTACGTCACATAACCCTGACGGATTGAGTCGAGAATATCCGTTGAGCCTTCGCTTATCTTCTTTCTTATTCTTGTCCTTATGCCGTGTTCCTTCAGGAAATTGGCCGTTCCCTCGGTGGCCTCGATGTTGAAGCCGAGGTTATAGAAACGCCTGATAAGGGGCAGAGCCTCTTCCTTATCATCGTCGGCGATAGTGGCGAATACGGTACCGTAATTCTGAATCTTGACTCCCGAAGCCTGAAGTGCTTTGTAAAGAGCTCTCGTAAGCTTGTTGTCATAGCCTATTGCCTCTCCCGTTGACTTCATCTCAGGTGAGAGATATGCGTCAAGTCCGCTGAGCTTTGAGAATGAGAAGGCGGGAGCCTTTACATACCACCTCTGCTTTTCGGCGGGATAAAGCTGAGTAAAGCCCTGCTCCTTTAAGCTCCTGCCGAGTATCACGAGGGTCGCTATATCCGCAAGGGAATATCCCGTCGCCTTGGAAAGGAAGGGCACCGTCCTGGAAGAACGGGGATTAACCTCGATGATGTATACGTCCTCTTTTTTATCAACGATAAACTGGATATTGTAAAGACCTACAATGCCGATGCCGAGGCCCAGCTTCTTCGTGTAGTCGAGGATTGTATCCTTAACCTTCTGAGAGATACTGAAGGAGGGATATACGCTGATGGAGTCGCCGGAGTGTACGCCCGTACGCTCAACAAGCTCCATGATGCCGGGGACGAAAACGTCCGTTCCGTCGCAGATAGCGTCCACCTCGACCTCCTTGCCCATGATGTATTTATCCACAAGCACGGGCTTGTCCTCGTCGATTTCAACGGCGGTTTTAAGGTAGTGGCGCAGCTGGTTTTCGCTGGCGACTATCTGCATTGCGCGTCCGCCCAGAACGAAGCTGGGTCTTACAAGCACGGGATAGCCGATTTCCTCGGCGGCTCTTACGCCGTCCTCGATATTCGTAACCGCGTGTCCCTTGGGCTGAGGTATATTGAGCTCAAGCAGCATCTTCTCGAAAGCATCCCTGTTCTCCGCCTTTTCTATGGCGTCGCAGTCGGCGCCGATGATCTTCACTCCCCGCTCCATAAGGGGCTGGGCAAGGTTTACGGCGGTCTGTCCGCCGAGAGAAGCGATAACTCCCACGGGATTTTCGAGGGCGATGATATTCATAACGTCCTCGGGGCAAAGAGGCTCGAAATAGAGCTTATCGGAAGTCGTGTAATCCGTTGAAACGGTTTCGGGGTTATTGTTGATGATAATAGCCTCATAGCCCGCGTTTTTAATGGTCTTTACGGCGTGAACCGTAGAATAGTCGAACTCTACGCCCTGACCGATTCTGATAGGTCCAGAGCCCAGAACCACAACCTTTTTCTTTTCGGAAACAATGGATTCGTTTTCCTCTTCGTAGGTTGAATAGAAATAGGGAATGTAGCTCTCAAACTCAGAGGCGCAGGTATCTATCATCTTATAGACGGGGAAGATTCCCTTTTCCTTCCTCATCTCGAAAACGTCCGTTTCCTTCATTCCCCAGAGATAAGCTATCTCCTTATCGGAGAAGCCCATCCGCTTTGCTTCGTAAAGGACCGATTCGTCGCCTTTGGCTGCTTTTATCTTTTCCTCCTCGTCGGTTATATTCTTGAGCTTTCTGAGGAAAATCATATCTATCTTTGTGGCTTTGGAAATTTCCTCTTCCTTTACTCCAAGACGCAGAAGCTGGGCTATGGCGTAGATTCTGTCGTCGGTGCCGAGTTTAATGTACTCCATGAGCTCCTCGGCGGTATAGGAATCGAATTTCGCCATGTAGAGGTGATAAACGCCGATTTCGAGAGAGCGTATTCCCTTTAAAAGGCTCTCCTCTATGGTTCTGCCGACGCTCATTATCTCGCCCGTAGCCTTCATCTGGGTGCCGAGACTGTTGTTTGCGTCGGTAAACTTATCGAAGGGGAAACGGGGCATCTTCGTGACCACATAGTCGAGGGTGGGCTCGAAGGAGGCGGGAGTGTTGGCAAGCTGTATTTCGTCGAGGGTCATGCCCACGCTGATTTTCGCCGAAACTCTCGCAATGGGGTATCCGCTGGCCTTTGAGGCAAGAGCAGATGAGCGTGAAACTCGTGGATTTACCTCGATGAGATAATATTGGAAGGAATTGGGGTCAAGGGCAAACTGAACGTTGCATCCGCCCTGGATTTTAAGGGCCCTGATGATTTTAAGTGCGCTGTCCCTGAGCATGTGGTACTCTTTGTTGGTAAGGGTCTGGGAAGGGCATACGACTATGGAGTCGCCCGTATGGATGCCCACGGGGTCAACGTTTTCCATATTACAGATAGTAATGGCCGTGTCGTTTGCGTCTCGCATTACCTCATACTCAATCTCTTTAAAGCCCTTTATGCTCTTTTCGACGAGAACCTGATGAACGGGAGAAAGAGAGAGGGCGTTTTTCATGACCGTCCTGAACTCCTCCTCATTGTCGGCAAAGCCGCCGCCCGTTCCGCCGAGAGTGAAGGCGGGGCGAAGGACTACGGGATAACCTATCTTTTCAGCGGCTTCAAGTCCCTCCTCCATGGAGTTTGCTATCATGGAGGGAAGCACGGGCTCGCCTAGACTTTCGCACAGCTCCTTGAAAAGCTCTCTGTCCTCGGCCTGCTCGATGCTGTTTACGTCTGTTCCCAGAAGCTCCACGCGGCACTCCTTTAAAATACCTTTCTTTTCAAGCTGTACCGCAAGGTTAAGGCCCGTCTGTCCGCCGATGCCGGGGACTATGGCGTCGGGACGCTCATAGCGGAGTATCCTCGCAACGTATTCGAGGGTAAGGGGCTCCATATACACCTTATCGGCGATGGAGGTATCGGTCATAATGGTGGCGGGGTTAGAGTTGCACAAAACAACCTCGTAGCCCTCTTCCTTAAGGGCAAGGCAGGCCTGGGTGCCCGCATAGTCAAATTCGGCGGCCTGTCCGATAACGATAGGTCCCGAGCCGATGACAAGTATCTTTTTAAGGTCGGTTCTTTTAGGCATTCTCTTTCGCCTCCTTCATCATGTTTATAAAGCGGTCGAACAGATAGGCGCTGTCCTGGGGTCCCGGGGCGCTCTCGGGGTGGTACTGGACGCTGTATATTCTGTCCCTTTCGCACTCCACTCCCTCAACGGTGGAGTCGAGGATGTTGATATGCGTCACCGTGAGGGGGGTGTCTTTAAGGCTTTGGGAATCAACGGCATAGGAATGGTTCTGGGAGGTTATCTCGATTTTTCCCGTATGAAGATTCTTTACGGGGTGGTTGCCTCCCCTGTGGCCGAATTTGAGCTTGTATGTGCTCGCCCCGTAGGAAAGGGAAATTATCTGATGTCCGAGGCAGATGCCGAAAATCGGATATTTTCCGTGAAGGGCCTTTATGGTCTCAATGACGGGCACCGCGTCGGTGGGGTCTCCCGGGCCGTTTGAGATGAACACTCCGTCGGGAGAGAGCTTTTCTATTTCCTCGGCCGAGGTGTTCCAGGGAACTACCGTAACATCGCATCCTCTCGCGCAAAGGGAGCGGACAATGTTGAGCTTCATTCCGCAGTCGATTGCCACAACCTTAAATTTTTTCTCTTCGCTTTCAGATACCCACATCTCCCTGCAGCTTACCTTCGACACTGCGTCGCGGGGTATCTCGGTCTTTGACAAGATCTCAAGCGCCTCGGAAACGGGCGTAGAAGCATCGGCAATATACGCCTTGCGGCTTCCGTAATCCCTGATTGAACGGGTAAGCTTACGGGTATCTATGCCGTACACTCCGGGGATATTGTATTCCTTCATTACCTCGCCGAGAGTCTTTGTGCTTCTGAAATTTGAAGGGAAATCGTTATATTCCCTTACCACCAGCGCTCCGATGGTAGGGGTCTTTGTCTCGTAATCATCGTCGGCCATGCCGTAATTGCCTATGAGGGGATATGTCATAACAACCGCCTGATAGGTGTAGGACGGGTCGGAGATAATCTCCTGATAGCCGACCATAGAGGTGTTGAATACTATTTCGGCAACCTTATTGCAGTCTGCGCCGAAGCCGTAGCCGTAGTATTCGGAACCGTCCTCTAAAATAATCTTTTTGTTGAAATTTCTCTCCATTTCTTCACCTCCGTGTATTTTTGCATCCGCTGTCCCTTTCGGAAAGCTTCCTTTCAAAACGGTCCTTTCTCGTGTCCTCGGGTATCGAGGTCGGGTAATCGCCGTTAAAACAAGCAGAACAGTAATCCGTACTGCCGATTAGCTCTTTAAGATCTTCAAGGGGAAGATAGCCCAAACTGTCCGCGCCTATCTCCTTCGCCGTCTCCTCAACGGTGTAGTGACAGGCTATGAGATTTTCGCAGGAATCTATATCCGTGCCGTAATAGCAGGGATGCATAAAGGGCGGAGCCGAAATCCTCATGTGGATTTCGGAAGCCCCCGCCTCACGCAGAAGCTTTACTATTCGCTGAGAGGTTGTGCCCCTCACTATGGAGTCGTCTATGAGAACCACTTTTTTGCCCCTCACGGTACTCTCCACCGCGTTGAGCTTGATTTTCACCTGATCGAGACGCTCGCCCGCGCTCGGGGAAATGAAGGTTCTTCCGATATATTTATTCTTGATAAGTCCTATTCCGTAGGGGATGCCCGATTCCGCGGCGTATCCGCAGGCGGCGTCAAGGCCCGAATCGGGAACGCCGATAACTATATCCGCATCGGCGGGGTGGGCTTTTGCCAAAGCTCGGCCCGCTCTCATTCTCGCCTCGTGTACGGATATTCCGTTAATCACCGAGTCGGGACGGGCAAAGTAAATGTATTCAAAAATGCATATGCGGCTCTGACATTTGCCGCAGTGCTCCCTGCGGGACTCCACCGAGTCCTTGCTGAAAACGAGGATCTCTCCCGGAAGCAGGTCTCTTATAAATGAAGCTCCCACCGACTGAAGGGCGCAGCTTTCCGAAGCCACCACATAGGTGCCGTCCTTTGTCTGACCGTAGCACAAGGGCCTGAAGCCGTGTGGGTCACGGGCGGCTATAAGCTTTGCCGAGGACATGAGCACTATGGAATAGGCTCCCTCAAGGGTGTTCATGGCTCTGCTCACGGCCTCTTCAATGGAGGGGGCCGTAAGACGCTCCCTTACCACCACATAGGCTATTGTCTCGGTGTCGCTGGTGGTGTGGAAAATTCCGCCTGTAAGCTCCAGCTTATTGCGCAGTTCATAGGCGTTGCTCAGGTTTCCGTTATGGGCAATCGCCATTTTGCCCTTCTGGTGGTTTACCTCAATGGGCTGGCAGTTAAGGCGGGTGGTGCCGCCCGTTGTGCCGTACCTTACATGACCCACGGCCATGGTACCCTCGGGGAACCTCTTCATTACGTCCCCGGAAAAGACCTCCCCCACAAGTCCCGTATCCTTATAGGAAGTGAAAACTCCGTCGTCGTTTACAACTATTCCGCAGCTCTCCTGGCCGCGGTGCTGAAGGGCGTAGAGGCCGTAATAGGTAAGCCCCGCCACATTCTGAGGGTTCGGGCTGATTACGCCGAACACCCCGCATTCCTCATGGACGCTCATATATCTGACTCCTCCTTGTGCTTTACGGATGCCGCGACAAAGCCCTTAAACAGCGGGTGCGGCTTATTGGGGCGGCTCTTGAACTCGGGGTGGAACTGGACTCCCACATAGAAGGGATAATCGGTAAGCTCCACGGTTTCAACAAGCCTTCCGTCGGGAGAAGTGCCGCTCAGGGTAAGGCCCGCGTTTTGCAGAGCCTCACGGTAATTGTTGCTGAACTCATAGCGGTGGCGGTGGCGCTCGTTAATCTGAGAGGCGCCGTAGCATTTTTCCATGGTTGTATTTGCCTTGATTGCGCAGGGATAGCTGCCCAGGCGCAGCGTGCCGCCCTTATCTATATCCCCGCTCTGTCCCGGCATAAAATCTATGACCTTATGGGGGCAAAGCTCATTGAACTCACCTGAGTCCGCGTCGGAGATGCCCGCCGCGTTTCTCGCAAACTCGATGACCGCAATCTGCATTCCGAGGCATATGCCGAAATAGGGCAGTCGCGTCTCCCTTGCATAGCGTGCGGCCAAAATCATGCCCTCTATTCCCCTGCCGCCGAAGCCGCCGGGAACTATTATTCCGTCAAGGCGGGAAAGCTTTTCACCGTAATTTTCCTCAGTGAGGGTTTCGGAATCAATCCAGTCTATCTCAACCCTGCTGCCGCAGTCGTAGCCCGCATGGCGCAGAGCCTCGGCCACTGACAGATACGCGTCATGAAGCTGAACGTATTTTCCCACAAGCCCGATTTTAACGCTGGCCAGTTCTCCGCTCATGCGCTGCGTCATGGCCTTCCACTCGGAAAGGTCGGCCTCGGGAGCTTCGATGCCCAGCTCTCGGCACACGACAGAGGAAAAATTGGCTTTTTCCAGCATCAGGGGCGCTTCGTAGAGGTTGGGAAGGGTTATGTTTTCTATTACGCAGTCGGGCTTTACGTTGCAGAAAAGGGCTATTTTTTTGTATATGGACTCTTCCAGAGGCTCATCGCAGCGCAGAACGATTATATTGGGATTTATGCCCATGCCCTGAAGCTCCTTTACGGAGTGCTGGGTGGGCTTCGATTTATGCTCGTCGGAGCCCCTGAGAAAGGGAACGAGGGTCACATGGATAAACAAACTGTTTTCCCTGCCCACCTCGAGAGAAATCTGCCTTACCGCCTCAATAAAGGGCTGGGATTCGATATCTCCTATGGTGCCGCCGATTTCCGTAATAACCACGTCGGCGTCGGTCTGCTTGCCCACGCGGTAGACAAATTCCTTTATCTCGTTTGTCACATGGGGTATCACCTGAACCGTGGAGCCCAGATACTCTCCCCGTCTCTCTTTATTCAGTACGTTCCAGTACACCTTTCCCGTTGTAAGATTGGAATATCGGTTGAGGTCCTCGTCTATGAACCTCTCGTAATGGCCGAGGTCAAGATCCGTCTCCGCTCCGTCCTCGGTCACATATACCTCGCCGTGCTGATAGGGGCTCATGGTGCCCGGGTCAACGTTTATATACGGGTCCAGCTTCTGAGCCGCAACTTTAAGGCCTCTCGCCTTCAAAAGCCTGCCTAATGAAGCCGCCGTTATCCCCTTGCCGAGGCCCGATACCACGCCTCCCGTTACAAAAATATACTTTGTCATTATATTATACTCCCATCTTACTTAAAATGCGATAAGGAGAAAGTAAATTAATTCAGCTTACTCCCATTCCACCGTGGCGGGGGGCTTGCTCGTTATATCGTAAACCACCCTGTTTATGCTGCGCACCTCGTTTGTTATGCGGCTGCCGGCCTTCTCGAGAACCTCATAGGGAAGTCTCGTCCAGTCAACGGTCATAAAGTCGTCGGTGTTTACGGCGCGAAGGGCCACGGTGTAGCCGTATGTTCTCGCGTCTCCCATTACGCCTACGCTCCTGTTGCCCGTAAGCACCGCAAAATACTGGCTTATATCCCTCTCGAGACCTGCCGCCGCGATTTCCTCGCGGAATATGGCGTCGGCGTCCTGAAGGACTTTAAGCTTCTCGGCGGTGATTTCGCCTATTATCCTCACCGCAAGTCCCGGGCCCGGGAAGGGCTGGCGCCACACAAGGTCGTGCGGTATACCCAGCTGCTCGCCCGCCGCCCTCACTTCGTCCTTGAACAGGTCGCGAAGGGGCTCGACTATTTCGTCAAAATCTATTACGTCCGGAAGGCCGCCCACATTGTGGTGACTCTTTATGACAGAGGCATCTCCCGCTCCGCTTTCTATAACGTCGGGATAAATTGTTCCCTGTACGAGGCAGTGAACCTTTCCTATCTTCTTAGCTTCCTCCTCAAAGACCCTTATGAACTCGCTGCCGATTATCTTGCGCTTTTCCTCGGGCTCCGTAACCCCCGCAAGCTTATCGAGAAAACGCTGCTGAGCGTTTACCCTGATAATGTTCATATTGAAGGTTTCCTTAAAGGTTTTCTCAACGTAATCGCCTTCGTTTTTGCGCAGAAGGCCGTGGTCAACGAAAACGCAGGTGAGGTTATCCCCCACAGCCTTATGGAGAAGCACCGCCGCAACGGAGGAATCCACTCCGCCGCTCAGAGCACAGAGAACCTTTTTCCCCTCAAGATATTTTTTGTATTTTTCCACGGAAGCCGTCACAAAATCCGCCATGTTCCAGTCCCCCGCGCATTGGCAGACTGAGAAAAGGAAATTGTAAAGAATCTTGTTGCCGAACTGAGTGTGGGTCACCTCGGGGTGGAACTGAACCGCGTAGAGCTTTCTCTGAGCATCCTCCATGGCGGCGCAGGGACAGTTATCAGTGGTGGCCGTAATCTTAAAGGAGGCGGGCGCCTGCTTTACATAGTCAGTGTGGCTCATCCAGCAGATGCTTTCAGAGTCAACGTCTTTAAAAAGTACGCTTTCGCCCGCATACAGCTTTACCTTGCCGTATTCGCTTATGGTTCCCGCGCTGCATATTTCGCCGCCGTCCATATATGCCATGAGCTGGCAGCCGTAGCAGATGCCGAGAATCGGAACGCCGATACCCAGTATTTCGGGAGTATAGTGGGGAGAGGTCTCCTCGTATACGCTGTTGGGGCCTCCCGTAAAAATTATACCCTTATATCCCGTATTTTTTATTTCCTCAAGGGTTATTTTGCTGTAAGACTTAACCTCCGCGTAGACGTGAAGGTCACGCACGCGCCTCGCAATAAGCTGATTGTATTGACCGCCGAAATCCAGCACAAGTATTTTATCCAAATTCTTTCCGCCTTTCGCATGTGTATTATATTCCGGTCATTATTTTAATCCGAAACGGCTCCGTATTCAATAAAATATTTTTACTCCCTCCCGCAGACAGACCTCATCGACCGCACAGAAAAACTCTGACGCGGCCGATGAACAGCGCTTTTTAATTTATTTATCTCACTCCGAAGAGCAGCTCTCCGTAAGTGGGGAAGGGCCAGTATTTCTCAGCCGTTACCGTCTCCGCCTCGTCGGCCACGGCACGAAGCTCGCACATCTTGGAAAGGACGGTATCCCTGATGCCGTAGGCCTCGTCCTCAACATCCGCAAGAGATTTGACCTTCATGACGGCTTCGTCAAGCTCGTCGGTTCTGTGGGCAATCTGGTCGGTGAGCACCGAAAGCTTTTTGAGAAGCTCCCTTTCGTATGTACAGGGAATATCGGCGTCCACGCTCTTCTTTGCGGCGGCGGCTCCCGCTATCTCGAAAGCGTAGCCCTCAACGGCGGGAAGGATCTCCCTTCTTGCCATATCCACCATGGTGTTTGCCTCGATAACTACCGTCTTGCAGTAGTTCTCGAGCATGATCTCACATCTTGAATGAAGCTCCGCCTCGGAAAATACTCCATGGGAGGTGAGCATTTTAACGTTCTTTTCATCTAAGATATGTGGCATACAGTCCGGGGTTGTGCGGTAATTGAGAAGACCCCTGTTTTCGGTGGCCTCCTTAATCCAGGTGTCGTCGTAGCCGTTTCCGTTAAAGATGATGCGCTTGTGGTCCTTGATGGTCTTTTTGATCATCTCGTGAAGGGCTGTTTCAAAGTCCTCAACATTTTCAAGGCGGTCGGCGTAGATTTTAAGGGACTCGGCCACGGCGCTGTTGAGCATGATGTTGGCGCAGGCAATGCTGTTTGAAGAGCCCAGCATACGGAACTCGAATTTGTTGCCCGTAAAGGCGAAGGGGGAGGTCCTGTTTCTGTCGGTAGTGTCGCGGGGGAACTTCGGCAGAACGTCAACGCCCAGCTTCATGGTCTTTTTCTTGGTCGCATTATAGGCGGTATCGTTTTCAATGGATTCGAGAATGGCGGTGAGCTCATCGCCCAAGAACATTGATACAACTGCGGGCGGCGCTTCGTTGGCTCCGAGACGGTGATCGTTTCCGGCAGTCGCTACGGCGATTCGCAGCAGATCCTGATAATCGTCAACAGCCTTGATGACTGCGCACAGGAAAAGGAGGAACTGAGCGTTTTCATGGGGCGTTTCGCCGGGAGTCAAAAGGTTTACACCCGTATCTGTCGCAATGGACCAGTTATTGTGCTTGCCGCTGCCGTTTACTCCCGCAAAAGGCTTTTCATGGAGAAGGCATACAAGGCCGTGCCTTGCGGCAACCTTCTGCATCATCTCCATTGTGAGCTGGTTGTGGTCCGTTGCAATGTTGGTGGTCTGATAAATGGGGGCCAGCTCATGCTGAGCGGGGGCCACCTCGTTGTGTTTTGTCTTGGCGTAAATGCCCAGCTTCCAAAGCTCGTTGTCAAGGTCCTCCATATACGCCTCGACCCTCGGCTTTATCACTCCGAAATAGTGGTCGTCCATCTCCTGACCCTTGGGAGGACGGGCTCCGAAAAGGGTGCGGCCCGTATAGATAAGGTCGGGGCGCTTATCATAAAGCTCCTTGGGAACAAGAAAATACTCCTGCTCGGGACCGACGCTTGTGTGTACATACTTTACCTCGTCGTTTCCGAAAAGCTTCAGAATACGCAGCGCCTGACGGTTGAGCGCCTCCATGGAGCGCAGAAGCGGGGTCTTTTTATCGAGAGCCTCGCCGCCGTAGGAGCAGAAGGCGGTGGGAATGCATAAGGTCTTTCCTTTAATGAAGGCGTAGGAGGTGGGGTCCCATGCCGTATAGCCTCTGGCCTCAAAGGTAGCCCTCAAGCCTCCCGAAGGAAAGGATGATGCGTCTGGCTCACCCTTGATAAGCTCTTTGCCGGAAAACTCCATTATCACTCCGCCGTCGGGAGAGGGGGTGATAAAACTGTCGTGCTTCTCGGCGGTGATACCCGTCAAAGGCTGGAACCAGTGGGTAAAGTGGGTTGCTCCGTGTTCCACGGCCCAGTCTTTCATGGCCGAGGCGACGGCGTTTGCAACCGACAAATCAAGCTTCGCGCCCTGGTCTATTGTTTTTTTCAGGGACTGATATACCTCTGATGACAAATTTGCTTTCATTACCCTGTCGTCAAATACGAGACAGCCGAAAAACTCAGGAACTTTTTCCATAACGGACTCCCCTTTGCAAGAAATTAAAATAAAAAAAGAAAAGGCGTCCATGAGGTTAACCTCAAAGACGCCTTTGCCTTTTCACGAGCCAAATTATACACCACCGAAAACCTCTTGTCAACGCCGTTTTTTTAGACATTTGCTGCATTCTCGCAAAAAATTTTAGTGGATTTTACCATACGTCACGGTTTTTAAATTCTTTCGTTGACAAACTTCAATGCCTGTGATAAAATTCAGCATTGATGAGCAAAGGCGTTCATTTACGGGAGAAGTGTCTCCTGATTAAATGAACGCCTTTGTTTTTTTTTATTTTATTCCGAAAGGGTGGAAAAAAATGTACTTAGAAGGCCAGGTACGAATCCCCTCCGGCTGCGCCATCGCCGCGGTCATTTCCAAGGAAGGAAAGAAAATGACGGGAGAAAAAATCATCGAAGCCATGAAGCCCATGCACGAGCGCTCCAACGGCCTCGGCGGAGGCTTCGCAGGGTACGGCATTTATCCGAAATATAAAGAGATGTATGCGCTGCATATTTTCTATGATGATAAAGAGATAAAATCAGAGTGCGAAAAATACCTTAAAGATAAATTTGAAATCGTTCAGGCCGAGGAGATACCCATAAGAAAGACGCCTAAAATCACCGACGAGCCCTTCATCTGGCGATATTTCGTCTCTCCCCTCAAATCCGTCCTTCAGCGCAAGCAGCAGAACGAAAAGGAGTTTGTGGCGAGAACCGTTATGAAGATAAACACCCGCTTCAAAGGGGCTTACGTCTTTTCAAGCGGCAAAAATATGGGCGCCTTCAAGGCCGTGGGCTATCCCGAGGACGTGGGATACTTTTACAGGCTCGACGAATACGAGGGCTACTCCTGGACAGCTCACGGAAGATATCCCACAAACACCCCGGGCTGGTGGGGCGGCGCTCATCCCTTCGCCCTTCTCGATTATTCAATAGTACATAACGGCGAGATTTCCTCCTACGACGCAAACCGCCGCTTTATTGAGATGTTCGGCTACAAATGCACCCTCCAGACCGATACGGAGGTCATAACTTATATTATGGACTATCTGCTCAGAAGGCAAGGGCTCACTCTGGAAGAAGCCGCAAGCGTAATCGCAGCGCCATTCTGGAGCACGATCGCACAGAAAGACGAGGAAGAGAGAAAGGTACTGAACTATCTCAGAATGATGTTTTCGAGCCTGCTTATTACGGGTCCCTTTTCTATTGTACTGGGCTTTGAGGGCGGACTCATGGCTCTCAACGACCGCCTGAAGCTGCGCTCCATGGTGGTGGGCAGCAAGGACGACAAGGTGTATATCGCCAGCGAGGAAGCGGCCATACGCACAATGGAGCCCGAAGCGGAAAATATCTGGGCTCCCGCAGGCGGAGAGCCTGTTATCGTAAAAGTGAAAGAGGGGTGCTATTAATGGGAATCGAATTTATTTATCCCGAATTTGAAGTGGTGAGAAACGAAAGAAGATGCACCTCCTGCCGCATCTGCGTTCGGCAGTGCGCAAACGGAGTGCATATATACGACGAAAAGACAAAATCCCTGATAACCGACGACAGCAAATGCGTCAACTGCCAAAGGTGCGTCTCCTTCTGCCCCGCTGTGGCTCTGAAAATCGTAAAAAGCGACTGCAATTTCCGTCCCAACGCAAACTGGCGGGACGACGCGGTCGAGGAGATATACAAGCAGGCAAACAGCGGCGGCGTGCTCCTTTCATCAATGGGCAGCCCCAAGACCATTCCCGTCTACTGGGACAAAATCCTCATAAACGCCTCCCAGGTCACGAACCCCTCCATAGACCCGCTCAGAGAGCCCATGGAGACAAGAGTGTTTTTAGGCAAGAAGCCCGAAAGAATCAGCCGCGACGAAAAGGGCAGGCTCATCTGCGACATGGGCCCCCACATGGAACTTTCAATGCCCGTGATGTTTTCCGCCATGAGCTACGGCTCCATAAGCTACAACGCCCACGAGTGCCTTGCAAAAGCGGCGGCGGAGCTTGGCATATACTATAACACAGGCGAGGGCGGCCTCCATGAGGATTTCTACGTCTACGGCGAAAACACCATAGTCCAGGTGGCCTCGGGACGCTTCGGCGTTCATAGGGATTACCTTGAGGCGGGCGCCGCGGTGGAAATCAAAATGGGTCAGGGAGCGAAGCCCGGCATCGGCGGACATCTTCCGGGAACAAAGATAGTGGGAGATATCTCCCGCACGAGGATGATTCCCGAGGGCTCCGACGCAATCTCCCCCGCCCCGCACCATGATATATATTCTATCGAGGATTTGAGACAGCTGGTCTTTTCTCTTAAAGAGGCCACAGAGTATAAAAAGCCCATTATCGTAAAAGTAGCAGCTGTTCACAATATCGCCGCCATAGCAAGCGGTATCGCACGAAGCGGAGCCGATATAATTGCCATTGACGGCTTCAGAGGCGGCACGGGAGCCGCTCCCACGAGAATCCGCGACAATGTGGGCATACCCGTTGAGCTGGCTCTCGCGGCAGTTGACCAGCGCCTTCGCAGCGAGGGCATCCGCAATAACGTTTCCCTTGTGGCGGGAGGCAGCATCAGAAGCGCCGCCGACGTTGTAAAGGCCATAGCCCTCGGAGCCGACGCCTGTTATGTGGCTACGGCCGCCCTGCTGGCAATGGGCTGTCACCTTTGCAGAAACTGTCAGAGCGGCAGCTGCAACTGGGGCATCGCAACCCAGCGTCCCGAGCTTGTAAAGCGCCTTGACCCCGAGGAGGGCAAAACAAGGCTCATAAACCTTATGACGGCCTGGAAGCATGAGATAAAGGAGCTCATGGGCGGCATGGGCATCAACTCCATTGAAGCTCTCAGAGGCAACCGCTTAATGCTCAGAGGCGTGGGGCTCAACTCCAAGGAGCTCGAAATTCTCGGCATTTCCCACGCGGGCGAATGATAAATTTATAAGCACGTCAAAAGCGATTTTAACCGAGGGATACACGGCGGAATAATCAGGAAACAGGATTAACCCCGCTCCCTCGGCAAGGGTCTGCGCTTTGTCGGCTCACTTTTACAAGGGACTGCCGCACAAGCCCAATTTGAAGCTTTTGAAGGTAAGATCTTTCATCCTTTTATATAAATGACATGGAAAAAGATTCGGAGGTATGGTAAAATATTATGGTACTGTGCGCTAAAGATTATGATTACAGAAGCCTTAACGAAGCTATAAGAAACAGCTGCGAAAGCTGCACCGTCACCGACTGCGTAGGCGAGCGCTTTATCGGCGCGGGAATGGAAAATAAATCCATCACCGTTGAGGGAGTTCCCGGAAACGCTCTGGGCGCCTATCTTAACGGCGCCGAAATCTCCGTAAAGGGCAACGCTCAGGACGCCGTAGGCGACACTATGAACGCGGGACAAATCGTAATAGACGGCAGCGTCGGCGACGCGGCAGGCTACGCCATGCGAGGCGGGGAAATCTACGTCAGGGGCAGCGCGGGATACCGTGCGGGCATACATATGAAGGCCTATGACGACATGCTGCCCGTTATGGTCATAGGCGGCAGAGCGGGAAGCTTTTTGGGCGAATATCAGGCGGGAGGCCTTATAGTGGTTTTGGGCCTCAACGAGGACGGCAAAAGCATTGTCGGCAACTTTACGGGTACGGGAATGCACGGGGGAAAAATATTCCTTCGCTCAAAATGCGACGGCATTCCCTTCCCCGGTCAGGTAAACGTATCGCCCGCAAGCGCCGAGGATTTGGAGGAAATAAGAGAATACGTCGAAAGGTTCTGCTCCCTGTTCTCCCTCAGCGCAGAGGAAATCATGGACGCGGATTTTACGGTAATCACACCCAACAGCAAAAATCCATATAAACAGATGTATGTTGCAAATTAACTGAAAGCAGGTAGGATCATGAATTATTCAGCCGGAGAGGTAATGCAGTATATCAGCGAGGAGGACGTAAAGTTTATTAGGCTCGCCTTCTGCGACGTTTACGGAAAACAGAAAAACATATCCATAATGCCGGGAGAGCTGGAGCGCGCCTTTAAATTCGGCATCGCAGTTGACGCCTCCGCCATTTCAGGCTTCGGCGGAGAGGTGCATTCCGATCTCTTTCTCCACCCCGACCCCTCCACCATCGCCGTTTTCCCATGGCGACCCGAACACGGACGGGTGGTGCGCATGTTCTGCGACATAACCTATCCCGACGGCAGGGCCTTTGAAAACGACGCGAGGACCCTCCTTAAAAAGGCCGTTGCCGACGCAAGGAGCAAGGGCTATTCCTTCTCCTTCGGCTCGGAAATGGAATTCTATCTCTTCAAGCTCGACGAGAACGGCACACCCACAAAGGAGCCCTATGACAGCGCCAGCTATATGGACATCGCCCCCGACGACAAGGGCGAAAACATACGCCGTGAGATCTGCCTTACCTTAGAGGAAATGGGCATACGCCCCGAAGGCTCCCACCACGAGGAGGGACCGGGACAAAACGAAATAGATTTCCGCTACTCCGACGCACTCACCGCCGCCGACAACGCCGTTACCTTTTCGGCAGTCGTAAAAACCGTGGCGGCGGGAAACGGACTGTGCGCCGATTTTTCCCCGAAGCCCTTAAAGGGTCACCCGGGAAGCGGACTTCACATAAACATGTCCGTAAAAAGCGACAGGACCGACAAAGACCTTATGCAGGGCATGATAGCGGGAATACTGGAAAACATTGCGGATATGACGGTTTTCCTCAATCCCACAGCTCAGTCCTACGACCGTCTCGGCAAGGACAAGGCACCGAAATATATAACCTGGTCAAGCGAGAACCGCTCACAGCTCATACGCATCCCCGCTGCGGAAGGCGAATATAAGCGGGCGGAACTTCGTTCCTCCGACCCCGGCGCAAACCCGTATATTGCCTACACCCTGCTTATTTACGCAGGCATGTACGGCATGGAAAACAACCTCAGGCTGCCCGAGGCGGCAGACATAAATCTCTTCACCGCCGACAGGGAGACGCTGAAAAAATATAAGTCCCTGCCCCTCACCCTTGAGGATGCGGCTCAGGCGGCACTTAAAAGCGATTTTATCAGAAATTATCTTCCGAAATCTCTCATCAGCGCCTATTGCGGCAAATAATATCCGCAGAACAAATTCAAGGAAGGGGGAGCAAAATGTTGTTGCAGGAGCGCGCTTACAGCACTCTCGTAGTCTCGTCAGCAGCAAAATTTAACAGCGCCGTCACCTCTTTGCTCTCCGAAGCGGATTGCTGTCCCGTTAACTTCGCGGCCAGCATTGCGGCGGCAAAGCGGGCCGTAGCTGAAAGAAAGTACGATTTCATAATCATCAACACCCCTCTGAGCGACGATTTCGGAGAGGATTTCGCCGTTGACATATGCGGCGAGAAGGAGAGCGTAGCGCTGCTGATAATCAAGGCCGACGTATACGCCGAAATAAACGGCAAGGTCATGAATCAGGGCGTATTTACACTGCCGAAGCCCACTTCGGCTCAGATGCTCTCCCAGGCTCTTAAATGGATGACTGCCGCAAGGGAGAGGCTCAGACGCATTGAAAAAAAGAACAGTTCCATGGAAGAAAAAATGGAGGAGATACGCCTTGTAAACAGAGCCAAGTGGCTCCTTATCGAAAACCTCAGCATGACCGAGGCCGACGCCCACAGATATATCGAAAAGCAGGCCATGGACAGGTGCGTGACAAAGCGCAGCGTGGCCGAAAGCATCATCAGGACATATAAATAGTATTAAAAACATCAAAGAAAAAATCAGCGGCTTTGATTTTCCGGCATTTCCAGCCCTTTGGGATCGGATAAGCAATTCTGATCTCATAAAAACGCCGCACTTTTTATTTTATGTAAAAACTTTTTACGACGGCTGTTTCGGCCTTTTTACGGAGAGAAATTCGACCAAAATCCACAGTCAAAAAATTTTAAAATTTTATCCGTTTACCACTTGACTTTGCTAAAGTCAAGTGGTAAAATACAGAAAACCGATGAGGAAGAGTGAGTAAGTTTTATCAGTTTTTCTTCAGAGAGCTGCAGATGGTGGGATTGCAGTGAAAAGCCTAAAACCGAATGGACTTCCGAGGGCGATCAGAAATCAGAGCTTTTTTTGGGAAAGGCCCTGAGAGTATGTGAGACGGAGCATGACTCTCCGTGAACAATAGTCTGCATATGTTGGTATGCGTAAAGTGGGTGTGCGGTAAAAGCACATCAAGCCGGGTGGCACCGCAGGATTTTGATTTTTATGATCCTGTCCCAGCAAAAAACTGGGACAGGATCTTTTTGTTTTCTGTCCCGAAAGATAAGAAAGGAGACAAAATTATGTCAGCAGAAAAAATCCCCTACAAAATCTACCTTGAAGAATCCGAGATGCCCAAGGCATGGTACAACCTTCGCGCCGATATGAAAAACAAACCGGCGCCCCTTCTCAATCCCGCTACACACGAGCCCATGAATGCCGAGGAGCTGGCGGGCGTGTTCTGCGACGAGCTCATAAAGCAGGAGCTTGACGACACCACACCCTATTTCGATATTCCCGAAGAGATCAGAAACTTTTACAAAATGTACCGTCCCTCCCCTCTCGTAAGAGCCTACTGCCTTGAGGAAAAGCTTCAGACTCCCGCGAAAATCTACTACAAGTTCGAGGGCAACAACACAAGCGGCAGCCACAAACTCAACTCCGCCATCGCCCAGGCCTACTACGCCAAGATGCAGGGGCTCAAGGGTGTGACCACCGAAACGGGAGCCGGTCAGTGGGGCACGGCCCTCTCCATGGCCTGCTCATACTTCGGCCTCGACTGCAAGGTATACATGGTCAAAGTTTCATATGAGCAGAAGCCCTTCCGCCGCGAGGTAATGCGCACCTACGGCGCAAGCGTAACCCCCTCCCCCTCCACGGATACCCGAGTGGGCAGAAAAATCCTTGAGGAACACCCCGGAACTACGGGCAGTCTCGGCTGCGCCATTTCCGAGGCCGTCGAAAAAGCCACCTCTACGGAAGGCTACCGCTATGTCCTTGGCAGCGTTCTCAATCAGGTGCTCCTGCACCAGTCGGTTATAGGCCTTGAGACAAAAGCCGCCCTCGACAAATACGGCGTAAAGCCCGACATCATCATCGGCTGCGCCGGAGGCGGATCGAACCTCGGCGGCCTCATCGCCCCCTTTATGGGCGAAAAGCTCAGAGGCGAGGCCGATTACCGCATTATCGCCGTTGAGCCCGCCTCATGCCCCAGCTTCACAAGAGGCAAATACGCCTACGACTTCTGCGATACGGGCATGGTTTGTCCCCTCGCTAAGATGTACACTCTCGGCAGCGGCTTTATTCCCGCCCCTAACCACGCAGGCGGCCTGAGATACCACGGAATGAGTTCTACCCTTTCACAGCTCTACGCCGACGGACTCATGGAGGCCACCGGCGTACCCCAGACGGCTGTATTTGAAGCTGCGGAGCAGTTCGCAAGAGTTGAAGGAATCCTCCCCGCTCCCGAAAGCGCCCACGCTATCAGAGTGGCCATAGACGAGGCCATGCGCTGCAAGGAGACGGGAGAAGAAAAGACCATCGTCTTCGGCCTTACGGGAACCGGATATTTCGATATGGTTGCATACGAAAAATTCCACGACGGCAAGATGGAGGATTACATCCCCACCGACGAAGAGCTTCAGGCCTCCTTCGACAAGCTTCCCAAAATGGATTGATAATTAAAATTTTTACAGTCCCGACCCGTGTCGGGGCTGTTTTTCATTAAATTATTCGATTTATTCACGGTTTAGCAATTAATTTAAGAGTTTGGACAAATTTCTTGATTTAACAAATAAACCATGTTACAATAAATATGTAATTTTATACGCATTGCTCAGTGAAATTTCCAATAAGAAATTGGCGTTCTCCGTTTTCGGGCGGCTGCTGCGTTCGGATTTCTCTGAGCTTTATTTTTGTTTTTACAGGTAATTTGAAAAATCGGATTCGTCTCTTCACAAATTTCATATCACTGTAAAAATGCAAAAATATGCAGAAATTTAAGGAAGGAATGGATGAAGTGAAAACTGCTGACCAGAAAAAGAAATCCAAAATCGGTCAACTGCTCGCCAACGTAAGACTTCACTGGAACGAACCCGCCAAAGGCAATTACATGCCCTATAAGGAAATCCTCTCCTACGCAGGCGGCGGTATCGGCGTAAAATTCCTGGCAGTCATGGCGACAAACATGATTTTGTCAACTACCAACGTGCTTATAGGAAACACCATAGGCATCAAGCCTCTTGACATGTATGTGCTTTATGTCCTTTCGGTTTTGTCGAATATCCCCCTTTCGGGCATCAGGGCAAACATCATCGACAACACCAGAAGCAAGGAGGGCAAATATCGTCCGTACATAGTCAAGACGGGAATCCCCAGCGCCCTCATCACCATACTTTTCGTCTGGTTCCCCTACGACAAGCTCGACAGCGTTGTGGGCTCCGGAATGATTTTCGGCAGAACAAAGGTCTATGTGGCAACCTGCGTCGTAGTCCTGCTGCTGAATTTCGGTCAGCAATTCTTCTATAACTTCTTCTATGAAGCTTACGACAACCTTCTCCACGTTCTCTCCCCCAACTCTCAGGAGAGAACCGACGTCGCCTCTATTAAGGGCGTCGTTTATTCGCTGGCTCCCTCGGTGCTCGGCCTCGTCATGCCTCTGGGCGCTCAGCTTTTCACAAACGACAATATGTACGACATAAGGCTGTACAGATACATCTATCCCCCTCTGTGCATACTTTCAATCGGACTTTGCATACTCATATACGCCAACACAAAGGAAAAAATCGTTCAGGCAAAAACCCACGTTATCCAGATAAAATTCATGGACTCCATGAGAGAGGTTGTCAGAAACAAGTATTTCTGGATAATCGCCCTCGCAGGCTGGCTGGGCTTCCTGGAGTCCGCTGTCAACACCATTCTCCAGTGGCTCTATAACTACGGCGGCATCTGCACAGGCTCCCAGTATTCACTCATCACTCTTTTCTGCCAGAACGCAGGTCTCGTAGGTATGCTCCTCGCCCCCTTTTTCATCAGAAAATGGGGCAAGAGAGGCGTTCTCATCATGACTAACGTCTTTAACGTCGTATTCATCCTGGTAATGTATCCCTTCATCAACGTGCTTGTAATTCTTGTGGTCTGCTTCTGGATGAACGCTCTCATGAACGCTTTCGCCCAGATCCTCACCCCCACCATTCAGGCCGATATCCGCGACTATCAGCAGTACGTCTCCGGTGAGAGGATCGACGGCATGTTCTCCACAATCACCGCCCTCGGCGGAATCGTCACTCTCGCTACAAGCAGCATCCTTCCCATGATCTATGAGAGATTCGGCATCAACGAGACAATTGCAAGGTCAGTTATGAACGACTCGGCCGTAATGAACAGGGTAATGAACAACGGCGCAGTGGTCGGCGACGTAATCAGGGACGCCATTGCAAACGGCACTACGGATATTTCCTATTTCTCCCTTTATGATCCCGACATACTCTCCGCCATGCTGCGCGTCCTCGTTCTCGTCTCAGCTCTCGGCGCAGTCATAAACGTTATCCCCTACTTCTTCTATGACCTCACCGAGCTCAAGCAGCAGGGCATCATCAAGGTACTTAAAATCCGCGCCTTCTTCGAGGACTACGGCAACAGCACACTCAGCGACCACGACCTTGTAGAAGTTGTTGAAATGGTGGATTCCGCAAACAGACTTTCAAACGAAAAAGTTGTAAAGCCCACTAAGGACAAAATTAAAAACATATCGAAAGACGCCGTAAAACAGGCAAAAGCTTCTAAGGATAAAGAAGCCCTATCTCAGGCCAAGGCTCAATACAAGAAGGAAAAGGCCGCCGCCAAAGCCGAATTTAAGCAGGCTCAGAAGCACAACACCGAAATCCAGCTGGCCCCCTTCGTTCTTAAGGAGATGCAGCGTTTCGGAACAGAGCTCGGACAGCTTCAGGTGGCAAACGCGAAGAGAATCGCGGAAATGGGTCTGGGCGGACTCGAAACGTTCACAGTTTCCGAGCTCAAGGAAGAGCTTAAAAAGGCCAAGGCCCTGCCCAAAATGACAGAAGAGGAAAAGGAAATACGTCAATACTCGATCAATTTCAGCCGCACAAGGCTTACGGCGAGAAAATATCAGAAAAAGTATTACGACGGCAAGGAGCCTATCAAGCTCCCCGATGACTCAAACTTGAACGAGCTTTTCAGAATAGAAGAAGTCTACGACACTCAGGAGGACGAACTCTACAAGGAGCTCTATAAGGCCAAGGAAGATAACAACAAGGAAAAAATCAAAAAGCTTAACAGCGACTTAAAGGAACTGAAAGAGAAAATCAAGAAGCTCAACAAGGACATAAGGAACGAGCAGAACAAACGCATTTTTTATAACCGTTCTGCAAAGCCCTGGGTCGATGCGGTAAAGCTTCTCAAGCAGGCCGAAAACTACAGTCACTTCTCTGAAATCCGTGCCCTTTATTCCGACGCCAAAAAACGAGTTGAAGCTTTAGAGGTCGGTTAAGACAAAAATCAAACCTCCCGGTTTAAACCGGGAGGTTTTTTGGTTCTATAATAAATGTTGGGGTGAAGACCTCAACATTTATTTATTAGCAAAAAAATAGACATATCCCCCAAAAGCCAATACAATAAAGTTGCTCAAACCTAAAGAAAGGCAGGAAGGAATATGTCCAAACAAGA
>CASDTR010000007.1 GCA_949283785.1 uncultured Oscillospiraceae bacterium
ATCTTGTTTGGACATATTCCTTCCTGCCTTTCTTTAGGTTTGAGCAACTTTATTGTATTGGCTTTTGGGGGATATGTCTATTTTTTTGCTAATAAATAAATGTTGAGGTCTTCACCCCAACATTTATTATAGAACCAAAATAAATATATCAGATGAGGTGAAATTATGGCAAAATACGAAGCGACTCTCAGAGGGACCTGTGAAAGGATATTGTCGGTAGTAGAAGGCGCCGTGGAAGGCAGCATATCCGCCTCCTGCGAGGATGCCAGCGATTATACGGTGGTCGGCGTAAAGTGCGCAGTGCGTGTTTATGAGCGTTACAGCTGGAGCGGCGGCAACCGTGTGAGCCTGAATGTTACGGTGGTGGAGCACGACGGCGAGGTGTTTTTGTCGGCCATAACCTCGGGCGGCAGTCAGGCGACGTTTTTCAAAGTAAACACATTCGGAGAAGAGGCCTTTCTCGATGAAATCGTCAACGCCGTAGAAGCTTACAAAAGCCAAACGGGGCAGTGATTTTCGGTACAGATATTTTTGTTTGAGTTTATATCCGACAGCACAATATGATATTCAAAATGATAAGCGGCCATCCCACGGGATGACCGCTTTCAATTTATGCGTATTTACAGAAGGTCAATTTGCCGCCGTCTCCGCGGCCTTTTCCGAGGGCTGTCCGCCCCTCCTGACTTTCCTGAAGAAAATGATAAAGCAGATAAGATGCGCCGCAAAGGTGATGCCCCATGTCACGGGGTAGGAGATATACAGCGTCGTGAGGGTACGGTTCACGGCGAAAACGGTGTAAATCCATACTATTCTCAGTCCGCAGGCTCCTATGAGCGAAACAACGGTGGGCACTACCGAATAGCCGAGTCCTCTTATGGAGCCGCAGCACACGTCCATCATTCCGCAAAGGTAATATGTCAGGCAAACGACAGCCATTCGCTTGAGTCCGTATTCGATTACTGAGGCGTCATTTGAGTAGATGCCCAGAAGCTCTGTTCCGAAAAGATAAGCTCCGCCGCCCAAAACGGCGCCGACGACAAATACCATTATGAGGCTCCTGAGAAGTATCGGCACAATGCGGTTATACTTTTTCGCGCCCATGTTCTGGCTTGTAAAGCTCAGGGAGGCCTGATAAAGTGAATTCATGGAGGTGTAGACAAAGCCCTCGATGTTGGAGGCGGCGGTGTTGCCCGCCACGGCGACAGAGCCGAAGGAGTTGATTGAGGACTGGATAAGGACGTTTGAAATTGAAAACACCGCGCCCTGGACTCCTGCGGGAAGTCCGACCTTTACGATTTCGAGGAGCTTATCCTTATGTATTTTGAGCTGCTTAAGGTAGAGCTTGTAGTTTCCGGGGCTCTGAATGAGGCACCACACCACGAGGAGAGCCGAAACAAACTGGGAGATTATGGTGGCTACGGCGACTCCCGAAACACCCATTTTGAATACGATGACGAAAAAGAGGTTGAGGGCAACGTTTATAAGGCCCGATACCGTAAGGAAAACAAGGGGACGCTTCGTGTCGCCCACGGCTCTGAGGATTGCCGCGCCGAAGTTATATACCATAAGGGAAGGCATACCGCAGAAAATGATTCTCATGTAAAGGGCCGATTGGTCGATGACGTTTTCGGGGGTACCCGTAAGGAGAAGCAGGGGCTTTGCGAGGATTATTCCGGCAAAGATGAGAAAAACTCCCGATACAAAGCTCAGCAGAATTGACGTATGAACAACGTCGCTTACGTTTTTCCAGTCCTGAGCTCCGTAATACCTTGCCATTACAACGCTGCTGCCGATTGAAAGACCGATGAAGATATTGACAATGAGGTTGTTGAGGGCGCTTGTAGCGCCTACGGCGGCAAGGGCGTCGCTGCCAGTGTAACGTCCCACAACAATGATGTCAGCGGCATTGAAAAGCAGCTGCAAAACGCCGGAAAGCATCAGGGGAATGGCAAACTGTATGAGCTTTCCCAGAATGGGGCCGTTGCACATATCTATTTCATATGAACGCTTCAATTTTATTCCCTCCCGTAATTTGTGCGAAACCCGTCTGTATATTTTATATCTCTTTTATACTTATTACAACAATAATAAATTATTTTGTTCGATTATATAAAAAAGCTGACGGCGGGGCATAAGTATTCGACGTTTTGCGGGTAACGGGCGTAAAAGGGACGCGGGCAGCGCATTGACCGCCTTGAAAAAGGCAAGAATTACAAGTATAATGAAAATCGGTATAATCGGAGGTGTAAATATGGAAATTGAAAAAATCGTAAGCCGTCTCACTTTCAACGGCGGAGTTTCGGGAGCCGAGAGGGAGATGTTTTCCGTTCTGGAGGAGCTGCTTGACGAAGACGGAGAGCTTTCCTCTGACAGCATGGGGAATTTTTTCTGTACCATGAATAAGGGAGCGGCGGGTAAACGCTTTTTTCTGGACGCTCACATTGATAAGATAGGGCTTATAGTCAAATATATAAATGAAAGCGGCTTTGTAAAGTGCGACTCCTGCGGCGGAATCGACTGGCGCGTCTTTGCGGGGGAAGAGGTTGTGATTATGGGCAGGGAGCCCGTAAGGGGAATTGTGTGCAGTATCCCCCCTCATCTCTCCACAGGGGACGAGAGCAAACCCCTTGACAGCGATTCGCTGTATATAGATACGGGCTTCGATTCTGAGACTTTAAAGAAAAAAATCTCTCTGGGTGACCGCGTGTGCGTTTACAAACCTCTTGCAAAGCTCCTTTCGGGACGCATCACCGCCCCCGCTCTCGACAACAGAGCGGGAGCCGCAGCGATAACGGCGGCAATGAAGCTTCTGAAGGAGCGCGGTCATAAAGGCGAAGTCACCTGTGCCCTGACGGTTCAGGAGGAGGTCGGCACCAGAGGAGCGGGACCTGCCGTATTCGGTGTAAAGCCCGACGAGGCCCTTGTGGCGGACGTAAGCTTTGCCCATTCTCCCGGACTTAAGGATGAGGACTGCGGAAAGCTGGGTGAGGGCCCCATGATAGGTATATCCCCCACTCTTGACGAAAAAATCACGGATACCCTTATCAAAACGTGCGAGGAAGAGGGAATAGCCTTTCAGCGCGAGGTAATGGGAGGCAGAACGGGCACCAACGCCGACGCAGTGAGCGTAAATTCGGGAGGAATCAGAACGGGTCTTATTTCCGTGCCTCTCAGGTATATGCACACCGCCGCCGAGACGGTGGCTGCGGCGGATATTGAAAACACCGCAAGGCTCATAGCCTGTTATATTGAGAAGGGAGGCTGCCGCAATGACTGAGCTGATAAAAAAGCTGTGCAGCGCAGACGGTATTTCGGGCAGGGAGGACGAGGTGAGGAAGCTCATCCTTTCGGAAATAGAGCCCTATGCCCGATGCAGCGTTGACGCTCTGGGAAATATAATCGCCTTTAAAAAGGGAAAAAGCAGCGCCGCCTCAAAAGTGATGCTTGCGGCCCATATGGACGAAGTGGGCTTCATGGTAAACTACATCACCGAAGGGGGATTCATAAAAATCACTCCCGTCGGCGGCATCGACAGGCGGGTAGTTTACGGAAGAAGAGTGAAAATAGGAAAAAACAAGATAACGGGAGTAATCGGTGCAAAGCCAGTGCATCTTTTAAGCGGCGACGAAAAGAACAAGGTCCCCGATTTTTCCGAAATGTATGTGGATATAGGCGCCGAAAGCCGCGAGGAAGCCGAAAAACATGTAAAAATCGGCGACAGCGTTTATTTTGATTCCGAAATATACCCCTTCGGCGAAGGCTTTATCAAAGGCAAGGCCCTTGACGACAGAGCGGGCTGCGCTTTGCTTATTGATATGATAAAAAACGAGCAGCCCTATGATCTTTATTTTGTCTTTACCGTTCAGGAGGAGGTCGGCACACGGGGAGCGAAGGCGGCCGCCTTTTCCGTAATGCCCGAAAAGGCAATAGTCGTCGAGACCACCACCGCCGCCGATATCGGCGGAGTTGACGGAGAAAAGCGCGTGTGCGAGCTTGGGAAAGGTCCCGTGGTGTCCTTTATGGACAGGGGCACCGTCTACGACAGAGAGCTCTATTCCCTCGCTTTCGAAATAGCCGAAAGGGAAAACATTCCCTGCCAGACAAAGACCCTTGTTGCGGGCGGAAACGACTCCTCCGCCATTCATGTGAGCGGCGCAGGGGTTAAAACCGTCGCCGTATCCCTTGCCTGCCGCTATCTTCATTCTCCCTCCTGCGTGATTTACGAAAGGGATTATGAGTACGCCGCAAGGCTGCTGCCTCTTCTTGCCGAGGAGATGGCGTCTTGCTGAGGCTTCTGGAAGGGGAGATAAAGCTGCCTTTTCCGCCGAGCCCCATGACCGCCGAAATCGAAGCCCTTATGAAAACCTACGGCTTTGATACCTACTTCGCCCTGTTCTGGGTCCAGGAGAAGGAGGGCGTCATAACCGCCGCCGTCTCAAAGGTGGATTCTCATGTGACCGTTGCGGCGGGAGAAGCTTTCGATGCTGCGGAGCTGAAAGAATTCCTGAAAATCATCGGCTTTTCCTCCCTTTTAGGTGAAAAAAGAGTTTTAAAGGATTTGGGCTTTAAAATTTCCGAAAAAGGCTTTATAATGATATATAATCCCGTCAATATATCGAAGGACGTTTCCCGTTTGCAAGCCTCGGAGGAACCGCCCTACGGGAAAATATATGAGCTTCTTAAAAGGCCCCGTGTTTTCGGCGGGAGCATCCCCGCCTATGACGACTGGCTGTGCGACGTGTCCGCAAGAGTGCGAAGGGGATGCGCCGAGGTTTTATGGCGCGAAATCGGCGGAAAGTGCGTTTCCTGCGGAATGCTCACCTTTAAAAGCGAAAGCGCGGCAGTGATAGGAGCCGTTGCGGTGCATGAGGATTTTCGGGGAAGAGGTTTCGCCTGTGAAATCGTCAGGGAGCTCTGCGCCTCGGGTGCAGCATACGGCAAACCCGTCTTTCTCACGTGCAGGGACGATAAAATAAACTTTTACAAAAAACTTGATTTTGAAATTTGGGGAGAATTTTCTCTCTGTTCGGGAGTAAATGATGAATAACTTTTTTAAAATTGACAAAAAGATAATTGAGGCCTCCGAAAGAGCCATGGAGCAGTCTGAGAAGGCCTTTAAGAGAATAGACAGGATAACCGAGTACAACCAGCAGAAGGTTTTGGCGGCGTTTATAGACAACAAGGTCAGCGAAAGCCATCTGGGAATTTCCACGGGCTACGGCTACGGCGACCCGGGAAGGGAGACACTCGATAAGGTTGTGGCTCAGGTTTTCGGCGGAGAGGATGCGGTAATGCGCCATACCTTCACCTGCGGCACCCATACCCTTGCCACGGCCCTTTTCGGAATACTTCGCCCGGGCGACACCATGCTTTGCGCCACGGGACTTCCCTATGACACCATTCAGCCCGCAATCGGCATAACGGGCACTGCGGGACAGGGTTCCCTGAAGGATCTGGGTGTAAAATACATTCAGGCGGATTTAAACGAAAAAGGCGAGCCTGATATTGAAAAAATTCTTTCACTTATGGACAGCTCCGTAAAAATGGTATACATACAGCGCTCAAGGGGATACAGTCTGCGTCCGAGCCTGTCCGTTGCAAAAATCGGAGAGATAGCGAAGGCCGTAAGGGAAGTCAGCGACGCGGTGGTTATGGTGGATAACTGCTACGGTGAATTTGTGGAGGAGACGGAGCCCCTTCAGGCGGGAGCCGATCTCATAGCAGGCTCACTTATAAAGAATCCGGGCGGAGGAATAGCCCCCTGCGGCGGATATATAGCGGGCAAAAAGGAGTATGTGGAGCTTTGCACATACCGCATGACCACTCCCGGCCTCGGCAGAGAGGTGGGAGCGACACTGGGACAAAACCGCAATCTCTTTATGGGATTTTTCGCCGCCCCCCACGTTACGGGGGAAGCGCTTAAAACGGCGGAGTTTACCGCTTCCCTGTTCAGCATTTTGGGCTACGACGTGACCCCGAAGCCGGGAGAGGTAAGGGCCGATATAATCCAGAGCGTAATGCTCAAAAACGAGGAAGCCCTCATAGCCTTCTGTCAGGGAATGCAGAAGGGTGCCCCCGTTGACTCATATGTAACCCCGGAGCCCTGGGATATGCCGGGCTATGACAGCAAGGTCATAATGGCGGCGGGAGCCTTCACTTTGGGCTCATCCATAGAGCTTTCCGCCGATGCGCCTCTGCGTGAGCCATATGCTGCATGGATGCAGGGAGGGCTCAATTTCCACAGCGGAAAGACGGGGGTAATGCTTGCGGCCCAGGCCATGTTTGAAAAGGGACTCATTGTTTGAGCTGAGGAGGAAAAGCCATGTACGAATTTGACGGAATAACCCCGCAGGCTCTCTTTCTTCTTGCTGATAATAAATTCAACGACAGCAAGCCCTTTTATGAGGAGCACAAGGCAGAGATAAACCGCCTTGCCGTAAAGCCCATGCGTCAGATAGGCGTGCTGCTTTCTGAGGATATGGCAAAGCTTGACGACAAAATGGTGCTTAATCCCGTGAGGATGGTTTCGCGGGTGAGGCGCGACACGAGGTTTTCCAGAAACAAGGCCCTGTACAGGGACAATATGTGGATAATGTTTATGCGTTCAAAGCAGGACTATAAATTTTTGCCCTGCATGTGGTTTGAGTTTACTCAGAATTTTTATTCCAGCGGAATAGCCCTTTTCCGCTCTCTGCCCTTCCTTATGGAGGTTTACCGAAAGGAGATATCGGAGCATCCCGAGGAATTCCGAAAGGCGGTAAAGAGCGCTGAGAAGGCGGGATTCGTTTTTACGGGCGAAGCCTACGCAAGGGAAAAGCCGGGAGAATGTCCCGAGGACCTTAAAGTTTACTATAACGCCAAGGACTGCGCGTTTATGAAGACCGGCAAAAACTTCGAGGTTTTGGGCGACGGCCGAATTATCGACGAGCTGAAACAGGGATTCAAAGCTCTGAGTCCCTTATATAAATTCCTGCTTCGTGCTTCGGAGCGGGCGGAACAGGAGGAAAATTATGGCAGCAGATAAGTTTTGGACCCATTTTAAAAGCGGAACCGATATAAGAGGCGTTGCCGTTGAAGGCGTAGAGGGCGAGCCTCTTGATTTGACCGACGAGGTAATAGAGCGTATAGCTAAGGCTTTTGCCTGCTTCATCTACGAAAAGACGGGAAAGAACGGGCTGAGCGTCGCCGTGGGACACGATTCGAGAATATCGGCTCAGCGCATTAAGGCGGCCGTTATCAGGGCTCTTGTCAAAAGCGGCATGAACGTCATAGACTGCGGGCTTTCCTCAACTCCCGCCATGTTCATGACAACAGTGGATTTAGGCTGCGACGCTTCGATTCAGATAACCGCCAGCCACCACCCCTATCACAGGAACGGCCTTAAATTTTTCCTTCCCACGGGAGGACTCGAGGGCAAGGACATTTCGGTGCTTCTTGACTACGCTGAGAGAGAACATTTTATAATTTCCTCAAAAGAGGGAACTGTCAGAAGCGAAAACTACATGAAGCGTTACAGCGAAAACCTCTGCGAGATGATAAAGAAGGGCGTAAACGCCGAGGATTACGACCATCCCCTCAAGGGATATAAAATCGTAGTTGACGCAGGCAACGGAGCGGGCGGATTCTACGCCGAAAACGTTCTGAAGGCGCTGGGAGCAGATATCGAGGGCAGCCGCTATCTTGAGCCCGACGGAATGTTCCCGAACCATATCCCGAACCCCGAAAACGAAAAGGCCATGGAGTCGATATGCGAAGCCGTAAAGGAGAGCGGTGCGGATTTCGGCGTCATTTTCGATACGGACGTTGACAGAGCGGGCTGCGTCGATTCCTTCGGCAACGAGATAAACCGCAACAGGCTTATCGCTCTTGCATCAGCCATTGCTCTCGAGGGCAACGAGGGCGGCACCGTCGTCACCGATTCCGTAACCTCCTCCGGCCTTAAAGAGTTCATCGAAAAGGAGCTGGGCGGAGTTCACCACCGCTTCAAGAGAGGATATAAAAACGTTATCAACGAGTCAATAAGGCTCAATAACGAAGGAGTAAATTCTCCCCTTGCCATTGAGACCTCGGGTCACGCCGCTTTGAGAGAAAATTATTTCCTCGACGACGGAGCCTATCTCATAACCAAAATAATCATAAAGCTTGCCTGTCTCGGCAAGGAGGGCAAAACCCTCACCGAGCTTACCGCCGCTCTGAAGGAGCCCGCGGAGAGCGCCGAAATAAGGATGAAGATTCTCGAGGAGGACTTTGCCTGCTGCGGCAGCAGAATAATCGAGGCTCTCGAGAAGTACGCTGAGGACAGAGAGGACTGGCACATCGCCCCCGACAACAGAGAGGGAATAAGGGTTTCCTTTGACAAGGGAGACGGAGACGGCTGGTTCCTGCTTCGCCTTAGCGTACACGACCCCATTATGCCCCTGAACATTGAAAGCGACAGCGAAGGCGGAGCCAAAGAAATCGCCGCAAAGCTTTTCGAGTTTCTCAAGAACACCGAGGGCGTAGACCTTTCACCGTTGGAGAAATTTATAAAATAATTTCAGCCTGCATTATTAAAAACACCGCTGCGCTTCGGAGTGCAGCGGCGTTTTTTAACAGAAAATTGCTATTTGATTTAAATATATCAGAAAAAGTTTATTGACATTTTTGCGGACAGGCTTTATATTTTTGGTGAGGCTGAAAAGAGGGAACGGAATATGAACTTTAAAAAATTACTTGCGGCAATGTCTTTGGCAATTTTCGGAATTCTGGTTTTCAGTTTTTCGTCCTACGCCTATGATAAAACCGAGCTGCGTTTTAACAGTAACGGCAAATTTACCATACTTATGTTTACTGATATAGAAGAGACGGAACTGCCTATGAGCGATTCAGTGAAGCTTTGGAGTGCAGCTGTAGAAAAGGTGAAGCCGGATCTGATTGTTTATAACGGAGACAACCAAAGAATGCGCAATAATGCGGACACTCTCGAAAACTTGAAAAAGGCGATAACGGAGATTACAAAGCCGGCAACTGAAAACTCCATTCCGTTTGCCGTGGTTTTCGGCGAAAAGGATGCCGACTGTGAGATTTCCAAAGATAAGCAGCTTGATATATATAAAAGCATATCGGGCTGTCTTGCGGGGACTCAGTCCGTGACGTCTTCAGGGTCAGGAGCCTATAATATTACCATCAAAAGCAGTAAAACCGAAAGCGATGCCTTTTGTCTCTGGTTTTTTGACGCCTGCTCTCCCCTGGGTGACGAGGAAACTTTGTTTAAGCCTTCCGCTCAGAAGCAGGCTGAAAGTCAAAATCAATGGTATGAAGCAAAGAGCGAGTCACTTAAGGAAGAAAATGACGGGAAGGCACTGCCTTCGATTGTTTTCCAGCATGAGCCCGTGCCTGAGATATACGGTCTCCTTGAAAAAACAGACGCAAAAACTTCGGATTCCGTAAAGGGAAACGGAGAAAAATCCTCAAATAATTACATATTGTCGGAAAATGCTTCAGGCACACTTAATAAAGGGCCTTATCTTTCAAGCAGTATGGCTAACAGATTTGAACTGTGGAAGCAGCAGGGCGACGTGATAG
>CASDTR010000008.1 GCA_949283785.1 uncultured Oscillospiraceae bacterium
ATCCTCACCTATCAAATCGGCAAAGAGCAGACCGTAGGGGAAAACCGCCCAAATACCTTCAAAGGTGTTGGCAAAGGCGGGAATAATAGACTCAAAGCTCATAAGGAGCATAAACAGAGAAACAGGAAGCATTATAAGTAAGAGCAAAATATTTATGATGTAGCTTGCAACTACTCCTGAAACCGAGATCGAAAGGGCCAAAACTCCCGTTACTGCCGCAAGAAGCGCATAAATCAAGAGCTCCGACAAAAGAATAACCCCTAAATCCGCGAAGGATTTCGCCGCGTAGATTTTACTGATAACAGCTATAACGGCAAATTCTCCGATTAAGGAAATCGCGTTAACAAGCAGAGGAATGGCTACGGCCGACCAGTAAAAAGCTCCTCTCTTTATAGGGAATCCGTGATACAGATCAGTCTTTCTCTTGCTGTACAAAAATGAAAACAGCGTATTGAGGATAATGAATGAAAAAAGGGTGCCGATTATTATATCAATAACCGTCAAAGGTGATGTAAGCTGATAAGTTACATCGTTGAGCATGCGAAGAGCCGAAGAACTCAGAAGCAGCTCTTCCTTTGAAGAACTGACCGAAGAGCACATGATACTGCTCAAAAGCGCCGTAATAAGCAGCCTTATGGCTACGAAGGCCATTATCAGCCATTTCTGTGATTTCAAATTCCATATAAACTGCTGTTTAAAGCCGTTACTCGATAACGTTCTTGATGTCATAGCCTATCGCCCCCATTTCACTGATGAATACTTCTTCCAAGGAAAGCGGAAGAACCTCATAATAAACGATTTTGTATCCGTTCATTATCTTTTCGATCGCTTCTTTTTCTGCGTGGACTGTCCATTCGGCAAGTCTGCCGCGCTTGCTCTCCTTGACAATATTAAACTTTGACTTAGCCTCTTTTTCGTCCTCTTCATTTTCAAAGACGGCCACAATCTTATTGACCTCAAGCTTCAAGGAGTCAAGCTCGCGCTCCATGATTACGGTGCCGTTGTGGAGAAGTCCCACATGGTCGCAGAAATCCTCAAGCTCATGGAGATTGTGAGATGAAATTATAATGGTCGCATCATTGTCAACAACAAAATCAATGAGAAGCTTTCTGAGCACCTCTCTGACTACAGGGTCCAACCCGTCAAAAATCTCATCAAAAAGGAAATATTTGGGAGACGCCGACAAAGCTAATATAAGTGCCGCCTGACGCTGCATTCCCTTTGACATGGACGTTATTTTCATTTTTCTGTCAAGAGGGAAAACCGACGAATAATATTTATATTTTTCGTCGCTCCAGTTGGGATAGATAGTGCGGTAAAAATCCGCCATCTTTTCAATGCTCGCCTGAGGGAAAAAGTAGGGATAGTCGGAAATAAAAATCATATTTCCCTTTACTTCACAATTTTCAAAGGGCTCCTTCCAGTCCACTAAAATTTTTCCCTCGTCGGGCTTATAAACTCCGGCAAGAGTTCTCAGGAAAGTTGATTTACCCGCGCCGTTTGAACCGACAAGTCCGAATATACCGGATTCGGCTATATTAAAACTGACGTTGTCAAGGGCAACCTTCTTGCCAAACCTTTTAACGAGGTTTTTTACTTCAATCATCCTGTTTCCTCCTTTATAGGATATTTGTATATTGAAATGCAATTTGATTTTTAAGATCCAAAATATACTTTTTCTATTTCCGCGATAACCTCCTCCTTTGATACGCCTGCATTCATGGCGGCAGAAACCGCATCCTTCACTTTCTTCTTTGCCATGGAGGCAATTATGTTTATTTTATCGCCGCTTTCACTGACGAAAACGCCCTTTCCCGCCACGGTGTACACGACGCCTTTGCTTTCCAGGTCGTTATAAGCGCGCTGAACGGTGTTGGGGTTAACATTCAGCTCCTTTGCCATATTGCGCACGGACGGAAGCTGCTCGTCCGCTTTTAAAACGCCGCCGGCAATATATTTTATTATAGCACTTTCTATCTGCTCATACAACGCGCCGCCGTCGCGCTTGATGACAAACATGCTCTCCCTCCTAAGTGTAACGTCTGTACTAATTCAATTAATACAGTAATACAGCTGAAATATATCACACTGTCACCTGCTTGTCAAGTAAAATATAAAATTATGCGTTTCCGGTCAGCATCAGAGCAACAAACGAAAAAGCTCGCCTGTTTTTTTCCGATAAGTCTGATGTCGGGAAAAACTAAAAGCCGTTTCGGCATAAATCCGAACGGCTTTTAGTTTTGCTCTTTTATCTGTTCACCGCAATTTCCCGCAGGTCATATATGTATCTGAATTCAATCTTATCGGAGGAATCCTGCTCCTGTCCCTCAAGCTCCTCTTTCAAGCTGTTTTCTTTATCAATTATGAAATAAATATATCCGCAGCCTGCTTTTACCGCTTCGGGAATAAAATATTCAGCCACCCATTTTGTATCATCGGGATGATTTTCAAAGCCGCTGCGGGTATCAGCCGCATAGCAGCATTTATCATGGCTTTTTATTATTTCAAGGGCATATAATAACGGTTTCCTGTAATCCTCAAAGGAACAGAATTTTTTCCATTTTACAAAAGCAATATTATATTCCTCATTGTAACTCACTTCACAAAATTCAGAATTATACATATTTTCACCTCTTCAAAAAAAGCAAAAAGACCGAATTATGTGTTTAGATATAATTCGGTCTTTTTATCTGTAGTATGATAATAAATTTCGTCAGATAGTCTCGTATCCGTGAGCCTGGGCGAGCATCATATCCTTGACCTTCATAAGCCTTGTGGTGGTGCTTCGCTCATTTTCATCAAGCTTCATTGTGATATACTTGATGGTCTCCTGGTACTGCGGGATCATGACATGCTCCAGAGCGTTGACCCTTCGGCGGGTCTTTTCGATTTCATCTGCCATCATCTGGCATGATTTTTCTACCTCCGCAAGCCTGAGCATAAGAGGCATGATATCGGAAAGGGATTTGACTGCAACATCCAAATCATCAGACGTAAAAGCGTAGCCGTAAGAATAAATATCATCTTCCTTGGCGGTTTTCATCTTGACGTCATATTTCGGTATCATAACGCTCATTACGTTCTGTTCGCTTATATCAAGCTCCATGGACTGAGTGGGCAGCATAAGGGCAACGTCGATAGTATTGTCGCTCATAACGGAACGCGCCACCGCCATATGTGCGTTTGCCCTCGCAATGCCCTCCTCTACCTTGCGGCGCAGCTCTTTGTTTTCCCTTACAAGGTCAAGAAAACGGCGCATGAGCTCGTCGCGCTTATCTTTCAGGAGCTTGTGGCCTCGCTGTGCCGTGACAAGCTTACGCTTTAAATTGGTAAGCTCCATTCTTGTGGGATTGACATTCAGTACCGCCATATCTCTCAGACCTTTCCGTAATACTGGTCAAGAAGCTTATCGCTGATACGTTTAAGCTCGCTTCTGGGAAGGATGGAAAGCAGCTTCCAGCCCAGGTCAAGGGTCTCCTCGATGCTTCTGTCGGTCTCATTGCCCTGGGCTACATACTGCTTTTCAAATTCATCGGCAAACTTAGCGTAAAGTTTATCAACGTCCGTAAGAGCTGCCTCGCCCAAAATTACCATAAGCTCCTTCGCGTCCTTTCCTCTCGCATAAGCGGAGAAGAGCTGGTTCATGGTATTTGAGTGGTCTGCTCTTGTCTTGCCTTCGCCTATACCTTTATCTTTAAGACGTGAAAGGGACGGCAAAACGTCAATGGGCGGAATGATGCTCTTTCTGTAAAGCTCACGGCTGAGGATTATCTGTCCCTCAGTGATGTATCCCGTAAGGTCGGGAATGGGGTGGGTCTTATCGTCCTCGGGCATTGAAAGAATCGGTATCATTGTAATGCTTCCCTCTTTGCCTCTCTGACGTCCCGCGCGCTCATAGATTGAAGCAAGATCCGTATACATATAGCCGGGATATCCTCTTCTGCCCGGGACCTCTTTACGGGCCGCCGAGACCTCGCGGAGAGCATCCGCGTAGTTTGTGATATCCGTAAGGATTACAAGAACGTGCATACCTTTATCGAAAGCCAGATATTCGGCCGCCGTAAGAGCCATTTTAGGGGTGGCGATTCTCTCGATTGCAGGGTCGTTTGCAAGGTTAGAAAACATGACCGTTCTGTCAAGAGCGCCTGTTTCACGGAAGCTCTCAACAAAATAGTTGGACTCCTCAAAGGTAATGCCCATTGCCGCAAACACAACGGCAAACTGCTCGTTTTCGCCTCTTACCTTTGCCTGACGGGCTATCTGTGCGGCAAGCTGTGCGTGAGGCAGTCCCGAGGCCGAAAAGATAGGCAGCTTCTGTCCTCTTACAAGGGTGTTAAGTCCGTCGATTGCCGATACGCCTGTCTGGATAAACTCCTGGGGATAAGCTCTTGCTGCGGGGTTTATGGGCGTGCCGTTTACGTCCATTCTCTTTTCGGGAATTATTTCGGGGCCGCCGTCAATAGGTCTTCCGAGTCCGTCAAAAACTCGTCCCAGCATATCCTCAGATACGCCCAGCTCCATCTGACGGCCGAGGAAGCGCACCTTGCTTTCTGCAAGGTTTATTCCCGTTGAGCTTTCAAAGAGCTGTACAAGGGCGTCGGTGCCGTTGATTTCAAGTACTCGGCAGCGGCGCTTTTCACCGTTTGAAAGCTCTATTTCACCGAGCTCATTGTAGGTTACTCCTTCAACCTGCCTTACGAGCATAAGAGGACCTGCAACCTCCTGAATGGTTCTGTATTCTTTTGGCATCAGTAATCCTCCTTTACGCTTAAAATTTCGGCAGTCTGAGCAAGAACAGACTTGCGG
Organism: uncultured Oscillospiraceae bacterium; assembly: GCA_949283785.1. Taxonomy (GTDB): domain Bacteria; phylum Bacillota; class Clostridia; order Oscillospirales; family Acutalibacteraceae; genus UMGS263. Next base: position 4,807 of record CASDTR010000008.1, read on the forward strand.
ACTGCGGCGTATTCGTTATCGACATCATCTTCTTCAACATACTTGAAGCGTCCGATGCTCTCACGAACGGGCATGGATACAAGCTTTTCTATATCAGCGCCCTTCTGAAGAGCTTCAAGGCATATATCGTAGAATTCAATGACGAGGCTCATCATCAGGAACTGCTTTTTAAGCGAGGTGTATGTGTCGACTTCATGGAAGGCAAGCTGATGAAGGAAGTCCTCGCGGATGGACCTTGCGGCCTCCATTTTGAGTCGGTCGGGCGGCGAGAGGGCGTCCATACCGACAAGCTTTACTATTTCATCCAAAGCAGCTTCTTCTGATAAAAGAGTCATTATCCTTGCTCGAAGGTCGGTCCAGCTTGCATCAACGTTTTTATTGAACCATTTACCCAGAGTATCGGCATAGAGCGAATAGCTCGTAAGCCAGTTGATCGCCGGGAAATGGCGCTTATATGCAAGGGCTGAATCGAGTCCCCAGAAGACCTTGACTATTCTCAGCGTCGCCTGAGAAACGGGCTCGGAAATATCGCCGCCGGGAGGAGAAACCGCTCCGATTACGGAAAGAGCTCCTTCTCTGCCGTCCTTACCCATTGATATAACTCTTCCTGCTCGCTCATAGAACTGAGCGAGACGGCTGCCCAGGTAAGCGGGATAGCCCTCTTCACCGGGCATTTCCTCAAGGCGTCCCGACATTTCACGGAGAGCTTCAGCCCAGCGTGAGGTTGAGTCCGCCATAAGGGCTACGGAATATCCCATATCTCTGAAATATTCGGCAATTGTTATTCCCGTGTAAATAGAAGCCTCACGAGCGGCAACGGGCATATCTGAGGTGTTCGCTATAAGCACTGTTCTTTCCATAAGAGATTTGCCCGTATGAGGGTCAATAAGCTCGGGGAACTCATTGAGAACGTCGGTCATCTCATTGCCGCGTTCACCGCAGCCGATGTATACCACTATATCGGCCTCAGCCCATTTTGCAAGCTGATGCTGCGTAACTGTTTTGCCGCTTCCGAAGGGTCCGGGAATTGCAGCTACGCCTCCCTTCGCGATGGGGAACAGTGCGTCGATCACTCGCTGACCCGTTACAAGAGGCACGTCGGGAGCAAGCTTTTTAGCAAAGGGACGTCCCTTTCTTACAGGCCATTTCTGCATAAGGCCCACTTTGATCTCGCTGCCCTTTTCGTCTGTAAGAACACAGACAGTATCTGTTATTTTGTAATCGCCTTCAGAAATTTTTGCGACTTTACCGCTTATTCCCGGCGGCACCATTATTTTATGGTTTACAACGTCGGTCTCCTGAACACTGCCCACTACGTCTCCGCCCGAAACCTCGTCGCCCTCTTTAACGCAGGGGACAAAGTGCCAGACCTTCTCCCTGTCAAGGGCGGGAACCTCGATTCCCCTTTGAAGGTTGTTTCCGGAGATTTTCATAATCTCAACCAGCGGACGCTGGATACCGTCAAAAATACTGCTTATAAGACCCGGGCCCAGTTCAACGCTCAAAGGCATATCCGTCGACTCCACAGGCTCTCCCGTGCCGAGACCCGAGGTCTCCTCGTAAACCTGAATGGATGCCTTATCGCCGTGCATCTCTATAATTTCGCCTATGAGTCTTTGGCTGCTGACACGGACAACGTCAAACATGTTCGCATCCTTCATGCCGGATGCGACAACGAGAGGTCCGGAAATTTTAGTTATTGTTCCAACACTCATTTAGACACTCGCTTTCTGTTAATCTGAAAGTATGTCGGAGCCTACCGCCTTTTCAACAAAGCGGCTTACCGACTTCATACCCATACCGTTGTTTCCCGATACCCCCGGAATAGGGATTATGGCGGGCACGGCAGCAGATCTGTATTTTTCTATTTCCGTTTCAATCTGTACGGCAAGGAATTCCGTAATGTAAATGACGGCATATCCCGATTCCGCCATGGTTCTGAGGGTTTTGACCGCGGACACCGGATCGGTTTCCGGAAAAATCTCAAGGCCTATGGAAGCAAAGCCGTAAATGCTGTCCTTGTCTCCAATTGCGGCTATTTTATACATAGGCTTCCCTCACCCTCTTGCGTATTTCATCGGGAGAAATCCCATTCCTTTTAAGGGAAAGGATCACCCGCACATTTTTGATTTCCGCTTCACGGGCCATAAAGTAAGCAAAAACAGGCTCCACTCCGAAAGCCGTATATTTCGCTTCCTTGACCTTTTCCATTATCGCGTCGTCAAGATATTTTTCAAACAGCGTTGAGCTTTCTTTTAAAAGCGGCGCCGCCTGCGAAAATTCTTTGATGCCTTCAAGATAAGATGTAACTGCGTTTTCCCCTTCAAAGGCCTTTTTCTGAAGCGTTTCGACGTCAATAACGGGACATTCCTCGCTCATGGCTTTTTTCATAAAGTCCATGCTTTTTCCCGTCCTGACACAGCGAAGGGCTATCTTGATATTATTTGCCGCTACGTTCATATTGACGGCGTTTTTAAGAAGAGCAGAATCGCTTTCTCTGACCATTTGAAGCTTTACGGCCATGGCCTGTCTGTCTATGATGACGTCTGCCATCTGTCCTGAGCCGAGACGTGTCAAAAAGTCGTATGCCTTTTTAGCCGCTTCGCTCATACACAGGGGAAGAGAGGCAAAATCCTTCTTTTCAACGGCTTCCTTAATTTTCTCCGGGTCATATACGCAGGGAAAGAGAAAATAACGCTGCGCCTCTTCCTGAGTAAAAGCGGTTTTGACCGACGCTTTCAAATTGTGAAAATCATTTTCGATAATCAGACAATCGAGAAGATGCTCCGCCGGAAGACATTCACAGATGAGCTCCCAGTTTTTTTCGCTTTCTTTCAAAAGCATCTGGGAGATATCTCCGCTTTCCGTATCCCAGCCCTTATCACCGAGCACACGGAGCGCCTCGTTTACGTCGGGGGCGGAAATCATGCTCTCAAGATTGTCGTTGCTAAGCAGTGAAAGCTCGTGTGCCCTGATGTGTGCAACACCATATGCAAATTCAGTATCACGCATAATCCAACACCGCCTGACTAAAAAATAATTTGATAAATTTTTTCTTTGAGAATATCTCTCTTTTCATCTGCAAGAGCGCCGAAAGTACAGTTTTCCTCAACATCGCCGAAAGCCATAATAAAACCGTTTTCTATATTGCCGTTGGGAACGGAACTGACGGATGCCACGCATCCCGCTTCCGAAAGCTTCTTTTCAAAATTCTTCGGAAGCCTCTTCAAATCCCTTTCGCCGAAGGAAATGACTCCGCCCTTTCTGCCTCCCGAATATTTGACGGCAAGCGATAAAACGGCGGCAAAATATTCGTCGTCGGGCATTTTGTCCATAACGTCAAGGGCCTCGGAAAGGATCTCGTTTATGGCGCTGCTCTTTGCGGCAAGCATTATCTGATTGGCTTTCTGTTTGCTGCCCGAAACAGCCTTTTCGCCGATAAGCTGCGCTTCGCGCTTTGCGTCCGAGATTATCGCATCGGCTTTTTTATTCGCTTCGCTCTCGTTTTTTTCCATAAGCGCGGCTATATTTTCCTCGGCTGCCTTCCTTATGGCTTCGCACTGCGCCTTGGTGTCGCTCTCGATTCTTTCAATAATTTTATCTATACCGGCCATATAAAGCTGCCCCTTTATTATAAGGTGAAAATAAGAAGAACTGAAACAAGAAGCGCGAGAACAGCATAGGTCTCAACCATAGCGGCAAGAACCATTGCCTTACTCTGCTCCTCAGGTCTTTTAGCGATAACGCTTACGCCTGAAGCCGCAACGCGTGCCTGACCGATGGCCGAGAAATATCCGACTATAGCCATGGGAAGGCAGGCGGCAAGGTAGGAAAGTCCGTCAGCGGTAGTGAGAGCTGCAACGTCTCCGGTAAATATGCCTGTTCTTATCATTACGACGATAGCGGTAATGAATCCGTAAAGTCCCTGAGTACCGGGAAGGATCTGAAGAATAAGGACCTTTGTAAACTTGGACGGATCTTCGGAAACAAGACCCGCAGCGGCCTCACCGACTATTCCGACACCTTTTGCCGAGCCGACGCCTCCGCCGAACGCAGCCATAGCCGCACCTAAAATCGCTAAAACCAAACCGAGTTTATCCATTAGTAATTTCCTCCTTGAATCTTAATGTTTTTGTATCAGCCTTAAAGGGACGGAACTTTTTGCCGCCGCCCTCATAAAACCTTGAGAAAAATTCAACATACTGAAGCCTGTTTGTATGAACGTAGGCTCCGATGATGTTGATGCCGAAATTTATCGTATGGCCTATGGCGAAAACCACTATCAAAAGCAGCGCCTTGGTGATTTTGTTCTGAGGCAAAGTACCCATCATGTTGATGACGTTTCCGATTATTCCCGTAACAAGGCCAAGAGCCAGAAGTCTCGAATAAGAGAGAATATCGCTCAAATATCCCGATACCACATTGTAGAAAGCGTATAAGCCGCCTCCTATCTTGCCTGCTATACTCTTTGAGCTTCTGCCGCCTGTAAGGATGATCAGCACTACGCCCGCAATGGCCATATATTTGCATACCCCCGTAACGGAATCGGGAATTTCAACAAGCATGCCTGCGCATATGGGTCCTGCGCCGCCTACGGCGAGGAATATGGGTACCGTTTCGCACAACGCCCCAAATTTATCCCCGTCACGCCATAGCATGTATCCTTTTATTGCGACGCCGACAAACAGGTGTATGAGTCCGAAAAGGAAGCAGTACACCATGACTGACATCAGATCATCTCCCTGGGGGTCCTTCCACAAATACAGACGTATTGAGTCGAGGCCGAGGAAGTTAGTTCTTATGACGTTTATTATGTCGCCGAAAAAGCTTCCGTACATAAATCCCCAGAACATTGTCGATATTCCGCAGTACATATACATGAGCATGGTATTTTTCTTCTGCCGCTCGGGTTTATATTTTAGGATAACAAAAGCGGTAGCTATCACCATAAGCAGCCCGTATCCGGCGTCGGAAAACATCATTCCGAAAAACACATAGTAGAAAAAAGCCATAATGCCGTTCGGGTCAATATCCCTCTTTGACGGGAGAGAATACATTTCCGTAATCGGCTCCACGGGAGCGGCAAAGCTGTTGTTTTCAAGGAGCACAGGTTCGTTTTCGTCGTCCTGCGCCACATCCTCTACGGAAACCGCAGCCGTAAATTTTTCCTCAATTTCTTTTTTTAGCTTATCGCCGTATTTTGCGGGAACATATCCCTCAAGTACAAACACGCGATCGCTCATTCCGAGCTTTCCTATAACGTCATATTTTTCGGAGCGAATTGAAAAATAGTCCGTGAGAAAGTCTATCTTCGCTGTAAAATCTCCCATTTGCGAAAGTTTGCTCTCATATTCGCTTATGTCGCGGAGCAGCTTTTCCTTTTCTTCCAAATAAGCCTCATACTGCTCCCTCGGCAAACGGGACGGCATATCCGCAGGCTTTACGAAACCTTCTGCACGCAGCGCTCTTTCTACCTTCTCTCCGTTTTCCTTAAGACAAAAAATAACCGCGCAGGTTTGCGTTTCATCACAGGAAACAATTTCGATTTCAGCGTCTTCCGCTTCTGGAACAGCCTGCGCCAGCTTCAGCCTAATCTCATCCTCCGTTACGGAAAACGGAAAATAGCCGATGAAGGCAGATGAAAATTCAGTGCCCGTAAAATTCATTGGGATGTCCAAATTCACCCACGGCGCAATGTTTTCGGCCAGCGTCTCGCTGCGCACTATGGCGGCTCTCGATTCTGATATTTTCTTGCCCAAACCGTTTATCTCATAGCATTTGCTAAGCAGAGCGTCGGCCTCGCCGCTTTTTTCGATAAACTCAGCGGCCGTAATCTGACGCCTCGGAGCAAAACTGTCGAGCATGGACTTTTTTTCAGCGGAATACTTTAAAAGCAGTTCCTTTGCTGACTGAGCAGTTTCCAGAAAACGTCCGAGCTGGGAGACGGAATGAGAGACATCCATTTTGTAAATGCCGTCTATTTCACGGTATTCTTCTATCTGCACTATTCCCCTGCGCTGAAGCAAATCTACTATCTGCTGACTGTCTTCAAGGACAGCGGCAATTTCGATCTGCTTCATAGCCACTTTTGCCATCAAACGCACCTCCTTTTCTGTTTAAATTCTTTTTTCAGTCTTTAAGAATGCAGTCAATTACGGCGCGGATACTCTGCTCCTTCTTTTCTTCACTGACAAAACAGACAGTCTTACTGTTTTCCTCAGCTTCCCTTTCCGATTTCAGCAGTAAATCCTTCGCCTGATTTTCCGCCTGAAAAATAATTCCCTCAGCTTTTTCGGAAGCCCCTCTTATAATTCGCTCGCTGTTTTCCTTTGCCTTCAGCTTTGCGTTTTCAAGAGCTCTGCTTGCTTCCTCGTTCGCCTGCGCTATTTTTTCACGAGACTGAGATTCGGCGTTTAAAATCTCATCAACAATTTTCTCAGCCAAAAATTCACTTCCCTTCATTACATCTTTGACAATATTCTCAATTATTATATCATTTGAAAAAAAACAAAACCATTGGTATTTGATATAAACTTTTTACTGCCATATGTGCAAAAGTCACAAAAGACGCTCCCGTATATTGTGTATTTGTGAACAAATTAACAATATAAGGTTACGATTCTATATGTTCGTTTTCTGAAAAGTAATTAAACCTTCGTAATTCTTCCTATTCCGATCTAAAAAGCACAAATTCTTACAGCAAAAGAAAAAATGCAGTTTACTTTGCAACTGCATTCTTCTTGATTTTATCATTTTCAGTTTTTGCCTTGATTATTACATGGGTTTTTTCAGAGACGGCGACGTGGTCAAAATACTGCTTGAATCTTACGGTTTTGCGAAATTTTCTTCCGCAGTTCTGACATTTGAAAGTCCCCTGAAAGGCCTGACAGGAAATTTTCCAGTCATCAAGCTGTTTTGCTCTCTCTCCGCACACGTCGCAAACGCAGATAAGTGCGGAAGGCTCAATGGCAGGGCTGTTTATATCCAGTATGTAATGGGTCCTGAAATTCAGCTTGCGGTAAAACACCTCGTCGCAGTCTTTGGCCATTTTTTTAAGGGAATTTTCGTCGAATACTTTTTTAAGACATTCAACGCTCAGCAGGCTGTCATCCAAAGCCCGATGATGAAAAAATTTATCGTCTTTGATCCCCAAAAGATCCGCCGCAGCGGAAAGACCAAGCTGCTGAGTTGTAAAAGAGTCGTCAAGCTTTGACTGACAATATTTCTGCAAATCAAGATATTTTCCCAAAAATGGTATTGTCTCTCCCAGCGAAAACTCTTTGCAGTTTTCGAGAAATACCCTTATATCCGTATCGCCCCAAGTCATTACGATGTCGTCTTTGGAAATCCAGCTTTTAAGGAGCTTTACCGCATTGATAAAGCTCATCCCCCCCGCAACGTCCGCGTCGGTTATGCTGGTCATTTCGACTACCCTTTTACTGAGCTTTTTGCCGACACAGGGCCTTATGAAAGTGGAAATTGTATCCCTTATATTTAAATCCTCATCGAGCTTTACCGCTCCGATTTCAATTATCTCGTTTATAGCCTTTTTGCTTTTAGAGCTGAAGGCGTTATTCCATTCAAGGTCAACCACAATATAACGCATAAAATTTTACTCCGAAATCATTAAACATGAAATGTTCTCTTAAACCAGAGCTCAAAGCGCTTGTTGCCTGAGACAATGGCAAAAAATATTATTAGCGCCGCGCATGAGGCCACAATGGGAATGGAAAACCTCAGGAACGCTTCCTTTTCATAGAAATTATTATAAAATCCGTCGATAACCAGACTTTCAATCGCTATTTCGGCCAGGAACGCTATGGTTATTTCGGACCACTTGCGCTTTTTTCTGCGCATCCACAATAGAAGAAACAGCGCAAAAGCCGACACGCATACTATTGCGGGCAGAGCCAGATTGAGAAACCATTTTGATGACCTCGTATCCGAAATCACAAACAGTGCATAAAGGGCTACGGATACGGAATCCAAAAACCAGAGGACATAGGGATGCTCTTTTGTAACGAACAGGGGCACAATAAAAATTATCCAAAAAAGCGCACTGGTAGTAAGCACATAAAGAGACCAGTTTCCCGTGCTGGGCACGAGAAGATTGCTGATAACGAAAATTATGTTCGGTATAAGCAGGCACATTGAAATAAAAAATCCCATGTACTTGTTTTTCGCCTTCGGGGTAAAGGTATTATCGGGATAAGGCGGCAGCTTTTCAGGCTCATCCTCAAAGGCGTTGAGCACGGGAGCCGAACAGAGAGGACATTCAATCGCGCTTTCGTCAAGCTCCACTCCGCAGTTGACACAGTATGACATTCCAAAGCCTCCTTTATCTGTTGCTTTCTACCTTGACGTGTATTCCCATTTTCACAAGGGAAGTAAAGAATTCCCGTTCTATATCAGATTCGGCATAGATGTTTGCGAAAGTCAGCGCCAAACAGTTTCCGAGGCTCGAAGCTCCGCACCTTGCACCGTTGAGCTTGCCGGGACCCGCCATGAATATAAATTTATCCACCAAAGGCTCCATATCCTCGGGCAGCTTTACAACGCCCAGATTTGTCAGCAGCACGCTTGTGGTCTGCTCGCCCGTAATAAGAAAGGAAATTCCGATTGCCGCATCTTTTATGAACAGCGGCAGTATGCGGTTCAGAGGATTTGATTCGAGTTTGAGATTGTTTGAGATCATGGCGTTGAGCTGCTTTTCATTATTTATATATCTCAAATAAAGAGAAACCTGCCTGACCATTTCCTCAAAGGTGTATTCGCCCATATTTGGGTCTATGCGCACACTGTAGCAGAGGGAAAAATTCCTGAAGGTATTGGTGGGAAAGGTACGCCTTAAATTTACGGGAATCTGAACGCTTACGTCCTTTTTCTTATAACATTCCCTGTTCTGCTTCTGATAGTGAATATAAAGAAGCAGGGCACCTAAAAATTCCGTAATCGTAGCGTTATACTCCGCCGCCTTCTTTTTTAAATCATCTACAGGCATAAATCCCGTTGTGATATTTACACGGTGATCGGGGAGTTTCGTTCCCCTGGCGTGATAGACAAATTTGTTAAACTTTTTAAGCTTTGCCTTTGAGGTTGCAAATTTTACAAAGGCGTCGTTAATTTCATCCTCAGTCGCGGGCTCGTTTATATCGAGGACATTTCCCCCGACGGAAATATTATGTCCGCACAGGGTGAGATAACGCGCGGCAAGGGTACATAAAAACAGTGAACCACCGTATCCGTCGGTAAGCACATGAAAGAAATCCACGGATATGCGCCTGTCATAATAGTAAACCTTAAACAGGAAATGGTTGTTCTCGTTCCACTTTATCCTGTGACAGGGATTATTGACGTCGAGCATGACGGGAGGAGCGGCGTACTCGTTCTCCTGAAGATAATACCAAAAAAAACCCTTTTTTATTCTTACATCAAAACAGGGAAACCTCGGCAAAACGTCGGCGAGAGCCTGCTCGAGTATCTCCGGGACAATTTTTTCCTTAAGTACGACGGAAACCCGAAACACGTTTGACCATGTTTCGGTTCGCTGGCCGGGGAAAATTTTGCCGGCATTATCCACTTTGAACCACCGTTTCGGCAAACGAGAAGCACTTTTACCCTTTTCAGACAAAGCACTCACCTCTTTTAGCTGTTTTTGTCTACCTGGTGAAATTTCTTGAGATTTCCGCTTTTCTGGCGGCGTTTTTCGAGCTCTGCGGCAACGTCCTCTACTTCGATGCCCTCATTGGCCATCATAACAAGCAGATGGAAGATAAGGTCACTGATTTCGAGAACCGTCTCGTTTTTATCTCCATTTTTGGCGGCGATTATCGTTTCGGCGCACTCCTCGCCCACCTTCTTGAGTATTTTATCGAGACCCTTATCAAAAAGATAGCAGGTGTAGGAGCCCTCCGTGGGGTTGGCCCTTCTCTCGAGAATTACTTCATATAAATCTTTGATGATGTCGTTCATTTTTATTTCTCCCATATTTTTGTAAAAAAGCAGCTGTGATTGCCTGTATGGCAGGCAGCTCCCGTTTGCACTACGTTGATTAAAAGAGTGTCGTCGTCACAGTCGGTATAGATATCGACTATTTTCTGTATGTGACCCGAGGTAGCCCCCTTGTGCCAGAGTTCCTGACGTGAGCGGCTGTAAAACCAGGTTTCACCCGTCTCAAAGGTTTTGGCAAGGGATTCGCGGTTCATGTAGGCAAGCATAAGCACCTCGCCCGTTGATTCCTCTCTCACAACGGCGGGTATTAAGTCGCCCTTTTTAAAGTATCTCTCTATATCGTAATTCATTTCTGCTCTCCTCCGACTTTGACGGCTTCCCGCAGACTGAGCGTGCCGCTGTAAATGGATTTGCCGCAGATCACTCCGTAAAGTCCGCCTTCCTTCACAACCTTAATATCTTCGATATCCTTGATTCCGCCGCTCGCAACTATATTGCAGGAAACAGCGTTGTTAAGGGCAAAAAGCTGCTCTAAATTGGGGCCCGAAAGCATTCCGTCGCGGCCGATATCTGTAAAGATGATATACTTTACGCCTTTGTCCTCCATGCGCTTTGCAAGGTCGATATATGATATTTCGCTCGTCTTTACCCAGCCTTCGGCGGCTACCATGCCGTTTCTCGCGTCGATGCCGAGGACAATTTTTTCGGCGCCGTATTCCTTTATACAGTCCGAGACAAGCTGAGGATTGTTTAAAGCGGCGGAACCGATTATGACTCTCTCAATTCCTCTTGAAAGATAATATTCTACGTCTTCGGCCTTTCTTATGCCTCCGCCCACTTCTACCTTCAAGCCGCTTTTTTCGGCTGTCTCGGTAAAAACGCAAGTGTTTATCCTTTTGCCGTTGACGGCTCCGTCAAGGTCAACCATGTGAATCCACGCGGCGCCCGCCTCTTTAAAAGACGCGGCTGTATCGAGAAAGCTGTCCGCCACCTTGTGGGCAGTATCCATGTCGCCTTTTTTCAGGCGGACACATTCACCGTTTTTAATATCTATTGCAGGAAAAATAAGCATATATACCTCCGATTACAGGCTTCCCTTGGTTGAAAGGACGCCTTTTCCGTTTTCCTTTACGGCAATGGCAAGAGCGTGGGCCAAAGCCTTGAATATGGCCTCGATCTGGTGGTGGGTGTTGCCGCCGTAAAGCATATTTACATGGAGGGTTATACCCGCATTATAGGCAAACGCCCTCATAAACTCTTCACACATACAGGAGTCAAACTCCCCTACTCTCTCTTCGGGAAATTCTGCGTTAAAAACAAGGAAAGGTCTTCCCGAAACATCGAGAGAAACAAAAGCAAGAGACTCATCCATGGGAACGGTGAAGCTGCCGTATCTCTCTATACCGCTTTTATCTCCCAGAGCCTCGGCAAAAGCCTTTCCGAGAACTATGCCTGTATCCTCCACAGTGTGGTGACAGTCAACGTTTAAATCGCCCTTGACCTCAGCTTTCAGGCCGAAGCCGCCGTGAACGGCAAAGGCTGTGAGCATATGGTCAAAAAAGCCTATTCCCGTATTTATTTCGCATTCTCCGCCGTCAAGGGAAAGGCTGATGTCTATATCGGTTTCCTTTGTTTTTCTACTTATGTCAGCACTTCTCATATCATAAATCGCGCTAAAAGCGCATCCTCCGTTTAAGATTTATAAAATAAATCAATTCCTTCGCAGACAGCTCTGTTTTCCTCTTCACTTCCTGCGGAAATCCTAAGGTGCGTGCCCATTTTTCTCACGGCAATACCCTTAGTTTTGAGGAACTCGAAAAGCTCCTCGGCCTTCTCAAATTCAGTATACACAAAATTCGTCACAGGCGCAACGGGTTTTATTTTTCCTTTATATTTTTCCGAAAGAGCGGTTATCATTTTGTAGAGGTCGTCCCTTGACTTCTTGATGCTATCGGTACACTCTTTCAGATAATCGGCGTGCTTTAAGACAACCGTACCCGCCGCCTGAGAAAGGCTGTTGACATTATAGGGAGATTTGACGCTCCTTATAACATCGGTGATTGTTTTATTTGCAACGGCAAAGCCGAGACGCATTGCTGCCAGTCCGAAAGCCTTTGAGCAGGTGCGCAGGATTAAAAGATTATCGTACTTTTCGGCCTCGTTAATAAGGGATTCATCCCAGAAATCCATATAGGCCTCGTCCAGCACCACAAGACAATCGAGAGAGGAAATAAGTCTTTTCATATCTTCCCTCTTAACGCCCAGGGACGTTGGATTACAGGGGTTTGAAAAAATAAGCACACGGATTTTTTGCTCTTTGGCTTCTTTAATTACATTATCAACGGAGAACTCAAGATTGGTTTTAAAGAAATCTATGCACTGAGCCTCTGCAAGCGAAGCATAAAAAGCGTACATTGAAAAGTCGGGAGTGACGGTCATCACCTTATCGCCTTTTTGGAGAAAAGCGTTCATTATAACCGAAATAAGCTCGTCGGAGCCGTTTCCGGCGGTGACAAAATTTTTATCTATGCCGTAAAACTTTGAGAAAGCCTCGCAAAGCTCAGAGGCGAATGGATCAGGATAACGGTTAAAATCCACCTTGCCTATAGCTTCCTTAACCTCGGAAAGTATTTCTTCACTGAGAGAAAAATACGACTCATTGGCGTCAAGCCTTACGGCATATTCGCCCTCAACAGGAGAATATGGAGTGAGATTTCTAATTTTTTCATTTAAAACAAAAGACATATATTAAAACCTTACCTTTATCGAATTTGCGTGAGCTCCGAGGCCCTCCGTCTCGGCGAGGGTGACGATATCGTCCTTATCCTGAGAGAGAGCCGACTCGGTATAGTAAATAAAGCTGGATTTCTTTACAAAACTGTCCACTGAAAGAGGAGAGAAAAATCTCGCCGTACCTCCTGTAGGAAGAACATGGTTCGGCCCCGCATAGTAATCGCCCAAGGGCTCGGGAGAATAATTCCCCAAAAATACGGAACCTGCATTATCCATGCGTCCGATATACTCCATGGGGTTTTCCACGCACATCTCAAGGTGCTCCGGTGCAAGCTCATTGGCAAAATCAACGGCTTCACCAAGATTTTGGCACACTATAATCGCGCCGTAATCCTTGAGGGATTTTTTAATTATATCCTTTCTCGGCATTTCCTCCACCTGGAGCTTTAATGCCTCGACGGTATCGGAAGCAATTTTTTCGCTGTTAGTGAGAAGAATTGCGCTTGCAAGAACATCGTGCTCTGCCTGAGACATAAGGTCTGCTGCAAGGAACTCCGGCTTTGCGCTTTCATCGGCGACAATCAGAATTTCGCTGGGTCCCGCAATCATATCTATATCCACAACGCCGTAAAGAAGCTTCTTTGCGGTGGCCACATAGATATTGCCGGGTCCCACGATTTTATCCACCTTCGGCACTCTCTCGGTACCGTAGGCCAATGCAGCCACAGCCTGCGCTCCTCCTGCAAGGAAAACCCTGTCAACACCCGCCACATATGCGGCGGCAAGTATATTGGGATTGGCGCCTCCGTCCTTCATGGGAGGAGTGACCATTATCAGCTCTTCAACTCCCGCAATTTTTGCGGGGACTGCGTTCATGAGCACCGACGACGGATAGGCCGCCGTGCCGCCGGGAACATAGAGGCCCACTCTTTTAAGTCCTCTGATGCGCTGACCGAGAATTACCCCGTTTTCCTTTGTGGTAAGCCAGCTCTGCTGCTTCTGACGGGCGTGAAAATCCCTGATTCTCTCAGCGGCATTTTTTACAGCCGTTAGAAACTCGGGAGCTACGCTGTTTACGGCCGCTTCCATTTCCTCTTTCGTCACTTCAAGCCTCTCGGGCACGGAGCCGTCGAAAAGCTTTGTATATCTGTCAAGGGCGGCGTCGCCTTCAAGGCGCACGGCCTCGATTATCTGAGTTACGCTTTCCGTAACCTTTTTACTCGTCTCTCCGCTTCTCGCTTTAAGCTGCGCGATAAGCTCCTTTTCCGCTTTTCCGTCTGCTTTTATATATGAAATCACTGCTGCTCCTCCTTTGCCTTTTCTACTTTTTCAAGGAAATCCTCTATCTCGTTTTTGCGAAGCTTCATGCTCGCCATATTTACTATAACTCTCGCCGATACGGGAATAATCTCATCTATGACCTCAAGTCCGTTTTCCTTAAGAGTTGAGCCCGTCTCGACAATATCGACTATGGCATCAGAAAGTCCAAGAAGCGGAGCAAGCTCCACTGAGCCCTCGATTTTTATTATTCTGACGTCCATGTTTTTGCTCTCAAAATAGTTAGCGGCAACAGTGGGATATTTAGTCGCAATTCGCTTTACGTTGTATCCGCTGAAAAAGTCGGTTCCCTTAGGTCCCGCAAGAGCGAAGCGGCATTTGCCGAAGCCTAAATCCATAACCTCGTAAAAGCTTTTGCCGCTCTCAACTATTGTATCTTTTCCGACGATGCCGATATCGCACACGCCGTGCTCAACATAGGTCGTAACATCGGCTGCCTTGGCTAAAACCACCTCATAGGGCGGAACAGGCAAAACCAGCTTTCTGCCCTTATCTATAAGAGCGGTACAGTCGAGACCCATTTCGGAAAAAAGCTCTACGGTCTTTTTTTCGAGTCTTCCCTTTGTAAGAGCAATCCTCAGTGGATTCATGCTTTTTTCCCTCCCGTTCTCTCTATTTTAAATCCGTCTTTTCCTATGATGTGTATTGCGCAGATGCCTTTCTTCTCCGCGTAATCGCGGGCTTCCTCGAGAGTGGAGCCCGTGAATATTTCGGCCACAATATCTGTAAGCTCCCTTGCATAGATAAGGGCGTTGATCTCATATCCGCCCTCACCGAACACAAGTACATCCGCAGGCTGCTCACCCTGAGCCTCTCCCCTCTGAAGCATGGCCTTAGCCAGAGCATCTACATCCACACCGAAGCCCGTCGCGGGAAGCTCTCTGCCGAACTCTCCGATAAGTCCGTCATATCTTCCGCCTGAAAGCACCGTTATGCCTGAGCCTTCGATATAGCCTCTGAAAACGGTGCCCGTATAATAATTGCTCCTGTGTACAAGACCCAGGTCAATGGTTATCTTTTCGCCTAAGCCCAGCTGCGAAAGGGAGGAATAGATTTCTCCCAGATACCTGAGCGCCTTATGGGCTTCCTCCGAATCATAGAGCTTCGCCGCCTCATCAAGTATCTCGGCGCCGCCGAAAAGCCTCGGCAGCCTTTTTAAAGCTACCGTAACGTCGGTCTGAGGCATCGAGTCGAGAAGGTCATTAAGGGCTGCATAGTTTTTGGATTCAATAAGGTCGCTTATCTCTTCCCTCACGTCGTCACCCGCATCGAGATCGCCGGCAAGGGATTTGAAAAATCCCGCGTGTCCGATCTCTATTCTGAAATCCGCCGCCCCGCAGCCCTGCAAAGCGTCAATGGCGGTTGAGATAACCTCAAGGTCGCTCCTGAGTCCCTTCGCTCCTATGAGCTCAATTCCGCACTGAACGGTTTCATTGGCGTGTCCCGCAAGGCTCTGACGGCATCTGAAAACGCTCTGATTATAATAGAGCCTTATGGGAAGAGACGCCTCACGAAGACGTGTCGTGACAATTCTCGCAATGGGCATGGTGCTGTCGGGACGCAGGACGAGAAGCCGTCCGTGGTTATCCGTAAGCTTATACATGCTCTCAGGCGCAAAGCCTGCGCTTTCGCCGCCGAAAACGTCAAAATATTCAAGTACCGGAGTTATAACCTTGCTGTATCCCCTCGATTTAAACAGAGAAGTGAGGGCCGACTCCACGCTTTTTCTGGCGGAGCATTCCTCAAAGAGCAAATCCCTTGTGCCTTCCGGAGTGGTTCGCAAATACTTTTTCATAATATTCTCCCGCAAATTCGTTTACTTTAGTCTGCTAATGTGCTAATTTGGTAACATATTATCATATTAAACACGTTTCGTCAACCTGTATTTAATAAAATCAATTAAATTTGATTTTATTTTAAAAAAAGCTCATCTGAGTGCTGTCGGGCATACCCTCAAGGGCTCCCGTCTCTTCCAAAGAGGCTATAACGCTCTTGGACACTCCCGCCCTTCTCTGCAGGTCGTCCTTTGAAATGAAATCTCCCTCTCCGTCGTCTCTGGCGGCGGCAAGTCCTTTGGCGGCAGCCTCTCCCGTTCCCGCAATGGAAAGGAAGGGAAGGCGGATTTTTCCGTCCTCTATAAGATAACGGGTCGCGTCGGATTTGTAGATGTCGATAGGCAGGAACTCATATCCTCTTGCCATCATCTCGTTTGTAACCTGCAAAATGGTGTACTGGTCCTGCTCCTTTTTGGAAGCATCTTTGCCCTTATGCTTGATTTCCTGCATCTTGTTCTTGACGGCGGCATGACCCTTTACGGCAGTCACCGCGTCAAAGTCCTCGCCTCTGACGGTGAAAAATGCGGAATAGTATTCGAGGGGCTTGTAAATTTTAAACCAGCCGAGCCTCAAAGCGGCGCTTACATAGGCGGCGGCGTGAGCTTTCGGGAACATGTATTTGATCTTCATGCAGGAATCGAGATACCACTGGGGCACATCGTGGGCCTTCATGGCGTTTATGTGCTCCTCGGTGAGAAGCTTTGTAGCCTTGCCCTTACGGACAATTTCCATGATTTTGAAGGCCATGCCCGGCTCCAGTCCCTTATGCATGAGATAGGTCATGATGCTGTCACGGGTTCCGATAACCTCGGAAATCGTGCAGGTACCTTTCTTAATTAAATCCTGAGCGTTGCCCAGCCACACGTCCGTGCCGTGGGAAAGTCCCGAAATCTGAAGAAGGTCGGAAAAGGTCTTGGGCTGAGCGTCAATGAGCATCTGACACACGAAGTTCGTGCCCATTTCGGGAATTGAAAGTGTTCCCGTAGGCCAGTCTATATCTTCCTGCGTCACCCCGAGAGGTTCGGGGCTTGTACACAGCTCGTATATCTTCGGGTCGCATATGTCGATATCCATTACGGAGATTCCCGTCATATCTTCAAGGTGCTTATAGAGGGTGGGAACATCGTGTCCCAGCTCGTCAAGCTTGAGAATAGTATCGTGGAGTGAATGGAAGTCGAAGTGAGTCGTAACCGTGCCCTTGTCCGCATCGTCGGCGGGATGCTGGACGGGAGTAAAATCATATACCTCGTAGGCGTTGGGTACAACAACCATTCCTCCGGGATGCTGTCCCGTCGTTCTCTTGACGCCCGTGCATCCCCGTGTAAGGCGTTCCTCCTCGGCGCGGTTTACAACCATTGACCGCTCTTCAAGGTATTTTTTAACATATCCGTAGGCAGTTTTATCAGCAACGGTGGCGATGGTACCGGCCTTGAAAACGTGGGTGGGACCGAAAAGCTCCTCAGTATATCTGTGAGCCATGGACTGGTACTCTCCCGAAAAGTTAAGGTCGATATCGGGAGCCTTGTCGCCGTTGAAGCCCAGGAAGGTTTCAAATGGGATCTCGTGTCCGTCGCGGTGCATCGGGATACCACAGTTGGGACAATCCTTCGGCGGAAGGTCATAGCCTGAGCCGTAGCTGCCGTCGGTGATAAACTGACTGTATTTGCACTTGGGGCACACATAGTGAGGCGAAAGTGGGTTAACTTCCGATATTCCCGCCATGGTGGCCACGAATGATGAACCGACCGAACCACGGGAACCGACGTGATAGCCGTGATCCTCAGAGTTTTTGACAAGCTTCTGAGCGATTATGTAAAGCACTCCGAATCCGTGCTTGATAATGGATTCAAGCTCTCTTTCAAGTCGCGTGGCGACATATTCCGGAACGGGGTCTCCGTACATATCCTTGGCGTGCTGCCAGCAGATTGTCCTGAGCTCATCGTCGGCGCCCGGAATGCTGGGCTGGAAGGTTCCTTCAGGTATGGGTCTTATGACCTCGGTCATTTCGGCGATTTTGTTGGTATTCTCAACAACCACCTCATAGGCCTTATCCTTGCCGAGATACTGAAATTCTTTAAGCATATCGTCGGTGGTTCTGAAATAGAGTGGCGCCTGATTGTCGGCATCGGTAAAGCCCTTCGCCGCCATTAAAACGCTTCTGTAAGCGGCATCTTTCGGGTCTATGAAATGGACGTCGCCTGTAGCGACAACGGGCTTATCCAGCTCTTCGCCCAATTTCACTATCTGACGGTTTATGTCCTCAAGCTCCTCTATGCTCTTTACCGTTCCGTTTCGGAGCATGAATTCGTTGTTTCCGTTGGGCTGGATTTCAAGATAATCGTAAAATTCGGCGATTTTCCTTATTTCATCCCAGGGCCTTCCGTCAACGATGGAGCGGTAAAGCTCGCCTGCTTCACAGGCGCTGCCGATAATAAGTCCCTCGCGGTGCTTGATAAGCTCGCTTTTGGGGATTCTCGGAACTCGGAAATAATAGTTGAGGTGCGACATGGAAATAAGCTTATACAAGTTTTTAAGTCCCACAAGATTCTTAACAAGTATGATCTGGTGGTAAGCTTTAAGCTTTGAAGTATCTCCTCCCGCAAGACCTGTATTTATCTTCTGCACAGAGGTTATTTTACGCTCTTCCTTTAAATCCTTGAAAAGTACAAGCATTATATCCGCAAGGATTCTTGCGTCGTCGCAGGCTCTGTGGTGGTTGAAATCATCCAGCTTCAAATGCTTTGATACCGTATCGAGCTTGTAATTTTTAAGTCCCGGCAGCATCGTCCTGCAAAGGGGGACCGTGTCGATAAAGGTGTGGTTATATGGTATATCGTATCTTTCGCAGGCGGCTCTAAT
The DNA here is from genome assembly GCA_949283785.1 of uncultured Oscillospiraceae bacterium. Taxonomy (GTDB): domain Bacteria; phylum Bacillota; class Clostridia; order Oscillospirales; family Acutalibacteraceae; genus UMGS263. The sequence goes on from CASDTR010000008.1 coordinate 23,523, forward strand.
AAAGCTTATATCGAACTGGGCGTTATGGGCTACCAGAATCGCGTCATCGCCGCAGAAATCGAGAAAGCTTCTGACGGCCTCCTCCTGGCTCGGAGCGTCCCTAACCATATCGTCGGTTATGCCCGTAAGCTCAACCACTCTTTCAGGTATGGGCTTTTCGGGATTCACAAAGGTATTGAAGCTCTCTTTTATCTCTCCGCCCGACACCCTTACGGCTCCGATTTCCGTTATTCTCTCGTTTTTGGCGCTGAAGCCCGTGGTTTCAAGGTCGAAGACTATAAATTCACCGTCAACCTCCGACTCCTGAGAGCCGTTGACAATTGGTATCATATCGTTTACAAAATAAGCCTCGACGCCGTAGATGATTTTGATATCGCCTGACGCCGCCGCGTTCATGGCGTCGGGGAAGGCCTGAGCGACGCCGTGGTCCGTTATGGCTATGGCTTTATGTCCCCACTTTATAGCCCGCTTTACGAGTGTTCCCGCATCGGTAATGCCGTCCATGGAGGACATATTTGTGTGAAGATGCAGTTCAACCCTCTTTACGGGAGCGTCGTCCGTAACCTGGATTTTATCAGCCTTGCTGATGCCGTAGGGACGTATTACATATTCCTTGGAGTAGTTGTCGTATGTTACGGAGCCCTTGACAAGAACCGTTATGCCTTCGCTCATATTCTTTTTGAAGGTCTCAAGAAGGTCTTTTTTGTCAAATATTTTTACGGTGTATGAACTCGTATAATCGGTAATGTTAAAGGAAATTATATGGCTTTTTCCGTCGCGGGTGTCGCGGATCTCATAGCCGAAAACGTCTCCCCAGACAGCGGCAGTACCTATATCGGGAGTTATCTGTTTTATGGGAATGGGCGTATCCTTAAAGGGTTTGCCGTAAATCACCTGAGCAGTTTCAAAATATAGAGGTATTCCCTCCACTGTTTTGTGCTCTCTTGGCTTTCTCTCCGCTTTCGCAGCAGCCTCTTCTTTGGCCTTGATTTCTTTCTTCTGCTTTTCCGCCTCGCGCTGCATATTGGTAAAAATCGGATCGTCGAACCCTACCTCAGTCTCTCCGTCGAACTCCACTTTTATTTTGATTCCGAATCTGTCCTGAACCGTCTTTTCTATGTATTTATCGCAACCCGTTGAAAGAAGGATATCCTTTCCTCCGTGGGTGAGGGAAATTTTCATTGTGTCACCTGAAAAGTCACAGGAGGAATCGGAAAAAAATCCGTTTGCCGCAGCGATGTTCCGTTTGAGCTCGAACACAAGGGACGGATAGTAATCCTTTGAAAAACACTCGGAAGGAAAAGAGGGTAAAATCACACACTCGCCCAAACCTAAATTAAACGCTATCTCCCTTGAAATTTTATCGAGGAGCTCACTCTGGACTAAATTAAAAAAGTCAACAGACGCACTTATTCTGTTTTTGTCTTTGCACAGTTCAACAGACAGCAGCCTGCTTGCGGCAAGCAACTGTCTGTTTTCCTGGCTGTTTATATAATCGCCGAATATCTGAAAAAAATCGCAACTCATCACATTACCTACATTTTCTCTATTTCGGAAAGGAGCTCGGATACAATATCCTCTTCCGGCACCTTTCTTATGATTTCGCCTTTTTTGAAGATAAGTCCGCAGCCGTCTCCGCCCGCGATTCCGATATCCGCCTCTCTGGCCTCACCGGGACCGTTTACGGCACAGCCCATAACGGCTACCTTTATGTCTTTCTTAACGCTTCTCAAATGCTCCTCAACCTGAGATGCAATTGAAATTAGGTCGATTTTCGTTCTTCCGCAGGTGGGGCACGAAACCAGAGTTGGCGTGCCCGTAAGAAGACCCGCGGCTTTAAGTATATCGAACCCTGCGTAAACCTCGTTTACGGGGTCGGCGGTAAGGGAAACCCTTATTGTATCGCCGATACCTCTCAAAAGCAGTCCACCTATTCCTATAGCGGATTTTATAAGACCCATGCGCTGCGTTCCCGCCTCAGTAACGCCAAGATGAAGCGGATAGTCGCATTTTTCCGCAAGGAGCTCATATGCCTCATACATTTTCTGAACATCTGATGACTTTATGGAAATTACAATATTGTCAAAATCGAATTTCTCCAGCAGCTTTACATGATACATTGCGCTTTCACACATTGCCTCAGGCGTGGGCGAACCGTATTTTGCAAGTATCTCCTTTTCGAGAGAACCGGAGTTTACGCCTATTCTTATAGGAACGCCTTTTCTGGCGCATTCATCAGCCACCGCTTTTACTCTGTCGTCGGAGCCGATGTTTCCGGGATTGAGACGTATTTTATCAACCCCCGCCGCAAGGCTGTCGAGGGCAAGCTTGTAATCGAAATGAATATCGGCTACAATGGGAGCTTTTACGGCTGCTTTCAAAGCTTCAACGGTTTTTACCGCTTCTTTATCGGGCACCGATACCCTTATAATTTCACATCCTGCCTTTTCAAGGGCCAAAGCCTGTTTGACGTTGCCCTCAACGTCATGGGCAGGCACATTGAGCATTGATTGAACGGCAATATGCGCATCGCCGCCGATACAAAGTCTTCCGATTTTGACTTTCCTGCTTTTTCTGCGTTCCATATCTCTCACCCTTTTACCAAATTGAGAATATCGTTAAATGTCACCACTACCATAAGCATAAGCAGCAGGACCATACCAGCCGCATGGACATATCCCTCGTATTTCGGGTTGACAGGCTTTCTGCGCACAGCCTCAACCAAAAGGAAAAACAGCCTTCCGCCATCAAGGGCGGGAAGGGGAAGAAGGTTAAATACGCCGATATTAATAGTGATGAATGCGAAAATGCTTATAAGATTATCTATACCTGTTGTGGCAACCTCAGCTATAACGCTGACCGTTCCCACGGGACCTGCAAGCTGACTGATTCCGAAGCGTCCCGTAATAAGGTCAAACAGTGAAAGCCATACAAGCCTTGCAATTGAAACAGTCTGTAAACAAGCGGCTTTAAAAACATTCCAAGGGGTTTTCTCCAAGCCGTAAATCGAAAAATCGTATGTTATATAATTTATTCCGTCAACCTGCTCCGTCTGAAACTTGACTCCCTTCAGCTCCGTCTTTTCCCCGTCCCTTTCGACAACAAAGTCAAAGACGCCGTCGTCGTCACGGGCCATGAGAAAGCTCACATCCATGCTGGAGAGGACTCTCGTTCCGTTTATGCGCAGAAGCTTATCCCCCGGCTCCAAGCCGTACCGGCTGCTCGTAGCATTCTCGGTAAAGGCGGCAATTGTCGTAGTGCCTACAAGATTTTGCTGAGAGATCATTACGCATACGAGAACAAGACCCAATATAAGGTTCATAACGGCGCCTGCCGCCACAACCGCAATTTTCTTGTGAACGGGCTTTTTGTTAAAGGCTCCCTCATCCTCGCTGTTTTCGTCCTCACCCTCCATGCTCACATAACCGCCTATGGGAAAAATCCTCAGAGCATACTGGGTTTCGCCTTTTTTAAATTTAAAAAAAGCAGGGCCCATGCCTATGGCAAATTCATTGACCTTTACGCCCGAGAGCTTCGCCACAATAAAGTGACCGAACTCATGTATCGTGATTATAAATCCGAAAAACAAAACGGCCAGAAGTATTGGCCATGCTTTGCTCCAAAGCGCTGAAACAGATAACAGATTTAAAATAAAAATCACCTCATAGGAATATGATTTAAAACAAATTCTCTCGCCGCCCTGTCTACGGCAAGAACATCATCAAAGGTATAATCCCCTGCTCTGCCTACCTCCTCGGAAGCGGCTCCCACAAGTTTTGCAATGTCGAGGAATTTTATCTTTCCCTCACGGAAAAGCCTGTTGGCTTCCTCATTTGCGGAATTCGCGGCGGCGGGATAAAGTCCGCCCTTTTCTATGGCCCTTCGGCAGATGTTGATGCATTCGAATGTATCATAATCGGGCTTTGCGAAAGTGAGAGTGCCCACGTCGCTCAGGGAAAGCTCCTTGACAGGCGACTCGGTCCTGACAGGATACATCAAAGCGTACTGTATGGGTATTCTCATATCGGGGACTCCCAGCTGCGCCAGAACGGAGTTGTCGCTCATTTCTACAAGGGAATGAACAATGCTTTCACGGTGAACAACTATGTCCACATTTTTCGGCTCCACTCCGAAAAGCCACACCGCTTCAATAAGCTCCAAACCCTTGTTCATCATTGTAGCGGAGTCGATGGTAATTTTTGCACCCATGCTCCAGTTTGGATGATTGAGAGCCTGCTCTACCGTAACATCTCGCAGTTCCTCTTTTTTCTTTCCGAAGAAGGGGCCGCCCGAGGCGGTGAGAATAAGCTTTTTGATCCACTTTTTATCGGAGACACCCTGAAGGCACTGAAAAACAGCCGAGTGTTCGCTGTCAACGGGATATATCTTTACGCCCTTTTTCGCTGCGCTGTCGATTACTATTCTGCCGCCTGCGACAAGGGTTTCCTTATTGGCAAGAGCGATGTCCTTGCCCGCCTCAATGGCGGTAAGGGTGGGCCTGAGTCCCGCCATGCCCACAACGGAATTGAGAACAATATCGCTCTGCTCAAAAGCGGCGCACTCACACACGCCCTCTTCGCCTGCCAGAACCTTTGTATCGGTATCCCTGACCCTCGCCTTTAAATCAGCAGCGGCTTTTTCATCGCATACCGCAGCAAGCTTCGGTTTAAACTCTCTTATCTGTCTTTCGAGAACATCCACGCTGGAATTTGCCGTAAGAGCGCTTACGCCGAAACCGGCTTTTTTTATAACGTCCAGAGCCTGAGTGCCGATAGAGCCTGTTGATCCTAAAATTGAAACAATCTTACTCATTATTATTCACCAAAGCTCCTCTCTATAATCTCAAAACAGGTTTACTATCACATAAATCGCCGGAAGCACGAAAAGGCAGCTGTCAAATCTGTCCATTATTCCGCCGTGACCGGGGATGAGGTTGCTGAAATCCTTGACTCCGAAATTGCGCTTGATAGTTGAGGCTGAAAGGTCGCCCAGCATACTTGCAGCAGAAAGGACGGGAGAAATGATCAGCATCGCCCAGTAGGGGATAACCGTTGTGTCAAAGAAAAATTTTTCAAAGACCAAAAGCACAATTATATTTATAACGGCGGGGATAACTATACCGCCTATGGCTCCCTCAACAGTCTTTTTAGGGCTTATTTTCGGGCATAGCTTATGCTTTCCGAAGGCTCTTCCCGTAAAGTATGCAAACACGTCCGTGAGCCATGAGCAAACAAGCACGAGAAGGATCAGATAAACTCCCTCGGTCTTGCTGAATTTCCCGCCGCTGTTTTCGCTGATGTCCCTGAGATATACAAAAATTGAAAAAGCGAAGGGAACGGCAAGGGAAGCAAAAAAGGAAACCGCAACATGCTCAAATTTGGTAATGTCATAGCCAATAAGCATTACCGTAAGGAGTATCAGGATGTATGCCGCCAAAACAACAGAATACGAAACCTCAACAAAACCGAAGCTCTCGTTAAGGCAGAAAAGAGCCGAAAAAACGAGGCTCAGAACCATGAGGACTTTATTCTTTACCTGAGTGACCTTTTCAATTTCGTATACCGCCATTACGGCAAGCACGGTCCAAACGATTGGGAAAACCACAGTGTTCATAAGAAAGAGAACACTTATTGCAACAACGGCGATGACAACGCCGGATAATACTCTTTGTTTCATTTTAACAGCCGCACAATACGATATGTATTGTTTTACCTTTCCGTAAATTTATTAAAATAATAAGTTAATATCAAACTCCGCCGAACCTGCGGTTCCTCTCGGCAAAAGCGATAATGGCCTTGTCAAGGTCCTCGGGAGTAAAATCGGGCCAAAGGACATTCGAGAACCAGAACTCCGAATATGCCGCCTGCCAGATGAGGAAATTTGAAAGTCTCAGCTCTCCGCTGGGACGGATTATAAGATCTGGGTCGGGCTGTCCCCCGGTATAGAGACTGTCCGAAATCATCTGTTCGGTTATATCCTTGGGGTCAAGCTCTCCCCATTTTACCTTCTCGGCAATGGCCTTGACTCCGTCAACTATCTCGAGCCTTCCGCCATAATTTATTGCAAGATTGATTACGGTCCGCTTTCCGCTTTCGGTGCTCTCTTCCGCCATTTTCATGAGATTTTCAATATCCTCAGGCAAAGCGTTCCTTTCGCCGATAAAGCGCAGCTTCATGCCCTTACTCGCTTCCGGTGATTCCTCCGCTTCTCCCAGATAGTCGCGGAACAAATCCATAATGGCGGCGACCTCCTCGGGAGGACGCTTCCAGTTTTCCGTGGAAAAGGCATAAAAAGTCATATATTCTATGCCGATATCTGCGGCATATTCCGAAATCCTTCTGAAAGTCTTGGCTCCTTCGCGGTGTCCCTCAAACCTTTTAAGACCCCGCTGCTTTGCCCAGCGTCCGTTTCCGTCCATAATAACGCCGATATGCCTCGGCATATGGCTTTTATCGATTTTACTTATATCCATAGCTATACCTCTTACGGTAAATCATTTTATTTTTAAGCTTTAGATTCCAAAACTGTAAAATAGCGAAAAGCCCCTCTCTTCGAGGGGCAAAGCCGTTATATTTCCATAACCTCTTTCTGCTTTTTGGCAGCTACTTCATCGATTTCCTTGACGAATTTGTCGGTAATTTTCTGAAGCTCGCTTTCTCCGTCCTTGAGGTCATCCTCTGTGATTTCGGAAGCTTTCTTCATGGCTTTAAGCTTCTCTATGCAGTCGCGGCGAATGCTTCTGATAGCCACCTTTGACTCCTCAGCCTTCTTGCTGATGCCCTTGGCGATCTCCTTACGCTTATCCTCTGTAAGAGGCGGGAAAACAAGGCGAATAACCTTGCCGTCATTCTGAGGATTAATGCCTACATCAGACTGCTGAATGGCCTTTTCGATTTTTCCGAGGGTAGAAGCATCCCAGGGCTGGATAGTGAGGATTCTGGCCTCTGAAACGGAAATGGCCGCCATCTGATTGATGGGCGTGGGGGCTCCGTAATAATCTACATGCACTTTATCGAGCACGCTGGCATTGGCGCGTCCCGCACGGATAGTACCGTACTCATGCACAAGGGCGTTTACGGTTTTTGTCATTTTTTCCTTAGCTAAAGCAAAAACTGTTTCCATATATTACTCCTCCTCTGACGTTACAAGGGTTCCTACGTTTTCGCCCTTAACGGCAGCTACAATATTCATAGGATTTGAAAGATTGAACACAAGAATGGGCAGGTTATTATCCTTGCAAAGGGACGCCGCAGTGCTGTCCATAACATGAAGGTCCTTGTTGAGGATATCAAGATATGAAAGCCTGTCGTACTTTACGGCATCGTCGTATTTATTGGGGTCTTTATCGAAGACTCCGTCAACGTTTGTAGCCTTGAAGATGACGTCGGCGTCAATTTCGGCGGCTCTGAGAGCGGCAGCCGTATCCGTAGTGAAGAACGGGTTGCCTGTTCCGCAGCCGAAAACTACGACTCTTCCCTTTTCGAGATGCCTTATGGCGCGGTTGCGGATATAAGGCTCAGCTATCTGCTGCATGGAAATTGCGGTCTGCACACGCACGGGAACATCAAGCTGCTCGAGAGCGTCGGCAAGGGCAAGAGAGTTCATTACCGTAGCGAGCATACCCATATGGTCGGCCCTTGTACGGTCCATATCACCGCTTGAGCGTCCTCGCCAGAAGTTTCCGCCACCCACGACAAGGCCTATCTCAACTCCCATATTGCTGCACTCTTTTACCGCTTCGCAGATTGAAAGAACTGTATCAAAGTCAATACCGTGACCGTTTTTACCGGCGAGCACCTCACCGCTTAATTTCAATAAAATGCGTTTGTAAACAGGCTGCATTTTAATAACCTCCACTTGTTAACTTTAACAATATTTTACTTCATAAAGCCCGAACTGTAAAGAGAAAAAAGTTAAATATTAATTCTTTATCTTTCTCCTAAGCCACAAAAACCAGGTCCTGTTTTATGCCTCACTGAAGCTTACTCCCCTGTCGAGCACCGCAATGTCCGCACCGTCATATACAGAAATTGCGCTTAAATCAGCCCCTGAGCCTGCGGCGTTTTCGTCATATGCGGAGCCCTGAAGCTCGCCGTCAATATATATTTTCACCATAAAGTTACGCTCTCTTACGGCACAAACCGTAAAGACTTCACTGCCGAATACGCCTTTGTGCGAAACCGCCGTGACCTTTCCCACGGAAAATTCAATTTTTCCTTCATCATTTACGGAAAGCTTGAATCCGTTTTTGCTTTCGGCAATAACAAAGGGGTTATTGTTGTCGATTTCACATTTTGCACTTACGGTAAAATCGGAATACGAAACATAATCCGCATATTTTTTTCCTTCTCCGTCATAAATGACCCCTTTGTCAAAATAAACGGTTTCACTTTTTGTCTTTACGACAGTACCGCTGCAGTCGGCTGCGCCGTCAACCTCCGTTATCAGCTTTTCCCCTGAAACAAAGGGCTCATCGAAAGTAAGGACAGCACAGGCGTAATCTGCTTTCATTCTGCATTGGGCGGGAGTTTTTCCGTTTATCTTAAAGTTTTCCCGCGAGCAATGCATTATACGGTCGAATCTTACTTCGATATTCCTGCCGTCACATGCTTTGGCAAAAAGAACCTTTGGCGTATCATTTTTATCAGCTTCGGCAAATTCCAGAACCAATACCTCATAGGGATCAAGGCTCACCTCGAGTATATCGCCATAGGAATATGTTCTGATGCTTTCGGGAGGTGCATAGGTAATGAGTTGCCTCTTTGCTAAATTATCAGCTTTTTCGCTTACTCCGATGATTTTATCGAGCTTTACCTCAAAGCCCTGCACCCTGTCAGCAGGATTTCGCAGGGTTATGAATCCGTGCTTGCCGTTCCATGCCGAATATCCGTACACCTTTCCTTCGGCAGGCGTTTCTCCTATGAGCTTCGCGTTTCTCAAAACATCGAAATTTTTTTTCGCCCATTGCAGTACAAAGGCGTTTATATCCCACATATCCTCGTCAAAAAGATCATAGCTGTAATAGAGCTCCCAGAAGGCCGTACCTCTGGCGGCAAGCAGGAACATGAATTTTCGGTAATCTTGGGCAGTCATCTTTATATTGACCGTGTTTCCGTAGACAGGATCATGGTTATAAATATTTGAAAGGGGAAACTGGAACTGCCTGACATTACAGAAATCAAAATAGCGGTCGTCGCGATAGGTGAGCATCTCATCGGCCTTGCTTCCGCCCAGCTTCTCGCCGCTTTTGCTCTTTGATATAAACCAGTGGTCACTGCTGTTTTGGAGCCACATGCTCTTCCCCCACTGCAAAAACCAGGGGCTTGGGTTGGCGTAGCTGGTAATGTTGAGCCAAAGCTCCTTTCCCTGAGACGCTCTGAAGGAAAGCATCCTCTCGAAAATCTCAATCCAGCGTTCCCACGCCTCGGTTACAAAATACATCCCCTCGGGGCCGCCCGTGATATGTCCGTGCTTCCTGCTCGTGCAGGGCTTGAAGGCAAAGCCGTCAAGCTTCCAGTAATTGATATCGAATCTGTCCATATAATCGATAAACAAATCCGCAACGCGCTTAACATAGCCCCTGTGTGATATGCAGACGTCCCGTGATTTTTTATTGTAGCCTCCCGTTCCCGCCTTTTCCATATTTTTTCCGAAGGCGCGCTCATGGATATACCCGCCTCTGGGACCGAGCCACAGGCCGAAATCAGAGGAAAACTTTTTGGCCGTGTCCGACGCTTCGTAAAGCTCGTTGGGAAATTTGCCGTTGAATTTCCAGAAATCCCCCGTGTAATCGTTCCAGCCGTCGTCCACGACGTAGGAATCAACGGGAGGTACACCGTGACGTGTAAGCCCCTTTTCGATTTCGAAAAAAGAACGGAAAATGTTGCTGCAATCAATATCCATCATGTGATCGTACCAAGAATTGTACTGGACTCTGAAACTAAAGGGCAAAGAAATATCCCTGATATAATCAAAAAAATCAGATTTTATGACCTCCAAATCGAGGCTTCCCGCGCTGCCGAACACGTTTCTCCACAGGGAAAACTCACTGTTTTCATTGAGCTTGAGGTCAGAAAGCCTTTTGCCGGAATAATATCTTATGAAGGCCGTATCGCCCTCTATATTATTGTGACATTCAGGGAACTCGCTGCCGAAAAACATGCCGTTTATATAAACGGGCTGTCCGAGAGACACAAGAAAACCTGAAATGTGTGCTTTTTTCATAGAGGGTCTTGACCAGCGCTGCTTTACGCTTTGACCCAGGACAAAGCGTTCGCTGTCAATAAAGTCGAGCTTTATTTTATCGGCGCCTGCGCCCGATACTTTCATATAAAGATTTTTGTACATGTAGTGCTTATCGTCAAAAGCCGTATAAACCTCTCTGAAAGAAAATTCTGTGTCCTTTACCCAATAAGGCTCATAGACGATTTCCAAAGCTTTGCGGCTTTCCTCCGCCTTTTCGCTTACTGCCGCAACTTTCAGTTTATCAGAGGAAACCGTAAATTTCCCGAAAGAGCCGATCTTGAAGGACATCAGAAAATTTTCTGAGCCCTTTTCAGGTACGAATACCGTTTCGTGGTCGGTTCTGAAATTAACGAGTTTTTCCGTGCGGATATGACCGTTCTCCGCAGCAAAAACTCGCGACAGATATTCATTTCCTATTTCAAATCTTTCTTTATCGGTTTTTATGAAAGCAGACATATTGTCCTCCGTAAAAAATAGTAAAAGAAAAGGTGCAATTATAAAAAATAACTGCACCTTTTAAAAGCTTAATCAGAATATATCCGACTGCTCAAAAATTTTGATATTCGCCTTTGTGAGTATTTCGATTGCCTTTTCATTGTCGGGAACACGGATGATGACGTACGCCGTGCCAACCTCGGGCGTGATAAAAGCGTAAGCATATTCTACGCTTATTCCCTCTTTTGAAAGGGTGTTGATAGCCTTTGAAAATCCGCCTGGAACATCGGGTATGCCTATTCCGAGAACTTTTGTAATGGAAACAGTGAGGCCGTCGCCTTTAAGTACCTTCTCCGCCTTTTCAGGGTCGCTTACGATAAGGCGCAGAATACCGTAGTCCGTTGTATCTGCAATAGAAAGAGCACGGATATCAATTTCGTTTTCGGCCAGAAGTGAGGTGATCTCCGCGAGACGTCCCGGTTTGTTTTCAACAAAAATTGAAATCTGTTTGATTGACATAGTCTGTTCCTCCCTTTATCAGTAAACTCTTTTATCAACAACACGCACTGCCTTGCCCTCTGAACGGGGAAGAGAATGGGGCTCGACAAGGCGTACAATTGCCGTAATACCGAGGGTAGTGTGCATAGCGTCCATGATTTTGCGCTCTGTGTTTTCGATGTCCTTAACGGAGTCGGAGAACATATCGTTTGACATTTCGATCTTAACTTCCATAACGTCGCGGTTATTCTCTCTTGTGACGACTATCTGGTAGTTGGGCTCCATGCCGAGAGAAAGGATAACATGCTCAACCTGTGACGGGAATACGTTGACGCCGCGGATAATGAGCATATCGTCGCTTCTTCCGTGAGGCTTTGTCATCTTTACGAGAGTTCTGCCGCATTCGCATTTCTCGTGGGAAATGGCGCAGATATCGCGTGTACGGTATCTCACGAGAGGCAGAGCCTCTTTTCCGATACATGTGAACACAAGCTCTCCGTAGGTTCCGTCGGGAACGGGCTCAAGGGTGTTGGGGTCCACAACCTCGGGATAGAAATAATCCTCGCAGATGTGCATGCCCGTCTGCATTGAGCACTCATAGGCAACGCCGGGACCTGCGATTTCGGAAAGGCCGTAAATATCGTAAGCTTTTATGGCAAGGGATTTTTCGATTTCACGGCGCATATTCTCGGACCACGCCTCAGCGCCGAAAATACCGCCCCTGAGTTTTATTGATTTGGGGTCGATACCCATTTCGTTAAGGGTCTCGCCGATATACATAGCGTAGGAAGGCGTACAGCAGAGGAAGTCGGACTCAAAATCCTGTAAAATCTGGATCTGCCTTTTAGTGTTGCCTGATGAAACGGGAATGGCGGTTGCGCCGAGCTTTTCGGCGCCGTAATGAAGGCCCAAACCGCCTGTAAACAGGCCGTAGCCGTAGGAAACATGGATAGAATCGCTCTTTTCTGCACCGGCAGCTACGAGAGCTCTGGCAGCTCCCTCAGCCCATACATCAATATCGTGCTCGGTATATCCGACGACCGTCTGCTTTCCCGTTGTGCCTGAGGAGGCGTGGATTCTGACAAGCTTATCCTTGCTTACCGCAAAGAGTCCGAATGGATAGTTGTCGCGAAGGTCCTGCTTGATTGTAAATGGAAGCTTTGTAATATCGTCGATGGTTTTTATGTCTCCCGGCAGCAGGCCGATTTCGTCGAACTTCTTTTTATAAAACGGAACATTGTTGTAGCAGTTATGTACCGTTTTAATAAGCCTTGCAGACTGGATAGCGTGAAGATATTCTCGGGAAGCAGTTTCGATTTCTTCGTTAAAATACTTTGCCATACGTTTTATTTCTCCTTTGGTTTATGAGTTATAGCCGAGCTCAAATGCCTTCATGTTAAGATCGAGGAATTTTTCAGGAACTGTCTCCTTAATAGCATTATGCCAAACCGAAACGGGAAAATCAACATGTTTTGCCATAACTCCTACAAGGACAACATTGACGGCTTTCGGAGAACCTGCCTCCACCGCCATACTCAGGGCATCGACAGCGGTGACGTCCGCGCCCAGAGCCTTTACTGAATCGAGGATGTTTTCGGGATATGTGGTCATACCCGTAACTACGGGCATGGGATCCATCTGCTGAGTGTTGACGATTATTTTGCCGCCCTTTTTAAGATAGGGAAGCCATCTTGCAGCCTCAAGCTGCTCGAAAGCGAGGATTAGATCCGCTTCACCCTTCACAACAATGGGAGAGTTGACCTCATCTCCGTATTTTACATATGTTACAACGGAACCGCCGCGCTGGCTCATTCCGTGAACCTCGGAAACTTTAACATCATATCCTCCGGCAAGGAGAGCGTTTCCCAAAAGGCGGCTTGTAAGAAGAGTGCCCTGTCCTCCTACGCCGACGATCATTATGCTTTTTACGCTCATTTTATTCAGCCTCCTTACCTGTGATAGCGTCGAATTTGCAAAGCTGAGTACATACGTTGCAGCCGACGCACTGTGTAAAGTCGATAACCGCTTTGCCGTTCTTCATGCTTATGGCGGGGCAGCCTATCTTCATGCACATCTTGCAGCCTCTGCATTTGTCTGCGTCGACTTTAAGAGGCGGATTGTGCTTGACATATTTGAGAAGGGCGCAGGGTCTGCGGGAAATTATGACGGAAGGCTCATCCACGGCGATTTCCTCTCTTACGGCATCCTCGCACTCTTTAAGGTTATAGGGGTCTACAACTCTTACGCGGCTGATGCCTACGGACTTGCAGAGGGCTTCAAGGTTTACCGCACTTGTGGGATCACCCTTGATTGTATAGCCTGTTGTGGGGTTCTGCTGATGTCCCGTCATACCTGTGATGCTGTTATCGAGTATGATAACGGTGGAGTTGCCCATATTGTAAGCAATGTCGATAATACCCGTAACTCCCGAATGGATAAATGTGGAGTCACCGATAACCGCAACCGACTTCTTGGCGGAGTCCTCACGGACCTTGTTGTGGCCGTGAAGAGCCGAAACGGAAGCGCCCATACAGATGCAGGTGTCCACCATGCCGAGAGGAGCCAGAGCGCCCAGAGTGTAGCAGCCTATATCGCCGCTTACGGTGACGTTGACCTTCTTAAGAGCATAGTAAAGGCCGCGGTGAGGACATCCGGCGCAGAGTACGGGAGGACGTCCGGGGATCTCCTTATCGGTAACCTCGCTGTATTCGTTCTCTTCGCCCAGAATCGCCTTTTTGACGATGCTCTGAGAAAACTCTCCGCAAAGGGGAAATACCTCTTTGCCGATAACGTCTACGCCGTGCTTTTTGCAGTGGGATTCGATAACGTCGTCAAGCTCCTCGACTACATAAACCTTATCGCACTTTGAGGCAAACTCTTTGATAAGCTCTACGGGAAGAGGATATACGCAGCCAAGTTTAAGATATGAGGCGTTTTCGCCGAGAGCTTCCTTGGCGTACTGGTATGAAATTCCTGCGGTGATAACGCCGATTTTTGTGCTGTAATACTCAGTCTTATTGATTTCGCAGGTCTCGGCCCACTGAGTGAGAGCCTTCATTCTCTCCTCAACGACAACATGCCTTTTTATTGCCATAGCGGGCATCATGACATATTTTTGCGGGTCCTTAACGTAATCCTTGAGCTCGTCTCCGCTTCTCTCACCTGTTTCGACAAGGCTTCTTGAATGAGAAACACGGGTAGTAAGCCTGAGAATAACGGGAGTATCAAATTTTTCGGAAAGCTCATATGCAAGCTTTGTATAGTCAAGACACTCCTGAGAATCGGAGGGCTCAAGCATGAGTGTCTTTGAAGCCATGGCGTGATGACGGGAATCCTGCTCGTTCTGTGAAGAGTGCATTCCGGGGTCATCGGCTACGGCAAGTATAAATCCGCCGTTTACACCTGTATATGAAGCGGTGTAGAGTGGATCGGCCGCAACGTTGAGACCCACATGCTTCATTCCGCAGAAGGATCTCGCTCCCGCAATTGAAGCGCCGCAGGCAACCTCGGCGGCGACCTTTTCATTTGGCGCCCACTCACAGTAAATATCGTCGTACTTTGCGGCGAATTCAGTTATCTCGGTACTGGGAGTTCCGGGATAGCTGGAAACAAGACGGCAGCCGCCCTCGTAAAGTCCACGGGCAACAGCCTCGTTGCCCAACATCAGTTTTTTCATTCACATATCCACCATTTCTCCGCACATTGTTTTTTTCCGGAACCGTGCGGCGTTTTCCGAAAAAATCCGACAGGATATATTTTATTTCTTTTCGCCTCGTAAATCAAGGATTCTGTTCGCTTTTCCCACAAATCTTTCGAGGCTCTTAGGCTCCACAAGGCTTACCTTGCACTGTATACCGAGAACTGTCTGCAAATTATGCTTGATGAGATTGTGCAGCTTCTCGATTTCCTGATATTTATCCAGCACGCTTCCGTCAATAAGCTCAACCTTTACCTCAAGGGTATCGGCAAAGCCTTCGCGGCGCACAACAAGCTGATAGTGAGGTCCGATTTTCTCTGTTCCCACTAGGACACTCTCGATCTGCGACGGGAAGACGTTGACGCCCCTGATTTTAAGCATGTCGTCGCTCCTGCCCTTGACCTTGTCCATTCTCACGCCCGTTCTTCCGCATTTGCATGGCTGATAGTTAAGCCTTGTAATATCCTTTGTTCTGTATCTGAGAAGAGGCAGTCCCTCTTTTGTCAGCGTGGTTACGAGAAGCTCTCCGTCCTCCCCTTCTCCGAGAGGCTCGAGAGTGTCGGGATTTACGATTTCGGGAAGGAAATAGTCCTCGCAGAAATGAAGTCCGTCGCGCTCCTCACATTCGCCCGAAACTCCGGGGCCCATAAGCTCGCTCATGCCGTAGTTATCAGTAGCGAAAAGTCCCCAGGCCTTTTCGATCTGAGTGCGCATTTCGGGAGTACAGCCCTCTGAGCCGAAAAGTCCCAGACGAAGATGATAGTCGCTCATGGGATATTCCAGCTCCTTGGCAGTCTCCGCCATGTAAAGAGCATATGAGGGCGTCGCCACGAGAGCGGTGGTTTTGAAATCCCTCATAAACATAAGCGCCTTTTCGGTGTTTCCGCTGGAATTGGGAACAACGGTGGCTCCTATTTTCTCAAGGCCGTAGTGAAGACCCAAAGCACCCGTGAACATTCCGTAGCCGAAGGAAATCTGAACAATGTCGTCGGCGGTGGCTCCCGCAGCCATGGCCAGCCTTGCAACGCAGTCAGACCACAGGTCAAGGTCGTGCTTTGTGTATCCCACCACCGTGGGCTTTCCCGTAGTGCCCGAAGAAGCGTGTATTCTTACGATTTCGCGCATGGGCTTTGCGAAAAGTCCGAAGGGATAATTGTCTCGCAGATCCGCCTTCGTCGTAGGCGGTATGTAGCGTATGTCGGACAGGGATTTGATCTTGTCCGCCGTCACCCCTGCCTCGTCCAGCTTTTTGGTGTAAAAAGGCACGTTTTTATAGCAGTAATCCACGGTCCATTTGAGCCTTTCAAGCTGCAGAGCCTCAAGCTCTTTTCGATTCATTGTTTCGATTTCTTTTTGAAAAAACATTTTGCTTCTCCTTTATATACGCCAAAATCACAGCCGAATAAAATCCGGCTGTAATTTCGGTTATAGAATATTTTATTTTGCTTTTATTGTGAAGGTGTAAAATTTATCGGCCTGAGCGATGCTCTCCGTTTTTTTCGCACCTGCGTTTACTCTATTATAAACCTCGCTGACGCCAAATACAAGTGCAATGGATATAATCATTGCCGCGCAGGCAAAAGCAGGTCCCATTGCAGCTATCTCCTTGACGGCGGGAATCGGCACGAGAGATTCCAAGAGCTTGCATACGGCGGGAACCAGAGCAATGATAAAGCCGCCGAGGATTCCTGCCCACGCGCCCTGTTTGTTGGCCTTTTTCCAGTAGAGAGCAATCACATAGGGTGCAAGGAAGGAGCCCGAAATTATACCCCATGAGTAGCTCATCATATCGAGTATGGGAGTATCGGTGGTGGCCACGACGAATGACATAATCACGAAGAAAATGCAGGCTGCTTTCGTAAGCACGGTTGTCTTTTTCTCGCTCATGTCGGGTCTGATGCTCTTCTTTACAATATCCACCGAGAAAGTCGAGCTCGCCGTAAGGGTAATGGAGCAAAGGGTCGAAACCGATGCGGAAATGAGAAGCACCAGCACAACGCCCAGAAGCACCGTGGGAAGACCGGCCATTTTAAGCATATTCGGAACGATGAAGTCCTGCGCAGGCATTGTCTCAGCCGTAAAGAACATATGGCAGAGAGAGCCGATAAAGTATCCGCCGCCCGCTACAAGGAGAGCAAAGAAGGTGGAGATGATGATTCCTCTCTTAGCCTGCTTGTCGTCCTTGATGCCGAAGTATTTCTGGACCATCTGAGGAAGTCCCCACGTTCCGAAGCTCGTCATAAGCACGGTCGAGATAAGGCTCAGCCACGCAGAGCCTGACAGATCCGGAAGGCCTTCAGCGGTCTTGGCATATTCCATGATGCCCTCCACACCGTTTACCGTGTCGCATCTGATAACAAAGAAAATGAGAAGTGCGACGCCGAACATCATTATGATTCCCTGAACGAAATCGGCTCTTGCCTGGGCAAGGTAGCCGCCGAAAACCAGAAGCAGAACGGAAACCGCCGCGATGACAACCATACAGATCATCTCGTCAATTCCGAGAAGCACATCCGCTACGCTGGCAAGTCCCTTGTAGACCGACGCAGAGTAGGGAATGAGGAAAATAAATATTACAACGCTGGCAAAGCTGGCCATTGATTTACTGAAGTATCGTGTTTCGAAAAGCTGAGGCATTGATTTGATATTGAGTCTTGCGGAAACTTCGCGGGTCCTTCTTGCGAGGACCTTCCACGCAAGCCATGAGCCGAAAACCGCATTTCCGATACCGGCAAGAACGCCCCAGAGACCGTAGTTGAGTCCCGTACCGCCTGCATAGCCTACAAACATTACGGCTGAGAAATAGGCCGTTCCGTAAGAAAGAGCCGAGAGCCACGCTCCCGCGCTGCGGCCTCCGACGGTTATATCGGCAAGGTTTTTAACTTTTCTGCCCGAAATCACGGCTACGGCCACCATAGCCGCTATGTATACCGCAATCGTCAGCCAGATGATTGCTTGGCTGTTCATGATAACATCTACTCCTTTTACTTTACCGCTTTTAAGTTTTTGTGCTTTAAAGCTTTTATGTGATAAAGTGTTGGGTAAATATTACTCCTCTTGACAGGATTTGTCAAGAGGATTTTTAATAATTTTTTCTATTTTTTAAAAAGCTTTTTCTGTAAATCAAAAATGCGCTTTTTCCGCAGTTTTTCTTCATGTTCGTCCCTTATATATCGGCCGTTTTCGCAAATGAAAATCATGCCCTCACGGGGCAAAGCCTCAAAATCCGTCACGGGAACCTCGAGCTTTTGTCCGCCGTCCCCTATCAAAACCGCGATTTCGTTTTCTGTTCTGTCAACGGAGAAATACTCAGCCATCACTGCCCCTCCTTCTGACATTCGACAGAAATTCGGCTGCCGTCCGACGTGATGACGATGTTGCCGTTATCCTTAGTCATATAGGTTTTCACACCGCACCTTGAAAGCCGCTCCAGAGTATCGGAGCCCGGATGATTATATCGGTTATCCTCGCCTACGCATATGACCGCCGTATCGGGAGAAACCGCCTTTAAGAACCCCTCGCTTGTGGATGTGTTGCTTCCGTGATGACCTATTTTAATAACGTCCGCAGACACGTCGGTGCCGAGGCTCAGCAAAACGCTTTCGACTTCCTTCTCCGCGTCGCCCATGAAGAGGAATGAATTGTTTCCGAAGGTCATCTTTATGACAACAGACATATTGTTGAGTTCTTCATCATCCGCTGCGGGAGAAAGTATCTGAACTTCGGCGTCCGCAAGGGTAAACTCATCTCCATCCCATGCGGAAATCACGTTGGCTCCCGACTCCTGCACAGCCGAAAGGAACTCCTCGTAAATCTTCGTTGTGGGGATATTTTCCTCGGAAATTTCGGGAATGATTACATTTTCCACATCCATGCCACTTATGACCTTCGGCAGGGCGCCTATGTGGTCGGAATGGGGATGAGTAGCCACCACATAATCGAGCTTCGTTATTGAATTCTCCTTAAGGAAATTAAGTATCCTGTCGGCGTTCTCGGATTCGCCTGCGTCAATAAGCATGGTTTTATCGCCGCTTCTGATAACGGAACAGTCACCCTGTCCCACATCAAGAAATGTAACGGAAAAATCTGAATCGGGGACCTGCGTGATCGTCTCGACGCCCGCTAAATCAAAAACGTCTTTCCATGCCGATATTTCAAAGGGAAGCTCTATTATTCCCATGAGGGAAGTAAATACCAGCGAAACCGCAAGGAGTATGAGGACTGCGGCTGCGGTAAATATGCGTTTTTTCTTTCTCTTACTTATTCTTTTCATATTTGTTCCTGTTCTTTCTCTCCGCGGCACCCTTTATTTTTGAGGGACTGCCCTTACCTTTGAAATTTCCCGCGTTTTTCTGCTTATACTGACTGCCGTGTCCGCTCTGTCCCCGTGAGACATCAGGGCGCACAAGACATTTTTCTCCCATGCCGATAAGATCGCTGCGTCCCGCACGTTTCAAGGCCTCAATGACCAGCGACTTGTTTTTGGGATTAAAATACTGGAGCAGCGCCCTTTGCAGAGCCTTATCGTGGGGAGTTTTCGCCACATACACCTTTTCGAGGGTATAGGGGTCAAGCTCCGTATAAAACATGCAGGTGGAAATAGTTCCGGGAGTGGGGTAAAAGTCCTGCACCTGCTCTGGACGTATCCTGTGCTTTTTAAGGAAAAGCGCAAGCTCCACGGCGTCTTTCAATGTACTTCCCGGATGGGAGGACATAAGATATGGAACCAGATACTGCTCCTTATCGCTTTCGCCGCAAAGGCGGAAATATTTCTTTGAAAACTCGATATAGGCCTCTATGTGAGGCTTTCCCATTTTATCGAGGACCGCCGCCGAACAGTGCTCTGGCGCCACCTTGAGCTGCCCGCTCACATGATACTTTACAAGCTCGCGGAAAAAGGTGTCGTCCTTATCCTCCAGAAGATAGTCGTAGCGTATGCCCGAACGGATGAACACTTTTTTGACCTTCGGAAGCGCTCTGACCTGACGGAGTATGGAAAGGTATTCGCTGTGGTCAACCTTGAGCTGCGGACAGGGCTTGGGCGCAAGACATTTTTTGCCCTTGCAAAGGCCCTTGTTTTCCTGAATATCACAGGAAGGCCTTCTGAAATTTGCCGTAGGGCCGCCGATATCGTGTATATAGCCTTTGAAGTCGGGAAGCCTTGTGAGCTTTTCCGCCTCAGCTATTATTGACTGACTGCTTCTCGTTGTGACATAGCGTCCCTGATGAAAGGCAATGGAGCAAAAATTGCAGGCTCCGAAGCACCCTCTGTTATGGGTTATGGAAAACTTCACTTCGGCTATTCCCGGAACTCCCCCCGCCTCATCATAGGAAGGATGCCACGCCCTCATATAGGGCAGAGCGTAGACCTTATCCAGCTCTTCGGCAGTAAGCGGCGGCATGGGCGGATTCTGCACAAGCATCCTCTTGCCGTGCCTCTGCTTTATGAGCTTGCCTCTTATATGATCCTGCTCATCCTGCTGTATGCGGCAGGAGATCGCATATTCTTTCTTACTGTTGATTACGTTTTCAAGGGACGGGCACTCGGCGCCGTAAAGAGGGGTTTCTGAAACGGGAACGCTGTAGCAGGTTCCCCTTACGTCGTGTATTTCATCAATGCTTTCGCCGTTTCTCAGGCGGCCCGCTATCTGAACAGTCTGATTTTCTCCCATTCCGTAAACCAACAGATCTGCTCCCGAGTCAAAGAGAATGGAGCTTCTTATGCGGTCGTCCCAATAATCGTAGTGGGCAAAACGCCTGAGTGAAGCTTCAAGGCCGCCTATGATTATGGGTATGTTGCCGTAAACCTCCCTTATGCGGTTACAGTAAACTATCACCGCTCTGTCGGGACGCCTGCCCGCTTTACCGCCGGGAGTATAGGCGTCGTCGCTTCTGTGCTTTTTCGCCGCCGTATAATGGGCGACCATTGAATCTATGTTTCCTGAGGAGACGAAAAAACCAAGTTTTGGTTTACCGAATTCTTTAAAGGAATCGGGATTTTTATAATCGGGCTGCGACAAAAATCCGACTCTGAAACCTTCGTTTTCGAGAACTCGGGTTATGATCGCCGCCCCGAAGCTGGGATGATCCACATAGGCGTCGCCTGAAACGTAGACAAAATCCACTTCGCTCCAGCCCCGATCAATCATCTCGGTTTTGTTTATGGGTAAAAAGCCGTTCATACTTATTCCTCCGCCGTATTCGGACTGTCTGAAGCGAGAGCGTTCATCTCCATCCACTGCTGCTTTGTCATAAGCACCTTTCGGGGCTTGCTGCCCTCAAAGGGTCCTACGATCCCCTTTTCCTCAAGGGTGTCAACAAGCCTCGCCGCACGGGCGTATCCGAGGCGCAGCTTTCTCTGAAGAAGCGTTGTAGACGCCATCTGCGCCTCCACCACGACCTCAATAGCCTTTGAAAGCATTTCGTCCTCTTCTTCACCGCCTTCGCCAAAATCGGATGAGCCTCCCTTTTTCCTGCCTGTATCAGCCGCTGCCTGACGCTCTATCTCCTCATTTATCTCCTCATCATAATTTGCCGACTCCTGAGATTTGATGAAATCCACCACCGCTTCCACCTCTTCATCCGCAAGGAAGCAGCCCTGAACACGGATCGGCTTTGCCGCTCCTATGGGATTAAAGAGCATATCGCCGTTGCCCAGAAGCTTTTCCGCTCCAGCAGAGTCAAGGATTGTGCGGGAATCTATCTGCGAGGAAACAGTCAGAGCGATTCGGCTGGGGATATTGGCTTTGATAAGTCCAGTAATAACGTCCACGGACGGGCGCTGAGTGGCGATTACAAGGTGCATGCCTGCGGCGCGCGCCATCTGTGCCAGACGGCAGATAGAATCCTCGACCTCATTGGGAGCCGCCATCATAAGATCTGAAAGCTCATCTATGAAAATCACGATGTGGGGCAGCTTCTTCATATCGGGAGTGCTTTCGCAGAGCTTATTGTAGCCCTTCATGTCCCTGACGTTCGCCTGGGAAAAGAGCTTGTATCTGTTAAGCATTTCCGAAACGGCCCAGTTGAGGGCACCCGAAGCCTTTCTCGGGTCCGTGACAACGGGAACCAGAAGATGAGGTATGCCGTTATAGACGGTGAACTCAACTTTTTTGGGGTCTATCATAAGGAGCTTTACCTCGTCTGGACGTGCATTATAGAGAATGCTTATTATCATGGAATTTACGCAGACCGATTTACCTGAGCCCGTTGTACCTGCAATAAGCAGATGGGGCATTTTGGAAAGATCGGCGCAGGTAACGTTGCCAGTTATGTCCTTGCCCAGAGCCACATTCAGCTTGCTCTTTGCCAGTCTGAACTGGTTTGTGTCGATTATTTCCCTTGCGGTGACGACCTCTCTGTTCTTATTTGGTATCTCTATACCCACGGCAGCCTTATTGGGTATGGGCGCTTCAATACGCACTCCCGAAGCGGCAAGGTTGAGGGCGATGTCGTCGGCAAGATTCGTAATGCGGCTTATCTTGACTCCCGCCGATGGTTTGAGCTCATATCTCGTAACAGAGGGGCCCCTGCTTATATCTATAACCTTTGTCTCAACTCCGAAGCTCTTGAGGGTTGAAACAAGGGTGCTCGCATTCTGTTTCAGTTCATCGCTGTCAACGGAGGAAGAGGACTTGGTACCCTTCCTTAAACAGTCTATTGGCGGGAATTTGTAATCCGCTCCACTGCTTCCTTTGTCTGACTGAGCTTTGATCTCCGAAGCGATTTCGGAAGGAATGACATTTTTCGCCGCCGACTTTTGGGCCGCTTTTTTCACTATATCGTCAATACCCGACGGCGCCTCGCTCTTTGCCTGCGGCTTAGAACCTTCCTCATGAACATTTTGATATTCCTTCTCTTCCCGCTCAACGTCAAATATCTTTGCAATTGCGTCTTTCTCGGAAAGTTTTTCGGCTTTTTTCCCTGAGTTTTTGTTTTTTGCCTTTCTTTTCTGATCGAAAATAGTTGTGATCTCATCATCATCGTCGTCATAGGCCGTTTTTCTTCGGCTGCGGGACTCATCATCCGGACCTAAATCCACATCTATATTAAAAGGCCTTCTGCGCTCGGGAATCATTTCGGCCGCCTTCACCTCCGAATACTCCTCTATTTTTTTAACGGGAGTCCAAAGAGTTTTGAAAAGCTTTATAAGTGTGGTTCCGGTAATAAGCATTATCATTACAAATATGATTATGATATCGGTAATTGCAGCTCCGGTTTTTCCGAAAAGCTTCATGAGTATGCCGCCGAACAGCGCTCCGAACACTCCGCCGTTTACATGCGAAATGCCCGTGGTATAAGCGTCCTTTATATCCTGCCAAATTGACACATTGTCGAAATTATCGCTGAATATGTAAAAGGCTCCGCAGATAAACACGATCAAAGCCGTGATCTCAAAAAGTTTGAATCCGATTTTATCATCTGTTTTCTCCATAGCGTACATAACCGATACATAAATCATGATGAGCGGCCAAAGGAAAGTGCAGTATCCGAAGAGTCCGAACAGCACATTTCTCATTACCTGCCAGAAGCTTTCTCCCGGAATAATCGTCACGCAGAGTAAAAACAGAGAAAAGGCAAAAAGTATTATGGCCGTTATCTGTTTTTTTGCTTTGAGCTTCGGCTCATCTATCACCTGAATATTGTTTTTCTTTGCACCTGTGCTTTTTACGGTGCTCTTTTTAGCCGTACCGCTGCGGCTCCCCGTTTTCGCCGCCGGCTTTTTGCTTTTTGTTCCTGTTGTTTTTGCCATCCTTTTCCCTCCGAATATGTATTACAGACCTTTTAAGGCCTGTCAAAACGATTTTTGTTTTCAAAATCTATTTTACCCAAATAATCATAGGGATTTGTCGAAAAAAAGCTCCTGAGCTCTTTTCTGCCTTTCCTCACGGTATAAAGGGCATATCCGCTTTTCAGCGGCATTGTCTCCATTTTTTCAGGCTGAGTATAAAACACATCATCAAGTGATACAATGGTGTGAAGCATCATTATTCCCCCTTTTCTGAGGCCTTAGATTCTATCATCTGATAAAGGCAGCCGAGAGCGTCCGAAAGCCCACCAAGTGAATCTATAAGCCCTGTATCCACTGCCGCCTCCCCGTCGAGGACCGTACCCACATCCATGACGAGCTCACCCGTAGCCATCATAAGGCTCCTGAACTTCTCAGAGGTTATACCCGAATTTTCACAGACGAAGCGGACTATCCTCTCCTGCATCTTATCAAAATATGAAAGGGTCTGGGGTACTCCCAGGACAAGGCCGTTCATCCTCACGGGATGTATCGTCATTGTGGCAGAGGGCGCAATAAAGGATTTTTTCGCCGACACCGCAAGCGGCACCCCGATAGAATGACCTCCTCCAAGAACAAGGGATACTGTTGGTTTTTCCATGCCCGCAATAAGCTCCGCTATGGCAAGGCCCGCCTCAATATCTCCGCCTACGGTGTTTAATATAATGATAAGCCCTTCTATCTCATTGCTTTCCTCAATGGCTACAAGCTGGGGTATCACATGCTCATACTTTGTAGTCTTGTTCTGAACGGGCAGGATATAATGACCCTCAATCTGCCCTATCACCGTAAGACAGTGTATCAAATGACCGTTTTTCTTGACGGTAACCGACCCTGTTTCTTTTATTCCGCCTGCGTCGGGACTTATCTCCTCTTCCTGAACTGTCTGCTGCTCCTCAGGAGTTGAAATAGTAAAGTTCTCGGCACTTTTACACTCTTTCATGGATTTTCACCTCGCATAAAATATAATGTTATTCTTTGCGAAATGAAAATTTCTATTCCGAAATGCGCCCAAGAATTAGTATTTTATTATATCATTTTTGTTTCAGCTATGCAACTTAACCGGAATTTAAATTTATACTTAGACATTAATAACATTATTTTTATTAAATTATTGCTTATATGTTTGTGTATCTGTATTAGAGAGATATGGCTGTAAAGCGAATTAAAATTTTTCAAAATTTTTAAAGTACCGTTTGGCTAAATGCAAAAAAAATGGTATAATGAGGCGGTAAAAAGGCGACCCAAATGATTTTTTCAGGAGAGGGCGAATAAACATGGATTATATCGACTATAAAATCTTAAAAGAGCTTAAAGCAAACGCAAGAGAGAAAGCTTCCGTTATAAGCGAAAAAATCGGGCTTTCCGTTTCAACCGTCATTGACAGAATCAGAAAAATGGAGGACAGCGGCATCATTTCGGGCTACACCGTTGAGATAAACCAGAAAAAAACCGGCAACGATATGACAGCTCTTATGGAGGTGAGCCTCGAACACCCGAAATATTATAACGATTTTACGGAAATGATTAAAAATCATCCCAATATTGTTGACTGTTATTACCTTACGGGAGAATTTGACTTTATTCTCAAGGTAGTTACCGATTCCTCCGACAGCCTCGAAATGATACATCGCAAAATCAAAAGCATGGACGGCGTTTCGGCCACAAACACTCATTTTGTGCTTAAAAGCGTTAAAAACGAATTTACCATTCTTCCAAATATCGAAAAAGAATAATCAGACACGGGAGTTGTTATTTTAATGCAGAGCTATAAGCGAGTATATGCCGAAATCAGCCTTGACGCCGTAAAACACAACATGGCTGAAATCAAAAAGCGTACCGGAAACACGGCAAAAGTCATGGCGGTGATCAAAGCCGACGGATACGGTCACGGAGCCGTCGCAGTGGCAAAGGCCATAGACACAATGGCGGATTATTACGGAGTCGCAATACTCGAAGAGGCAATTGAGCTGAGAAAAAACGGCATAGATAAGCCGATCCTGATACTCGGCTACACCTCTCCAAGGCAGTACGCGGACCTTGTCGTTCACAGCGTCACTCAAACTATTTTCGATTACGAAACTGCCAGGAGGCTCTCGGAAACGGCGCGTTCCCTTAACATGACTGCATATATACACATCGCCGTGGACACGGGAATGAACCGAATAGGCTTTAAAGCCGAAAAGGAAAGCCTCGAAGTAATAAAACAGATACATTCCCTGCCGAATATTTTTGTAGAAGGTATATTTACGCATTTTGCCACCGCCGACGAAAAGGATAAGACCTTCGCAAAGGAGCAGTACACAAAATTCAAGGGCTTTGCCGACTATCTTGAGGAAAACGGCATTCGTATCCCCATTAAGCATATCTGCAACAGCGCCGGAATCATTGATTTCGACTGTAAGCTCGATATGGTCCGCGCAGGAATCATCCTTTACGGATTGTATCCGTCGGAGGACGTAGACAAAGGTGCAATAGACCTGAAGCCCGCAATGAAGCTTAAAACCCATGTAATATTCATCAAAGACGTGGAGGCTGGACACGGAGTAAGCTACGGCCTTACCTATGTTACCGATAAAAAGACAAGAATCGCAACTCTCCCCGTAGGATACGCCGACGGCTATCCCCGCGCACTTTCCTCAAAGGGACACGTCATAATAAACGAACGGTACGCTCCCATTCTCGGAAGAGTCTGCATGGATCAGATGATGGTGGACGTAACAGAAATCGATGACGTTAAAATAGAAAACGACGTGACGCTCCTCGGCAGCGAAGGAGACTGCACGATAACCGCAGAGGAACTGGGAAACATGTCGGAAAGCTTCAACTATGAATTTATCTGCGGCGTGGGAAAGCGAGTTCCCCGCATATACGTTTTGGAGGGAAAGGTCTACGAAACCTTCTGATAAACGCAGCAACTATCAGTTATACAAAAAGCAGCTTTGACCAAAATCAAGGCTGCTTTTTTGATTTCTCAATTTTTCGACCTTTTAAGAGCCTGGGCAAGATATTTGCCCGTATATGATTTTTCGCACTCTGCAACCTCTTCGGGTGTTCCCGCAGCAACGATTGTACCGCCGCCGTTTCCGCCCTCAGGGCCCAGGTCGATTATATAATCGGCAGTTTTTATAACGTCAAGGTTGTGCTCTATGACCACTACCGTATTTCCCTTTTCCACAAGCTTATCCAAAACCTCGATAAGTCTGTGAACGTCGGCGGTGTGAAGTCCAGTAGTGGGTTCGTCAAGAATATAGATAGTCCTGCCCGTTGAAAGCCTCGAAAGCTCCGTTGAGAGCTTTACTCGCTGCGCCTCGCCTCCCGAAAGAGTCGTGGCTGGCTGACCCACCTTCACATATCCGAGACCAACTTCATAGAGGGTTCTGAGCTTGCGCTCAATTTTAGGCACTGCCGAAAAGAAATTCATGGCCTCCTCGACGGTCATCTCCAAAACGTCATAAATGCTCTTGCCCTTATACTTTACCTCAAGGGTCTCGCGGTTATATCTGGCTCCCTTGCACACGTCGCAGGGTACATAGATATCCGCAAGGAAATGCATCTCGATTTTGACTATTCCGTCGCCCTGACAGGCCTCGCACCTGCCTCCCTTTACATTAAAGGAAAAGCGTCCCGCGTTGAAGCCGCGGATTTTGGCGTCCTGAGTAGAGGCGAAAAGCTCTCTTATATCGTTGAAAACTCCCGTATATGTCGCGGGATTTGAACGGGGCGTTCTGCCGATGGGGGACTGGTCTATATCTATTACCTTATCAAGAGCTTCAATTCCCTCTATATCGTCATGGGCGCCGTAGGCCTTCTTGGCTCCGTTAAGCTCGTTGGCAAGGCGCTTATAGAGGATCTCATTTACAAGGGATGACTTTCCCGAACCCGAAACCCCCGTAACACAGGTAAAGGTGCCGAGAGGAATTTTTACGTCGATATTTTTTAAGTTGTTTTCCCTTGCCCCTTTTACGGTTAAGAATTTACCGTTGCCCCTTCTGCGAGTATCGGGTACGGGCACAAACCTTTTGCCGCTCAGATACTTCCCAGTCAGGGATTCTTCGCACTTCATTATGTCGTCCACGGTTCCGCAGCAGACAATTTCTCCGCCGTGTATGCCTGCTCCGGGGCCCACGTCAACGATGTAATCGGCGGCGAACATGGTCTCCTCGTCGTGCTCCACCACGATAAGTGTATTTCCTATATCCCTCAGATGCTTGAGCGTGGACAGCAGCTTTTCGTTATCGCGCTGGTGAAGACCGATGCTGGGCTCATCAAGTATATAGAGCACGCCCATAAGTGATGAGCCTATCTGCGTGGCAAGGCGTATCCTCTGGCTTTCGCCTCCCGAAAGGGTTCCCGACGAACGGGCAAGGGTGAGATACTCGAGCCCCACGCTGGAAAGGAATTTAAGGCGCTCCCTTATCTCCTTGAGAATAGGCTCTGCAATAACCTTTTCCCTGCCGTCAAGGTCAAGCTTTTCCGCAAATTCATATGCCTCGTTTACGGACATATTGGAAAATTCGTCGATGTTGATGCCTCCCACGGTAACCGCCAGGGACTCGGCTCTCAGCCTCGCCCCGTGACAGGTGGGACACTTCCTGCGGCTCATGAACTGCTCTATCTCAGCCCTTGACCATTCGCTTGAGGTTTCGCTGTACCTTCTCTCGAGGTTATTTACAAGACCCTCAAACTCGGCCATGTATGTGCCGCTTCCGTATTCGCTCTTTCTGTGAAGCTTGATTTTCTTGCCCTTCGTTCCGTAAAAGATGACGTCCGTCGCCTCCTTGGGCAAATCCCTGAAGGGCGTATCGAGGGAAAATCCGTAATGCTCCGCTAGTCCCTCGAAATACATCTGGGCAATGGTGCCGCCCTCTGAGCTGCTCCAGCCCGAAGCCTTTATGGCCCCTCCCCTGATTGAAAGGCTTTTATCGGGCACGATAAGGTTTTCATCCACCTTCATAAATATTGCAAGGCCCGAACATTTGGGGCAGGCTCCGAAGGGATTGTTGAAGGAAAACATCCTCGGGGAAAGCTCCTCAATACTTATGCCGTGCTCGGGGCAGGCGTAATTCTGGGAAAACAGCAGCTCCTCCCCGCCGATTACATCCACAAGTACGGTGCCTCCCGAAAGGGACGACGCGGTTTCAACGGAATCCGCAAGGCGTCCTCTGATGCTGTCCTTTACCACAAGGCGGTCAACTATAATTTCGATGGTATGCTTTTTGTTCTTTTCAAGCTTAATGGTTTCGGAAAGGTCGTAGATATTTCCGTCAACACGCACCCTTACAAAGCCCGAACGCCTTGCGGCGTCAAGCTCCTTGACGTGCTCTCCCTTTCTGCCCTTGACGACGGCTGACATAATCTGTATTTTTGTCCCCTCTGGAAGGGCAAGTATTTTGTCCACTATCTGGTCTACGGTCTGCTGCTTTATCTCCCTGCCGCAGACGGGGCAGTGAGGTATACCCACCCTTGCGTACAAAAGGCGCAGATAGTCGTAAATCTCCGTAACGGTTCCCACAGTGGAACGGGGATTCTTTGAAGTAGTTTTCTGATCTATTGATATGGCGGGAGAAAGGCCCTCGATATAGTCCATATCGGGCTTTTCCATCTGACCCAGAAACTGCCTCGCGTAAGAGGACAAGGACTCAACATACCGCCTCTGACCCTCGGCGTAGATAGTATCGAAGGCCAATGAGGATTTGCCCGAACCCGAAAGTCCCGTAAAGACCACAAGCTTATCCCTGGGAATTTCAACATCTACATTTTTAAGGTTATGCTCTCTCGCACCTTTTACATAAATATTTTTAAGCGCCACTTGAAAGCTCCTTTTCACATTCATCTTGAACATTTGTTCTGTGCGTATTATACCCCTTTTTTCCCTTCCCTGTCAATAGGAAAGAAGGGGTTTCGCCTTTTTCCGAAACCAAAAATACGCTTTGCCAAATTAAGTATTTCCCCGCAATGAGGAAAATAAAATGCAGCATTGAATTTTTCCTCAGCGGGAAAATCCAAAACTGCATATTATATATATATATTTGATATCTTTTATTTGCCTCTTCTGAGCTTTTCGATTCTGTCACGCAGATAAGCGGCGTGCTCGAATTCCAAAATCTTCGCCGCAGCTTTCATTTCGGCTGTCAGGCGCACAATGAGCGCTTCCCGCTCTTTGCGGCTCAATTTGCTGTCGGGCTTTGCGCCGTCGGAGGACTTGGAGGTGATTTCGATTATATCCCTTACATCCTTCTTTATGGTCTGAGGGGTGATCGAATGTTCCTCATTATACTTCATCTGCTTTTCGCGGCGGCGGAAGGTCTCTTTTATGGCCGCCTCCATGGAGGGCGTGACGCTGTCGGCATACATGATTACCTCGCCCTCGGCGTTTCTCGCCGCTCGTCCCACGGTCTGGATGAGTGAGGTCTCGGAACGCAGGAAACCTTCCTTATCTGCGTCAAGGATTATAACCAGGGATACCTCGGGAATGTCCAGACCTTCGCGAAGGAGGTTTATTCCCACAAGCACGTCGAATTCGCCCAGCCTCAAATCGCGGATTATCTCCATTCGCTCTATGGTATCAACGTCATGGTGCATATATCGCACCTTTATTCCGAGATTTTCAAGATAGTCCGTCAAATCCTCCGCCATTTTCTTTGTAAGGGTGGTTATGAGTACCCTCTCCTGCTTCTGAGTCCTCAGATTTATCTGGGAGATTATGTCGTCTATCTGTCCCTCAGTGGGCTTTACTATAATTTCAGGGTCGAGAAGTCCAGTGGGCCTGATGACCTGTTCTGCAATACGGCGGCTCCTCTCCCGCTCAAAGGGACCGGGTGTGGCGCTGACGAAAATCTTCTGACCCACCTTTTTGTAAAACTCATCAAAGGTAAGCGGTCTGTTGTCGAAAGCCGACGGAAGACGGAAGCCGAATTCCACAAGTGTCTCCTTCCTCGAGCGGTCGCCGCCGTACATGGCTCTCACCTGCGGCAAAGTGACGTGGGACTCGTCCACAAACAAGACAAAGTCCTCAGGAAAGTAATCGAGCAGCGTGCAGGGAGCCGCTCCGGGAGCTCTGCCCGACATAACTCTCGAATAGTTTTCTATTCCCTTGCAGAAGCCTGTTTCACGGAGCATCTCCATATCGTAGGTGGTGCGCTGCCTTATGCGCTGTGCTTCAAGAAGCTTTCCCTTGCTCTCGAACTCACGGCACCGCTCCTCCATTTCCTCGTTGATCTCTTCAATGGCCTTTTCCATTTTTTCCCCTGACACAACATAGTGGGACGCGGGATAGATAGCCACATGGGACAATACGCCCTTCACCTCTCCCGTAAGGGCTTTTATTTCGCTTATCCTTTCGATTTCGTCTCCGAAAAATTCCACCCTTACAGCGTTTTCGTTTGAATAAACGGGGAATATTTCCACTACGTCTCCGCGGACACGGAATTTATTACGGATGAAATTTATGTCGTTGCGCTCATACTGGATGTCCACAAGCTTTTCTATGAGCTCGTCGCGACTCTTCGCCATTCCGGGGCGCAGGGATATGACCATGCTGCGGTAATCTATGGGGTCTCCGAGACTGTAAATACATGAAACGCTGGCGACGATTATAACATCCCGCCTCTCCGACAGGGCAGATGTTGCCGAGTGCCTGAGTTTATCGATCTCATCGTTTATGGCGGAGTCCTTTTCTATATAGGTATCCGTTGTGGGAATATATGCCTCGGGCTGATAGTAATCGTAATATGACACGAAATATTCCACAGCGTTTTCCGGGAAAAACTCACGGAATTCAGAGCACAGCTGGGCGGCGAGGGTCTTGTTGTGGGCGAGGACAAGGGTGGGACGGTTTACCTCGGCGATTATATTTGCCATGGTGAAGGTCTTGCCCGAACCCGTCACGCCTAAAAGGGTCTGTTCCTTAAAACCGCGGTTAAGACCGTCCACCAGCTGTGAAATAGCCTCGGGCTGGTCGCCCATGGGTTTATATGGGGCAACAAGCTTGAATTTATCCATAAATTTCTCTCCTCTCACTGGAATACGGGCGCAAATTTGGCGCTTGACGCCATGGAACACCAATCGCTTCCCGCAACTATGATGTGGTCAGTAAGCTTCACGTCTATGCTGTTAAAAAGAGACGCCAACGTCAATGTAATTTCCACATCCTCCTTTGAAGGCGCAGGCACTCCGTTGGGATGATTATGGGCGATAACTACCGAGGAGGCGTTGCTTCTTATGACTATCTCCACCAGATTCCTGCGGTTTATTTCTCCCATATTTACCGAGCCTTCGGCCACAATGCAGCAGTTTTTCACGGCGCACTTGTTATCGAGACACAAAAGCACCACGTTTTCCTTGGTTTTCCCCACAAAATAGGGCAGCAGATAGGCCGCTGCCTTTTCGGGCGTGTCAAGAATTTTGATATTTTCCTGCTTGTCCTTTAAATATACTCTCGTGATTTCGGGAATGAGATGCAGAAAGGACGCGGTGCGCTCGCCGACTCCCTGAACCTGCATAAGCTCCTCAACGGGAGCCTCGAGAACCGCCGAAAGAGAGCCGAAGCGTTCTATGAGTCTGTGGGCGGTTTCGTTGGTGTCGCTTCTGGGAATGGTATAAAAGAGAAGCAGCTCAAGGACGTTGTGGGACTGAAAATTATCGAGTCCGTTTTTCAGAAAATTTTCTCTCAGACGCTTTCTGTGCCCCTCGTGCATTTTTACACTTCCCTCTTAAATAAAATATTTTGCAATACCATCAGCATTATATATCATTTTGATACTTTTGAAAAGTGACAAAAGATGATATAATATTTATTCAATATATTTAAGCGGCAGGAGATAATTGTGAAAAGCTTTACCATAGAAAAAAACGACGCGGGACAGCGTCTTGATAAATTCCTCTCCAAGGCGGTGCCTTCCCTTCCGCTGTCGCTGATGTATAAATACATCAGGACAAAGCGCATAAAGGTAAACCGCAAGCGCGGTGAAATCTCGACGAGGCTGTGTGTGGGAGACGTCATCGACCTTTACATCAATGACGAATTTTTTGCGGTTCCCCCAAAAAAATATGATTTCATGACTGCCTCCAAAAGCCTGGACATAATCTATGAGGACGAAAATATAATGCTCCTTGACAAAAAGGTAGGCATACTTTCCCATCCCAACGAGGGGGAATACGGCGACACCCTCATTTCTAGAGTAAAGCGTTATCTCTACGAAAAGGGAGAATACGACCCTGAAAACGAAAATTCCTTTGCTCCCGCCCTCGCCAACAGAATAGACCGAAATACGGGCGGAATAGTCATAGCGGCGAAAAACGCTCAGTCCCTCAGGATACTCAACCAAAAAATAAAGGACCGCGAGCTTACAAAGCTGTACCTTTGTATAGTCCACGGAAAGCTCCCTAAAAAGGAAGACGTAATAGACGGATACCTTTTCAAAGACGAAAAAAAGAATATGGTGTTTATTTCTCCCTCTCCCTCAAAGGGGTCAAAATACATTAAGACCAAATATACGGTTTTAGGACGTAAAAACGGCCTGAGCCTGCTCGAAATCGATCTGCTCACGGGACGCACACATCAGATAAGGGCTCATATGGCCTCCATAGGTCATCCCCTTTTAGGAGACGGAAAATACGGCAGGAACAGCTACAACAAGGGCAGCGGCTACAAAAAGCAGGCTCTCTATTCCTACAAGCTTATTTTTAATTTCACCACCCCTGCCGATATACTCGGATACCTTGACGGCAAAAGCTTTCAGGTGCCTTCCGTGTGGTTTGCGGAAGATTTCAAAAACGGAAAAATAAATTTCTGAGCTAACTTTTTAAAAAATTTATATTTGTCTTGACCGCACAGCTTTAATGAAGTAAAATTGTTATTGTTATTTTTAAATCATACAGTTCAGAACAAGCTTTTGTATTTTATATATAAAAGTTAATCTTAATAATCTACTTTGGCTTTTGCCGTTTTATTGTTTTGCACTGAAACGGCAAAAGTATTCTTTATTCAAAAAAACAAGTTTCTATTTTCTCTAAGCGATCGGGTGTATTTTTAATGAAAAAATTACTGGACTTTGTGCCTGTAGATATAATCCCCTATCCCAAGGGGCTGATTTTTATTCAAAAAATGAATATGGAAGACGCCGGGACAAAGCTGCGCATTCTCGGCTGCGACTTCGATAAGCGGGAAATCAGCACGCTCACTAAAAGCGCATATTTCATGAACAAATTCGGAGACGCTTTCAAGGAAATTTCAGAACAGCTTGCGGATCCCATCGGCTGCTCCGCTGCGGAGCTTTCGGGAAAACGGACAGCGGTTATATATGATAACGGGGAAGCGGGCATCTTCGACAGAAACGGTAATCTCGTCTGGACGGGAGACCTCATCTACGACGGCGCTCCCGTAAGCTCCTGCGCCGCAGAGGACGCGAATTTCTGGTGCGTTTCAAGAAAGGGAAACGCCGTTCTCAAATACTCCCCCTCCACAAGGCGCTTTGCCTTCAGACTGGGCTCCAGAGATTCTCTCGCCTTTTTCGTACCCTACCACGTCTCAAAATACGGCGACGAGCTCTTTGTGTCCTGCCCTGGTCTTAACGCCATAAAAACAATCGATCTTAAAACCTTTGAAGTGGATGAGTATTGCAGGTTTAAGGATCCCGTATTTAAATATTTTCAGTTTAAAAACTTTGAAATAGCGCTACTTTCCTCAGGGGTATATGTTCTGTAAATATAATCGAGAAAAACTAAGGGGAACTGATAAATTTCAGTTCTCCTTTTTCCTTTCTCTTTTTGCTTTTTATTTTAAAATGTTTGCCCGCCGTACCATTATCTCATTCGGACATATAATGAATATAAAGAATAACTTTTTATCATTTATTCACAACCGAAGCAGACACATAGGACAAAGGGGCGAAAAAAATGATCTCAGCAGTTTTAATATCCGCAGTACTGTATATTATCTTTCTGATAATTCTTTTTTCAGTAAATTCCGCTTCAAAGGAAAAGGAGCGCTTTATCGACGACCGTCAGCAACTGGAATTTATAAAACAATACAACAGCCGCAGAAAAAAATAAAGAAATCAGAAAAACATTTCAGAAACAAACAATTCAAATGCAAATCCGCTCCTTAGCTTAAAACGACGGAGCGGATTATTTTATTTGATGAATTTTTAAAGAGTAAAATCAATCGAGGAAATCCCTGAGTCTCTTGCTTCTGCTGGGATGACGGAGCTTGCGAAGAGCCTTGGCCTCAATCTGCCTGATGCGCTCTCTCGTAACGTTGAAATCCTTGCCTACCTCTTCGAGGGTTCTGGGGTGTCCGTCCTCGAGGCCGAAACGAAGGGAAAGAACTCTTGCCTCTCTGGGAGTAAGAGTCTTGAGAACCTCTCCCAGCTGCTCTTTGAGAAGAAGCATGGACGCCGCATCTGCGGGAGCAAGGGCTTCGTCGTCGGGAATGAAGTCTCCCAGATGGCTGTCTTCCTCCTCGCCTATGGGCGTTTCAAGGGATACAGGCTCCTGAGCCACGCGGAGAATCTCGCGGACTTTATCAACGGGCATATCCAGCTCGGCAGCAATCTCCTCAGCGGTCGGGTCTCTGCCGTTTTTATGGAGAAGCTGGCTGTTCGTCTTTTTGACCTTATTGATCGTCTCAACCATATGAACGGGGATTCTTATGGTCCTGGCCTGGTCGGCTATGGCTCTTGTGATAGCCTGTCTTATCCACCATGTGGCGTAGGTAGAAAATTTGAAGCCCTTTGTATAGTCGAACTTATCGACAGCTTTGATAAGTCCCAAATTTCCCTCCTGAATAAGGTCAAGGAACTGCATTCCTCTGCCCACATACTTTTTTGCTATACTTACAACAAGACGGAGGTTCGCCTCGGCAAGGCGCTTTTTGGCTGCCTCGTCGTTTTCAGTAATTCTGATAGCAAGCTCAATTTCCTCCTCGGGAGTGAGCAGCGGCACCGTGCCTATTTCTTTAAGATAAACCTTTACTGGGTCATCCATGGCGAGATTCTTTGTATCAATTGCTATGGCTGCATCCTGCTCGGCGCTCTTTGAAGCCGAAGAAGCCTCGTCAAACAGGTCGCCGTCAATGATTCCGTCGCCGAAATCGTCAATTATCTCGATATTCTGTCCCTCTATCGTATCGTAAAGCTTGTCAAGCTCTTCGATATCCAAATCCATCTCAACAATGGCGGCGTCGATTTCGTTGGTCGTCAAACGGCCGCTCTGCTTGCCTTTGTCGATAAGGGATTTAACGCTTGGTTTTTTGTCCACATTTTCCATTTTTCTTTCTCCTTACGTTATGTATCCTTTGTTTTATTTTGAAAAAGCTTCAAGAATTCTTCGTCGCTGGCCGCAGCCGGATCAACTTTTATCATATTGGCTTTTTCCCGTCGGATCGTTTTTATGCAATCGCTGCACTCGGCAACGGTATTGCTGACTGTAAAAGACATGGTCTGCAAAAGCGCTATTCTGCCCATCTCCTCAGGAGTGAAGGAACCTGAAAAACAGCTGAGCTCTGTAGAGAGATTCTGTTTTATTCTGTCCCGCAGAAAAGCAAAAACTCTGGCGTTAAAGGAGGTTATAAATTCCTCCGGCTGTATATCGTCGATTTTTCCGAGAAAATCGGGGTTTTTCATAATGTTGGCCAAAAGAATATCCTCGGCCTTGGCTCCCAGCGGAGATTTTGCTCTGTCGGGATTTACAGGATCCTTTGAAGACACGGACTCACGCTGTATCTGCTTAAAATGCGCTTTTTCGCTTTTTCTTCGGTTGGCCCTGTATTTTCTCTCGGCCTCGCGGAGTATCGCATCCTTTGAAATGTTCAGCTCTCGGGAAAGCCTTGAGGCGTATACCTCCCGCTCTATCCCGTTTGAAATAAGAGACAGCACGTCGGTGGCCTCGTTAAGAAAGCCGACCTTCCCGTCGTCGGTGGAAGTATCGTATTTATCTCTGGCTTTTAAAATTTTATATTCCGTATCATTTGCGGCGCCTTGAAGCAAAGCTCTGAACCTTTCGGGACCGTGATTTTTAATGATCTCATCAGGATCCTTGCCGCCGCTGAGAGACAGCACTCTGATTTTTATTCCCGTTTTCGAGAAGATCTGTATGGCTCTGCCTGCGGCTGTCTGTCCGGCTGCGTCGTTGTCGTAGGAGAGGATGACCTCATCGGCATATCTTGCTATGATACCCGCCTGTTCCTTCGTAAGAGCTGTTCCGAGACACGCTACGGCGTTGGTAAAGCCCGCCTGATGAAGAGCTATTACATCCATATACCCTTCAGCCAAAATCAGCTTTCTCTCGCTGTTTCCGTTTTTGGCAAGGTTGAGGGCAAAAATTCCCTGCCCCTTTTTGTAAACGAGAGTATCGGAGGTGTTGATGTATTTCGGCTTTGAATCGTCAAGCACACGTCCGCCGAAGGCCACCACGTTGCCCCTTATGTCTATAACGGGAAACATCAGCCTGTTGCGGAAATTGTCGTATACGTTTCTTCTGTCGTTCTTCGTGCTCTCGTTGGCAAGGTTAGCCCATACAAGCTCCTGACGGGAAAAGCCCAAAGAACGCATATGGTCAATAAGCCCGTGCCAGCTGTTCGGAGCAAAGCCCAAACCAAAGGCGACGATCGTCTTTTTCGTAAGTCCGCGCCGTAAAAGATATTCGAGTGCTTCCCTTCCCTCCTCCGACATAAGGCAGGAGTGGAAATATCTTGCGGCGGCGCGGTTTGCCTCCAAAATACGCCTTCTCCTGTCGCTCAGTGTCTTATCGTAGCCGCCCTCCTCGGGCATAGTCATGCCAGCCTTATCGGCAAGGGCCTTTACAGCGTCGATATAGTCGAGATTTTCTATCTTTCTCAGGAATGTGACCGCATCCCCTCCCGCTCCGCAGCCGAAGCAGTAAAATGACTGGCTTTCGGGATAAACGGTGAAGGACGGCGTTTTCTCATTGTGAAAGGGGCACAGCCCCACAAGGGTTTTGCCTCTGCGCTTGAGGACCACATAAGACGAAATCAGGCTTTCTATATCGGTCCTCATTCTCAGCTCCGATAAAAATTCTTCTCCCAGCGCCATCTTCTCCGCCTCCTTTCGCCCTTAGGATTTTTAAGTTTATTTACATTATTAAATTGAATTACAGCATTGTCCATGAATTGGGCACAAAAAGATTGGTATAGGTTTTCACCGCGTAATGGTCCGTCATTCCCGCAATATAGTCGCAGGCCGCCCGTTCGGCGCCGTCTCTGTCCCTTATATCAGCATATTCGCCCGGCAATGTCTGCGGATTCTCCGTAAAATATTCATAGAGCCTCTTTATCATATCCATGGCCTTGCTCTCCTCGCTTTTGCACACGGGATTCGTATACACGTTGGCAAACATAAAGGAGTGAAGCTTTTCAAAAGCCATTTCCGTATCCATATCGAGAGTTATGTCTCTGCCGCTGTTTTCTATGGCAGACATGACGAGAGTGTTTATCCTGTCCGACTTTGAACGTCCCAGCACCTTTAAAATATCTTCCGGTATATCGCTTTCCTTCATCACTCCGGCTCTGACGGCGTCCTCTATATCGTGGTTAATATAGGCTATCTTATCTGAAAGCTTTACCACCCTTCCCTCAAGGGTAACAGCCTCCGTGCCCGTCGTATGGCAGACGATCCCGTTTCTCACTTCATATGTAAGGTTGAGGCCTTTGCCGTTTTTTTCTATAACGTCCACCACTCTCAGGCTTTGACGGTAATGCTTGAAACCTTCGGGAAAAATCTCATTGAGAGCCCTCTCTCCTGCATGGCCGAAGGGGGTATGGCCTAAATCATGGCCCAAGGCGATTGCCTCCGTCAAATCCTCGTTGAGCCTTAATCCCCGCGAAATGGTTCTGGCTATCTGCGAAACCTCAAAGGTATGGGTAAGCCTTGTGCGGTAGTGATCCCCGACGGGAGAAAGAAACACCTGGGTCTTCTGCTTTAAGCGAAGGAAGGCGTTGCAGTGGATTATCCTGTCCCTGTCCCGCTGATAGGCAGTCCTCACGGGACACTCTTCCTCTGACCTGTTGCGTCCCTTTGTGTTTTTGCAGAGCATTCCGTAAGGTGAAATGGTTTTTTCCTCAATTTCGAGAGTTTTTTCCCTGACAGTCATCGCCTGCATCCCCCCAAAGCCCGTACAATCACAAAAAGCCGCTAAAATTTTCGTGCTCGTTTAATATATACGCAAAAATCGCTTTTTTCCCTTTATTTTATTTTAAAGTCTGCAAAAAATTTTTTCTTTTTCCTCGCAATGAAAGCGTCCGTTGCTCAAATCCACAACGGCTTCGTTAAGCCCCTCAAATTTATCCTCGGAAATTCGGAATTTTACAAGGACGTCGCTCGCGAAAACGGTATCCTCGACCACCGCCTCTTTTTCGGGAAGGAGAGCCGCAAGACGTCCGTAAAAATTGTAGTCACAGCGGACCTCTCCCAGAGTACACATAGCCATGGTTATTATTTCGCCGCTTTCGAGGGCTATTTTTGAGCCGTGGGAATAGGCTCTGACAAGGCCTCCCGTTCCCAGAAGGATGCCGCCGAAATATCTCGTCACCACCACCGCCACATCCACAAGGTTTTCTTTGAGTATAACATCCAGCACGGGCATACCCGCCGTACCCTGGGGCTCTCCGTCGTCGGAATAGCGGCGCAGCTGTCCCTGTCTGAGAGAATAGGCGTATACGTTATGTGTAGCCTCTCGGTGCTGAGCTTTTATCTCGTTTATAAATTCTACCGCTTCCTCCGGTGTTTTTACGGGACACACATGGCCGACAAACCTTGATTTTTTTACAATAAATTCATCGCTTCCCCTTGAAGCGACCGTTTTGTAACTGTCCATTTTTCACCGTCCCAAAATAACAAAAAATAAGGCGATGCTCCTTGCACCGCCTTGTTTTTTCGACTTTCTTATTTGCCGGTGTTGTAACGCTTATTGAAGCGGTCAACACGTCCGCCTGTGTCAACAAGCTTCTGCTTGCCGGTGAAGAACGGATGGCACTTTGAGCAAATATCTACACGCATATTCTGCTTTGTGGAAGATGTTGCAATAACTTCGCCGCATGCACACTTTATTTCTGTGGGCTGATAATCGGGATGAATTCCTTTTTTCATTGTATGTCACCTCTTTCGACTGCACACTAAATTGCACATATATCGTTATAGAATTTTATCACAACCGAAATGAAAATGCAACTGCTATTTTGCAAATAAATTAAATTTATTTATAAATTAAATTGAAAGTCTCAGAAACAATTAACTTATATATCCACCTTTATCTCCCTGCCCAGGTGGAAGGAGTAGAGAAGTACTTCCTTTACGGGGATTTCAAGGCATTTTTCGATTGCTTTCTTATAAACCCTGAGCTGATTTCTGTAAAGCTCAGTAAGCTTTTTTGCTGAGGAAACCCTGTCCGTCTTATAATCCACCAGCACCGCTGCGCCGCCTTCGGCAAACACGCAGTCGGCGATTCCCTGAATAACAATTTTTTCATCCCTCAGATTTTCGGGCAGCTCGGGATTATACTCTCCCGCGTTTACCTCGGTGACAAATTTGTATTCTCTTCTTACAAGGTATGAGGAAAAAATGCGCTTTGACAATTCGCTCTCAAAAAAGCGCTCCACCTTTTCCCATTCCACAGCCTCGCTTTCGGCTTCGCTCAAAAAGCCCTTTCCTTTAAGGCGCTGTATTTCCTCGGAAACATTTGCTTTTGCCCTTTCAAAATCGCAGAACTGCATGAATTTGTGAGTGGCCGTTCCCTTCTGGGCGGGAGTAAGTCCCTTTTTCTCAAGAAAGGAGGGACGTGAAGAACAGAAAAAGTCATAGTCTGGCTTTTCTCCCTCAAGGTGTGAAGCGGAAAGCTTTACGGCGACTCCCGACAAGGGCTCAAAGGGATATTTATATTCAGAGCGCTTTTTGATTTCCTCCATTATTTCGGGCGAGACGCTCATCTTTTCCTCTTCTCTCTCCGTCGGCTCCTCGGCTTCTTCACGGCTTTCATGGGACGTAACCAGCTTTACGGAAAAATCCGAATCTTCGCATCTGTTGGAAAACCATGCAGTTTTGCGTATTTCCCCGCAGTCGGGATGAAGGGCAAAGGATGGTATAAGCCAGCTGAGAAAATCCCCCGCCTCCATGACTCCCTGAACGGGCAGCTTTTTGACGTCTTCTCCTGCGGCGGTGGCGGAAAGTATACTTTTGTCGATATCCGAAACGGTGCCTGTTATCACAAGCCTTTCCCTCGCCCTGGTCATTGCCACATAGAGCACCCGCATTTCCTCGGCAACGTCGGCACGTTTATTTGCAAGGCGCACCGCCTCAAAGGCTGCCGTATCGAAAATTGAGCCCCTTTCAGGGTCACGCAGCTTCATGCCTATTCCCAGGGAAGAGTTCAAAACCACGGGAGCGGATTTTCTTCCGCCGAAGGCTATGCCGCAGTTTGCGAGAATACATACGGGAAATTCGAGTCCCTTGCTGCCGTGGATTGTCATTATCTTTACAACATCGGCGTTTTCGGAAATAGTGGAAGCCGCGGCAAAATCCGAATCGCTTTCCTTCACGGACTCTATAAACCTCACAAAGCCCGATACTCCCTTATAGCCTGATTTTTCAAATTTCTCGGCGAAGGAAATGAGCATCAGCAGATTGCCGTACCGCTGTTCGCCGCCGTTCATGGCCTTTACGGCAGTCATGTAGCCCGTCTTTTCGAGAATTGTTCTAATTAAATCGTCCGAGGGAGAAGCAGCGGCAAGGCGGCGGAATTTCCTGAGATCCGCGACAAACTCCCGCGCCTTTTTGTATCCTCCCTCGGCGGCTTTGAGCACCGCCGTATAAAGGGGCGCGTATCTTTCCGCCATCCTGATTTCCGCCATTTCATCGGGTGTAAAGCCGTACATGGGAGACATCATAACCGCCGCAAGGGGAATATCCTTTACGGGGTTATCTATGGCCTTCAGGTATGAGAGTACGTCGGACGCCTCCCTCGTCTCAAAGAGTCCGCCCTTTAAATCCACATAAACGGGTATGCCCTTCGCTTTAAGGCGCTCGCTGTAAACGGTCCCGCAGTTCCTGGTGCTGCGCATGAGGATGCAGAAATCGCCGTACCTCGCCTTTCGAAGAACCCCGTTTTCCGTAACACAGGTCTCCCCGCCCTCTACGGCGTTCTTTATATAGGAGGCCACATACTCCGCCTCAAAGGGCACGGTGTTTGTCCGTCCCTTTTTCTCAAGCAGATGCATTTCGCACTGAGGCTGCGAAACCTCGGGGTATTCGGCCCCCGCCTTCAGAGCCTCCTCCTCCCCGTAATCGAGCTCTCCCGCCTCGCGGCTCATGAGCTTTTCAAATACAAGGTTTACGCTCTGTGTGACGCCCTTTCGGCTGCGGAAATTTTTGTCGAGAATGATTTTTGCGGGATAATCCTTACCGTTATAGGGCGCAAAGGTCTCTTTGAGATTTATGAATATCTCGGGCATTGCCTGCCTGAATCGGTAAATGCTCTGCTTAACGTCGCCCACCATGAAGAGGTTTTCCCCGTTTTGGGAGACGGCTCTGAAAATCATATCCTGCGCGCTGTTGGTATCCTGATACTCGTCCAGCATTATCTCGGTAAACTTCCTGCCGTATTCCTCCGCCAGCTGCGTTTTGCGTATTTCGCCGTCTTTTTCCTCTACGAGGAGCTTTATGGCAAGGTGCTCAATATCGCTGAAATCATAGGCCTCCCTCTCCTTTTTGGCGAGGAAGAAGCGGTCGGCGTAATCCTTTGCAAGGGATATGAGCAGCTGAGCCGAGGGCCTTTGAGCTTCGATATCCTTTTTGAATTCCTCCGACGTGACGGGCATATATTTGAGCAGTCCCGCGACAGTATCCCTGACGGCTTTATAATTCGCGGCGACACGCTCTTTGAGCCCCGAGGAATATCCCGTGGGCGCTCTGCCTATTGCGGGAGCCTTGAAGGCTTTCAGCAGCTTCAGTGTTTCGTCCCAGCCCTCGCCGCAGGCCTCCTCTATCTTTTCGAGAAGAGACAGCGCCGTAAAATGAGACGGCGAATATTTATCGTAAAGCTCGTCGCCCTCCATGAGGGAAAGGGAATTTTTAATTATGCCCCCGCAGTATTCGGCGGTCTCCCTGACCTTTCTGAGAATTTCAAGAATCCACGGGTGCCTGTCCGTATCGCAGTCGGCGCTGTACAATTTCAAAACGTCCTCGTACCATTTATCGGGGAAGGCGCAGGCGCAGACATAATTGTAAATTTTCAGTATCTGCTCCGCCAAGGCCTCGTCGTTTCCGTTTTTTCCGAAAAGCATGGTGAGGTTTTCAAAATCAGCGTTTCCCGAAGCGTACTGCTCCTCAAAAATATCTGCAAGAACCGCGCTGCCTATTATTCCGCTTTCGCCCGAGTCAAGTATTCTGTAATCGGGGGACACTCCCGCGGCGTGGAAATTTTCCCTCACGAAATCTCCGCAGAAGCTGTCAATCGTGCAGATTTTCGCGCTGCCCAGAAGCAGCTTCTGCCTCAAAAGGAGCTGATTTGAAGGGTCCCCGGCAAGGCGGCTCTCAAGGGCGGCGTTTATTCTCGAGCGCATCTCATTTGCCGCCGCTCTCGTGAAGGTTACTATCAGAAGGCTGTCCGCGCTGCACGGGTTTTCTCCCGTAAGAAGGGAAATCACCCTCTCCACCAGCACTGCGGTTTTTCCCGAGCCTGCCGCGGCGGAGACAAGCACTGTTCCGCCTCTCGCATCAATGGCCGCTTTTTGAGCCTCAGTCCAGTTTCTGCTCATTTTCACCCTCCTCCCTTCTCAGCTCTTTAAGGGCTTCGTCGTTTGAAAATCTCGCAAGGCTTCTAACAGGGGAATCCTTTTCCCTGCCGCACACATTTGAATAGCTGCACCACTTGCATATATCCTTGTAATTGCCGCCTTCGCTTGGAAGGGCCTCTACCTTGCCCTCATGGAGATATTCCGCCATTTCCTCAATGATTTTATCCATTTTCTTGAAGAGCTTCCCCATTTCCTCGAGAGCTATAAGGGTTCCCGTAAGCTCGTTTTTGGAATTGTATTTTACGTCTATGAAGCGTCCCGCCATGTTTTCCTCCATGCCCTCAATGACCTTCATATCCCTGAGAACGATTCCGTTCATGCGGTAGACGCTGTCGCGCTTTTCCTCCAGAGCCTTTTCGTCGTCTCTCGACGCCGCGCTTTCCGAGGGCAGAGCCGCGCTCATATAGAGCACTCCCGACGGAACCACCTCTCCGTATTTCTCTGACCCGTTTTTTGCTATATTCATCAGATAAATAAGCATCTGCATATTAAGTCCCTGCAAAACGTCTGAAAGGGCAAACTTTTTGCCTCCCGATTTGTAGTCAACTACCCTTATATATGAGACCCCATCATCTTCCATCAGATCCACACGGTCTACGCTTCCCCTTATCACGATTTTTCCTCCGTCCCTGAGTTTCAGCTCATAGGGCGGTATATCTCCGTCCTTGTCCATTTTCAGCTCAAAATCCACAGGCATGAATCTGCATACAAGATATTCCTCAGCTATCCTCTCAGCAACTGAGACGAGAACACGCTTAAGCTGACGGTAGAGAAAGAGGAAACGGCTCGTCTTTTCCTCCTCACCGCCCATATGCATGGACAGGTATTCCTCAAGGAACCTTGTAACCTCTTCCTCCCTCTCCTTTTTACTGAGAAGGGAAAGGGCCTTGCCGGGATACTTTTTCAGAAGATTTTCCAGAACATAATGTATTACCGTACCTCTGCTCATGGGATCGAGCTCCGCTTTTTTATCCTCCGACAGACGAAGTCCCCGCTGGCAGAAATATTTGAAACGGCAAGAATAAAAGCTCTCAATGGCCGAAGCGGAAAAATACATATTTTCCCCGAACAATCTTTTTGATATTCCTGGATCTTTGAATTCGGCGGGTTTCTTTTCAACAGCTCGCTTCACTCCCTTGAGCTTTTGGGCATACTCTTCCTTTTGGGAAAGATATTCCTTAAGGGTCTGTGAAAATTCATCGTATTTTTTATAAGCGTCAGGATAGAGCTCAAAGGCTGAACGGACGCTCTCTATTCTTTCAAGCTGAGTGCGAAGGGAAGTATCGGTATTGACGCAGTTCGGAATCATACGCCGTATTTCGGTAACAATGGACGATGGAGACGCGGCAGTATCATCGGAAAGCTTATCGGCACATGTTACATAAAGCTTTTCACGGGCCGAACAAACTGTGTTATAGGCCAAAAACTGCTCGTCAACGGTTTTGTATTCAACCGGTTCCGAAATCTCCATGCCCATACTCAAAAGGGTTCTGCGGTCCGAATCGGTGAGGAGCCCTG
This sequence comes from uncultured Oscillospiraceae bacterium, assembly GCA_949283785.1. Taxonomy (GTDB): domain Bacteria; phylum Bacillota; class Clostridia; order Oscillospirales; family Acutalibacteraceae; genus UMGS263. The sequence goes on from CASDTR010000008.1 coordinate 68,511, forward strand.
AGGAGGTTATCTGTAACGGGAACACACCGTCGCAGGCGCCGATTACAAATACTGCCCTCGGAGAGTCCATTCTTATCCTGTCGGCGCTGCCCGCGTTTACTACGTCTATGCCCTGAGGCAGGCTTCCCATATCACGGGAGGAAAGCATAATTTCAAAAAGCTCGCTGTAACGCTTTAAAGTCACGGGATTTTTACCCATGGTAATCGCACATTGGCTCAGAATATCCATGAGCATATCCCATATTCTGCCCTGCTCGGCGGCAAGAGCCGTTTCACCGTCGGCTTCAAGGGCCCCGGCGTATTCCTTTAAATGCTCTCCCGCCCCTATTTTTACAAGGAACTCATATATGGCGGCAGATATGTTCTCTCCGCCGCCGTTTTTCGCTTTCTCGGCGAATTTTTCTGCGGGAACGGCAATTCTCTTTCTCAAAGCGTTTATTTTTTCAAGCTCTTTTTCAGATTTATCCGTTGCATCCTCAATCAGACCGAAGGGATTCTGAGTAAAATCATAAAGCCATCTTTTGCCTCTGATATTCCACATGAGCACATAGTTTTCCAGTGCTCCGATTTCCGAAGGGGAAAAACCCGCAAGCCCTGTTTTCAGCGCATTGAGCACGCTCTGGGTGGAGAAGCCGCTCAAAGCGCAGTCGAGGATATTTCTCACCAGCGCCACCAAAGGCTGTGAGGATATGGGCTTGCGCTCATCCCGATAAAACGGCACCTCATACCTTTCAAAGGCTCCCTCAAGCTCCGCCTTGTATATATTTATATCCCTTGCCACCACGGCGATGTCACGGCAGCGAAAGCCCTCTTCTCTCATAAGCCTTTTTATTTCACAGGCCGTGTAATCACATTCATCATGAATGTCCCGGCAGCGGCAAACACATATATTTTCTCCGCTTCCCCCGAAGGAAGGCGCCGAAGGCTCATAGATGCCCTTTTCCAGCGCTGAAAGAGCTTCATCCTTAAATCGCTTTCCCTCACTCAAAACAACGGGGACGGCAATTTTTTTGCCCGCCTGCTTTGCTTTCTCTCTGATTTTCATTCCCGTTCGCTGTACAAGAGAAAAGGTACCCGCTCCGTTTTTGCTGTCATTTAAAGAATCGCAGCAAAGGCTGATGTAGCATTCGTCGCTTTGGGCGATGATTTTTTCTATCACCCTCATCTCCTGAGCCGTGAAGCCCTTGAAGGAGTCTATGGCAACGGTCTTTCCCGCAAAGAAGCTGTGCTCGTCGAGAGTGTCGCACATGCGGGTGAGCACATCATCCTCATCCAGAAAGCTGCGGCTCAAAAGCGCGTCATAGGCAGAAAACACCAGGGCCATTTCCTCTGTTTTGGCCTTCAGAAGCGTTTTCTCCATATTCTCCGAGGCTTGCATGAGCATATCGGCGCTGACTCCGCCACGCTTAAACTCCCTGCGGAGACTTAAAAAATCCGATATTACGGCTGTATTTTTGCTGTGCTTCCCGTACAATGTAAGCCTGTCGCTTACACTCTCAAGAGCAAGGCTCATCAAAACCGCTTTTCCGCCGTCATCTATAATCTCGCCGCTGACTCCGCCGTATTCCCTGAACACGGAATCGGCAAGGCGGGAAAAGCTGAGTATCTCCACCTTTTGAGCTTTGCTCTCTCCCAAAAGCTCAAGCATCGCCTTTTCGCTTTCAAAGGAAAACTGCTCGGGGATTATCAAAATAACATCCTTTGCTCCCTTTAAGATAAGATCTGCCAACGCCCCTCTTATATAATGCGTCTTTCCGCTTCCCGCACGCCCTAAAATAAATCTCAGCAAAAAATCACCTGCTTTATTTAAAATAAATCAAAATGGATACTGACATTATATCAGTATCCATGTGTCATTTACAGCCCGTTTGGATTTTTTCGTTTGTTTATAATCCGCTTTATTGCAGCCGCAGCCAAAGCGATAAGAGCTGCGCCTATACCGGCAAAAGCGGTAATAGTAACCGTTGTCGCATAGGAAGTGCGGAATATTGTAAAGGGATTGGACGGTATTCCTATAAGCTCATTCAGCGAAATTGACTCCGTTTCAAATACCGAAGGATCGTTTTCATCGAGAGATATCACTCTGACACCCGAATACTTTGCTTCACCGTAACCTCTTACACCCGACTTAAAGGTTTGCGCAAGATAAATGCCGTCAACATATCCTTCAATATCGTTTACATGCTCATGGCCGAAAAAAGCTCCTATCACGTCGCCCTG
>CASDTR010000009.1 GCA_949283785.1 uncultured Oscillospiraceae bacterium
AAAGAAACTATATTATCTGACTATACGGGAGAAAAAAATGAAAAATTTATTTTGCCTTTTCTTTTTATTGTTTTTTTCGGGTTCGCTTTTTGCGGAGGATGTGCTTGGGCCGGAATATGCCGAATGTAAGCTTTCGTTTCTGAGTATGATTTCTTCCGCAGGGAATCGGACAATCGGAGAATTGTTGGATCGGGAGGCATTGATTACGCCGGAAAAGAACGGCGGGTCTGTGCGTACGGAGATGGAGATTAGACCCGGGAATCCCGTTTATATGGATGACGGTCTTGTTGTCGAGTTCGAATTTTACAACAACGATCGTTTGATGATGAGAGGCGGGGCGGCGCTCGATTTTACTGTCGATGAGCAAACGGTCGAGCTGAAAGCAAGCTGGTTTGAGGAAGTCGGCGGAGAAGAGATGTTTTCTGAAAATTACGGTGACCCGACGTCGATGGGGGAGACGTACGGAATCTTTTTGAGTCTGATTCAGGAATTTTTCGACCACGACTTTTCTTTTTTCTGATAAAGCACTTTGGTGTCGGGATTTGTTGAAAAAATAAAAAAATTAAAAATAAGTTAGCGTCGGTGTTGACAAAAAAAGAGGAAAGGAGTATATTGGGCAAACAAGACGGGGAAGACTCGAGAGCCTGAAGGAGGGTTGAGAGAGGACCGTCAAAGATCATAGTGAATAAAAAGGGATGGAGAAAAGTTGTTTGTGCGAGAGGTATCGGAAAGATACCGTCAATGACAAATTGAAAAGGAAAACTTTTTGATTATTTAAGGTATTAACGGCGCAAGCCGTTGGTATAGAAATAATGGAGAGTTTGATCCTGGCTCAGAACGAACGCTGGCGGCGCGTTTTAAGCATGCAAGTCGAATGAGAAGAAGAGCTTGCTCTTCGGAACATGGCGGACTGGTGAGTAACACGTGGGTGACCTGTCTTGAAGTTGGGGATACACCATGGAAACATGGGATAATACCGAATACGAGGTTTGGTTTGGAGGCTGAATCTGAAAGGGGCGAATGCCCCGCTTTGAGAGGGGCCTGCGGCTCATTAGCTTGTTGGTGGGGTAAAGGCCTACCAAGGCGACGATGAGTATCCGGCCTGAGAGGGTGGACGGACACACTGGGACTGAGATACGGCCCAGACTCCTACGGGAGGCAGCAGCTAAGAATCTTCCGCAATGGACGAAAGTCTGACGGAGCGACGCCGCGTGGATGAAGAAGGCCGAAAGGTTGTAAAATCCTTTTGTCCGGGAGGAATAAGGGTAGGAGGAAATGCCTGCCTGATGACGTTAACGGATGAATAAGCCCCGGCTAATTACGTGCCAGCAGCCGCGGTAACACGTGAGGGGCGAGCGTTGTTCGGAATTATTGGGCGTAAAGGGTGCGCAGGCGGCTATGCAAGTTTGGTGTTAAAGACCGCAGCTTAACTGCGGGCAGGCGCTGAAAACTGTGTAGCTGGAGTATATGAGAGGGAACCGGAATTCCTAGTGTAGGGGTGAAATCTGTAGATATTAGGAAGAACACCAATGGCGAAGGCAGGTTTCTGGCATAAGACTGACGCTGAGGCACGAAAGCGTGGGTATCGAACAGGATTAGATACCCTGGTAGTCCACGCTGTAAACGATCTGCACCAGGTGTTGGGGGCGACCCCGGTGCCGAAGCTAACGCGATAAGTGCAGCGCCTGGGGAGTATGCCCGCAAGGGTGAAACTCAAAGGAATTGACGGGGGCCCGCACAAGCGGTGGAGCATGTGGTTTAATTCGATGATACGCGAGGAACCTTACCAGGGCTTGACATATACAGGAATGGTTTAGAGATA
>CASDTR010000010.1 GCA_949283785.1 uncultured Oscillospiraceae bacterium
TCCCTGAGTCTCTTATACCGTTCGTATGAGATAACGACGTTCTGCGGCTTATTTTGCTTGCTGACAATCAAAACTTTGTCCTGCTCGTTCACTTCCTTAAAAATGCGTGAAGCCTGGCCCTTTTGAAATGATGTAATCGCTTCATAATCCGGCGTCACGGTAGAAGCGGACCTCTTTTTCGCCACAAAACCACCTCTTTTCGGCAAAATATGTAGATTTAATTTTAACACAAAGTCATTACTTTTTGCAAGATAAAAAACTATATAAAAGTAATGACTTTTTCTTATAAATCGTTATGGGGCAAGGCTGTCACATGGATTAATCCCTTGCCCTCTCTTTTTCTTGCATATTCGAGAAGATCTCTTGCATTGCTGGCAGGGTGCCACGCATAGGCAATGAGGAAATCAGTATGATCGACCATATACCGATTTGCCCTGACAATAGCAACCTTACGAGGGACATTTTCCATCCCCGGAGGATAGTAGGTACTGTCAAATCCATCCGGTACAGGAATCGGGCGCTCTGCTGGATGGTACGGCAGCAATAATGTCAGTTCGACTTCTGGATGGGTTTGTTTTGCGGTTTTTACGGCTTTTGCCGCAAGACCGTCAAAACATCCATAACGACCAACAATAAATTCAGTAACGCCGTAGCGGACTATATGCTCCTCAACAGCGGCGCATAGCACTGGGTAAATTTCTTCCGGTGTTTCTCTGTGCCCAATAAAGAAACAGCTTTTCTGGCTCACTGAAATCATTCTCCTTTTGCTTGCGTATGTCGTTAAAATTATACGATTAAAATTATTAAAGAGAAACGACAAACAAAAGTATAATTTACGAAGAACACAAGCAAAGGGGTGATGCAGGTGAAAGATATTCTCTCTGCCATAACCACATATCGAGAGGAGCGGGGCTGGACGGAGTATCAGCTTGCAGAACGCTCTGGTTTGCCTCAATCTACGATCTCCTCGTGGTATCGCAAGAATATGGTTCCCACTATTCCGTCGTTGGAAAAAATCTGCATGGCTTTTGGCATCACGCTTTCTCAGCTATTCGCAGAAGAAGATTCACCGGTTACTCTGACTGATTCACAAAGGAAGCTGCTGGAACGATGGTCGAGATTGAGTGAAGAGCAACAAGCCGTAGTGTTTGCTTTAATTGACAAAATGTAAAAAAAGCCGCCAGAAGCAGCATCGCATGGATGTGCCTCTGGCGGCTTTGCTTATGAATCGAAATCTAACTGTGGAGCCTCCGTTACGGTTCGCAGGTATTCTTCCGGATCGCCATTCAAAATCAATTCTGCATAGGACAGCGGATCGTTGTAGATGAGCCAGTCCAGTTCAGACCGCTGGAAACGACTATTCGCCACCTCATCCTCAACGGCGGTGCAGTTGATGGAAACCATGCTGCCGTCGGAATATCTTAGTTCAACGCAACCGGTATCCATGTTAAATTCACAGGAAAGTAATGTTTTCATAATGTTATCCTCCAATATAAACTCTGTTAACAAGAAAAACTCCCGCCTAATTCCTGTTAGGAATCAGACGGGAGTTTCGTATGCACCCGAAAACCGTCAGCTAACAGTTGATAAGTGATTTAGTTCCTTATCACTGTTAAGCCAATGCATTCGGGATTTTTACTTATTCACTTTTCACTCTTCACCAATTCCCACTTCCTGCCCGGGATTTTTGAAAGTGAATAGAGAAGAAGTAA
>CASDTR010000011.1 GCA_949283785.1 uncultured Oscillospiraceae bacterium
CACCACCGGATTATATACCGCGTCGATAATAAATCTGCCGCATTTCCGGCATTGGTTAAAATGCTGCCTGCCTTCCTTTTCCCACGCAAGCATCAGCTCCTCTTCGGGTGTATCCGCGTGATAAGGCGATGTGATACACACCAGTGCTCCCGAAACGTCACAGTAAAAACGATAACGGTTACCGCCGGTATCCGGAGTGATTTTATATGCCGCCGTCTTTTTTTCCTCCATTTATGTTTCGCCCCCCTTTCGGATAAAAAGTTGAGTTACGGTTTTTAATAGGGAATCATCATTTTATATTGATTAAGTCAACTATTCGTGATATAATTTATATAATAGGTGGGGCGGAACTCTGCACTTCGTTGGCGCGCAGACAGAGTTCTTTCTGCAGATGTGTTTCCTGCAAATAGGGGTACCCTCACCGATTTATAGGTAACAGCAAGACTTTATACCCTCCTTAAAACTCTCTTGCGAATAAAAGTATACAGACGCTTTCCTGTTCTGTCCCCGTCAAAAACCCCCGAATTGATAGGTCAGATTAAAAGAATATGATGTTTTCAGTCTTTTTACGGGCGGTTTTGATAGGAAAACAGATAGGTAGTCTGTGGTGGCATCCCCACCGAGGAGGTTCTTATGAAAAAACTGCTATCTTTCTTTTTAATCGGGCTGATGTTATGTTTTGCCTTCACCGGCTGTTCTGACAAACCAAAGCTGGACCCTGACAATCCGGTTACACTGACCATGTGGCATGTGTACGGTGAGCAGGCCGACTCTCCCATGAATCGGCTGATTGAGGAATTCAATAAAACGGTGGGAGCGGAGAAGGGCATCATCATCAACGTTACCCTGATGTCCAACGCTTCCCAGATCGGTCAGAAGCTGCTCGACGCCCAAGACGAAGTTCCGGGTGTTCCCTCCATGCCGGATTTGTTTTTTTGCCACAGCAGCAACGCAGAGGAACTCGGCGTTTCAAATTTACTGAATTGGAACGACTTATTTACCGAAGATGAATTAAACAATTATGTGCCGGAATTTTTGGAAGATGGCAAGATCGGAGATGTCCTTGCGGTATTCCCCGTTTCTAAGTCCACTCATGTTCTGTATGTCGCCGGCACGCAGTTTGACCGTTTTGCAAAGGACATGGATGTATCCTATGACGATCTCTCCACCTGGGACGGCTTCTTTTCCGTTGCGGAAAAGTATTATACCTGGTCCGGCGGTAAGCCTTTTTGCGCATTGGATTATCCCATTCGCTGCGTTGAGCTGAACGCACTTTCAAAAGGCGCCGAAAACTTTTATACCGAGGACGGTTGGTACGACTTTGATAATCCCGTTTTCAAGGAATCTTGGATGGAATTTGCCCAGGCGATTTCCAAAGGGCACATCGTTGTTTCCGACCTTTATTCCAACACAATGGTAATGACAGGCGAGGTGATTGCCGGTATCGGTTCGAGTGCGTCCATTCTTTATTACAACGATGTCATTACCTATCCCGATAACACAACGGAACCGATGAATTTGCAGGTTGTACCGCTTCCGAAAACAAAAGACGCGGATCTGCTTGTAACACTTGCCGGTGTCGGTCTTTGTTCGTACAAGACTACCGAGCAGAAAGCAGAGGCTGCAGCTGTATTTGCACGCTATATCACCGAAGAGGCGCGCAATTTTGAATTTGTAGCCTCTACGGGATACATGCCTGTCAACAAAGGCTCTTTTGAAAAAATCAAAGATTACGCTTTTGAAAGCAAAGCATATGAAAATCTTTATACAACGCTTTTTGAGGTGAACGAAACGGCAACCGCAATCAGAGAGCCGTCCTTTGCCGGATATTACGAAAAAATTTACGCTTTGTATGACGGGCTGCGCGAGATGCAGTCCCGGCTTACGGAAAGATTTGCAAACGGTGAAGACGCCGCCAAGCTGGCTGAGGAAACATGGGAATTGTTTCGCTCGATAGAGTAAGGCGGTGACGGTATGAAATTGTTGCCCGGTTTTACAAGTAAAAAGCGATCCATGAAGCGAAAGCTTTTGGCCTATATGTTTATCCTCGTAGCGCTTGTCCTGACATTGCTGTTTTCCGGACTGCTGTTATTAGGGCAATTTACAGGCGCAGAGCAAACAACGTTTGAAACATTAGATTTTCAGGCGGATGTATTTTACAGGCAAATTGAATCCCATATTGAAGGATTGGCCGTTATGAGCATTCAGTTGTCTGTCGATACTGCCGATGCTATTGAAAAGTACCTTTCAGAAAATCATATCGGCTTTTCAGACATCAATGATTCAGAGATAAACATTGCCGCTGTTCAGGAAGCAACTTTCAATATACTCAGGCAAAAGCTTCTTGAGGCTAAATGTTCAGGCGCCTTTATTGTTCTGAATGCAACGGTCAATACGGACGTAGATAACGCTGCAAGCTCTCGCTCGGGTTTGTATTTGCAACGCAGCTCTTTAGATTACTCGGATACCGGTATTTTGCTTTATCGCGGACTTGCACAGCTCGGAAAGGAACATGGCGTTATGCCCCACCGAAAATGGAGGTTGGAGTTTAATATAGATTTGTTTCCAAACTACGCCCAGTTAACGGCCGATTCCAAATTGCCGCTAACCAGTGCATATCGCCTTTCCGATATATTTACTCTTACGGGAACATCGGAAAGAGCCGTGCTAATGACGCTCCCGATTATTGGCAGGGACGGAACGGTATACGGACTGTGCGGGTTTGAGATCAGCGAGAGTTATTTCAAGCACACATTCAACCAGCCGTCCAAGCTGGATCACGCTGTATTTACAATCAACAAAGGCAGCGAAAGTATGATAAATCATGCAGACAGTTTCAGCTGCGGTATAACGGACGGATATTATTTATCGCCGAACGGACCATATATTTCTTCTTCTCTCGGCAACGGGCTGACCTTATTCCAGGGAGACACTTCGTCTTATATCGGCGTAACAAAGCAAGTGAAGCTATGTAAAGACAGTGAGAGCTTTTTCTTAACGGCGCTTGTTCCCAAACAGGATTTTGACAGATGGATTTTAGACGATACGATACGAATTATATTGCTCGTTTTGCTTATTCTCACAGCAACGATTGGATGCAGTTATTTCTTTACACGCAGGTATCTGTCGCCGATTAAAAAAAGTTTGGAGCAGCTCAAACAGAAAGAATATGACAGAAATTCCGGTATTTCAGAAATAGACGACCTGTTCGCTTTTCTTGCCGAGCAGGACCGCATCAATGAAGCGGCGTTTGATACGATGCGAAAAGAAAAAGCCGATATGCAGACTTCGCTGGATCAAATCCGGAATGCACACGACGAAACTATGCAGCAGGTCGAGAGGCTGGCATATTCCAGGAAGAACGAGGTGGATCCTTATGATTATGAGGATTTCAAAAACGGTCTCAAATTTTTGACAGAAAGGGAAAAAGAAATCCTGGATCTGTATATTGCCGGGAAAACCGTAAAAGAAATCGTAGCGCTGACAGGCTTGAAGGAATCTACCATTCGTTTTCACAACAGAAATATCTACACTAAACTGAATGTCCATTCTCTGAAACAGCTTTTGCGTTATGCCGCCATTATGAAGCAGGAAGAAGGAGAAAGGGGGAAAACAAATGGCATTAGCTGACAGATTGAATCAGATTGTATCCGAGCAGAACATATCAAAAACCGAGTTTGCCCGCAGACTTGGTATTACCGTGAACTATGTGTATATCCTTACGGGCAACAGCCGGCCGGATACGGAACAGAATAAGACCATTTCTCCCTCCCTCGCTAAGCTGATCGCCCTTGAATTTGGCTATGATGCAGACTGGATTCTCCACGGAGACAGTACGGAAAACAAATAGGAACACATACGACAGAGCATTATCTTCCAACAGAAGATAATGCCGTTGTAGCGGTTTATGACGCAAAAGAGCACCGCCTTAGACTTTCAAATCTAAGGCGGTGCTTTCTGTATTAAATCAGACTGACTGAGCTTCTGAAATTTATGCGAATATCAACTCGTTGTTCACAATCTCTGCAGCCGCGTTGTGGCAAGCGTTCATTCTTCCTACCCATAGCATTTGGTTGGTTTCCTTTAGCTGCTCGGTTATGCCTTGTTTCTCAGCCATTTGTTTTACCAACCGAGAAAGCATATCCTCTGCCTGCCGGTCAATTTCAGCAAGATGAGCGTTCAGCTTTCCTCTTGCCAACAGGTTATAATACAAAATTTTATGGTACTGTTTCAAATACCGTGCGTGGCGCTGTCCCCAAATACCGATATCCTTCTGTTCTTCTGGAACTGTCAAGTTTGGAAGCAGATAATCTCCTGCCTGAGTGTATGAGCCGCCTATTTGCTCAAATAATGATTTTTCCATTCTAGTATCCTCCTGTATTTTAGTATGATTTCATTTTACAGAAGGACAACGGATCATACCAATGTGCCGATTCCATATATGACAAAAGCACCGTCTTAAGACTAAAGTTCTAAGACAGTGCTTTCTAGTTTGGTATCAGAGCGAACATTTCTCGGCGAAACCGCCTGCGAAAAAGTAAGCGTTCAAATAATACCCTTATGGTGG
>CASDTR010000012.1 GCA_949283785.1 uncultured Oscillospiraceae bacterium
GAGCGCACGCGGACGTTATCTCCCGTTGAGTAGCCCGTCCTTGTCTGAGTCACCGTGGGCTTTGTAAAGGAAACGTATTGTGCGCTGATATAGCCCTTTGTACCGCCGCTGAGCTGTACGTTATACCAGCCGTTTTGATTTTCCCCTATGACCGTAAAGGACTGTCCCTTATTTACCGTCGTGAGAATAGTGGAGGACGTGGAAGCAGAGGAGCGCACGCGGACGTTATCTCCCGTTGAGTAGCCCGTCCTTGTCTGAGTCACCGTGGGCTTTGTAAAGGAAACGTATTGTGCGCTGATATATCCCTTTGTACCGTTTGAAAGCTGTACGTTATACCAGCCGTTTTGATTTTCCCCTATGACCGTAAAAGACTGTCCCTTATTTACCGTCGTAAGAATAGTGGAGGACGTGGAAGCAGAGGAGCGCACGCGGACATTGCTGCCCGTGGAGTAGCCTGTGCGTTCCTGGGGCGTCGGTTCGGGCTCAGGCTCTGTCTGTGTATCGAGAGTCACATATTCGCCGCTGACAAAGCCCGTCTCTCCGCTTGAAATGCGCACCTTGTACCAGCCGTTAACAGAGGCAAGCACGGTCACTTTGTCGCCGCTGCCGTAATAGGCTATTATCTCTCCCCCTGTGCTCGGAGCCGTCCTTATTCTCAGTGAATCCGCCGTTACGGTGCCCGTTTTGGTCACCGCGTCGTTTTCCGTAAGCCACGGGGAAAGGCCGCTGAGAATTGAGTCCGTTGCCTGATTGAGAGCCCATGAGCCCATTCCCTTCAAATTGTACTCGTGAACAAGATTTATTTTATTTGATATGGAACGCTGATTTTCGAACCAGATTGTATAATTTCCCGGGGAAAGCTTTTTGCCTCCCACGGTGTATTCCTTGTCTCCCGACTTAACGGTAAACTCCGCTTTCGGTGAGCGGGAGGCGGTATCATAGGTGATTTTTGCGTTGTAATCGGTGAGCATACTGCTTATAACGCTCAGTCCTATTCCGTAGCCGTTGAAATCGCCGTTTTCGCTCCAGATTCTGCCGTAGAAAGGAACGCCCACCACTATTTTTTCCGCGGGAGCGTATTTAAGGGCGTATTCGATAGATTTTTTTACAAAGTTATAACTTGCCACAGGTCCTGCTTCGCTGCCCTGCCAGCTCTCGTCGTAGGCCATTATCATAAGATAATCGGCGTGCTGTGCCAGCGCCTCGTAGTCGTAGGAGCCGTGCCAGCCCGTCGTCCAGCCGTTGGGGTTCGCCGCAACGGCCACGGATACCTCCTTCTCCGCCGGAATAAGACGCCTGAGCTCCGCTACAAGACGGGTATATTTATCCCGTTCCGTCTGGGTCACGTTTTCGATATCCACGTTTACGCCGTCAAGATTGTATTTCTTTACGTTTTCCGCTATCTCGGCCGCAAGGGACTCGGGATTTGCAAGAGCCAGTTTTCCGCCGTTTCTGTCCCAGTGGTTGCTGAGCATGGGTACCACCTTTATACCCATTGCGTGCATCTCGTTTACAAGCTGGGTGCTGACAGTATTTACCACAAGCTTGCCCTGGGAGTTGATGTCAAAGTAGGAGGGAGATACAGTATCGAAAGACCCTGCCTGCTTTACCTTGGCTATCTGCTGGGATACGGTCCCGCCGTAAAGATAGGTCATGCTGAATTTTTCCGAAAGCTGTGAGACGCCTGAGATCACCAGAGGGCTTTCAACGGAAAAAGCCGAGGTTACGGCCCTGTGCTCCTGGGAATCCGCAAAAACACTGAAGGGCATTGAGGCAATGAGTATTCCCGAAAAGAAAATCACAACCGTTTTGATTTTAAGGTTCCTGTATTTTCCCGAAAGGGATTTTAAAATCCCCTCATAACCGTCATAGCCCTTTTCGCCGTGGAGGAATTCCCTGCCGAATTCCCCCGTATCGCGGCTGATTGAAATAATAAGATTGTATGTGTCGTCGCTGTTTTTTATAATTTTATAAGTGTACATTTTTTCACCGCCTTATGTTCTAGTTTTACCTGCGGAGAAAAAATTAGACTTAAAAGAAAATTAATTTTAAAGGAAAAATCTGCAAAAAACGCTTTTTTAAAAATTAAAGGTTAGGTCAGCGGCTGCATCGTGCAGAGGGAGCCGTGGGTAAGTGCTGGATTTCGCCTCGCGGGCACCTGTATTTACTGTTTGCCGTATCTCAGTGCGCGACTTGCTTGCAGGCTCAGCTTACTGCGCGAATTGGATGCAAACTCAGTTTGCTGCGCGACTTAAAGCGGACGTGTCCGCAGCGTCATGCTGTCAGGCATAGCCTGCTGCGCGGATTGCAAGAGAGGGTTTCTGCTGCAGTATTTCAGGTTTTGCGGCAAATTTAAACGGATATGCCCGAAAGCATATCCGTTTTGATATTTTTGCATTTATGAAGTTTTATTCACGAAAGCCTGCTTTCAAAATCCTCGTAGCCGAAGGTTTTGACCGTCACCGTCTCGCCGCTTTCCTTCCTGTAAAGAATCGACGGCAGGGGCATACCGTTAAAGGTGTTTGTCTTTACCATTGTGTAAAGAGCCATATCCTCAAAAATAACTCTGCTGCCCTCTGTTAAAGGCTCGTTAAAGGAATAATCCCCTATGACGTCCCCTGCAAGACAGGTTGGACCTCCTAAACGGTAGGTAAACTCCTTTTCATCGGGTTCGCCGCTATTCATTACCGGCGGTCTGTAGGGCATTTCGATAACATCGGGCATATGGCAGGCTGCGGAGGTGTCGAGAATTGCAATATCCATGCCGTTATTCATGGTTTCGAGAACCGTGGAAACAAGATACCCCGCATTGAGCACAACGGCCTCACCAGGCTCAATGTAAACCTCAACGCCGTATTTCTCACGAAAATGCTTTACAACCGAAATCAGCTTTTCCCTGTCGTAATCCTTTCGTGTGATGTGATGTCCTCCGCCGAAGTTGAGCCACTTCATGCCATGAAGATATTTGCCGAATTTTCCCTCAAAAGCCTTTGCGGTCACTTCCAAATCGTCGGAGTTCTGCTCGCACAGGGTGTGGAAGTGAAGTCCGTCAAGAAGAGGCAGAATGTCCTCGTCAAAATTCGCGAGAGTGGTTCCCAGACGTGAACCGGGAGAGCAGGGGTCATAAATGGCGTGTCCCTCCTGAGTGGAGCACTCGGGGTTGACCCTCAAGCCCACGGATTTTCCCGCTTTCCTCGCCCTTTCGGCATACTTTCTGACCTGCCTCGGAGAGTTAAAAACTATATCGTCGGCATACTTTAAAATCTCCTCAAACTCATCCTCACGGTAGGCGGGAGAAAAAACATGGGTCTCTCCCCCGAATTTTTCTTTGCCCAGCCTCGCCTCATAAAGTCCGCTGGCGGTGGTGCCCGCAAGGTACTTTGAAATGAGCGGATAGGCGTAAAACATAGAAAAGGCTTTCTGCGCAAGGAGGATTCTGCATCCCGCTGCGTCGGAAACAGCCCTGAGTATTTCGAGATTTTCTTTCAGGCTCTTTTCGTCCACTATGAAGCAGGGGGTTTTTACGTTGGAAAAGTCCATATCAGTCCACCAAAACGGGGTTATGGGACTCTTTCCAGGGAAGTCCCCACTTGTTGAGAGCGTCCATAAAGGGATCGGGGTCAAACTCCTCGATGTTGTGAACGCCCGGTTTATTCCACTTGCCCGTCATCAGCATCATGGCGCCTATCATTGCGGGAACGCCCGTTGTATAGGCGACTGCCTGTGAGCCTACCTCCTTGTAGCACTCCTCGTGGTCGCAGATATTGTAAAGATAGTAGGTCTTGTCCTTGCCGTCCTTTTTGCCGATGAAAATACAGCCGATATTGGTCTTTCCCTTTGTGCGGGGGCCGAGGGACGCGGGGTCTGGCAGCACGGCTTTAAGGAACTGGAGGGGAACAATCTCCTTGCCCTCATACATAATGGGCTCAATGGAGGTCATGCCCACGTTTTCAAGGCATTTGAGGTGGGTGAGATAGCTCTGACCGAAGGTCATAAAGAAGCGGATTCTCTTGATACCGGGGATATTCAGGGCAAGGCTCTCCAGCTCCTCATGGTGGAGAAGGTACATATCCTTCATGCCCACTCCCTCGAAATTGTACTCCCTCTTTATCTCCATGGGCTCTGTCTCCACCCAGTGGCCGTCCTCCCAGTAGGAGCCCTTTGCGGAAACCTCGCGGATATTGATTTCGGGATTGAAGTTTGTGGCGAAGGGATAGCCGTGATCGCCGCCGTTGCAGTCGAGGATGTCTATATAGTTTATTTCGTCAAACTCATGCTTGAGGGCGTAGGCTGAAAATACACCTGTTACTCCCGGGTCAAAGCCGCTGCCTAAAAGAGCGGTGATGCCCGCTTTCTCAAAGCGCTCTCTGTATGCCCACTGCCAGCAGTACTCAAACTTTGCCGTATCCTCGGGCTCATAGTTTGCAGTATCCACATAATTTGTCTTTGTGGCAAGGCAGGCGTCCATTATTGTAAGGTCCTGATAGGGCAGGGCAAGATTCAGCACTACGTCGGGCTTTACCTCTTCAATGAGGGCGATGAGCTCGTCCACGTTGTCGGCGTCAACCTTGGCGGTTGTGATCTTTGTCTTTGTGGTGCCCTCCAGCTTCTCTTTGAGAGCGTCGCACTTTGACTTTGTACGGCTTGCAATGCAGATTTCCTCAAAAACTTCGCTGTTCTGGCAGCATTTATGGATTGCAACGGAGGCAACGCCGCCGCATCCTATTATAAGAGCTTTTCCCATTTTAATCTCCTCTTTTCTTTCACTTTATTTCTGAAATGCAAGAAGCATCTCTCTTACTGTTTTACAGGCCGCAGCGGTGGAAATTCCGCTGTGGTCATAGTGGGGACTAAGTTCGTTTACGTCGCAGGCGACAACATTTGCCTTTTCGCAGACAAGAACGGCGCTTTTTCTCATTTCCTCAAAGCTTACTCCGCCGGGCTCGGGAGTTCCCGTTCCGGGGAATACGGAGGGGTCGAGGACGTCAAGGTCCACGGTAAAGTAAACGGGTCTGTCCCCTATCTCTTCAAGGGCTTCATTAAGGGTATCGAAATTAAAACGGCAGGTTTTGACGTGTTCCTTTCCCCAGGAAAACTCTTCCCTGTCACCTGAGCGAATGCCGAACTGGAAAATGCGTCCGTCACCTATTATCTCCCAGCAGCGCCTTAAAACGCAGGCGTGGGAAAGCTTATTGCCCAGATAATCGTCTCTTAAATCGGCATGGGCGTCAAAGTGGACGATGGAGATATCGGGATATTCCTTTGCCGCCGCCCTGAATGCTCCGAGAGTGACAAGATGCTCTCTCCCCAGCATAAAGGGTCTTTTGCCCGCTGCGAGAATATCCGCCGCCCTTTCCTCAATCTGATTCAAAGCGTCCTCGGTGCATCCGAAGGGAAGCTCAATATCGCCGCTGTCCATGACTTTGCCGTCAAATAAATCCTTATCCTGATAGGGACTGTAGCTCTCTATACCGAAGGACTCATGGCGGATTGTGCTGCACCCGAACCTTGTGCCGGGTCGGTAAGAGGTGGTTGAGTCAAAGGGAGCGCCGAAAAGGACGGTCTCAGCCTCTTCAAAACTACTCTCGCAGCCCATAAACACCTCAATATTTCTCTTCAACATCTTTTAAAAGCTCCTCTACATAGGCGGGTAAATAAAATGCGCCCTTGTGTAATGTAGTCGTATAATAGCGGCAGGAAAGGCCTCTTAAATTCCAGCGGGCCTCCTGCAAATCCTTTAAGGGATGATATTTTTTAGAGGCAAATCCGAAAAGCCAGTGTCCCGAGGGATAGGTGGGAATGTGTGCCTGATAGACACGGCTTATGGGGAAGGACTCTACAATTCTCTTATGGGCTCTTTGGCATGCAACAGCGTCCTCGTCGTAGAAGGGGCTCTCGTGCTGGTTTACCATTATTCCGTCCTCGCGGAGGGCTTTAAAGCAGTTGCCGTAAAACTCCCTTGTGAAAAGTCCCTCGCCGGGGCCGAAGGGGTCAGTTGAATCGACGATTATGAGGTCGTATTTATCCTCTTTTGTGCGGACAAATTTAAGTCCGTCCTCATAGTGAACCGAAACTCTCGGGTCGTCAAAACAGCAGGCGGTCTGAGGCAGGTATTTTTTGCACACCTCCACCACCAGCTCGTCTATCTCCACAAGGTCTATGTGCTCTATTTCGGGGTATCTTGCAAGCTCTCTGAGAACTCCCCCGTCCCCCGCGCCTATTACAAGGACGTCGCGGACCTTGGGATGCACCGCCATGGGCACATGGGTTATCATCTCGTGATAGATGAACTCGTCCTTTTCGGTGAGCATCATGTAGCCGTCAAGGGTGAGAAAGCGTCCGAATTCGGGAGAGTCAAATACGTCTATGCGCTGAAATTCGCTCTTGCCGCTGTAAAGCTGCCTGTCCACTCTTATGGAAAGCTTTACGTTGGGGGTCTGCGCCTCGGAAAACCAAAAATCCATACTCCTTAAACTCCTTTCAAAACATTCAGTCTCTCAATCGCCGCGTCTTCGGGTCCCGTCATGGAACAGCCCTTTTCCTTGGCGTAGGAAATATAGTCGAGAATACGTCTCGTTATCCTCTCCCCGGGAGCTAAAATGGGGATTCCCGGAGGATAGCACATTACAAATTCGCTGCATATCCTGCCCTCGGTCTCGTCAATGGGAAGGGATTCCTTATCGGCGTAAAAGGCCACCTGGGGGGAAACGGCCAGCTCGGGCTCGATGTATTCCTGAGTCATAAGCCCCGCCTTGCTCTTGCCGAAGCGTCGTCTGACCTCGGCCAATGCGCTCACAAGGCGCTCTATATCACGGAGCCTGTCCCCGATTGAAACATAGGCAAGGATATTACCTAAATCGCCGAACTCTATCTGTATATCATATTCGTCTCTCAGAAGGTCGTATACCTCGATGCCCGCAAGGCCGATATCGAGAGTATGGACCGAAAGCTTTGTGGTATCAAAATCAAAAATGCTGTCGCCGTTTATGAGCTCCTTCGAGTAGGCGTAGTAGCCGCCTATATCATTGATTTCGGAGCGGGCGTACTCAGCAAGGCTCACCACTCCGCCGAAGGCTTCTTTTCCTCTCAGGGCAAGGTTTCTCCTTGAAATATCAAGGCTCGAAAGGAGCAGATATGAGCCGCTGGTGGTCTGGGTAAGGTTTATTATCTGCCTTATATGTCCCTCGCTCATAGCGGGGCCTGCAAGAAGGAGAGAGCTCTGAGTGAGGCTTCCCCCAGACTTATGCATGGATACCGCCGCCATATCGGCCCCCGCCGCCATGGCGGAGACGGGAAGGTTCTCGCCGAAATAAAAATGGGTTCCGTGAGCTTCGTCTGCAAGGCAGAGCATACCGTGCTCATGGGCGATTTTTACTATTGAGCGAAGGTCTGAGCAGATTCCGTAATAGGTGGGGTTATTTACTAAAATGGCCTTGGCGCCGGGATTTTCCCTGATGGCCTTTTTCACCGCCGAAACGCTCATGCCCAGAGGTATGCCCAGCTTCTCGTCGCACTCCGGATTTACATAGACGGGCACCGCTCCGCACAAAACAATAGCCCCCATAACGCTGCGGTGAACATTGCGGGGGAGAATTATTTTTTCTCCGCTTTTGACTACGGAAAGGACCATACTCTGTACGGCCGAGGTTGTCCCGCCAACCATCAGAAAAGCATGAGCCGCTCCGAAAGCTTCAGCGGCAAGAATTTCGGCGTCACGAATTACCGATATAGGATGGCAGAGATTATCAAGGGGCTTCATGGAGTTCACGTCCATATTGACGCATTTCTCCCCTAAAAGCGCCGCAAGCTCCGGGTTTCCCCTGCCCCTTTTGTGGCCGGGTACGTCGAAGGGCACCACCCTCATCTTTTTGAATTTTTCAAGGGCCTCATAAATAGGCGCGTTCTGCTGGGAAAGCTCCCCCATTTTACGGCCTCCTTCCGTAAACGTTGCAGCCGCTGAAAATCTCTATCATCTCGCGGCGCAGGTTATTCATTATTTCAAGGCGTTTTTTGGGCGGAAGCTCGTAAACGTCGGTTTTGAAAAGATAATTCTGCAAATCTATTTCCTTTACCATCATCTTCGTGTGGAAAAGGTTGGCCTCATATACGTTTATATCCACGGCGTCGTATTTTGCAAGTATCTCGGGGTCGATATAATCCTGAATGGAAGTGACGGGATGATCGAGGAAAAGCTTTTGGCCGTCCATATCCCTTGTAAAGCCCCTTACCCTGTAATCCATGGTTATTATATCCGAATCGAAGGAGCCTATGAGATAATCAAGAGTCGAAAGAGGGGTTATTTCGCCGCAGGTGGCAACGTCTATATCCACCCTGAAGGTAGCAAGGCAGTTTTCTGGATGATACTCGGGATATGTGTGTACCGTCACATGGCTTTTATCAAGATGGGCAAGCTGAGTATCCCCCACGGGCACCATTGACTCCTCGGCTATAAGGATTGTAACGGACGCTCCCTGAGGGTCGTAATCCTGACGTGCGATGTTTAAAACCTGAGCCCCTATCATATCGGTGAGGTTAGTAAGGATATTGGTGAGCCTTTCGGAGTTATACTGCTCATCGATATAGGCTATATAGTCCTTCTGCTCGCGGGCGGTTTTCGCATAGCACACGTCGTAAATATTAAAGCTCAGCGCCTTTGTAAGGTTATTGAATCCGTAAAGTTTAAGTTTCTCATTCTCTGCCATTTTCCCCAGCTCCCGAATTATTTTATAACAAAAAAACGCAAGATATATGCTTTTCGGCATACATTCCTGCGTTTGTCCCTGCTGCGAAACCGCCCCGAATCGACACTTCGACACTGCGGCTGTTTTTTAAGCGGAGTTACAGATTTCAGAGTCTATATAGCAAATATCTCACTTTTACCACTCTTATTGACCGTTTCACAAGTTGATGTATGCATTTAAGCATCGGTTGTAAAGTAACCAACTTATAAAATTTGAGCTTCTAACTCAATCAATAAGGCAACAAACGTTGCCAATCGGCAGTTGACCCGGCTGTCCGTATGGCCTTTAACCCCTTCGGGGCGGTCAAAAATATTTGCATGGAAACTCTGAAAACCTCATATTTCCATGTGAATTAATTATATCTCACTTTAAACATTGTGTCAACAAAAATCGGATATTGAAAGTTTTCTTTGCGCAATGCGCAATAAAAAACATTTATCCAGAGTCCCGCCGCATAAATTTTTCCGAAACAGTAAAACATTCGTCACGGCACTTTCATAAAATATTATCATTTATAATGTATAAAACGGGTGTTAATTTCTTGACAAAAACATTCCTTCGGTTTAAAATTACCTTGTATGACTTTGTTAATTTTTTGAAAAAGTAGGAGGACTTAAAATTGGGTTACACAATAGGTCAAAAACTTATTAAATCTCACCTTGTAAGCGGCGAGATGATCCCCGGCACAGAGGTGGGAATCAGAATCGACCAGACCCTCACTCAGGACGCCACGGGAACCATGGCTTACCTGGAGTTTGAGGCTATGGGCGTTGAGAGAGTCAGAACAGAGCTTTCTGTAGCTTACATAGACCACAATACTCTTCAGACGGGCTTCGAAAACGCCGACGATCACAGGTTTATCCAGACCGTTACCAAAAAGCACGGAATTTATTATTCCCGTCCCGGCAACGGAATCTGCCATCAGGTTCACCTTGAGCGCTTCGGCAAGCCCGGCAAGACCCTCATCGGCTCCGACAGCCACACACCTACAGGCGGCGGAATCGGTATGCTTGCAATCGGTGCAGGCGGACTCGACGTTGCAGTCGCCATGGGCGGAGGTACATATTACATAACCATGCCCAAAATGGTAAGAGTAAACCTTACAGGCAAGCTCTCCCCCTGGGTCGCTGCCAAGGACGTTATCCTTGAGGTGCTCAGAATCATGTCCGTCAAAGGCGGAGTAGGCAAAATAATCGAATACGGCGGAGAGGGAGTCAAGACTCTTTCCGTTCCCGAACGCGCCACAATCACCAACATGGGCGCAGAGCTCGGCGCCACAACCTCCGTATTCCCCTCAGACGAAGTCACCAAGGCTTTCCTCAAAGCTCAGGGACGCGAAGAGGACTGGACGGAGCTCAAGGCCGACGCGGATGCAGTTTACGACGAGGTCATCGACATTGACCTTTCAGCCCTTGCTCCCATGGCCGCCATGCCCCACAGCCCCGACAACGTAAAGACAGTTACCGAAATCGGACAGATAAAAGTAAATCAGGTCTGCATCGGCTCCTGCACAAACTCCTCACTTTCCGACATGATGAAGGTCGCCGCCATCCTTAAAGGCAAGACCGTTCATCCCAACGTGAGCCTTGCAATCTCCCCCGGCTCCATGCAGGTCCTCAACATGCTCGCCCTTAACGGCGCGCTTTCCGACATGATAGCCGCCGGCGCAAGAATCCTTGAATCTGCCTGCGGCCCCTGCATCGGTATGGGACAGTCTCCAAACTCGGCAGGCGTTTCCCTGAGAACCTTCAACAGAAACTTTGAGGGACGCTCAGGCACAGCGGATGCTCAGATTTACCTTGTAAGCCCCGAAGTGGCTGCCGCTTCCGCTATTACAGGCGTCCTCACCGACCCCAGAACTCTCGGCGTTGCTCCCGTTATCACAATGCCCGATCACTTTATCATTAACGATTCAATGGTTATTCCTCCCGCTACTCCCGAAGAGGCTCCCGGTGTTGAAGTTCTCAGAGGACCCAACATCAAACCCTTCCCCGTAAGCGAGGCTATGGCTGACGAAATATCCGCCAGCGCAATTCTCAAAGTGGGCAACAACATCACTACCGACCACATTATGCCCGCCGGCGCAAAGATTCTCCCCTACCGTTCAAACATCCCCTATCTTTCAAAGTTCTGCTTCGCTCAGTGCGACCCTGAATTCTCCGAAAGATGCCAGAAGGAAGGCAAGGGAATCATTATAGGCGGCGCTAACTACGGCCAGGGCTCTTCCAGAGAGCACGCAGCACTTGTTCCTCTCTACCTGGGAATTAAAGCGGTTATCGCTAAATCCTTTGCCCGTATTCACTGCGCTAACCTTATTAACGCAGGTATCATCCCCCTCACCTTTGCTGATGAGAGCGATTACGACAAGATAACTCAGGGCGATATGCTTGTTCTCCCCGATATCCGCAATAGAATCGAAAAAGGCGAAGAGGTAACTCTTAAAAATACAACAACCGGCGAAGAATATAAACTCTGCTATGAGTTCTCACAGCGTCAGAAAGATATGCTCCTTGCCGGCGGACTTCTTAACTACACAAGAGAAAACGCAAAGAAATAATCGGAGGAATTTTTAAAATGCAGGATAAAATCGCAGCAGCAGTAGAAAAATTTGAAGCTCTTCTCAGAGAGCAGATTGAGCGTTCTGAAAAAATCAAGGAAGACAGGGATTTCGTTGACTACTCTTCCCTCGATAAAATCGTCATCGGCGTTTGCGGCGGCGACGGCATCGGACCCATTATCACAAAGGAATCCGCAAGAGTTCTCGAGTACATGCTCAAGGACGACGTTGAAAGCGGCAAGGTAGAGTTCAAGGTCATCGACGGCCTTACAATCGAAAACCGCATCAAGGCCATGAAGGCTATCCCCGACGACGTTATGGAGGAACTCAAGGCCTGCAACGTAATCCTCAAGGGACCCACAACCACTCCCCAGGCAGGCGGCGACATGCCCAATATCGAAAGCGCGAACGTTGCCATGCGCAAGGCCCTTGATCTTTTTGCAAACGTCCGTCCCGTAAAGATCCCCTCCGAGGGCATCGACTGGACCTTCTTCCGTGAGAACACCGAAGGCGCTTACGCCGTAGGCTCAAAGGGCGTCAATGTAACCGACGACCTTGCGGTAGACTTCGTTGTCACAACCTCCGAGGGCTGCGACAGAATCGCAAAGCTGGCCTATGATTACGCCCGCAAGAACAAGAAGGACAGAGTTTCCATAATCACCAAGGCAAACGTCATCAAGACCACAGACGGAAAGTTCCTGAACCTTTGCAAGAAGGTGGGAGAGCAGTATCCCGAAATCACAACCGACGAGTGGTACATAGATATACTTACGGCAAAGCTCATCGACCGGAAGCGCCGCAGAGACTTTAAGGTGATCGTTCTCCCGAACCTTTACGGCGACATCATCACAGACGAGGCCGCTGAGTTCCAGGGCGGCGTAGGCACCGCAGGCAGCGCAAACATCGGTAAGAAATACGCCATGTTCGAGGCCATCCACGGCTCCGCTCCCCGCATGATTCAGGAGGGCAGAGGCCGGTACGCAGATCCCTGCTCCATGCTCAGAGCTTCCGTAATGCTCCTTTCACACATCGACCGCCAGGATAAGGCGGACCTTCTCGAAAGAGCTCTCGACATCTGCATGACGGAAGAAAAGAAGATCGCAATTACAGGCCGTGAGGACGGCTGCACCTGCGAAGAGTTCGGCAACTATGTAATGGAGACGGTGCAAAAACTTTCAAGCAAAAGCTGATAGATAATAAGGATGTGAATTGTTTTGGCTAAAAATGATAGCATATCAATGTCTGTTATAAAGCGTTTACCTCGGTATTACAGATTTTTGGGAGAGCTCAAAAACAAGGGTGTTACCCGAATCTCTTCAAGAGAACTTTCAAATAAAATGGGGCTTACCGCTTCTCAGATCCGCCAGGATTTCAACTGCTTCGGCGGCTTCGGACAGCAGGGATACGGCTACAACGTCGAACAGCTCCATTACGAAATTGGCAGGATACTGGGCCTTGGAAACGGGTTCAAAACCATCCTCATAGGCGCGGGAAACCTGGGCAGAGCCATTGCCACCCATATGTCCTTTGAGGCAAGAGGCTTTAACCTTATCGGTATATTCGATAAAAACGAAGCCATGGCAGGAAATATGGTGAGAGGCATCCCCGTGCGCCATACGCAGGTTCTGGATGATTTTTGCAGAGAGCACCACCCCACCGTGGCCGTGCTGTGCATCCCCAGCGAGGGAGCCGCCGCCACCGTCGATCAGCTCGTGGAGCTGGGAGTCAAGGGCTTCTGGAATTTCAGCCACTGCGACATCGCTGCCAAATATCCTGAGGTTGCCGTAGAAAACGTTCACCTGAGCGACAGCCTTATGACGTTAAGCTATCAGGTCGATTCAGTTATCAACAATTAAACAGGCTATCTGAGCCTGAAAAAGCCGAAGCTAAAAAGCTTCGGCTTTTTTAATCCCACGGGACGCAGCATCACAGCCCTATCTTTTTCATTCGCTTTAGGCTTTCGGCAGCATTCACGAAATAATGTATAACAAAACACAAGCCATATAAAAAAGCGGCCCATCTTTCGATGAGCCGCAATTAAGCTGTTAAATTATAACCGCTCTGAGTTTAATCAGAACTTATCTGTCTGTGTAACAGCAACCTTAGCTGAGCTGATCTTTACAACGCCGAGAGCTGTAGCGTTCTGTACGCTTACTTCAACCTTCATTGTGTATGTAGCGCTTACAAGCTTGCCGTCAGCAGTAACTGTAGCACTGATTGATCCGCCGCTGTAAATGAACTTAACGCTGTCAGCGGGAGAAAGCTTAAGTCCGCTGAGTGAGCTGTCGATATCAGCCTGGGGAAGCTCAGCAAATGCGCGTGCGTTTGCAGCATTGTTGGGAGCTGTCTCAGCCTTAACGTTCATTGTAAGAACCCAGTTGCTGCCGCTCTTCTTAGCTGTAACGCTGGAGAAGTCGCCTGCCTGCATTGTTGTGTTGGGAACACCTGTAATAGCAGTTGCATCGTTGGGGTCGGGAAGCATTACGCTGATAGCGCTCTCAAGGATAGCGCCGCCGGGAACCTGAACAAGGTCAACAGCTGTATAACGGTTACCCTTAAGGCTCTTTGCGCTTGCAGTAGCCTTGTTGAAGAGAGCAACGGCCTCTTCCTTGGAAAGGCTTGTAGCGTCAGCAGAGGGAGTGGTAGCCTTTGTCTCGTCTGTGTCGCCGTCGTTTGCAGCCTCAGTGCCGTCCTCAGAAGCACCCTCGGAAGCATTCTCGGAAGCGTCAGCGGAAGCATCCTCAGAAGCGGATGTATCGCCGGGTGTTGCTTCGTCAACAACTGCGTTTACAGTATCGGATTCTGTGGGCTCTTCGTCATTGCCGCCGCAGGCAGCCATTGAAAGAACGAGAAGCGCAGCAGCTGAAAGAGCTGCTATTTTCTTGAAATAAGCTTTCATTAGAATATCTCCTTTTAAAATATTTGTCGTATGACTTACATTTGATAGTATAATAAACCGCCGTTAAAATTTCAACCTCTAATTTATTAAAAAAAAGAAAATTTTCAGTTCAAATCTTGTTCACATTTTACCAAAAAACATATATTTTTCCTATTGGGACTTATGAAACAATTTTTCAGACTTTAAATGAGAATGCGGCAGCTCCCGAAAGCGGCGTCAAACCTGGGGAATATTAAACCTGTATCCTGTACCCCATACGGTTTCAATATATTTCGGATCGCCGTTCGCATCTCCGATTTTATCCCTGATACGATTTATATGCACGGTTATAGTGGAAGTCTCCCCCATTGAATCGTAGCCCCAGATTTTGCTGAACAGCTCCTCCTTGGTAAAGACTATGTTGGGCTTTGATGCCAGGAAATACAGCAGATCAAACTCTTTGTTTGTAAGACCTATCTCTTTTCCTGCAACAGTGACTCTTCGGGCACCATGGTCAATAAGTATATCTCCGACTTTAAGAACCTCGTTGTTATGGCTCTCGCTTGATACAAGGGATTCATAGCGAAGAATATGAGCTTTTACCCTAGCTACCAGCTCAGAGGGACTGAATGGTTTTACAACATAATCATCGCTGCCTAAACCGAAGGCTCTGATTTTATCAACATCATCCTTCCTGGCAGAAACAATAAGTATAGGTATATCTTTAACGCTTCTGAGCTTACGGCAGATTTCAAATCCGTCCATGCCGGGCAGCATAAGATCTATTAAAACCAGGCTGTAATTTGCATTAAGTGCAGTCTCAAGGCCGCTCACTCCGTCATCGGCTATATCGACCGAAAAATCGCTTGCTTCAAGATAGTCACGCTCAAGCTCCGCAATGGCGCGATCATCTTCAATAATAAGTACTTTCCTTTCCAAAATCCTTTTACCTCCTCAATTAATTATGGACCGGCAGGCTGATAATTACGGTTAACCCGCCGCTTTCGTTGATTTCGGCCCTAATGGTACCGTTATGGCCGATTACTATTCTTTTTGCTATGGCAAGCCCTAAACCGCTTCCGCTTTTTGTGGAATTGCTTCTCGCCTTATCGGTGCGGTAAAAGCTTTCAAATATTTTCTCAAGATCTTCGGGTGCAACTCCCGGTCCGTTATCCGCGATGGAAAGCTCGATATAATTTTTATTCCGTTTAAGGGAAACTTTCAGCTGCGGATTTTCACTGTTGTTGTATTTAACCGAATTTTGTACGATATTTTTCACAACACGCGTTATCTGCAGTTTGTCCACAAGCACAAACGTCCCCCGCGGACAATCATTTTCATAATAACATTTCGCATTTGAAGTTCCCGTAAGCATAGATAAATCAGAGCATTTATCATCAAAGTATGCCGAAATATCCATACGGGAAAAATCAAAAGTAAAGTTATCGGTTTCCAGCTTCGAGAGAAGGAACAATTCGTCTACAAGCTTGTCCATATCGCAGGCCGTGTCAAGAATCGTTTTCAGATACTTTTCCTTTTTCTCGGGAGTATCGGCGATACCGTCAAGAAGTCCCGAAACATATCCTTTAATGAGCGTAAGCGGAGAACCCAAATCATGGGAAATACCCGCTATCAGCTCCCTTCGGTTATCCTCATAGGCCTTCTGGAGTCTCTTTGACTGCTTGAGCTGGAGCCTCATCTGATCGAAATCCTCGCACAGGGCTCCGATCTCATTGTCCCCTCGGTAATCTATGCTGTAATCAAGATCTCCGTCCCTTATGCGCTTTGTAGCTATACTCAAACGGTATATGGGATTTACAAGATCCCTGGACATGCCGTAAGAAAGCATAATGTTAGTAATAAGTATAATCAAAAGGGCCGCTATGGAGATGGGCACAAGTATACTGACTGTAAAATCAAAAAGGTCGTTGAGCATACCCTCGTTCGTCTCGCCGATTATATTGTTGAGATGATTGTTGCTGAAAAGTATCCTTAAATATCCTCCGCCGGATATGGCTCGGCAGCTGAACAAAATGGTACCGTCAGACCCCGTGTAAAATTCCGAGGTGTTTTTGGTGAATACATTATACTCGTCAGCGATTTCTACGGCATCCTGCTCCGTAAATTCATCATTTACATATATCAGTTTCTCATTTTCAAATATGGCGACTTTTGCTCCGGTTTCGCTTATGCCGTCAATAAATTCGCGTATCTCAGCGTCGTTTATCATTTGCGAGGGCTCCCCCTCAAGCAAATCGTCCTGAATTTTATTGACGTACATCTGAAGCTGATAAACCGTTACAAAGCCGAGGCCCGCTTCATAATTCTTGCTGATTTTTCCGCCTTCGTATGTAAACATAAAGCCGTATATGGCAAAGCCCAAAAAACCTACCGCAAGAAACGCACACAGGCACAAAATTATGGCGTTTGAAACGAAAACTCTGGTCCTCAAACCAAAACTGCTGTTTTTCATATATCACACCCGTCCGCAAACCAAGCTGATTTTACAGGTATTACGAATACATTTTCTTTTTTCTCCGAAAAAATGTACTATGGGTATTATATCATATTTTTACAGACATATATGTAGAAAATTCTCCCTCTTTTTACTGCAATATGCCCATTATTTTTTCTGTTTCCGACTTTAGGTGCTCATCTCCCTCCCTGTCGGCTATGCTTTTGTAAGAATACAGAGATATTCCGTCGTAATCGCACTCTCTGAGATAACTTATCTGACGGCTGATTATATCGTCGTTATTTATCCATTCATAGCGTCCCGTATCCTTTTTTTCGCTCCGGGCTCCCGCATACTCATCCTCAAGGCCGCACTTATACAGAGCCAATCCTCCGTAAAGCTTAACGTGGCTCCCCTGCGGGACAAGCTCCGCCCATTCCTTCGCCGTTTTTTCAAAAGGCAATGTATCGTTCTCAAAGCCGTAATAAAGCTGCGGCATTATATAATCCACATACCCTGCCTTTGAGCACCACAGCTCAATATCCGCATAGAGGCTGTTATAATTTTTCTCCAGGTCGCCCGTGGGGCTTATTCCGAAAACCACATCGGGAGAAATACTTTTAATTTTCGCGTAAATTCCTCCCACAAGGGAACTCACCTGATTCCTCCGCCACTGAGCCTGCGAAAGCCCGCCTCCCGCCTGTGCGTATTTTTTATATTCCTCCCCGTCTATTTCCTCCCCCGTGTCGGGATAAAAGTAATCGTCCATATGTATCCCGTCTATATCGTAGGCCAGAAGCTCGGCAACTCCGTCCGTGACAAGCTTTTTCGCTTCCTCCTTTGCGGGATTGAGAAATATACCGCCTTCCGAAATATAGACGCTGTCTGCATCCTCCTCATACATTTTCCTCGCAGGATTATCCTCGCTCAAAAGGGATATGTCGCTTTTATAGGAAACACGGTAGGGATTTATCCAGCAGTGGATTTGAAGCCCCAGCTTCCGCGCCTCCTGCGTCATTATTTCCAAAGGGTCATAGCCCGGGTCTTTCCCCTGTTCGCCCGTAAGATACTCACTCCACGGGAAAAGCTCCGATTTGTAGAAGGCGTCACAAAAGGGACGCACCTGCACAAATACGGCGTTTACGCCAATCTCTTCGGCGGCTGAAAACATTTGTGACACCTTTTCCCTGAACTGCTCTTCGGTTCCTCCGCCCGCTTCCTTCATGGAAAGCTCATAGTAGTTGCACCACACACCTCTGAGCTCCCCGTTGTCCCCGTCAGTCTCATTTTCATATGTCTCGCCCTGAGTATATCCAAAATCCCAAAAATCACTGCCGCCCATTGAGTCCTTTGTATCGGCAGGTCTTTCGGCCAGACATCCGCTGAGGAGAAACAATCCCGTCACAAACAAAAAGGCTGCCCCGTAAATTCTTTTCATAAAAAAAGCTCCTTTTCCCTTGACATATCAATACCTAAATAATAGGATTATAGACGGAGGTGTTTTCATGTCACACTTACTCGATTATAAAGGCAGGCTCCAAGCCTTCTGCACCGCCGAAAACGCGGTTTGTCCCAAGTGCCTGCAATCAACCAATATGCACATTTTTGAAAATTATGACAGCGCCGTTATACTTGCCTTCCCCGTGGGAAAATTCAGCCCACGATATTTTGCCCTGTGCCCTCTCTGCGCCGGCTCTGTCATGCTCACAAAAGAGGAAGCCGAAAAAATAAAGGGCGGCGATAAGGATATATTCGGAAATCTCGAAAGCATGAAAAAGGAAGAAAGCGATGTCTGAGCTTTATTCAAGTAAAGCTGTTGCTTTCATTATAATATATTATCTGCTGATTTCCCTGTACGGAATTTTCATCACGGTTTCCGATAAAAAAAGAGCCGTCAAGGGCAAAAGAAGAATAAGCGAAAACCGCCTCATGGCAACGGGTCTTCTCGGCGCAAGTCTTCCCATGTTCATAACCATGAAAATCATCCGCCACAAGACAAAGCACATGAAATTTATGATCGGCCTGCCCCTTGAATCGGTTTTCCATATATTTTTACTCGCTCTTGTCTTTATTTTAAACTGAAAAGCCCTTGACAAAATTTAATTTAAGCGTATAATAATGATAACGGTTATCGTTATTAATAAATTTACGGAGGTTATACATTATGAAGAAATTTGTTTGCAGTGTTTGCGGTTATGTTTACGAAGGAACTGAGGCTCCCGAAAAGTGCCCCCAGTGCAACGCTCCCGCTTCAAAGTTCGTTGAGCAGAAGGAAGGCATGAGCTGGGCAGCAGAGCACGTTGTCGGCGTTGCCAAGGGCGTTTCCGAGGATATCCTCGAGGATCTCAGAGCTAACTTCACAGGCGAGTGTACAGAGGTCGGCATGTACCTTGCAATGGCGAGAGTCGCGCACAGAGAGGGTTATCCCGAAATCGGCCTCTACTGGGAAAAGGCAGCTTACGAAGAGGCTGAGCACGCAGCAAAGTTCGCTGAGCTTCTCGGCGAGGTTGTAACAGACAGCACAAAGAAGAACCTTGAGATGAGAGTTGAAGCCGAGAACGGCGCAACAGCAGGTAAGTTTGACCTTGCAAAGCGCGCTAAGGCCGCCAACCTTGACGCTATCCACGACACGGTTCACGAGATGGCAAGAGACGAGGCCCGTCACGGCAAGGCTTTCGCGGGACTTCTCAAGAGATATTTCGGTGAATAATTAACAGCATAAATTCAAAGGCGCCTGCCGAATGGTAGCTACTCATAAAACAGTATCAACAATCAACTGAAACAGGGTAGCTGACATACAGGTTGCAACGAAAAGCGGGTAAGAGGTTAAGACTTCTTATCCGCTTTTTCTGTGCTGTGTGGAACAATAGAACGGCATTTTTGCGCTTTCGAGGGATATTATATTGCCTACCCCGTTTCTGTTCTCTACAAATCGCATTAATCAAGGCTTTTTCCCTCTTAAACGTCCAACACTGACAGAGTAAAATGTTACGCAATAGAACATCATTTTCTCGAGGGTAGAAATATAAAAAAATCCCTATCACCGTTGTTTCTACGCCTGTAAAGCCGCATAGTACAATGCTCTATCGTACTCTATTGCGTAACACATCATCATGTATTGAGGGCGCAAGCGGTTTATCCGTTTGCGCCCTCTTAATTACCTAACAGCAAAGGCAGAAAAAGCCGTCAAGGATAAACTTCACGCTTCACGTCCTTGACGGCTTTTCCCGCCTTTGCTATTTACTTTTCTGATTAGAAATTAAATCGGTATTCATCAATATCAGATAATTTTTCTAAATATTTATAGAACTCACCTGCTTTTTTGATTGCATTCTCTCTTGCCTCTCCTATAGGCAGAGGGATTTGAAAATATCTTTCCCATGCATCAAGTTTTAATTCTGGCTGACTAGCTGTTTGTGCAAGATAATAGATTTGTTTCCGGCATATCTCACTTCGCAAAGCATACCAAAGTAACAGGCCCTCTGTTTCGTTTTTGGGAACAACAACTAAGAAACCCGATGTACAAATAGCATTATCAAATTCTTTTGGGACTAAAACTACTGTTCCTCTTGAACTATTGTTAAGTGCAACTAAAACATCACCTGTATGTATTTGGTACTCACCTCTTGTAGGCAAATTACTAAACAAATCTTCAATATAATTAGTAATTAGACCATACTTTGTAACATCGCTAATTTCTATATATCTGTATAAGCGCCCGTCTTTGCGCATTGCATCTTTTTCCTTGCCTGTTAATTTCTTACGAAGATCTAATTTATTTGCATTTAACAACTCAATTTTCTTCTCCCTAGCAGCTCGCTGAATATTTGCATAAGTATTGTGCAAATCAGGGCAATAGAAAAATGCATCAAATCGTTCGATTGACAACTTTTCTGGTGGGAGCAACCAATATTGTAATGGCCCTTCCAAGTTTTCAGACGTATTTGGGTTTTCTCTAATTTTTTCGGATACTATGCCTGTCCTCTGCCATTCCAAATAAGAAATTAGTATTTCAGTTAAATTATTGCGATATGGAGTATCTTTTAGAGCATTATCATGTCCTATATTGTTTGAAATAGACATAAATATGTAGCCTTGATTTTCTTCGCTATTTTCTTTTTTACGCAAATGAAGAATCGAAGTCTTAATATTCGCATTTGCTTTGAAAAAAGCATTAAAAGGTAATGAATGTACTCCTAATATGATAAACTTCTCAAGAATCCATTTGCGGACATCCTCAAAACTTTTACCATTGATAACAGTATCATCAAGAACAATTAACATTTCCCCTGATGGCTTAAGCAACTCATAGTATCTATCTAAAAATAAAATACTTGATTTAACTGTCGATACACCTTTAGTTAAATCGTGTTGTTCAATAATTCTCTTTTCATCTGTTTTTTTCGAATCGTATTTCATGCTAAACGGTGGATTAGTCAAAACAATATCAAAGGATTCTTTAGCTACTTTTTCTCGATATTCTTGCACAGCATCCCGCTGTTCACTTGTCATATCAGGCAACTCTTGTGAATCTATATCAAGTCCATCTCCGTGAAAAATGTGAGAACCGCCGTCCCCGTGTAGATACATATTGATTCTGGCAATCCTGCTAACTCGTTCATTTGCTTCCACCCCATATAGACATTCGTTGCAAATCAGAGTTTTTAAATCTTTGCGCTGTGTATCAGTTAAACGTGTATCATCGCGTAGCCGCCCTGTTAGATAAGCCATCACCTCAATTAGAAATCCCGCTGTGCCACAACAAGCGTCTAGCACTTTAGGCGGTTTAGTAATATCAACATTACGCAATGCGATTCGTGTCATAAAGTCTACAACAGAACGAGGGGTAAAAAACTGTCCTAAGTCTTTGCCGCGAATAGAAGCTGCTAAAAAGACTTCAAACATTCGTCCATTTAAATCCTCGTCTATAGAACTTAAATTGACGGTTTGAAAAGCTTTAATTAAATCCTTACAGGTTGCAGCAGATAATTTTAAGGTTTCGTCTTTTTCGAAGATTCGTTTCTTCTTATCTTTTTTTATAGCATCTTCTAATTGAGTGTGCAGATTATGGAACAGAATATCTCGTACAGGGTGACTACTTGTTTTTTCCTGCGCCTCTAACCACTTTTCAGTTAATGGAATAGCATACGTCGGAGTGTCTGCATCTAACTTTTCTCGCTTTTTATCTTCCTGT
This sequence comes from uncultured Oscillospiraceae bacterium, assembly GCA_949283785.1. GTDB lineage: Bacteria > Bacillota > Clostridia > Oscillospirales > Acutalibacteraceae > UMGS263. The sequence continues at coordinate 21,826 of CASDTR010000012.1, forward strand.
ATTTTTATGAATATAAACTTACAGAATTCAAAAAAGGCATCTGCAGGCGCCAACTTTTCTTTTTTCCAAACTAAATTATGTGATTCTGCAAAAAGTTGATTAAGTTTCTGCGGAGGCAAAGATTCAAACGCCAATTCAGTTGCAGGTACAGGTGTAATCGCGCCATACTTAATATATGTTCGGAGTGTTACATATGGCGGCATACCACTTGCAAAGTCGGATAACTGTAATGTAACAATCGGGGTTTCTGAATCATGGGGAAACAAACCTGTAAAATGACCGTTTGAAATTAACAACCATTTTACACGCTCATCTACATTTTTGTCGCGGTTATAACTTAATGCGTAACTGGCCGCTTGTCCCCAAGCATCTAAAATGTTTATCTTTGGATCTTTTGCTTCAACAATTATTCTTGCTATCCCCTTTTTGTCCTTTAAAAGAAAATCCACTTCTTTCATCGTGTATTTTGTTCCATCACTAATTTTTAAAGCCTTGATATGTTTTTTGGGTACAATGGCATCTGCAGGATACCCTAAGTCATCAAACACTTTCGCAAGAAGGCGTGTTTCGACCTCTGCTTCCGTTGTTAGTTGTGATGTATCTAAAGAAAAAAGCGTGCTAAAAGCCATATTCCCGCCTCCTTTGTGTAGATTATAACCTATAAATCAAAAAAACACAAGCCTGTTTTTCAAAAATCCTTTGGTGCATCTTCAGTTGTATTCAAGATTTATATGGTCTTATTCATAACAAAAATTAGGGAAAAAGTGCAACAAAAGCCGCCTTTCAAACGGGATGTTGAGTGAGGGAAAGTGAAGGGTTTGGGATTTTCCCAACAAGCCAAAAAGGGCAAATGGGTACTCATTTGCTGTGCTTGCTCCCTACTCAAAACAGGGAAAGGACGGGAAAGGAATGGAACGGAAACGAAAAATCAAAGACGGGCATATCGTGGTAAAAAATCCTCTGTATCAAGAGTTGCCGACACATGAAGTTACAATGCAATCCGGCAGGACGCTCTATCGTTTTACGGGAAGCTACGACGGAAGCAGAAGCCTGCCCCATAAAGTTTTGCGGCTCATAGAACAGTCGCCTATTGATGAAGAAAACAAGGAGCGTTAAAATGAGCATATCCCTATGGTTGGGATCAAAAAACCGTTTCAGGCATTTTGGAGCGTCCGGAGTATAAAGGGCATACGGTAAACTTCAAGACCTACAAACAGTCCTACAAAAGTAAAAAGACTTGCTACAATCCCGAAGAAAAATGGCTTGTGTTTGAAAATACCCATGAAGCAATCATTGACGCTGACACATGGGAGCGGGTACAGGAATTAAGAAAGAACAAATGTCGCCCGACAAAGACAGGCAAGACTAATATGTTTTCCGGTATTGCGCGTTGTGCTGACTGCGGAGAAAAGCTGTATTACTGCACAAGCAGGAACTTTGAAGCAAGGCAAGATCACTTTATCTGCTCTACTTCAAGGCTCAAAGGGAAAGAGGTTTGCTCTACTCATTTTATCCGCGCTGTGGTATTGGAACAGGGCGTACTTGCTCACATGAGAATGACGATTGCCTGTGTCGCTAACCACGAAGAACAATTCCGTAAAGCTATGGGCGCGAAGCAGAAAGCCGAAACGAAAAAGGAAATTGCAGCAAAGCGGCGGCAACTGGCGCAAGCAGAACTCCGGATAGAGGAACTTGACCACCTATTCAAGCGTATTTACGAGGACAACGTCAATGGGAAACTATCTGACAGAAGGTTTCAAATGCTCTCTGACGATTACGAACAGGAGCAGGAAGAACTGCGAGAAAAGCTGGTGCGTCTGAATGAAGAAATTACAAAACAGGAAGAACAGGCAGAAAACATCGCCAGGTTTATCGGCAAAGCAAGGAAGTATCTCGACTTGGACAAACTAACGCCCACTATACTCAATGACATGGTAAAGGCGGTGTATGTTCACGCGCCGGACAAGTCAAAGGGTTATCGGGAACAGCAGATTGATATTTCCTATGACCTTGTGGGAATACTCCCTGTGTCTTTGCTGAATGGCCTACAAAACGACGAAACGGCATAGCCGAAGCTACGCCGTTTCCCGAAACCAATCTTATGCTGTTTTATGAGGGCTTCCCAAAAGACAGGCGCCTTTTCGTTTGTCATACGCTGATTCAAAATCCTTGCTGCTCCGACGGAATCATCCCTTTCGGGAAAGCACGCAGATATTCGGCAAAATAAAAAGGTATGGGGAAAAATCCTCGTACCTTTTGTTTTTATTATTCTCACTCAGGCGGTAATCGACAAGCATTTCTATCATTTTGTAATCCGATTCCGTCAGCCGTGAAATCTTTTCCGTTAAAGTATCAAAATCATTATCCGTGCGTTTGCCCGTCAATATATAATCCGTGCTTATTTTGAGCACATCGCACAGCCGCACGAGATTTTCAATTCTTACGGCCTTGTTTCCTCTCTCGATATTGGAAATCATCTGAACCGATACATTCATACGCTCTGCAACTTGCTCCTGCGTCAATTTAAGCTCCCTGCGCCGCCGGGCAATGCGCACTCCTATATCCTTTAGTTCCTGAGTTTTTATATACTCACCGCCTGTCCTATGGCTTCAGTATATGGTTTTTAAGATTAATTTATAAGCGTTTATAGGCTTACTCTATTAATCTTTAGATGTATAATGATTAAAAATCATATCTGAAAGGAAGGGTTGATAATGAAATATTTTAAGTTAAGGAAATTTTTAAGCAATATATTTGAACGGCTGCTTTTTGATAAAGAGGATCCGTACTTTTTGGATAATGTTCCGCCTTTTACAGGCAGTGTGAATTGCCGGGCATTTGCAGGGACAGTGACAATAACCGGAAATGTCATCATGGATGTATTATATTGAACAGCGAAAAAAGGGCAACGAAAAAAGTAAATTATTTTTGAATCACCCGCCTGCTTTCCCGAACCCGTAAACCGCCAATGCGCAGCAAAATGAACCCTGCTGCGGATTTTCTCACCGCACACACGGCAAAATGCACATCTCAGCTTGAAAATTGCGCCTGTTTATGGTATTTTGTTATAAGAAAATTCAGTTTGGGAGGCTTGTCTATGGCTTCGGATAAAACGTCCTCCGCCGTGAAATCCACAAAGCTCGGAGGAAAAATCTGGTTTAACGGAATCCTTTTCGGCCTTGTAGGTCAAATCGCCTGGATGGTGGAAAATATGTATTTCGCCACCTTCGCCCAGAACATCTTTGAGGACACCTCAAAATACGGCAATCTCTACTACATCGCCACAACCTTCATGGTGATTTTTTCAGCCATTACGGCTACCGTGACCACCATTTTCGCAGGCGGACTCTGCGACAGAAGCGGCAAACGTAAGCCCTTTATCTCCATAGGCTATATCCTCTGGGGCCTTACTATCATCATGTTTGTTGCGGTCCCCACGGATTTTTCCCCGGAAAAGGGCGCCACGGTCGTGGCTATCCTGGTAATTTTCGACTGCATCATGACAGTGGCGGGCTCAACGGCCAACGACGCCGCCTTCAACGCCTGGATAACCGACGTGACAGACGTTTCAAACCGCGGAAAGATGAATACGGTTTTGTCTATCCTTTCCGTTCTCGCTATGGTCATAACCCTCATCATCGCCATGTTCACTTTCGACAGCGGCAACTATAACGGATTTTTCTATATCCTCGGCATCATCCCCATTATCGCCGGAATCCTCTCCCTCTTCCTGCTCAGGGATTCCGCCAAAGTCGTTAAAAACAGAAACTCAAACTATTTGAAGGATACCTTTTACGGATTCAGAAGGGACGTGAGCCGTGAAAACAAAATGCTCTACGTCACCCTGGCCTGCTACTGCCTCATCGGCATCGCACAGCAGGTGTTCATGTCCTATCTGATAAATTTCGTTGTAAAAACCCTCGGCATCACCGATTATCTCGTCCCTCTCGCCGTGGTTATCGTCGGTTCTGCAGCCATAACCGCAGTCATGGGAATACTTTTCGACAGGTACGGCAGAAAGCATTTTCTCTTCCCCATTCTGCTGCTTGTGGCAGTCGGCACGTTTATAATTTACCTTATGAAGTTTATGCCCTCTTCGGCATACCTTCCCATGCTTTACATAGGCGGAATCATGATGCTCGGATGTATGCTCTCCATGATAGGCGCCCTTAACAGCGCTTTCCAGGACTACATCCCCAAGGGCGCGGAAGGACGCTTCCAGGGAGTCAGGATGTGCTTTACGGTCATGATACCCATGATAATAGGCCCCGTCATAACTCTGGCTATCGGCATCAATTCCTTTAATCCCCTTGACCCCGTAGCGGCTAAGCCGCCCTTTGAGATTTTCCTCGCCTCCTCCCTTATTGCGCTCATAGCCTTTATCCCCATGTATTTCGTGCGGCGCGATTCCGAAAGGCTCAGAAAAGCTCTTCTTGCCGAACGCGACGGAAAATAATTAAATGAAAAAACGCTCCCGAGTTTTCGTCGAGAGCGTTTTATGCTCATTGTGAATTGTTATTGAATTTACTTTATACCGAACTCAGAGGAGGAAAAAAGGTGAAAGCAAAAATTTTTGCAGTGCTGGCGGCAGCCTTTTACGCCGTAAACATTCCACTTTCGAAATTACTGCTGGCAAAGACGGGGCCCACCATGCTGGCGGCCTTTCTGTACCTGGGCGCGGGTATCGGAATGGTCATATACATGGCTCTGAGAAAGACCTCGGGCGCAAAGGCTGAAAAAGAGCCTCTCGGCCGAAAAGACCTGCCCTATGTAATCGCCATGGTGGCTCTCGATATCGCCGCCCCCATTCTCCTGATGCTGGGCGTTGAAAGGACCACCTCGGCCAACGCATCCCTTCTCAACAATTTTGAAATAGTCGCCACAAGCCTCATCGCCCTGATAATTTTCAGGGAGTTCATTTCAAAAAAGCTCTGGACCGCCATTTTTCTCGTGACCGCCGCAAGCATCATCCTCAGCCTAGACGGCTCGGGGGAGGCCTTCACGTTTAACTCGGGCTCTCTGATGATACTGGGCGCATGCATCTGCTGGGGCTTTGAAAACAACTGCACCAAAATGATAAGCGGCAAGAGCTCAGAGGAAATAGTTGCCGTTAAAGGCTGCTTTTCGGGCCTCGGAAGCCTGATAATAGCCCTTATTATCGGTGAAGCCTTTCCCGCCCTTGTCACCGTCGCAGAAATCCTGATACTCGGCTTTGTCTCCTACGGACTGAGCATCAATTTCTACATCATGGCTCAGAAGGACCTTGGAGCCGCCAAAACGAGCGTATACTATTCCATAGTGCCGTTTTTGGGAGTACTGTTCAGCATGATACTAGTTGGAGAAAGGCCCTCACTGCAATTTTACATAGCCCTTTTAATCATGGTCGCGGCGACTGTTTTCATCGTAAAGGACACAACCGAGCTACAGCACACCCACGAGCATACCCACGTCCATACCCATGAGCACCGCCACGGAGATCTCGTCCACACTCATCCCCATGAACACACCCACAGCCATTTGCACACTCACGGCGCCGACCATGAAAGCCACACGCACAGCCATGATTTTAACGACAGCCACAACCATATCCACCCCGCTTTGTAAAAGCGCATGTGCGGAAAATTAAGTTTGCGGGGCTTTGAAACAGACCGAAGGCTATGAAAAATCCCCCCTTCACATGGGAGGATTTCAGCTTGTCGATAAAGTTGTTTTTATACTTAAACAATTTCAGAATTGCCGTTTTGCACGATAATGGGAAAACTCAATGCGGGCGCAGAAAACAGCGCAGTATCAAGGTTTCTTCATATACAATCCCTCTGTCAAAACTGCGTTTTGACATCTCCCTTTACACAAGGGAGACAAGGGGTGTGCTGAATTTTAGTTTTTCGACAGTCTCAAATCCTCCATTCACAAGGGAGGATTTTTTGCCGCTTTTACTGTTTATATTTTATGCATCCGTCGGGTGAGCTTCTTTATATAACCGCGTCTGCCGTGTACAGCGTCGTTTTTAAACATAACCGCCCTGCTTTTTCAGCCTAAAAATTCCTTCAAATATTCTACGGCGATTTTATCCTGATGCTTTAAAAAGCCGTGTCCCGCGCCCTCGATAAATTTAAGGACCGCTTTGCTATTGTATCCCTTTTCCTTTCCCGTTTCAAAATAGCTTTCATAAGCCATCTGACTGTAACTGAAGTTCACTATTTTATCCTTTGTGCCGTGAACGATGAGCACGTCTCCCGAATAATCCTTTATTTCTTCAAAGGGGTCCATATGTATCACGTCCTCAACGTAGCGCCTGCCCAAAACCATGGGACCGCACCTGAACCTTTCGGGAACGTTTTTTGGGTCAAATTTCGCAAGCATCATTTTGCCCGCTCTCGCGTCGTCGGGGATACACAGTGCCGGATAGAAAAGGATGAGATTTTTTACCTCTTCCCTGTGCTTTACCGCAGTGAGTGCAGAGACAAAGCCGCCCTGACTGCATCCCATAAGGAGAATATTTTCGGAATCGGTATATTCCTTCCCCTTCACATACTCTATAACGGCTTCAAGGTCCTCAACCTCGGTCAGCACCGACATTTCGGCGGTGTCGCCGTCGCTCTTTCCCCTGATTACACTGCCGCCGCAAAAATCAAAGCAATAGGAAACATATCCCAGTTTAGCCAAAGCCTTGGCGTACTGACGCACCGTATCCTGAAAAGCCATAAATCCGTGGCAGACGATTGCAGCGGGAAGATTGTCGCCCTGAGGGCGATACTCGGTGCCCCTTACGGTCAAATCTCCCCTTTTGCAGGAAAACAGGGATTTTTCGATTTTTTTATCTGCTGAATTTCTGCCGAAAATATTTTTCATTTTTACCACCTCGTCTACCTGATAATATCACAGTGAGATAAAAACGGCAATAAATCAAAATCAGAAGCATCCCGCCTTGACCGCAAAAGCTGCTCGTGGCGCCTCGATTTTTCAGCGCAGGAAGCTTTCGCAGCCCTTACAGTATGATTTCCATGCCGTCAAAGGCAAATTTTACGCCGTCATATTCCTTTTCCAGCTCAAGATAATCGTCATAGGATTTTCCCCAGTCCTCTTCGATATGGGTGACGATCACCTTCCCGATACTCATTTTCTCGGCTATTTTAATAACGCCGTCCAATGTGTGAAGCTCTTTTACCAGCGGGTGAGAAGAGGTGATGACCTTCCCGTTTTTCAGTACGTCCCCCACAACGGTATTGCCTATGATCAGCACGTCGGCGTCCCTGATTATTTCATCCTCGGGGAAGGGAACGCAGTCACAGGGGGCGTATACAAGCTTTTTGCCGTTTTTCTCAAATACAAAAACCGAAACAGACTTATCCTTTTTAACAGGGACAAAAGAAATTTTCACTCCGTTAATCAGCAGCGGCTCTTCCCTGACAAAACGGCGCACCAGTCCCATGTATTCATAATAGTCCATAAACGAGCCGTAAGAGCTTCGAATTTTATTTATGTCCTTCATTACCCCTGCCTGAGCATAGATATTCACGGGTGACTCGGGCTTTTTGCCGTCGTAAAAGTCGAGCCATTCAAGGCGCAGCTGCTCCGCTATCCTCATGCCCATGGTGTGGTCCGGGTCACAGTGGCTGTAAAGAATATTATCAACCCTTCTTATATCGGCATTATTCAGGGCATGGGAAATATCCTCGGGAGTATCAACAAGCATGGCGCAGTCCTCCAGATACAGGCTGCACCCGCAGCGCTTATAGGGATAACCCTTTTCCCTCGCTTCAGCACACACTCTGCACTGACACAGAGGCTTCGGAATGCATACGCATCCGCCTGAACCCGTAATTGTAAATTTCATTTCATCTCTCTCCTTTTTAACATACAGGGAAAATTTAAAAATCCGATGACACATGTCCGCCGAACAGGCTGTTAAAAGCATTGTTTGACTTCTCGGTAAATATTTTCGGCGATGAAATGCTGCCTGTCAAGCCCGCCTTCTTCCAGTCGGCATACCATATTAAATATGGTTCCAGCGGCAGCTCCTTTTCCACCTTCAAATGGATTCCGTCGCGAATCAGCAAGCCGTCCTCAGCTATTTTTTTAATATCAAAATACAGCCTAACGCCTGTTTTATAGGGTTTATCCGGGTCCATAACGATTTCCCCGCTCTCCTTCGAGGAAACCACGATTTCACCTGATATCCCGCCCCCTGAAAACATAATAAAATCGCTGAAATCCTCAGGATCTCCGAGTTTAAGGCCAATGGGCTTGTCTTCCCATGCCGTTTTTTCTCTTTTCAATACATTCCAGCTTTTAAGGCGCCCGTCCCTTTCGATACTCAGCCAGTTTTCATATGAAGTACTGTGAACCAATACCTCGGGCTCGTTTTCCCTGAGAAAATTATCATTGTATTTATGACCGCCGTAATGCTTTTCGGCGCAGTCAAACTCCTCCTGTGACATGGATAAAATTATATTCTTATTTCTCTCTGCGTTAAATCCGATAAAATCGCAAAGGGACATTTTCCAGTCTGCTGAATTTCTGCTCGCTTTAACGGTGTACACAGCCCCTCCTGCGGAACCCACCATCATATTGTAATCTGCGCAATCCGTAAGGTAATAGACAAGCCATGAGTCATCAAAGACAAGTCCCGTCACGGGATTTATTGAGCTTTCGGTAAAATTATCAACTCTGTATATCATCCTGAAACTCCTCCGCTGCAAATAAGAAGGCGAATCGTCGAAACGTGAAGCATAAACTGCGGTGCTGATTATACCAATTATACACCTATTTCCCCGCCCCTCTCGGTTATGATTTATAAAGCGATACTCATGCATTTGCTTACCCTTTTTATGTTCTCCCGGAACCCGAAAATCAAAAATCGGAACAAATGCATATGCGTACCTGTTCGATTTCTAATTCACGTTCATTGTAATCAGCAAAATATATGCTGTAAGCGGTATAATTCCCAAAAGCCAGTCAAAAATCGAAGCAAACCTTCTTTTATCGTCATACACCCTGTACACGCCGAATACAACAAACCCTTTGCCGAAATGTATATAATTATCATAGATTAATGATATGTAATATGCGGGAATTAAAGCTGCCCCCGCAAGAATTCCGGCAATCACAATCGGTATCTTTAAAAAAGGAATCCATGAAAACAGGATACCGACAGCAAAGATTCCGAATAAAACAAGGCATATAATATTGATATAATAACGTATACCGAGATTCTTCTCCTTATGCAGCTGAGTATACAGCCAATAATTCGACGCGCCTTTTCTGTTCTTTCGAATAAAGGTCTTGCTCATTCCCCTGTACTCTCTGCAATATGAAAGGACGCTGCATCTGAAACCTATGTAAAAAAGCATATACCAAAAAAGAAAAACTGCATTTATCAGCGCAAATGTCATAGCTCCACCTCTTTTATAACTGATTCTGCGAAAACTTTCTCGTATTTGATAATTATAGCATTAAATACGTGAAACAGCCATTATTTTAATAAAATATATCCCTTTCAGGATTAGGCGGGTTTTGCCGAACAAAAGCAGGGGCCTTTGCGCCTTTTTCCGCATTGACGGCCCTGCCGAAAACTTCCTCGAAGAAATCTCCTCCCGAAACTCTCCCTTCCGCCGAGCTTACGACAGGGAGTTTTCCGTATATTGCCGACAGCTTCAAAAGCGTATATAATAAATCTGATAATTTGGGCTTAACACATGAACATGTTCCCGTAAGGAGGTAATTTCATGGGCGGCAAAGAGGAAATCGGCTGCTGCGGCGCGTACTGCAAAACCTGCCGTGAATTTCTTAAAACCTGCAAGGGGTGCAAATCGGGATATTCCGACGGAACACGAAATTTGAGCAAGGCTAAATGCAAAATGAAAATTTGCCGCCTTAACAAATCCCACGCCACCTGCGCGGACTGCTCCGACTTTGAGACCTGCGAAATTATCGGCCGATTTATAAATCACAGCGGTTACAAGTATTCCAAGTATAAACAGGCGCTGGAATTTATTCGTTCCGACGGTTACGATAAATTTTTATCCCTTGCGCAAAAGTGGAAAAATCCGTACGGACGGTATAACTGACTCTCTCCCGCTCAAAGCAGCGCACCCAAACGCGATGCCGCACCGCCGCGAAAGAGATATTCTTTCAGTCCCGCAAAGATTTCGCTGCACTAAAAGATGCAGAGCCTATAAATTTTAAAATCCCTGCCTTTTGCAATGAACGGGCAGGGATTTATCTTTCGGCGGATTCAAGAAACACAAAGCGATATAAAAAATTAAGAACCGCAACTATGATACCCGTTGTATCAAAATTGCGGTTCTTTTTTAGAAGCGTTGACAAAATAGATACCCACTGTCAACGCGGGCACCCAGCTGAATAAAAAGAAAAAAGCCTCAAACGCGAATTGCGTGTTGAGGCTCTTTTTGGCGGAGAGCAAGGGATTCGAACCCTCGAAGCCGTTTTAGCGACTTACACGATTTCCAATCGTGCTCCTTCGACCAGCTCGGACAACTCTCCGTATGCTTTCAGTCAAGCGACGCTCTATATTATAATTTATTGTCCCGAAAAAATCAAGAGTATTTTTAAAGTTTTTGCATTTGCTCCGCAAAAATCCTGCAGCCCGTCTCCGACGCTTATTCCGCCCGCGCCCGACCTTATGTTTATTCGACTCACCAATCCCGCCCGCTTTCATATTATATAAAAGGGACTTGCCCAAAAGCATAAAAGGAGCTGAAATCATGGAAAACTTTGACAATTACTTCAATCCCTATTTCGCGGGACTCAGGAGCTCCGACGGCGAAAGCGACTGCGAGGAAGCCTATACCCCCACCTCCGCGCTGCCGAAGAATCCCGTTCCCGCAATGGCATATATACCCTTCCAGCAGTTCACACAGCCCTACTCCTCATCGGAAGGCTTTAAAAAGGGAACGCTTTTCCCCTGCCTGGACAAACCGTTCCTCGGCGAAAGGGGCTGCGGCATATGACTGACAGAGAGGCCCTTTTAAAAAAGCTCAGCATCGCTCAGTTTGCGGCCTGGGAAATGCACGTCTTTCTCAACACGCACCCCGACTGCCCCGAAGCGGTGAGGAAGTTCAAGCAGTACACCAATGAGGCAAAGGTGCTCACTCAGGAATATGAGAGCAAATACGGCCCCCTTTCCTCAGAGCAGAGCGACGGCTCATCTTGGCTCAAGGGGCCGTGGCCCTGGGAGAATACGGGAGGTGAAAATTAATGTGGAATTATGAGAAAAAACTCCAGTACCCCGTAAACATTAAAAACCCCAACCCAACCTACGCCAAAATCATAATGACCCAGTACGGCGGACCCGACGGAGAGCTGGGTGCGTCGCTGAGATACCTGAGCCAGCGCTTTTCCATGCCCTATGCCGAGCTGAAAGGGCTGCTGACGGATATAGGTACAGAATACACTCAAATATCCTTTTTGTACTGAGAGATTTCCTTTCGGCCTTTCAGGATAAGTGCCTCCCATTTCCCCGAAATATACTTTAAATATATATCCGCCCTGCCGCTGCCGAAAATCTCGATCCGCTCCGTAAGCTTTCCGTAAAACGCGTCGCTCCATATGCCGCCACGCAAAATTTCGGAGGCAAAGTTCTCTGCTTTCCGCAAAAAACTTTCCTCTTCCCTTCGGCCGAGATTTTCTCCTCTCTTCGCCGTTTCCGAAAGGCGCTTTTCGAGCTCTAACCTTTCTCTCTCGGCTTTGCCTATAATTTCGAGAAATTCCTCTTTCTCAATATACCCTTCCGACCACATTTCAACAAGCCTCTTTTTCCTTATCTTACATTTCCTTATTTTCTCCCGAAGGACGCCTTCTTCATCCTCGGAGCATTTTGTCACCGACTCGAGAGCTTTCAGAACCGCTTCCATTTTGTCCTCCCTGCCTTCCAGCGTCTCCATCGCGGCTTTCATAACCATATCCCTTATGTCCTCCTCCTTCACGGAAAAGAGCCCGCACCCTTCCACGCATCGGGAAAGGCTGTCTTTTCCCCCTCTCCTTGCGCCGCAAACCCAGCTGACACTTAGGCTCCCGTCCTTTTTCCGCCTCTGCCGCCTTATGAAAACCTTCCCCGTTTCCCCGCAGACGATCTTACCTGACAGTGCGTATCCGCTTTGCATACATCTTTCCCCGCCCGAAACCCTGCTGCGCCTTTCGAGCTCACGCTGCGCCTGCTCGAACCTCTCCCGCGAAATTATCCCACGATGATGATCCCTGATTATCACCTTTTCCCTCTCCCCTCGGTTTAGCTTTTTGCAGTGGGTGAGATAATCGGGAGTATAGGTTTTCTGCTGAATAAGGTCTCCGCAGTATTTTTCGTTTCTGAGTATCCGAAGGATATTTGTGTAAGACCACTCCTTCATGTATTCCGAGGTTCCCGCGCCTTCCTTACTCAGCTCCTGCGCTATTCTGCGGGCTCCCTTGCCCTCGTCAAGAAATTTGTGAAATATCCTGCGCACCGTCTCGGCGCCTTCCTCGTTTATTATGAGCCTGCCGTCCCTTACATCATACCCCAGCATATCCCTGCCGAACACCACGCCTTTTTCCATTTGACGCCGCTGACCCCACTTTACCCTTTCGCTGGTCTTTCGGCTCTCCTCCTGAGCAATGGCTGCCATAAGGGCTATCCTCAGCTCCCCGTCATTATCCATGGTGTAAACTGAATCATTAAGAAAAAGCACCCCTACGCCGATTTTTCTTAGCTCCCTTGTATAGACGAGGCTGTCAACGATATTGCGGGCGAAACGGCTTATTTCCTTCGTGATTATCAGATCGAATTTCCCTTCCCTCGCGTCCTCTATCATCCTGCCGAAGGCTTCTCGGTTTTTTGTGTCCGTACCCGATATGCCGTCGTCGGCATATATCCCGCAGAAAGTCCAATTGGGATTTTCTCCTATGTACCGCTTGAAATATTTTTTCTGGCTCTCGAGGGAATTCGCCTGATCCTCCTTATCGGTGGAAACGCGGCAGTAGGCCGCCGCACGCATGGGCCTATCCTTTAACTGAGTCACTTTAATCCGCTCCCCTAATATGCCGTTTTCGTCCATAAATCAGATGAACCTCAGCCTGCGCCTGCACTGCTCATACTGACTGAAACTTATGAGCTTTTTTTCATAAAGGGCAAGCAGCAGCGCCTCGGTAAAATTTCTGTCAAACTCTTCGCTTACGCTGCGCGCATATTTGTTTTTCTCGGGAAATATTACTTTCGTTTTCATAAAACCGCCCCTGAACAGTTTATGACGCCCGAGCCCTTCTTTATGATATAAATGAAGACGGCACGGGCCTTGCGCCTTTTTCTAAAAAACACCGGCCCTTATTCCGTAATGTAAATTATTTAAAAAATCGCCTTCATGTAGCAAATGCATATTTCTTCGGTAAATCTAACATTTTTTCTGTGTGTTTTCCCAATTTTTGTTGTTTTTGAGTTACCCCCATTGTATAATGAGTTAAAGAATAAAACGGGGTGAGAATATGAAGCTGACAATTATAATTAACCTTATATGCCTGCTTATAAACCTCATAACAGGCGGAGTTTGCACGGGGGCCGACGCGGTAATGAAGCCTCTTTACGGCGACGCCCTGAGCTTTGACGATACCTACGGAGTATCCGTCCACGACCCTTCCGTTTACAAGGCGCAGGACGGCACATACTACATAACAGGCTCCCACATCGCCTCTGCCAAAAGTACGGATCTCATCAACTGGCAGACCGTAAGCTCAGGCGTATATGACAGCAACCGTACCCTCGTAAAGGAAGGCTCCACCCTCAGGGAGAGCTTTTCCGAGGCCTTCGCCTGGTGCGACGGAGCGCAGAAGCTCCGGTGGGACAGAAGCGACGAGGACCTTGAAACCAACGTCTGGGCCTCCGACGTTATCTACAACGAGACAATGGGCAAATACTGCTACTATGCCTGTTCCTCAGTTTGGGGCACTACGGCGTCGGTGATCTGGATGGCGGTTTCAGACACCCCCGAAGGCACCTTCGAGTTTGTCGATACAATGATATACAGCGGCTTCAACAAGCACACCGCGAAGCTGGGCGTTCCTCAAAACGAAATGCACTACTCCTTTACAAATATCGGCGAGCTTATCAGAAAAGGCGTCTTTAAAAAGAGCGAAGTGGAAGCTCAGGACTGGTTCGACCCCAACGGCTATTATGACTGCGGCTACGGACAGTATCCCAACGCAATCGACCCCACCGCCTTCTACGACGAGGACGGAAACCTGTGGCTCGTATACGGCTCCTACAGCGGCGGCATATATGTAATGCCCCTCGTTGAGGAGACGGGACTTCCCGACTACGCCGCTATGAGGGCGTCGGAGGGCTATGACATCTACTTCGGCAAGCAAATCTCCTGCACTAACGAGGCCACAAACGGTACCGGCGAAGGTCCCTTCATCACCTATGACAAGGTAAGCGGATACTATTATTTCTTCCTTACCTACGGCGGACTCGGCGCCCTTGACGGCTACAATATTCGCCAATACCGCAGCGAAAATCCCGCCGGACCCTATGTGGACCTTGCAGGCAATGACGCGCGGGACAACGTGAACACCGGCACGAAGGTGATCGGAAACTATCAGTTCTCCTTCGAGGATACCGCAAAGCTTTCCCCCGGCCATTCCTCCTGCCTTGCGGATGACGACGGCAAGGTATATCAGGTTTACCACCAGAGATACAACGACTCCTTCGGCGGCTTCCACAGCATTCAGGTCCACCAGATGCTCAGAACCGCCAACGGCTGGCTCACAATGCTTCCCCTCTCCTATAACGGGGAAACGGCGGAAAACGTAACGCAAACAGACATTGAAGGCGACTATGAGCTCATCCTTTTCTCAGCCGACACTAAATCCACCGACGACTGGGCAAAGGTGGCCGATATAATCGAACCGACCTGTGAAGCTCAGATAAAGGGCGGAAAGCTCATATTCGGCGGACAGGCATATCCCCTGACTCTCGACGACGATTCCTACACCTTCACCCTTGACATTGACGGCGAAGCCTTCTACGGCGCTTTCTGCGTCGGCACAAAGGACGGCGAAACGGTGATGACCCTTTCCGCCGTTTCCGACGGCAACCGCACTCTTTGGGCCGCAGCCCGCTGAGGGAAACAGCGCATATGTTCTGCCCGAAACCAAAAATAAATATTTTAAGACAAAAAGCAACACAAAACACATCCCCCGAAGCAGAGCCTTACGCCTCGGGGGATGCTTTCGTTTTAAAAGGCAGAGGAACACAAAAGGGACATTTCAGTGTACTCTATAGGTACCGAGGAGCTGGCCCATCTTGAGATGATAGGCGCCATAGTCTACCAGCTCACCCGCAACCTTTCAATAGAGGACATCAAAAAGGGCGGCTATGACTCCTATTTCGTAGACCACACCACGGGCATATATCCTGCCTCTGCAGGCGGAGTTCCCTTTACCGCCGCCTATCTTCAGTCAAAGGGCGACGTTATCACCGACCTCCACGAAAACCTTGCCGCAGAGCAGAAGGCCCGCACCACCTACGACAATATCCTCAGGCTCGTAGACGACCCCGACGTGCGAGACGCCATAAAATTCCTCCGTGCAAGAGAGGTAGTCCACTATCAGCGCTTCGGAGAAGGACTCAGGCTTGCCACCGACAAGCTCAACGAAAAGAACTTCTACGCCTTCAATCCCAGCTTCGACAAATGCCCCGATAAAAAGGCGTGACCTGACTTTTCCCGAATATGATTTCGGCAGCTCATCGCAGAAGCGGTGGGCTGCTTTTTGTAAAAGGAATAAAAAATCCCCCTTCGGCCCGCTGTCGGCTGAAGGGGAAGAGTGATTAACTTTATATGGAACCGAAAAGAGAGTGGGCGGGTGAACAAATCGAAATGGCTCTCGAAAGGTTTTCAACATTTGCCTCGCTGAATTCTCCGCCGTATTCGCCGTCCACAAGCCAGCCTATAGGTTTGTCGGCGGTGAACTTTACCTTATCGGTTTTTATAAGGAAAACTCTTTTTCCGTCGTAATCCTGTTTTTGAAGCTTTCTTATCATGGTGGGCAGCTGGGTCACGCGGTTCAGACGGCTGACAAGCACCACCTCAAAAAGTCCGTCGTCCAGCCAGAAGTCCTTTTCGTCAAGATGAAAAATTCCTCCTACAGATATGGTGTTTACCACCGCTCCGAAAATAAAGTCTCCCTCGAAGCTTGTGCCGTTGCATTCTATCTGCATATGTATAGGCTTTATGTCGCTTATATTCTTTATTCCCGAAAGGATGTAGGCCAAATGGCCGATCTTATTTTTTATGCTCTGCTTTGTGCTGTAAGAAGCCTTGGCTCCGAAGCCGAAGGAGGTGGCGCAGAAAAAGCTGCGTCCGTTGATTATGCCCACGTCCACGGGGTGAAATGACTCACGCTTTATAAGAGAAATGATCTGGGAAACGCTTCCGTCTATGCCCAAGGTTTTTGCGGAATCGTTCGTGGTTCCGTTGGGGAAATATATGAGGGACACGTCGGGATGAGGCATTACTCCGTTTATGACCTCGTTTAAAGTGCCGTCGCCTCCGCAGCTGAGTATGTAATCGTAGTCGCCGTGATGCTCCCTCGCTATGTTGATGGCGTCGCCCTTGGCGGTGGTTTCGATGATGTCAATATCGTAATCGAAGGCGGCTATCTGCGAAGCCAGCGACTGGGCTCTTACCCTTTTATTGTTTTTTCCCGAACAGGGATTTGATATAATAAGAATTTTTTTATTCATGGCTTTTCCTCAAATTACTGGCAGTACACCCTGCCGACAGTTTAATTAACAGTATTGATTTTATCGTTTTTCCCCTTCACCTCCCGAAAAATCACACAGAAAACGGCCCTTAGAACCAGGCGATAATTTTATCACCTGCGCTGACTATATTTTAATATTATTGCTATATCCAATTTATGTCAATATACTTTGATAAATCACTAAAATTTACGTTAATTATTTACAAAGTTCACACCTTTTATTTGTGGATTTTAATTGCAGCCTTTTTATTGCTGAATAAATATTAAAATTTCCCCTTTGTATAATTATCATCGGCTGATTATACGCATAAATATGCATACATAATTTAAAATCAAAGCCGCAAAACAGATTTATAAAAATAGATGTTTTTTGCTATTCGTCCCGCGTTGACAACATCCCGAAACAGAGGTAAACTTTAATAAAAATGTCATCCGTACTTTCCGAAAACTGTAAATTTATCATCTCGGAAAGCTACATGAAGAACGGTAAACCGACGGGCGGGAGGAGACGAATGCCATGGATACTTTACTCTTAAAAAATCACGAAGAAATATACGCCGCATTCAGGGAGGAAAACGAGCTCTACGTTATACCTCCCCTCTTTCAGCCTGATAAATTTGAAGGCGGCGAATTCCTCTGGATAATAAACGAAAGGGAAAACAGCTTTTCATACATCAAAACCGGAGGGAAATACACAGTTTCCGCCGAAGACCGAGAAAAGCTTATCAGCTTTTCCGAAGGATTTACAAGAAATGATTTTGAAGGCTATCCCTCCTGCGACTTTCTCGGAAACGCTTTCAGCTTCTGCATAGGCGGCAGCGGCGAGCTTACACGGACCCTTGCCCGATTCTACTGGAAAAATCTTTTGTGCGAATGCGCCGAACGCAGCTTTATGGCTGAAAAAAAGAGGCTTCGCGAAGGGTACGTCCTCTCCACCCTGAACACCTCCTTTTACGGGGGCACCTACCCCGCCGTTGACCACGAATTTCACATCCGCGGCCGCCTGGCAATGGGGGATGCTTTTGACGCGGGCGTTGTAAAAAGGATGATTTCCCTACAGCTCAGAGTCATGAAAACCGATTGGAAAAGGCAGCACAGGAACCTGCTCTCCCTCCAGCCCGACGGCCGCCGCGAATACAGAGTGAGAAGGCGAAGCCGCAACCTGCGGAAAAGAGCGGTCATGTTTCTCCTTACGGGAAATATCGAACTCATCGAGGAGCTTTACGGCTATTACTGCCTTACAAAGGATAAAGAGTTTCTGGAAAAGAGCCTCCCTGCGGCCGAAAAAGGTCTCGCATATGTGGAAAAGCACATTGATAAACACGGCAGGCTCCGCTCCGACGTATACTATGAGGATCAGGTCATCAAGGACGGGTCCGCAGCTCAGGCTCAAGCCTTTGCCGTAAACAGCTTTCGCCTTATGGCAAAGCTCGAAAGGACCGTCGGCAGGGAGGCCTTCGCACAGCGCTGTGAAAGCCTCAGCGAAAAAATGGCTGAAAACTATGTTCTGGACGTGCCGAATGGATACTGGGATCCCAAAAATGAGCGCTACA
Source organism: uncultured Oscillospiraceae bacterium (assembly GCA_949283785.1). Taxonomy (GTDB): domain Bacteria; phylum Bacillota; class Clostridia; order Oscillospirales; family Acutalibacteraceae; genus UMGS263. The sequence continues at coordinate 40,131 of CASDTR010000012.1, forward strand.
TCGACTGGATAGAAAAAAACGGCAAAGTCCACGACCACATTCACCTTCTGAGCAACGCTCTTTCCGTTACCTTCGGCCTCAACAGCCCTGAGCGTGACGGCATTATCTCCTCCATGATAAGAAGCAACGACAATATCTTCCAGAAGTTCCCCACCTTCCTTGCAGCGGACATCGCCGCCTACACCGAAAGCGAAATCGGCACGGGAGGGCCATATGACCTTTGCGCGGCGGGAAGATACTGGTGCCACGACTCTAAATACAGAAGGCATGTGGGCGAAAGGTCCTTGATTTTGAAGCAGCTTACGGCAGTTTCGGAGCAGGCGAAAAAGGACGGATACAAAATGGGCGAACGCTACGACATGAATTACGTTTACTACAACACGGGAAAGGACGCCGAAAAAAACTGGCACGGAGCCGAATACTATTATGAATATCCGAACGTATTCGCCGACGTGCTCATCCACGATTACTGCGGAATAAACGGCCACGAAATCGCCGACTGCTCGGTAAGCCCCTGCCTTTCGGAGAATGCGAATATAAAAATGGAGAGCTACGGCATCGAATATTCCTGTGAGGAAACCATATTCCGCATAAGGAATTTAAAGGAGCGGCCTTTAAAGGTATTCGTTGATTTGTCAAGGACGTTTGAAAGCTGCCGATGCATTTCCGAGGACGCCTCTCCCGACGGCATGTATGAAATCGCTCCCGATGACACCCTGACCTTTGAGGGAAAGCTCTGCCGATAGCCCTTTATATACACAAAATCAAAACCCGTACAGTGGTGAGCTGTACGGGTTTTATTGTCGGAATCTGCCGAAGCTAAAAAGATAAAACAGAAAAGCAAATTGGTGAAGCTTATAGAAAGGTATTTGAAGGAAATGCTCGCTGCTTCTGATTTTAACGTAATTTTAAAGTCCAACAGTGCATCAGGCTCTCCCCTTGGTTCAAAATCGGCAGAAATCCGAACGCGGGACGAATGGAGGGCGATGCTGTATGCCTTCCTTTCGCCTTGTGACAATTCTACCATAATCGCCTTATATTACAATATTTACCTGATAAACGACACGTTTTTTATGACGTAATGCATTAAAGCGTTTTTTCGGATGCGGATTTATTCTTCCGTTATTGCGCTGCCTTCTCTTTGCTCCCTGAAATAGTTTTCCGCAGCATAGGCGAACTCCTTCTCGAACCGCTCCACCGCCATTTTCCTTTTCCTGCTCAGGGGCATATACGCGTCGTAGGCATGGAACCAGTTATGATATACGTCCACCTTGGCGTCAACTCCCGACTCCTTCAGCTTCTCCACATAATCCACGGTTTCCTTGTAAAAGAGCTCCCGGTCCCCCACGAAAGTATAGGCGGGAGGGAGATCGCTGCAATCAGTAAGCCTTGAGGGAGAGGCATAGGGCGGCACCTTGTCCGTATTCCAGAGCTTGCCTAGATACTTTTTCCACGCATAATGGTTCATATAGGTGTTCCAGATAGGGTCAAAATTCCGCTTTGAGGACTCGGTGTCATGGTTATCCAGCATGGGATACAAGGGCATCTGAAAGGCGATATTTACCTCTCCCTTATCCCTGGCGTAAATGCACAATCCCGCGGTGAGTCCTCCTCCCGCGCTCTCTCCGCCAACCATTATCTGGCTGCTGTTTATGCCCAGCTCCTCGGCGTGGTCTTTCATATATTTAAGGGCCGCGTAGCAGTCCTCAACGGCGGCGGGATAGGGAGCCTCCCACACAAGGCGATAGGCAGGAGCTACCACCACGGCTCCGAATTTCTTTACAAGGCTTATCCCCCTCGTAAAATGGAGCATCTCGGGAAAGCCGTTCATATAGCCGCCGCCGTGAATCCATAAAACTCCCGGGGCCCTTTCCCTCTCCTTTTTCTCCTTTACGGGACGGTATATCACTATCCTGATATCCCTTCCCGTTGAGCTTATGCGCCTTGTTTCCTTGGTGTAGTATTTGCTCATTGTTTTCTCCTCCTGAATTTTATTACATAATAATAATTGCTTTTGTTTTTTGCTTATACATGATATAATGCTAAATATAACTTAAAAAGGAGAATATGAATGATTAATATCATAATTTGCGATGACGATACGGATTTCAGCGAAATCATTGAATACAAAATTAAAAATTGTATCGCAGCTCTCGATTTTGATTTCAGAATCGTCAAAACCCAATCTCTCGGCGAACTGCAAAGCTTTATGAAGGAAAATTCCGCCGACATCGTCTTTATGGATATTATGGTAAACTCCGTCAATGCCGTTAACTGGTCAATTGAAAACATAAGTAGTAAAAACGTGCAGCTGATATTTATGACCGGCTTCCCGACGGAAGCGTACAACATATCCGAAATCCGGCACTGCTATTATCTGATAAAATCAAAACTCACAGAGGAACAGCTCGCAAAAGCCATAGCCCGAGCCGTACAGAACCTGTCCCGAAAGTGCGACAGCCTCACCTCAATAAAAGCAGGCAGCAGAAGCTATACCGTAAATTATCAGGACATACTGTTCGTTGAAACCTACGCAAACAACATCACCATACACCTGAAGGATAACCGAAACATCACCGTATACGCCACCCTCATAAGCTTTCTCGACAAGGCACCCCCCTGCTTCCTGCGGTGTCATAAATGCTATGCGGTAAACATGAACCATGTGGTTTCCTATGAACCCCATGAATTTCTCCTGTATTCGGGAGACAGAATTCCCATTCCGCAGAAAAAGTATAACGGAGTAATCGAATCCTATAAAAAATACCTTGCTCTGGCTTAAGGGAGGCACAATATGACCGAAGTCGATCTCACAAATTTTTTCTCCTGGACCTTCCTGCTTCATTTCATCCGAGCCCTTGTCACCTTCAACATATCAACCGCCATTCTCAAAGGCAAGCGAAACATATTTATAACCTTTGCCTCAATCGTCATCCCGTCGCTGGTTTATTCGTGGATTGGAGTAAGTCTCTCCACACTGGAAAACGAATTATTTATTATGGTGGGCTATTATATCCTTACGTTCATCATACTTTGCTTTTCCGTGGAAGGAACTATTTTTGCAAAGCTTTTCACCGCTGTATTCAGCCATGTGGCATATCTTATAGCAGGATATGTGGGGAGCCTGCTCACTACGTTTCTGTTCGGAGCAACCATCAGCATCGGAGTACAGCTTAACATCACCTTGAATATTTTTCTTACCGTATGCATAAGTATATATTCGTTTTCTTTTATTTTTGTGGCCTTTATAAATTTCATTAAATCAAAAACAGATCCTTCACTTAAGTATAAGACAAAATATACTTTTTATTATCTTTTTCCCATAACCCACATTTTTTCTTCAATGCTGATTTTTCAAGCCATAAAAATCGCCACTCCGGAAGGCTTTGCAAAATTGACGCAACGGGATCCTTTTTTTGAAAGCTGGGTCATTATTCTGATGATACTTTGCCTGAGTTTCGACATTTTTATCGTTTTTGTTGTGGACAGGCAGTCCAAAACCGAGGAAAAAAATATCAGAAACGAGAAGGAGCTCCTTAAAAACGAGCTGGTGTACAGCCAGATGCAGCTTTTAAAAAAGGAACAGAGCGAATTTAGAAAAGTAAAGCACGACTTTATGAACCTTCTGACAACGGCAAGCGGATTTATCGAAATCGGAAAGCCCGAAAAGGCCCTTGAAATAATACGCAAAACGGGCGGCGATTTAGCCGAAATTTCGGGAACGCCCCTTTGCTCCAACGAAACCGTAAATACAGTGTGCTACATAAAACAGCAGGCGGCGGAAAAAGCCGACGTAAAGCTGAAAATAGAAATCAGCGAAACCGCGCTTTTAAAGATGGACGAGTACGACCTTTGCAGACTGCTCCACAATATAATGGATAACGCCGTAAACGCATGCAGCCTTCTCGCAGACAGCAAAACGGCGAAAATTTTCATCGACATAAACCCTGACTTTTTCTCGGTAAAAAGCGTCAACAGAACTTTGCAGCAGAAAAAATCAAGGGATAAAAAAGACGGCCACGGCAACGGGATCGGCATCATAAGAGACATTGCCAAAAAATACTCGGGAACCTATACCGCCGTACAAAAGGACGGTTTGTATACAGCCTGCGTAAAGCTTAAAAATATCGCCCCGAAGGCCTGAAAGCTCCGCTTCCCTTAATCATTTTTCCTATTGCATACGGGAAAAATTAAAATCGGACTTTTTATCAGTATAACTTTCGCCTGTTAAATTGTCAACAATTTAACAGCACCATAAACAAAATATTTAATCACGGCTTTAAAATACTGTTGTAATTCTATATAAATATTTCAAAAAGCGCCTTTCCACTCCCGAAAGCTCGATTCATCTGCGCCGATAACTGCTTTTTACGAAGAAGCCGAAATCTGCCTTGACACTCAGCTTTCATAAAAATATAATTCAGTTGTATCCCTTTTTAAAGGAGCTGTTCTTAAATGATCGAGACGAGACTTTTATATTATTTCCTCACCGTGGCTCAGGAACAGAGCATAACCTCCGCCGCAAAGGTACTGCACATCACTCAGCCCACTCTGAGCCGCCAGATGGCGATGCTCGAGGAAGAGGTCGGCGCAAAGCTCTTTGTAAAATCAGGCCGCCCCCTGACCCTCACCGCCGAGGGGATTCTCCTTAAACGCAGGGCGGAGGAAATCCTGGAGCTTATGAAAAAGACAGAGGATGAGATTTCACTCAGAGAGGAACAGATCGAGGGAACCGTCTCTATCGGCTGCGGAGAGCTCTCCTGCGTTAAACTCCTTTCCGATATGCTGGAGGGATTCAGGGAAAAATATCCGAGGGTCGTGTTCGACGTTTTTACCGCCAACGCCGACGAAATCAAACACCGCATGGATAACGGCCTTACGGACGTGGGACTGCTTTTAGAGCCTGTTGACATAGAAAAATATGAATATATTCGCATGCCGATAAAGGAAAAATGGGTGGCCGTAGTCCCCTCAGGGGTTCCCCTCGCCAAACAGGAATACGTCACCGCCGAGGAGCTCTCCCGCATCCCCGTCATCATGCCCCGCCGTCAAAAGGTACTCGACGAAGTGGCAAGCTGGTTCGGCGACTGTTACAAGGATATAGAAATCGCTGCCGTATGCAATTTCAGCACTAACGCCGCCATGCTCGTAAGGGCGGGACTCGGGTACGCCTTGACCGTAGAAGGGGGACTTCCCTTTCTGGAACGTTCGGAAGTCACCATGGTGCCTCTTTTCCCCGAGCTTTCGGCAACCTGCGTCCTTGCCCGCAAGCGGCAGCAGCCCGTCTCATCAGCCGTTGACCGCTTTATCGAATATACAAAATGCTTTTTAGGCATGTACAGCTCATAAAATATAAGTATTGGACATAATATTCCTTTCGCAATATAATAAGTATGTCGGATAAAGAATATCCGATGTGCTTATTTTTTTATTTTTGCCGACTTTACAATATGAATAAATGAAAGAGGGTTTTATTTATGAAGCAAAAAAGCGAATTTGAAAAAGAGCTTATTTTCCCCATAGGAGAGGATAACAGAGCCTACGCCGACTATTTTGCGGGAAACAGCTATCTCAATATGCTTTCCCTGAAGCAGGTGGTCATCGGCAGCGTGACCTTCGAGCCCGGCTGCCGCAACAACTGGCACATACACCACGCCAAAAGCGGCGGAGGACAGATTCTCCTTGTCACCGCAGGCAGAGGCTACTATCAGGAATGGGGCAAAAATCCGGTGGAGCTCCACCCGGGAGACGTTGTTAACATCCCGCCCGAGGTAAAGCACTGGCACGGAGCGGCGCCTGACAGCTGGTTTTCCCATATCGCCGTGGAGGTACCCGGAGAGGGAACCGCCAACGAATGGTGCGAAAAAGTGACAAATGAAGAATACGGCAAATTAAAGTGAGGGCTGATTCACATGAAAGCGATAATACTCTGTTATTCATACAGCGGAAACACAAGGCGCATAGCGCAGATGATAAAGGAAAAGCTCAGATGCGACTGCGCCGAGATAGAAACCGTAAAGCAATATCCCGACAATTACAACGACACGGTGGAAGTGGGAAAACGGGAAATCGACGGCGGCTTCATGCCCGAGATAAAGCCCCTTGACCTCGATCTTGCAGACTATGACACCGTCATTTTAGGTTCCCCCGTATGGTGGTACACCTTTGCCCCCGCCGTGAAAACATTCCTGAGCAAAGCGGATTTAAAGGGAAAGAGAGTTTTCCCATTTGCGACAAACGGCGGCTGGATCGGCCACACATTAAAGGATTTCACAAAAGAATGCAAAAACGCCGATGTACGGGACGGGCTCAGCGTTAAATTCAACGGCAAAAAGCTCCTCACAGATAAAGCCGACATCGAAAGGTGGATTAAGAGCATAAAATGAGCCGTCAATCCCTTCGAGAATGAGGGGATTTCGCCCATTTGTAAAACCTCATCGCTCATTCGAAACGGCAAAGCATTTGCATTTAAATGTTTTTGCTTGTCCGCCTATTACAGCCGATGATTTTATGATATAATCAGTATAACAATTTGCGCACTGAATCTGCAAAATAGAAAAGGAGCGGTTAAGATGAATCCTTATTTCAGTGAAGTAAAAAAGAATTTCGGCTTCGGCTGTATGCGTCTGCCCATGAAAATGGGAAAAGTTGATTACTCCGAGTTTACGAAAATGGTGGACACGTTTATAGAAAACGGCTTTAACTATTTTGATACCGCCCACGGATATCTGGACGGCAAAAGCGAAATCGCCCTGAGGGACTGCCTGACAAGCCGTTATCCGAGAGAAAGCTATATCCTTACCGACAAGCTTTCGGAGCACACCTTTAAAAAGCAGGAGGATATACGAGTCATTTTCCAAAAGCAGCTTGAGGCCTGCGGCGTAGAATACTTCGACTTTTACCTTATGCACGCCCAAAACGCCAAGTTTTTTGAAAAATATAAAAAATGCCGCGCCTATGAGACAGCCTTTGAGCTTAAAGAAGAGGGAAAAATAAAACACGTCGGCCTTTCCTTCCACGATAAGGCCAAGGTTCTCGATCAGATCTTGACGGAATATCCTCAGATCGAGGTCGTTCAGATTCAGTTTAACTACGTCGATTACGACAACGACTCAGTGGAAGGCAGAAAGTGCTATGAGGTATGCCGCAAGCACAACAAGCCCATAATCGTCATGGAGCCCGTTAAGGGCGGAACTCTCGCAAAGCTTCCGAGAAAGGCTCAGAAGGTCATCGACTCCCTGCAAGGCGGAAGCGCCGCAAGCTATGCCATAAGGTTTGCCGCAGGCTTCGAAGGCATCATGATGGTCCTTTCGGGAATGGGAGACATGGATATGATGAACGACAACCTGAGCTTTATGAAGGATTTCGTACCCTTAAACGAAACTGAGATCAAAGGAATAAGAGAAGTGGCGAAGATATTCAAGGCACAGGACCTTATCCCCTGCACCGCCTGCCGCTACTGCACCGAGGGATGCCCAACCCACATTGCCATACCCGATCTGTTCGCCTGCCTTAACTCCGCAAGGGAATTCAAAAGCGTAAATTATGAGCAGGTTCTCGCGGACACGGGCAGCGCAAGGGCGTCGGAATGCATAAAATGCGGAAAATGCGAACACAGCTGTCCCCAGAACCTTAAAATCCGCAAGCTCCTGAAAGAGGTTGCGGAGGAATTTGAAAAATAAGGAAGTCTTGATAATGGCACAGTCCGATAAAAATTTTGAAGCTCTGCTTCCCGAATACTATAATGAAATTTTTGAAAACGACGGGGAATTTGCCGAAATACTCAATGATTTCGCATACGGAGAAGTCCCGAGCCACGACGACCTCGACGACATAACCCGCTTTGAGGCCATACTCGCCTCACTCATAGGCTGCCGGGGAACCGATGAATTTGAAATCATCCTTTCGGCGGCCCTGGACTTCGGCACGGAGCCTGTTAAAATCAGAGAAATCGTCTATCAGGCGACGGCCTATTTAGGCATCGGCAGAGTTTTGCCCTTTATAAAAATCACAAACTCAGTGTTTAAAGAAAAAGGAATATCTCTCCCCCTGCCCTCACAGAAGAAAACAGACAGGGAGCACCGCAGAGAGGACGGAACCAAGGTACAGGTGGATATTTTCGGAGAGTCCATGGAGGACTTCTGGAAATCCGGTCCCGAAGAAAGCCGCCACATAAACCTATGGCTCGCTTCTAACTGCTTCGGCGACTATTACACAAGAGGCGGCCTCGACCTTAAGGAAAGGGAGCTCATAACCTTCTGTTTTCTGTCGGCTCAGGGAGGATGTGAGCCTCAGCTCATATCCCACGCCGCCGCAAACATAAAAATGGGCAACGACAAAGCTTTTCTTATCAAGGTCATTTCCCAGTGCCTTCCCTATGTCGGATACCCCCGCTCCCTCAACGCCCTGCGCTGCGTTAACGAGGCGGCAAAATAAGATAAATTCAAAGGAGACGCAAAATGTCAAATATATCAGCAGTCAAAGCTTTGGAAAAGCCTCATCTTTCCGTAAAAGCCAAAACCCTTTACGCTGCCGCAGCAATTGCGGGAGCCGTAGTCCTGCCCCAGATTTTCCACGCCCTGGGCGCCGTATCGGGCTTGGGAACAAGCGTCGGAGAAGCTTTCCTCCCCATGCATCTTCCCGTTATACTGGCGGGCCTTTTAGCGGGTCCCCTTGTCGGCGCCGTTTCGGGATTCGCAGCTCCCCTTATAAGCTTTGCCCTTTCGGGAATGCCCTTAGTCACAATGGTCCCCTTTATGGCTGTTGAGCTGTGCGCCTACGGCCTGCTTGCGGGGCTGCTCAGAAGCGCAAAAATGCCCCCAGCTGCCAAGGTCCTTCTTGTTCAGCTCGGCGGACGTCTTGTCAAGGCCGCCGCAATAGCCGCCGCATTCTATGTGTTCGGCAGCGAAAGCGTACAGGTTTCGTCGGTTCTCACAAGCGTATATACGGGCGTATTCGGCATCGTCCTTCAGCTTGTGCTCATCCCTCTCATTATATACCGTGCCGAAAACCCGAAAAGACATGAGAGCTGACACGGAAAAAGCCAAAGAGCTTCTTTTCTCGGGAAAATATACCTGCGTTCTCTGCAAGGGGGAAAGGGTATACAGCAGCAGCCAAAGAGGCGTTGCTCCCCTGCTCTCATGGCTCAATTTCGAAGAAGATCTTAGAGGCTTCTGCGCGGCGGACAAGGTCGTGGGGAAAGCTGCGGCGTTTTTATATGTGCTGCTCGGAACGGCCGAGGTGTACGCGGATATAGTAAGCGACCCCGCCGTCGAAACTCTCCGAAAATTCGGCATCCCCTGCTTTTACGGGGAAAAGGTCAAGGCTGTAAGGAACAGAACGGACACAGGCTTTTGTCCCATGGAAACGTCGGTGCTGGATATAGAAGAGCCCGAAGCGGCCCTTGATGCAATACTCAAAAAGCTGGAAGAACTCAGAAACGGAAACTGAAAGCAAAGCCTTCCGATTTATTTCGGAAGGCTTTGTTTATCGCAAAACCTGCTCCGACAATCATGTCAGAGCAGATTTTTTGTTTGTAAATACGAAAAAAGGCGATGCAAAAGCATCGCCCTGAGCTTCGATTATTCTTCGGTTTTTCCTTTTCCCGGAGTCCAATCCCTGAGCCCGCCTCGGTGAAGAAGTACCGTGCCCAACAGGAAGGTGCCCTGAGAAACGATATTCACAGTCTGAGCGACCCGGTGCATGGAAGCGGAGTCGTCAAACCTGGCGCTCAAATAGCCCATTCCAAGCATAAAAATAAATGAAACTACATATAGAACCGCAGCGGCAGCCTTTTTAAGCTTGACCGCTATTGCAAACAGCGACCACTGAGTTCCCGAGCATCCTATTATCTGCATTATGACAAAGGGCATGGAGCTCGTATAAACAGGCACAACGCCTACACCCAAAAGCTTCGCATCCTTACGGTTGTATTTTGTGAAAAGTCCTATAAACGCGATAAATACCAGCAGGAAGCCGGGTCCCTGCAAAGGGAAAAACGACTGCTCAAGAAGCGGATAGTCACAGACGTTTGCTGCGTAAAGTATTTTCCACAGAGCTTTAAAAATTCCGCCTATGAGAACCATGTAAGAGCCCGTAGCCAGCAGCGCGTAAGCGCCTTTGACCATTTTTCCGTAAAAATCGCGCTGTAAAATAAGAGTGGCAAAAAAGAAAAGCAGAACAGGAATAAAATCTATAATTGCCATACTTACTGTAATTCCGTTCATCTCAACATCCCTCTCTACGCTAAACCCCTGCTGTGAATTAAGCGACTATAAATTTGACGTCCTTTAAGTGATACAAAGGTATCAGGGGGAAAATAATCGGCGTCTTTCTGACATATGCCTGATATTCGGGAGCGTCGCCGTAATTTTTGTTCTGGCGGATTTCAAGACGCTTTGCCCCGCTGAGCATAACGTAAACTATGAGGATGTAGCCGAGAATTGCAATGATCCACTGAACTGCGCCTGTCAAAACGCTAAGTCCCGAAATCAATACTCCGGTCCAGAAGAGTACCTCGCCGAAATAGTTGGGGCAGCGCACGATTTTGAAAAGCCCTCTGTCACAGAAGCGGTTGGGGTTTTCGCTTTTCGCCGCAGACTTCTGCTTATCCGAAATACTTTCAATAAGCAGAGCAATCACCATAATAACGGCGCCTGCGGGAGCCAAAGCTCCTCCCTTATCTCCGTTTGCCGCACGGTAAAAAATCGGTGAAACCTGAAGCACATACATAAACGACACGCATATCCATATGGCTGCCTTTACAAAGACGGGAATGGGCTTCTCCGTTTTTGTTACCTCCTGAAAGGTCTTTTTGTATGATTTGCTCTTGATTTCCCGCCACAGCAGAAAACCGCCGAGGCGAACGCCGTATACCATCAAAAGCACGCACATTATAATTGTCCACAATGTAAGCTCTTTTACGTAGATTATCAGCGTGGCGGCGCCTGCCCCTAAAACGGCAAAGCCGTAGCCGACTGAAAGAAAGTAGACGAATTTATAAAATCCGACGGCGCTCATTACAGCGCAGGCCGCAAGGATTATCCAGATTGTATTGGGAAATGCCGCGGAAACCATCTCAGAAAAAGACATATTAAAGCCCCCTTATTTCTTACAGTACGCTTCAATATACTCTTTGAAGCTTGCTTCCCCGCAGACGTCCTTACCCACGAGCTCGTTTGTAAGAGTCCACTTTGAAAAACGAATGAGGCCTTCCTTACCGTTCTTTTTTCGCTTGTTGACAAAGGCGAGCACGTCGAAAAGGAATACGGGCGCACGCTTTATGACAACGGGTTTGCCCGACGCCTTAAAGAACATCTCGGCGATTTCCGCATATGAATAGGTCTCCTTGCCGCCCACCTCATAGGTGCAGTTTTGATCGGCCATATGAAGGACGATGAAATCGGCAAAATCGGGAGTATCCACAACATTTGCGTGGGCGTCTTTCTTGCCCAGAAGAGTAACCTCTCCCTTTTCTATCATGGGCTTGAACACCTTTGCTATATCGTAAAAATATCCCGTGGGACGGTGGATAACATAGGGGATGCCGCTCTCCTGAAGCTTCTGCTCAAAAAGATATTTTGAATGGAGCATGGGCACCTTTTCATCGGAATCGGCTTTAATAACGGAAATATATGTAAAGCCCTTTACCTGCGCCTTTTTGGCCTCGTTCAAAAGATTCAGGTTGCCCTTATAGTCGATATCGTAATTTGTCACCGTGGCGGAGGCTCCCGTCAAGCCCACGGTTGTTATCACATAATCGGCGCCGTCGCAAAGGCCCTCCATCGTTTCGGGCTTCGTAACGTCGATTACTCGTGAAGTATATTTTCCCTCGATGCCTTCTATCTCCATGACCTTGAGGTCGGCCGCCACTACCTCGTGTCCCTCACGGACAAGAGCCTTTAAAATATCAGCGCCGAGATTTCCGAAAGCTCCTGCAAGTACTACTTTCATTTGTTCTTCTCCTTCGCTCTTTTATCGTTGATTATATCCATATGCTCCGCAGTGATAAGGGTAATATCCCTTTCACGCGCCCAGGAAACGTAGCCTTTAAGAACGGTGGGCAGGAATATCCTCGGGACCTTTACCAGCTTTGCACAGGCTTCGTCGGTAAATTTGATCTGATCGTCAATGCGGTTGGCCGCGTATTTGACCGATTCAACGGTCGTCTGGCGAATGGGAAGAAGCTCCGGAATGGGACGGCGGAATCTGGTATACCAGAAATTCTTTGAATCACGATAACCGTAATCCACGGGGACCCTGGGGAAGCCCGAAGCCTTTACTCCGTTAATAATGGCGTTATACTGCTTTTCCTTCATAAGGATTTTATCAACCTTCAGAATAAAATGAGCGCCGAATTCCGAGGTTATTCCGTTAAAATCGTGGTATGGAGGCGGATAACCGTTGAGAAGGCCCGCCTTGTCGTTCTGGGCGTTGTCAAGAGTTTCAACCCATGTGCACTCAAAAACCTGATAACTCTCCTTGACCACCTGAGGATATTTTCCTTCCGGGTCGGCCTCTTTCATAAGTCCGTCCTCAAGGGTGAAGATGCAGTCCTTCATCTTTTCTTCCGTCGTATCCCCGGGGAAGCCCATGCGGACCGCTTCTTTGAAAAGCTTTCTGTCATCAGTGATAAAATTGAGCGAGCATTTTTTGTTTTTCAAAATGTTCTGGGCCGTGTTTGATGAATTTCGGCAGCACAAAAGCATGGCGTAATAATCCTTGCCCGCAATATAATAGGGCTGGCAAAGGGAATAGGGGCCGAGATTTGTCTTGCCGTCATCGGTAAGAGTACCTACGATAACCGTCGGCATGGGAAAAAAAGCCGAGGTCTGATAAAAGTTGTCTACGATTCGCAAATCTTTAAAACTGCTCATAACCATCTCTCCTAAACTTATAAAATTCTGTTTATCAAAACACGGATATGCTCGTCTGAAATATCTTCCTGAAGGGCTGCTACGAGAGCCAGCTCAGCCAAAAGCGGAACCAGCACCGCATCCTGTTTTTTCAGACGTACCATCAGAGCCGAAATTCTCGATTCGATCTGACCTCTCAGCATAAGGTGACGGCTGTTAACTTCGCCGGAGGAACCTGCGTACTGTGAAAATTGCACCCACACCTTATCGTATATCCCCGCAAAATCCTTGATCGCTTCAAGAATAAACGTAAAGCCCTGATACAAATCCTGCGCTTTTTCACATCCTGCGTCCATAGCAGCAAGGGCCTTCTGCCAGTCCTCCATCATAACGTATGCGATAAGAGTGTTTTTGTTTTCAAAATAGTTGTAAATGGTTCCTACCGCAACAGAGCAATCCTGAGCAACACGGCGAATAGAAATTCCGTTGTATCCTTCCTCCAAAAGCATCCGCTTTGCGGAATTTAGGATTTTTTCTCTGGCTTCATCAATAATTTTAGGCATGGCTTCCCTCACTGTATATTTTTATGAACGTGTTCATAAAAATATTATAGCACTTTGTTATTTAATTATCAATGTCGCTTTTTGATGAATTTGACCTTGATTTTTCAGAAAAAACACAAAAATCTGCCGATTTGACACGGCAGATTTTCCCGTCAGGAATTTTTGCGGTTTTTGTATACCTTATCGCAGTAAAGCAATATAAACAGCATCATGAGTACCTCGCCTATCATGCTGATAAAGGCGTTAATATCCATATTTCCCGTAGCAGGACCCAGCGCCGCAAAGACAAACATGAAAAAGCCCGAAAGGAACAGATAAGGCGTTTTGTTCTTGACCCAGGCAGCAATTCCGCACACAATGAGAGGCAGAACCGTACCGAAGGAAAGCACTGAGCTTATCGTATCCGCCCAGACAGGAGTAGCGTCGGAGCCTGCATAGCGGACGATGCCGGCTATTTCACGAATTTCAAGCTCCGTTGCAAAGCCCCGGACTATTCCTGCCGCAATTACCACGCCCGTAAAAATCCACACCGCAGTCAGAATTTTCTTCTTCGCGCCGAGGCCGTAGGCGCAAATGGGGAAAAGCAGAGGCACCAAAGCGCCGTGGCTTACGAAGCGCAGCTGACTGAGCGGTTCGAGAAACGCGCCTGTATAAAAGCTGCCTACGGCCATAATAAGGGCGTCATAGAACAATCCAAAGGTCATCAGCATGGAACAGACCGATATCGCCTCTTTCCTTTTTGCAAACCTAACCGCAAACAAAACGAATATAACGGCGTTGATAACCGTTATACTCCAAACCAGCAGGGGCCCGTTGTTTAAAACCAGATCTCTCATTAAAAAACCTCCTCTTTATCAGGAGCTTAGCATAAGTTGACAAAATCATCAACTAAAATATGATTATTTTGTGAGATATTTCTAAAAGCGCATATTGAATATACATTTCTTCATATTTATGCGCAAACAGCCCCCCACGCTCCTTCTGCGCAGAGGGCTGTATTTTTCCCATTTGGAAGCATTTATGATTTTGCTTGGGCAAATATCAGACAGAGTATTTGTTCAAATTAAGCAGAGCGTTGTTGTGGTCAATTCTCTCGTTAAACAAGACGGGCCCCACTATCTCTTTAAAACTTTCAAAGCCCGTAAGCTTTTTTATATCCACGGGCAAAATTTTGATTACGCGGTCAACGGCCGAAACGACGCCCATGGCAATCTTATATTCCGCCGATTCGGGAGATATATAGCAGTCCCCGCTGTAAATATTGCAGATAACATCGAACAGAAATGGAACCACCTTTTTGTCCTTTATATCAGAACATTCTATCCTTTTCAGTCCGTTTCCGAGGCGGGCCGCTTTTTCCGCTTTGCCGAAGGTGAAGTTATTTAAAAATCTTCCCGCTCTGCTCACGAGCCGCTTATGGCTCATAATCTTCTCCTTCGGGAGATTTATCCCGCCCCCCGTTTCGGCAAAGGCCTTTACGTCATGCTCCATGTTATAGGGAACCGCCTCAAGGCTTCCTAAAAAGCCCTTCCTGCAATACTGTTCGAAGGACATACCGAGATTAAGTTCGGGCAAATCCATGAGTATTGTCGTTATTTGAGCCGTTTTAAGTTCGTTGTCAATGGTAACTCTGCGCATTTTCGGAGGACATCCCACAAGGGAACAGGTGCTTATATTATAGAAGGGACGTCCTCTTTCGCTCACACAGGACTGTACGGCGTGCATATGGCAGTGACCCGAAAAGACAAGGCTCATCCCCATATCCCCGAGAAAGGCCCCCGTCTCTTCGCCCTTTATAAAAACGTTTTCACGGCTTACCGCGGAATATACGGGATTGGGTGAAATAATGGGCGGATGTATACCGCCTATGAGCAGTGCGCCGCTTTTTTCCGCCTCGAAAACCTGATTTTTCAGCCAGCTTTTGTAATCCTCCGAAAAGTAAAGGCCTTCCTTCGACTTCTCATAACAGAGGGCTGTGTATCTGAGGCCGGGGAAAATTTCGGTTGTCCATGACCTGCCGTCCCCGTACACCGACACGGCCTTGCCGACGTTATATTTTTCATAAAGGGGCAGGACCTCCTCCTTCTCCATGTGCTCCTTTTCATAGGGCTTTCCGTCCTTGTCAAAGCGGAAAACCTCCATTTCGTCGGGGTAGTCATGGGAATCGGTAAAGGCAAACACATTTCCCCCGCGGGACTCGAATTCATCCAAAAGCGCCGTAAGCTCCTCGTGACTGTCCCTGTCACCGTGATGAGTCATGTCTCCCGTAAATATGACAGTATGGGTCTCGCTGTCCTTTAAAATCATTGAAAGCGCCTTTTTAAGTATTTCCTCGCTCTCACGCATAGCTATCTGGTCATTCCACTGAGGCAGAGTCCACGGGTCGCCGTCATAGTTTTTCTTTGAAAAGTAGTGGGTATCCGTAATATGATAAAATGAGTACTTCATCGCAATGTCCTGAATCTAAATTTATTTGAGCTTTAAAACCGCGTCGTAATCGTCGATGCCGTAATTTCCCGCAGTATTTTTAAGCATATCATAGAGGTCCACGGGGGTTCCGTTTATGTCTTTAAGGCTGATTTTTTTCAGTATCGGGTTTATCCTGTTTAAAAATCCCATAAATACGTCCCCTTCGGCAGTTCCCGCCTTAAAGGTCTGATTTCCTACGAATATGCCTCTGACAAGCTTAGTCACATACTTTTTAACGGGCATATTTCGGACTTCGGGGCTGCATTTTATATTCAGCAGCCTGCACGCCCCTCCTACGGTGGCGGCGGAAAAAATCCTTCCGATGATTTCCGTAACGGGATAGAGCACTTTCACGTCCTCAGCCTCGAACTTTTTCAGGAACACTTTCGGATTTGTACTCATATCCTCAAGGATATTGAGTATCATGCTGTCAAACATATCCTCGAGATATTCCCTGCAGCTTCTGCCCCCTGTGTCCCATCGGAAATCGGGGGTGGGGATACTTTTTATATCCACCGTCGCCTCGTCCCTTATCGTCACAAGGCGCATATACGCGGGGCAGGCAATTACGGAGCCTGTACACACATCGTAAAATTTATTGCCCGCAGGGGTGATTTTCTCGTTTATGCTCTGATTGTGCATATGTCCCGTAAAGACGAGATGAACTCCCTCGTCGGCCAGCATATCCGTGATTTTGTCTCCGTTCTCCTGGACCGCCGTGGGGACAAGCCCGAACACCGGCTGCCCCGGAAGCAGGGGGTAATGATTCACGGCGAACATCATCTGTCCGTCCTCTCTCGCCTTTCTCGCCTGCTCCTTTATCCAGCTCAGCTGTTCCTCGTCGTAGGTTATGAATTCGTCGCAGTCGCCGTCGTTGTTGAGGGCCAGAAGGCGGACCCCGTCAAAGAGCTGCACCACATAGGAAAGGTGCTTTCGGTCAACGGCTATGGCCTGCTTAAAGCCGAAGTCAAAGTAAAGATCAAAAAGCTCATCCCTTTTCGTTCCCTCGGGCCTTTTTTTGACGTTTCCGTCGTTGAAGAAGGTGTATCCGCAGTCATAGGAAGCATCAAAAAGCTCCTTTTTATCGGTCAGAGAGATTTTTTTATCACCTTCAAAGGCGAATGGGCGGTCGTTAAAATCATGGCCCGCCGTTATGACGAAAACCCTTTTGCCTTTATTTTGAAGCTCCCTTAAAAGCTTTATAAATCCCAGATGGCTTTCCTTTTCCCCGTTGAAGGACAAATCTCCCGCAATGAGCACCGTATCGGCTTCACTGCTGTTCCCCAGATACTCAAATACGGATTCGTTGATGCTCTGGGTCTCGGCAAAGCATTTCTGCTCATACCTCATTATTTTATCGTAGCTTCTGCCCTCGGCTCCCAGGGAGTTTTTAAAATAGTGGGTGTCGGTAATCAGATAAAATTTTGCCTCGTTCATCCCTTTTCACCTTCCGAAAGTTTTTCTTTGAGTATGGGCATCCAAAGCCCCGCCTGTACGCTGCGGTGGTTCATGCCTCTTTCCTCGGGAACCTTTGTCTCATACCAGTCCGTAAAGCAGTTCCTGTCCTGAGTGTCCTCAAGATATTTTACAATGCAGGAGGAAAACAGCTTTGTATTCTCCCCGCTCTCGTCAAGGCAGGAGGCCCAAAGCATCCAGTCCGTCTTTGTAAAATCCTTTCGGTTATCAAGGGGAACGCCGTATCTGTTGAGCTGGGCGCGGTATTTTTCGCTTTCTCCCGCATAAATCTCCTTTGGGAAAAGATGAAATTTAAAGAGCATATCCCACACGAGATTATATTTTAAGCTCCAGCTCTTTTCATTCCCCACGGAAAAGCTCAGATACTTCCCTGCCCTTGAGATCTCGCAAAGCTCATCCGCATATTTCTTTGCTGTTTCAAAGTAACCCTCGCTGCCGCTCTCGCCGAGAACCTCGCATATCCTGCTGAAACATGCTATTCCCATGATTTCTTTGATTGCAAGGTTGACGTTTTTCTCGCTGTGTCCCGCAAAGTCGTCGGTGCAAAGCTGATTGTCGAGAACAACGCCCTTTTTCACGAGAAAATCCGCCCACTTTTTGAGCAGGTCGAAATTTTTCTTTATCTGCGAAATGTCCCCTGTTACATAATAGTAGGCGTAGGACATTATAAGCATATTTCCGCACTCTTCAACAGGCATTTGACAGTCGGGATTGAAAATTCCGAAATCCTTGCTTTTATAGATAGTCTTTTTATTTACGCCTTTTCCGTAATTGCTTTTAAGGGCGTAAACCTGCCCGTCGGCAACGGGGTATGTACCGATGTCGTGAGGGGCGAAGTCAGCCTGCCACACGGGCATACGGGAAAACTCAAAAATTCCCGTCAGCATCGCCTTTACAAGCTCGGGGCGATAGGACAGAAACAGAGGCACGGCGGGATATGACACATCCACCGTATTGATGCAGCCGTTTGAGTGGCACTCCTTCGAAAGATAGAGCAGCTCCCCCGTGGAATTTCTCACAAGCTTGTGGGCGGCCAGCACCTGCCTTGCGGCAGCGGTGATTATCGTTTTATAGTCCTCGCCGAACTTTTTCGCGTCGTCAAGTATTTTCTTATTCTGGGCCTCAATCTCTTTGAGCAGCTCGTCGTGATGCTCGTCGCAGTAGGCTATGGCATCTTCAACACAAGCAAACTTCTCCTTCCAAAGCCCTGTAAGACGCTTTCCGAAATACTCAATGGAAAATACGTCGTCAAAGGCGATTATATTTGTCGCCTCCGCGCTGCCGTCAAGGTGCGGGAAATTAAATACTGATTTTACTGCGTTTTTCTTGGTAAGGCCGAAGGAGACCTCTCCCCCGCACACATAGAGGAAACCCCAGTCGGCCGAAACGCCGTCGCCCGTTTTATTAAGAGGCTTCTGGTTCAATCTGCCTATTTTCCCGTAGGAAACTCTTCCTGCCGTTCCCGTGGTTTTGATGACCCGTTTTATGCATTTATCGTAGCAAAATTCCTCCCCTGCCGAAAGCGCCAGGGATATATCGTGGCTTTTGCCGTCGATAACCTCTATTTTGTAGTCGATAAAGGAGCACGGCATAGACAAAAGATAAAGGTCATCTATTATAAGAGGCGTCCAAAAGGAGACTTTCAGACGTATATATTCGTTTTGAAAGGTGTATTCAGTAATATAGGGCGTCACCTCAAGGCCAGTCTGCTCTATGACCGAGGACTGTCCGCTGCCGAGAAAGCGGTAAGCCTCCGCGTCGATGTATACGGTACCCGTTATTCTCTTTTTTATCCCGCTCCAGAAATATGTGGGCCCGTCGTAAAGCTTTTCGCTTTTCGACCAGATGCTGAAAAATGGGTCCACCGTTATAAGCGGATATGCAGGTAATCTCATAAAAACCTCCGTTCAATCTGTCAGTCGTCGGCGTCATTACCGTCATCGTGTGTCTCAGAAGCCTTCTCGGTGCCTCCGCGGCTCTCTTCAATCATTCTGCGTTTTTCCAAAACGGCGCTGTGGATTTTGTCCTTGCGCTCTCCCGTAAGACGGTAAAAGAAGAAGGGCACCCCTGCGAGAAGCATCATAATGCCGTGGAAAATTGTGTAGAAAAACAAAAGAAGTATCTTTGTCCTCAGCTCCTGCTCGGGATAAACGCCCTCAACAGGCTGCATGTACTGAATTATGGAATTGTCTCCGTAAAGGATAAGGGGCGCAACGCCTGTTGCGATAGCTCCGCTTATAGTTGAGCCTATGCCGCACACAAAGCCAAGGCTTACGTCCAGACGTTTGCCCGTTTTCAGCTCGATATCCTCGAGAATATCCGCCTGGAACATGGACGGCAGCAGGTTCGACGCTCCGAACTGGAGGCCGATGAGGAAAAGAGAAACGATAAAAACAATCTGAAGCAGCGCGGAGCCCGTTTTGAAATACATAACTCCTATGCCAAAGGCAAGGGCGTTTGCGCACACGGAGTAAATACCCGAGGCGATATATATCTGCTTCGAATTGAATTTTTTCAGAAGCGCCTTTACTATGAGCATACCGACAAAGGTGCCTATGCCCGTGGGAAGTCCCAGAAGGATGTATTTGCTCGTTGAGCCCAGCAAAGCCGCTGCAAGGAAAATTCCCATGTAGGTAGCGATGCCTCTGAAATTCTTGAGGAATTCGCTTATGAGAACTATCCAGGCGTATTTATTCTTGATGATGTCTCTGTAGCCTAAAAGGGGATTTATCTTTTCTCC
The DNA here is from genome assembly GCA_949283785.1 of uncultured Oscillospiraceae bacterium. GTDB lineage: Bacteria > Bacillota > Clostridia > Oscillospirales > Acutalibacteraceae > UMGS263. The sequence continues at coordinate 60,233 of CASDTR010000012.1, forward strand.
TGTGTAAGTGATTCTCTCCTTGACCATTTTGCTTGCCAGCAGCATGAATACCGTACATACGAGGGCACACAGGATAGAGGAACCGAGATACTGCAAACCCTCATCCTTCGTCACAAAGCCCGCCACAAGCACCACAACCAGAGGCGCGGAATTGCCCACGGCGTTTACTATTCCCCTGAAGGTAAGGGCTGTATCCCTCTCATCGTTATTGGGAGAAATCACAACGGCAATGTTGTTGAGGGTTCCCGCGAAGGTGTTGGCGATATTATAGACAAGCTGAATGCCTATAAGGTAAACAACGATGATTACGCCCGTCCTCGGAATAAAGCCGGGAGTCCAGAAAAGCAGGACGGACAGTATGCCCGTAGGTATGGCCCAGGCCGCCACTATGGGCTTGAATTTGTTTTTGCCATCCTTGGGAGTACGGTCAATAATCATCATCAAAAAGAAATTGATGATGAAGCTTGCGATCGTACAGAAGGAGTTGATAAATCCTACGGAATCGGAATCGATCTGCAGCACGTTTACGAGATAGGCCTGACGATAGTTGCCCTGCATTCCCTGCATTACCGTCAGGAAAAAGGTTCCCATAAGGAAAACTATCATCTCTTTGGTAGGTACATACTTTTTACTGCTTTTGCTGTTTTCCACCATGACACTCTCCATTCATAAAATAATTTGCCCGTTAAGGGCATCTATTTAATCTGCAAAGCAAATTACTTCATTGGTGCGCACCGTGCATTCCTTTCCGTTGACTTTCACAAGGCACTCCTTTTCTCTTTCATGGCCGACCCTGAGCCTTGTAACCTTTCCGTTCAAAAATTCAAAGGAAACCTTAAAGCCTCCCTTTGCTCTCATTCCCTTTACTTCTCCCGAAGTCCAGCTTTCGGGAAGAGCGGGAAGGACGTCGATAAAGCCGTAATGGGACTGCATGAGCATTTCGCTTACGGCCGCCATGATTCCGAAATTCCCGTCGATTTGAAAAGGTGGATGAGCGCACAGATAATTGGGATAGGTTCCGCCTGCGTTCCTGTAGTCAAGAGCTGCCGAGGGCTCCACGGGATTCAAATGGCGTTTTATGAGCTCGAGAGCTTTTTCGCCGTCGCGGAGCCTCGCGTACTGGTTCGCTTTCCAGGCGATGCTCCAGCCCGTTCCTCCGTGTCCTCTTACGGCAAGGCTCTTTCTTACGGCCTCGTCATATTTCCCGTCAAAGTTAAGGGATGCGGGATGATTAAAATAAAGATGTGAGATGTGGCGGTGCTTTACCTCGTGTTCTTTGTATTCCCTGTCCCATTCAAGTATCCTGCCGTCTGAGCCTATCTGCGGTTTTCGCAGTCTTTTGAGAGCTTCTTCCGCTTTTTTGCAAAGCTCCCCCTTCGTTCCCAGAACACAGCAGCAATCTATATAATTTCTGAAAAGTCCTTCTATTACAGAGTTATCCATGGCGGAGCCGCAGCACAATGCGCGGCGCATTCCGAACTTCACATAGGAGTTTTCGGGAGAGGCCGAGGGGATAACCGTAAGGCTGCCGTCATATTCCTCTAAATTGGCTAAATAAAATCTGACTGCGCCCTCAATTACAGGCATGGCCGTATTCCTGAGATACTCCGTATCCCCCGTATACTGATAATGCTCATACAGCGGCAGGCAAAGCCACCCCGCCGCTCCCATGAACCAGGCATACTGGCTCGGGTCTGATCTGCGTCCGTTGCCCACGGGCGTCGTCATGTTCCAGACATCCGAATTGTGGAAAGCGCACCAGCCCTCTGTGCCGAACAGCTCCTTCGCCGTCCTTTCTCCGCTCTCTTTAAGCCTTGAAACAAAGGATATGAGTGGCTCGATACATTCTCCCAGTCCGACCTGCTCGGCTCCCCAGTAGTTCATCTGGAGATTAATGTTCATGGTATACCCGCACTTCCAAACAGGCTCGGGGCTTTCGTTCCAAATGCCCTGCAAATTGGCGGGCATCGACCCGCAGCGCGAGCTTGATATGAGCAGATATTTTCCGAAATTAAACAGCGTCTCGCTCTTATCCGCCGTGTCGTCGCCGTGAAGGCTCAGGCTGCTCAGAGAGTAAAGGCTTGAGTAATCCTCAATGTGCCTCTCCCTTACGGACTCAAAGCCGAGACTGAGGGCTCTTTCAGTAACGGCACATATTTTCTCAGCATTTGCTTTCACATCATAAAAATCGGTGACACCGGAAAAATATATTTCTATAAATGAGGCTCCCGTTATTTTTATTCCGCCGTCAGCCTCCCTTTTGCCGTCGCTCCTTATCTTTATGCTGCAATAATACTTTATCGTTCCCTCTCCCGAGGCAAAACTCACGGGATAACACTTATCGGGACACCTGCCGCCAAAGACGATTTCGCTGTCAGTACAGCTCTTTTCACAGAAGAGGGCGGGCTCAAAATCAACGATCCTTGTAAGAATATTGCCGTCGGCTCTTATCTTTAAACCGAGAACCATATCCGCGTTGGAGCAAAAACACTGCTCCTCAACGGAAGCTCCCCCTTCCCTGTAAAAAGCGCTCACTGTCGCCTTTTCCAAATCAAGCTCCCTTGCGTAATCCTCGCGCTGAACGTTTTCCGATCTTATGTATAGATTTCCTAAAGGGACATATGCCTCCGAATCGTCGCCGTAAAAGTATTTTCTCAGGAGCTTCGCCGTTTTTCCCGGTTTTCCGTCCTTGGCCGCACTGCGCACAAGACTTATCTTATCAGCTGCGAAACCCTTTCCTTTATTCCTGCCGTTTCCGCTCCAGAGGGAATCCAAATTAAGTGATATTTTCCCGTTTTGGTCTGCGTAATACATGCCGCCGAAAAATCCGTTGCCCACGGGGTAGGCCTCCTCAAAATACGCAGCGGGTGATGAAAATAATATTTTATTCATTTTATCCCTTCTTCTTTGTTTTTTCAATTAATAAACGTAAAAAAATTTTCGTTTTGGGAAAAATCATTATATTTTTTTCTAAAATTGCAATAAATCACAACAAATAATTGTAACATTACTTAAATATTTTATACTGCTGCAATAAATTAGACAAGTTTGTAATATGGAGCTTTTATATGGTATTTTGTATCCATACGCTGACGGATACGATCTGAATACGGTTGACTAATCTTAAAAACTTTGTTAAAGTGGGTTTAATAAATAAAGGGAGGCGAAAATCACGGAAAATCAGGCTTTAAAGAAAATCAAAACCGAAAACCTCAATATCATCTGCGGCTATATGCGCACGGCAAGGAAAGCCACCCTTCCCGAAATCACGGAAAATACAGGGTTCAGTTTCCCAACGGTAAAGAAGCTTGTGACGCTGGGAGTAAGCCACGGCGTTTTTTCTGTCTGCGAGGAGAAAAACGTTTCCGAAAAAGCAGGAAGAAGAGCTCAGGTCTACAAAATAAATCCTCAATATATGTATCTTGCCGTCATCGTAATCGACATCGACACGATTTTTACAAGAGTTTACGATTTTTGCCTTGATACCGTCTGCTCCCGCCAAAGAGAGATCTTTGACCCCTGTGCGCTCAGCATCATCGACGAGGAAACGGATATGATTTTTAAAACCTACAAAAACCTCAGATCTCTCGTCATGGTCCTTCCCGCCCCCATCTTCAAAGGGAAAATCAGAAAGAATTTCAGACTTCCGTCCCTTGAAGGAATAGATTTCAGAGAAAGGTTCGCCGATAAAACCAATGCTCTGATAAAAGTGGAAAACGATATGAACATCCTCACCCTCTCCGCTTTGAGGGATGAGCGGGTGGAAAACAAAAACTCGGTTATAGCATCATTTCAGCAGGGCTTTTCGGGCTTCGGAGCGGGCTTCGTAAGCGAGGGCAGGCTTCTCACGGGCTTTTCCGGCTATGCGGGAGAAATTCACAATCTTCCCATAGCCTCCGATATTTCGGGAAAGGAGATCCCGAAAGACGCCTTCACCATGATAGCCGCTTCCATTGTATCCGTTTACAATCCCGAGTACCTTTTTGTATACGCTCCCGAAAATTTCATAACCGCGGAATATATCGAGGAAAATTTGCGCAGCCGCATCCCCGACTACGCCGTACCGAAAATTTTTATTAAGCAGGCTTTTATTTCGGATATGTTTACGGGAGCAGAAATATACTGCCGCAAGGATATGGAAATAGATTTTTGAGCGAAGTTTACTTCGCTCTTTTTTGTACCGTAATTCGTACAAATCCCGCTTCCTCAATTTGTACAAAACAGAGAATCAAATTTCAGCCATTGACTTTTCTTTTGTTTGTGGTATCGTTATCGTATTAATAAACAGGGTTTAAAAATCCTTTCTGGAGTGGATACTAATGCTTGATTTTACAGGAGAACACTTAAGCGAAATCTCCTTTCCTTTAGGAGGAATAGGAACGGGAAGCGTGGGCCTTGCGGGAAACGGACGGCTCATCGACTGGGAAATATTCAACCGACCGAACAAATGCTCCTATAACGAATACACGAACTTTGCCGTAAAGGCGGAGAGCGGCGACGAGGTTCTGGACGCGAGAATCCTTCAGGGAGACATATACAAAAATCTCATGGGCGATAAATCCGCCTCAACGCACCATTCATGGGGCTACGGCCACGGCCCCAACCGCACAACGCTTTCAGGCATGGCCCATTTTTCGGATGTAAACTTCAGCGGACGCTTCCCCCTTGCTCAAATAAGCTATAACGAAGAGGCTTTCCCGGGAAAAATAAAGCTTTCGGCTTTTAATCCGTTCATCCCCTCTGACGATAAAAATTCGAGTATCCCCGCCGCATTCTTTCAGTGGGATATCGAAAACACCTCGGACAGGGAAATCACCTATACCGTCGCTTTTTCCTGCGGAAATCCCCTGAAACCCCAAACGGAAAACCGCTTCTCAAAGGACGGGGATATTTCGGGCATCACCCTTGAAAGCGCGAAAAACAAAAAGGGAAATTTAAAAATAGCAACGGACTGCCCCGACGTTTCATATCAGGAATACTGGTACCGCTCAGGCCGGTTCGACGATTTGACAGTATTTTGGCGCGAATTTTCAGCTTTCGGAAAGCTTCAAAACCGTCACTACGACGCCCACGAAAAGGTTTACGGCAGACTCGATATAGGCGACATGTGTACCCTTGAGGGACGCATAAAATTAAAGCCCCGCGAAAAGGGCTCAATACGCTTTGTGCTCTCTTGGTATTTCCCCGTATTCGAAAAACACTGGGGCGGAAAAAAATTAAAGCGGCCCTCCTGGAAAAACTATTACGCCTCTCTTTTCTCGGGCTCCGACGAAGCCGCCGAATACTGCCTTAAAAACTTCGATTCCCTTTTTGAAAAGACAAAGCTCTTTGCCGACTCCCTATACTCCACCACTATACCCGAAAAAGCTCTCGAAGCCGCAGGGGCAAACCTTGCGGTACTTAAAAGCTCCACCTGTATGCGCCTTGAGGACGGCACCTTTTACGCCTTCGAGGGCACAAACGCCGACACAGGCAGCTGTGAGGGCAGCTGCACTCATGTTTGGAATTACGCCTACGCCCTCCCCTTCCTATTCCCCGCCCTTGAGCGCTCCATGCGCGACGCCGATTACAAATACAACTTTGTCAAAACGGGAGAGATGAAATTCCGCATAATGCTGCCTTTAGGCTCAAAGCAGTGGAATTTCAGAGCCTGCGTTGACGGTCAGTTCGGCGGAATAATAAAGCTTTACCGAGACTGGAAAATTTCGGGAGACGACGAATTTTTAAAACGGAACTGGGAGAAGGCGAAAAAAGCTCTGGAATACGCCTGGAGCGACAAAAACCCCGACAAATGGGACCCCGAAAAGAGCGGGGTGATTACGGGCAGACAGCACCACACCCTTGACGTTGAGCTCTTCGGTCCGAACCCGTGGCTTACGGGCTTTTACATCGGCGGGCTTCTGGCGGGAAGCGAAATAGCCGAATACTTAGGTGAAAAGGAAACCGCCGCCAAGTACCGACGCATTGCGGAAAAGGGCAAAAAATATATTGACTCCGAGCTCTGGAACGGAAGATACTACGTTCAGAAAATCGACGTTAAGGATAAAAACGTACTGAAGCCCTACGGGCAGTCGGATAAAAACATCTGTAACGAATACTGGAACGATGAGAAAAAGGAGATAAAGTATCAGATAGGCGAAGGCTGTCAAATCGACCAGACGGTTGCCCAATGGCACATGGATATATGCGGTCTCGGGGAGATTTTCCCCCATGACAAAGCCCGCGCCGCTTTAAGGAGCCTTTACGACATCAATTTCAAATCCATGAGAGAGGTCTTTAACCCCTGCCGCATATTTGCCCTCAACGACGAAAAGGGACTGCTTATCTGCAACTGGGATAAAGACGCATATAAGCCTCAGATACCCATTCCCTACTCCGAAGAGGTAATGACAGGCTTTGAGTATGCCGCCGCGGCGGAAATGATTAAAAAGGGACTTATAAAAGAGGGAACAGAGTGCATCGAAGCGGTAAGGGACAGATACGACGGCAAAAAGCGCAACCCTTACGCGGAAATCGAGTGCGGCTCCTCCTATGCCCGCTCAATGGCAAGCTATTCCTTTATTCCCCTTTTCAGCGGCTTCATATTCGATAAGCCCCGTAAAACTCTGGGCTTTAAGCCCATCCAAAACGCCGAAACTTTCAAAACCTTCTGGAGCATTGACGGCTCCTGGGGCACTTTTGAGATAAACGGCAAAGAAAGCCGCTTTTGTGTACTTTACGGTGAAATCAGCCTCAATAAATTCATACTACCCGAGAAATTTTCGCAGCAGACAAAAGCTTTCAAAAACGGCGAAGAGCTTAGCGCCGCCTGCGAAAACGGAAATGTGATTTTCCCCGAAACCGTAACTCTTAAAGAAAAGGATTGTATGGAGTTCAAGGGATAATAGACTTAAAAGAAAACAGCTCTCCCGCGGCTTTTGAGCAAAGGGAGAGCTGCTGCTTTTTGTAAGAATCATTGCTTTATGTTAATACTAAAAAGGATACCCGAAAACGGATATCCTTTGTTTGTCAATAAAGTTGTTTTATGCTTAATATTTTTTAATTACTGCTTTGCCGGATTAAGGAAAAACCAGATACATCACAAAAAGAACACGGCATCAGTTTTTCCGTGTTCTGCCATTTAAATGTGCAAAATACATCGGGCTCAGCCCACAATCCCTCAGTCAAAGCTTTGCTTTGACAGCTCCCTTTACACAAGGGAGACAAGGGTGTGTGCTGAATTTCGGTTTTTCGACAGCCTCAGGATATCCGTTTTTCGGATATCCTTTTGCTTTTTTAAATTTCTGAGCGGTTCTTTCGGTAGCTCATGTAGCTTTCGAGGATCATTACCGCCGAAACGGCATCGACGATATTCTTCCTCTTTTTGCCGCGGACGTTGACCGTGCTCAAAGCGTTGTGGGCGGCGACAGTCGTGAGCCTTTCGTCCCAGAGGGTAGTTTCTATTCCGCTTTTTTCTGCAATAAGCTTTGAAAAGCCCTCGCACTTTTCGGCTCTCGCACCCAGTGTTCCGTCCATATTTTTGGGATAGCCTACAACTATGAGCTTCGCTCCCCGCTTTTTGGCTTCCGAAACTACCTCGTCCGCCGCCTTTTCCTCGTCGGTTTCAAAAATCACTCCCGCGGGAGAGGCAAGCATTTCCAGAGCGTCGCACACGGCAAGTCCCGTTCTCGAGTCCCCGTAATCAACAGACAATATCACCATATTATCCGCCTCACCAGGGCTGAACCTTTCCGACTATTTCGGAAACGCTCGCTATGCCGTTTTTGTCAAGGTATTCGTTAAGGCCGTCAATAATCTTTACAGGGGCGTAGGCGTCGGAGAACATGGCCGTTCCCACCTGTACGGCGCCGGCTCCCGCGAGCATCATCTCCACCGCGTCCTGCCACTTGGCGATTCCGCCCATGCCGATTACGGGAATCTTAACGCGGTTAGCCACCTGCCAAACCATTCTCACAGCCACAGGGAAAACCGCAGGGCCTGACATTCCGCCCACGTTATTGTGAAGAATGGGACGGCGCGAATTTATATCAATTCTCATACCCGTAAGGGTGTTTATAAGGGAGACCGCATCCGCTCCCGCCGCTTCAGCCGCCGCTGCGATTTCCGCAATGTCGGTGACGTTGGGGGTGAGCTTTACTATAAGAGGCTGCTTGCAGACCTTTTTTACCATCGACGTTATGGACTCGACGCTGGCGCAGGAGGTGCCGAAGGAGGCTCCGCCCTCTTTGACGTTGGGGCAGGAAATATTGAGCTCCACCATATCGACTGAGGTATCCGCAAGCCTTTCGACTGCCTTGCAGTATTCGTCGGGAGTGCTGCCCGCAATGTTCGCAATAACAACGGTTCCCTGCTCGCTCAGCCACGGAAGCTCATCCTTTACAAAGCTCTCAACGCCGGGGTTCTGAAGTCCCACGCTGTTTAAAATTCCGCTTGGGGTCTCAGCGATTCTCACGGGAGGATTTCCGAAACGGGGATTTAAAGTAGTTCCCTTGCAGGAAACTCCCCCCAGCTTTGAAATGGGATAAAACTCATTGTATTCCCTTCCGAAACCGTAGGTTCCCGAAGCCGTGATGACGGGGTTTTTGAGCTCAACCCCCGCTATATTAACTCTTAAATCAGCCATTCCACACTACCTCCCTCGAATCAAAAACAGGTCCGTTTTTGCATACATGACGGTAGTGCTCGCCGTCCTTTTCCTTTGTCTTGCAGGCGCACACGAGGCAGGCTCCTATTCCGCAGCCCATTCTCTCCTCGAGAGATACAAAGCAGGGAATGCCCTTTGCCTCAGCCATTGCCGCCACGTTTTTAAGCATGGGCGCAGGTCCGCAGGCGAACACCGCTGCGCAGGGCTTTTCGAGGCGCTCTTTGAGGACGTCCGTCACAAAGCCGTGGCGGCCGTAGCTTCCGTCATCGGTGGTAACATACACGTTTTCGCAGACTTCTTTGAAATCATCCTCCAAAATGAGGGCCGATTTACTGCGGAAACCTAAAATCGCGTCGGCCTTTTTACCGTATATTTTACACGTCTCCAGAAGGGGAGGCACGCCTATTCCGCCGCCTACAAAGACGACGCTTTCATATTTTTCGTCGGCGGGGAAGCCGTTGCCGAGAGGACCGAGGATATTTATAATATCCCCTTCCTTTCTCTCGGAAAGCCACAGAGTACCCTCGCCTCTCACCTCAAAGACAATGCGGATTGTGCCTTTGGCTTTGTCTATACCGCAAAGGGATATGGGGCGGCGCAGGGTTTTGCCGTCGCAGAGGATATTTACAAACTGTCCCGCCTTAGCCTTTTCAGCTATCTGCGGCGCTTCAATTGTAAAATCATAAGCCGTTTCACTGAGCTTATTGACAGTTAAAATTTTAAAATCATCCTGGATATATTTCATCTTTGCCTCCGGGAATTTTATTTTTTAAGGGCGGGAATAAAGGAGGTTATGTCGTCCCTCATTCTGATTGCCTCGCGGCGTGAAGCGGCTGCGTAATCCTTTTCATCGCAGTTTTCTTCCTTTTTGTACGCGCACATGATTGAGCGGGAGGCGTTTACTATTGCGCCTATGCCGTTTTCATCGAAGGCGCCCGCAAGGTTCGCGGCGGAGCCTCCCTGTGCGCCGTAGCCCGGAACAAGGAAGAAGGTGTGGGGAAGAGCTTTTCTCAATTCCGTGAGCTGGTCGGGATAGGTTGCGCCGACTACCGCGCCTACTCCCGAATAGCCCGTCTCGCCCATGAGCTCCTCGCCCCAGCTTTTGCACAGGCCGCCCATCTCCCTGTAAAGGGTGGGACTGTCGCCTATGGGCTTATCCTGAAGCTCGCCTGAGGAGGGATTTGAGGTTTTAACGAGAACAAAAATGCCTTTATCCTTTTCACGGCAGATATTGAGAAGGGGCTTAATGCCGTCGCTGCCGAGGTATCCGTTTACCGTAAGAGCGTCGGCTCCGAAGGGCTCAAAGGTCTTATCGTTTACTTTGACCTCACCAAGATGAGCCGCCGCATAAGCTTCCATTGTGGTGCCTATATCGTTTCTCTTGCCGTCGGTTATAACGTACATTCCCTTTTCCTTTGCATAGGCGATGGTATCATAGAGAGCCTTTACTCCCTGCCAGCCGTACATTTCATAGTAGGCGCACTGGGGCTTTACGGCGGGAACTATGTCGCACAGGGCGTCGATAAGTCCTTTGTTGAAAAGGAGAAGGGCGTGGGCCGCTCCCTCAAGGGTCTCGCCGTACTCTTTGAAGGCTTCCTCCTTGATGTAAGCGGGAATATAGTCAAGCTTCGGGTCAAGACCCGCGACGGTGGGATTCCCCGTCTCTTTGATTTTGGCGATAAGTCTGTCAAGTGACATTTTTATTCCTCCTCATTATTTATCCTCGTAAACCACTTTTCCGCGGCAGACCGTATATTTTACCCTGCCGCAGAGCTCAAGGTTTTTAAAGGGGGTATTCTTCGATTTTCCGTGAAGCTTTTCCGGGTCAACAATCCATTTTTCGCTGTCGCTGAAAATCGCTACATCCGCAGGCTTTCCCTCAGCCAGAGCTCCCGCTCTGATTCTGAGAATACGGGCGGGATTCGCGCTCATAAGCTCTATGAGCCTGGGCAAAGTTATATAACCCGGCTTTACAAGATAGGTTATACCCGCCGCAAGAGAGGTTTCGAGGCCTATGGAGCCGTTGGGAGCGGAGACAAAATCCGCCTTTTCCTCGGGGGTGTGGGGAGCGTGGTCAGTGGCGATGGCGTCAATGGTGCCGTCGCATATTCCCTCGATCACGGCGTTTACATCGGCCTGGGTTCTCAGAGGCGGATTCATCCTGTAATCGGCGTCTTCGTTCATGACGATTTCATCGGTAAATGCAAAATAGTGGGGGCAGGTTTCGCAGGTGACCTTCGCGCCCATTTTCTTTGCGCTCCTTATGAGCTCCACCGACTTTTCCGTGCTCACATGGCAGATGTGAACGGCGGTATCTGAAGAGAAGGCAAGAGCTATTTCCCTGGCCGTTCCCGCGTCCTCGGCGGCAGAGGGTATTCCCTTTACGTCAAGGAGAATACTCGAAGCGCCTTCATTGATTTTTCCTCCCTGCGCAAGGCTTACGTCCTCGCAGTGGGCAAGCACGGGCAATTTCAGACCGTAGGCGTTTATAAGAGCCTCATACATGAGCTTTCCCGTGGCGACGGGCACTCCGTCATCGGAGAAAGCCGCAGCTCCCGCCTCCTTGAGAGCCTGCATATCCGTAAGCTCCTTGCCTGAAAGTCCTTTTGTAACAGCTGCTACGGGCAGCACTCTCGCATCGGCCTTTTCGGCCTTTTCGAGAATGTATTTTATCGTTTCGCATGAGTCAGCCGACGGCGATGTATTGGGCATGGCCGCTACCGTAGTGACTCCGCCTGCCGCCGCCGCGCGGCAGCCTGTTATTATATCTTCCTTATGGGTCTGACCGGGATCACGCAGGTGGACGTGCATATCCACAAGTCCCGCGCAGGCGTAAAGGCCGTTGCCGTCAACGACTCTTTCGGCCTCTTCTTCTATATGGGCGTCAATGCGCTTTATCATTCCGCCGTCAATGAGAATATCCTTTAAGCCTTCGTCCGTTTTACCCTCTGAAACAATGCGGACGTTTTTAATAAGCAGCTCAGCCATAACGCTTCCTCCCGTTTTTATATATTAATCTTCCGCCGCCTCGCTTGTTGACTCTTCGGTATCAGACGAGCTGCCCGAATGCGCCGCACATTTGGCGGGAAGGGCTTCTTTGTTATACCAGCCCGTCTTTGTGCTTGGGCATGAATCAGACGCGAGCAGTCCCGTCTCGGTGCAGTATTTAAGCTCCACCACATTTTCGCTCTTGGGGAAATCCTTTGAAGGCAGGCCCTCGTGTATTTCGTCCATGACTCTTTTAAAGATGTTGCCCGACGGATTCAGATAAACTCCCGTTATCTCCTTCTGGGTATCGTAGCCGTACCAGACGGCGCTGACATAATAGGGTGTTCCGCCGATAAACCATCTGTCGTGGTCGTCGGTGGTGGTACCGCTCTTTGCCATGGTGGGATATCCGCTTATGCCGTAGGGACGCGTTGTACCCTGCGGGTCGGTGATAACCGTCTGGAGCATCTCACACATAATATTCGCTGTTTCCTCGGAAATAGCGCGCTCCGATGTGGATTTGTTTTCAAGTATCGTCTGCTCACCCTTGCTGTCCGTAACCTTGTAGTAGCAGTAGGGCTCGTAATAAAGTCCGCCGTTGCCGAAAGCGGCATATGCCGCCGTCATTTCGAGAACGCTTACGCCCTTATACATGCCGCCCATTGCAAGAGGCGAATAGTTTTTATCCTCATCCTCGTTCAGAGAGGTTATATGGAATCTGTCCTGAAGGAAGGCGTAGGAACGGTCGAAGGTAAGATCCCGGAGAATACGCACGGGAACCGTATTGAGCGAACGTGCCAAAGCGTTCTGCACCGTGACATTTTGTCCGCTTCCCGAGCCTCCGCCGTAGTTAAAGGGCATCTTTTCTCCCTGATAGTAAATCTGGGCGTCGGGAATCATTGTTGACCAGTTTATCATTCCGTACTCAATGGAGGGGGAATATATGCTCAGGGGCTTAATCGAAGAACCGGGCGAACGGGTTGTATCCGTAGCACGGTTGAGGCAGCGGTTTGAGCTCTTTTCTCCTGCCTCGCCCGCCATGCCTACAACGCGTCCCGCATAGTCCATTATGACCATTGCGGACTGGGCTGCGGGATTTTCTTCCGTATCCTCTTCTTTCGCAAAGGTCTCCCTGTTTTCATATACTCTCGTGACCACCGACTGGATGTCGGGGTCAACGGCGCAATAAATTCTCAGTCCGCCGTAGAATACCATTTCCTCGGCCTTGCTCTTTGAATATCCGCACTCGCTCTGAAGATCGGCTATAACGGAGTCGATTACATATTCAGTGTAGAAATCGTACTTCTGTATTTCGGGCTTCTGCTTATTCTGCATTTCCTCGCTGGGAACGTAATCGGGATCGTTAGTGAACACGAGATCATAGGCCATGGCCTCATCGTACTCTTCCTGAGTTATCTTTTTCTCGCTGAGAAGCTCGCCCAGACAGTATTCCTGACGCTCCTTGTTGTTTTCGGGATTTATAAGGGGATCGTACAGCGTGGGGGAGTTCGTAATAGCCAGAAGGCTTGCACATTCCGCAAGGTTCAGATCGCCGACGTCCTTGCCGAAATATTTTTCGGCAGCGGTCTGCACGCCGTAGCAGTTTTCGCCCAGATATATGGTGTTGAGATATGCCTCGGCTATCTCGGTTTTCTGATAGTTTTTCTCAAGATTCAGAGCATATGTTATTTCGTTGAATTTACGCACCAGCGTAACGTCGTCCTCATCGGTAAGGTTTTTAATGAGCTGCTGGGTAATGGTGGAACCGCCCTGCACTCTCATTGTGGGAATAACCTTTGAAAGAAGAGACTGCATTGACGCGGAAATCGTTCTGAACCAGTCAACGCCCGCATGGCTTTCAAAGCGCTTGTCCTCCATGGCGATGACCGTTTTGTACATGTAAGGTCCCATGTCGCTCAAATCTACCCAGATTCTGTTTTCGGAGTTGTTGAGACGGCAATACTCGTAGGGATTGTTGTCGGCATCATATGCGTAGATAATGGTGGTCTGGTTCTGATTGTTTTTATAAGACTCGAGATCCAGCGCACATTCACCGTTTGTAAAAGAAATGACATAAGCGAACATTGACGCCGCAACAACACAAATTGTTATGACCAGCACAAGGACTATGGCTATTATAACCTGCCATTTGGCTGAATGCTTGGTAATGGTATCAATGTTTTTGCTTGAGCCGCTTTTTTTATTCGGATCTTTTTTCTTAAAAACTGGAATTTTCCCTTTCACGGTTTATAAAATCCTCCCTTTTGGTTAAATAAAGCGTTAAAACACTCGCATCCTTTTTTTGGAAACTGATTAAAGTCTGTATCATTATAGCACATTTTCTCCGAAAAGTTTATAGGTTTATAAAATTATTCCTTTTGTAAAGGCGAAAACTGTATATCGGAAGGGAAAAAAGATAAAAATATATTCAGATTTCAATGGGAAAGGTTGTGAAAAAAATGAAATTATCACTTCGAAAAATCCTGCTCACCGTAGGCGCGTCTGCCGTTCTCATTACAGCCATCTCAGCAGCCTCCTCCGATTCAGGCAAACCTCAGGAACAGGCGCAGAATCCCGAATGGCAAAACGCCGCTGAAAGCGTTTCAGATCCCGCTTTTATAATAGGTATATATAAAGGATATGTGGCGGTGTACGAATACGGCAGCGATGAGCCCATTAAAATAACCGACATACCCGTAATCACCCTGACAAACGGCGATGCCCTCATACTGGCAAAAGGCATCGAGGTCGCCGATGAACAGGAGCTCAACAAGCGCCTCGAAGACTATACAGGATAGTAAAAAATGCAAAATATTTATGCTTTTCCAACCATCTTGACGTTACGGAACTAAAAATGTATAATATACCCGTTAATTGTCACATATCATACAGATAAAGTGTGGTGCGAAAAATAAATGAAAAATTACAATACCTTTGTTTTCACTTCAGAGCCGAAGTGGGACAGGGTGCCTGTTGCTTCCATTGACAGTTTCCATTGGGAAAAGGAAAAGTTTGTGCGTCCCCGTTCTTATGCAAAGCTCTGCGCAGTTGAAGGCAAGGGTATCTTTGCGAAAATGTGGTCCTTTGAAAAAGAAGTTCGGGCAGTCTTTGAAAACCGCGATGACCCTGTATACCGCGACAGCTGCCTTGAGTTTTTCCTGTGCCCTATTGAGGGCAATACGACGCCTTACGCCAATTTTGAGATGAACTCAAAAGGCGTGATACTTTCGGAATTCGGTGCGGGCCGAGGCGCGGAAAGGAAAAAACTTGCATCTCTTTCCGATGAGGCTCCCCGCGTTGAGCCTTTTACCCTTGAGGATAACGGCGAAACCGCATGGGGTGTTTCACTGTTCGTAAGCGAAAAGCTTCTGTCCGATATAACGGGAACTGAATTCAGCATTCGCCCCATGACCCTCAGAGGCAATTTCTATAAATGCGGCGACGATACCCCGATTCCGCATTTCGGAGCCTTCTCCCCTGTTGGTCCTGTCGAAAAAGGCTTCCATAACCCTGAGCTTTTTGCTCAGCTTGTTTTTTCCGCTTATAGCTTATAAAAATTGAGGTAAACAGATAAAAATATTTTTCACCGAAAGGCTGTGTAAATTTTGACAAAACCTGTTTTTGATATTGAGGAAATTAAAGAGCATTTTAATTTTAACGGCGAGTATGCGGGATTTTATCCTATACATAACGGGCATATTAATAACACATACGTCCTTGAATTTGACCATAACGGAGAAAACAAGGCTTTTCTTCTTCAGCAGATAAACACCTACGTTTTTACAGACCCCGATAAACTTATGGAAAACGTAGTAGGCGTTACCGAGTATCTTCATAAAATAATCGTTGAAAACGGAGGCGATCCCGAAAGGGAAACCCTGAATGTAATAAAAACAAAGGACGGGGCTCCCTACTTTGTTTCAAAGGACAACAGATACTGGAGATGCTATAATTTTATCACCGACGCCTATACCTGCCAGGCAATAGATAATCCCGTTGTGTTTTACAACTCGGCAGTGGCCTTCGGCAACTTTCAGCGTTTGCTGGCAGATTACCCTGCCGACAGCCTTCACGAGACCATTCCCAATTTTCACAACACCGTTTCACGATACAGCGACCTTATGGAAGCGGTAAAAAACAATATTGCAGGCAGACTTGACAGCGTTAAAGAAGAGGTTGAGTTCGCCGAGGAGCGCGAAGGAGATACCCACGTTGTAGTTGACCTTATCGCTCAGGGAAAGCTCCCCATGAGAGTTACCCACAACGACACAAAGCTCAACAACGTAATGTTTGATAACAAAACAGACAAGGGCATCTGTGTAATCGACCTTGACACTGTCATGCCCGGCTCCTCCCTTTACGATTTCGGCGACAGCATCCGTTTCGGAGCGAACCACGCTGCTGAGGACGAAAAGGATTTAAGCCTTGTATATCTCGATCTCGATCTCTTTGAACAGTATTGCAGAGGCTACCTTGAATCAGCGGGCAAAAGCCTTACAAAAACGGAAATCGAATACCTCCCCTTCTCAGCAAAGCTTATGACCTTCGAGTGCGGAATGAGATTTCTTGGGGATTACCTTAACGGTGATACATATTTTAAAGTCTCATACCCCGAACACAACCTCGACAGATGCCGCACTCAGTTCGCACTCGTTGCGGATATAGAAAAGAAGTTTGATAAAATGAAAGAAATTGTCTCGCAGATATGCGATGAGCTTGGTATCGAAAAGTAAAAACAAATTAAAAACTGCGGCATTTGTAATTGCGGTTGTGCTTATCTTTGCGTCGGTGGTGTTTGCGATGTTTACTCTTTCTGAAAAAAGAAACTTAAAGGCTGCAAAGCTCGCATCCCTTGAGCTTCCGTCGAACTTTACGGTCACCGCCCACGCAGGCGCCCTCGGCACTGAGCCTAACACTATGGAGTCCGTTTTAAAGGCCCTCGAATTTATCGGAGAAGGGACAGTAGAAGTCGATGTACGCTTCTCCCCCTCGGGAAAGCCCGTGCTCAGCCACGACGAAGTAAAAAGCGACGACACATCCGCCGTATCCCTGGAAGCGTTTTTCAAGGTTTTGAAAAATTACCCCGCCGAAGCAAACCTCGATCTTAAAGATTTTACAAATCTTTCTGAGATTTCCGCTCTCGCCGACAAATATGAAGTAAGGGATAAAATCTTTTTTACGGGAGTAACTGAGGACGAGGTGCAGGCAGTATGTGAGCAGTGCCCCGGGATACCATATTATTTGAATTTAAAGCTCTCCTATTTCAGAATAAACAGCGATAAATATATAGATGCGGCAGTGGACAAGGTGTACGGCTGCGGAGCTGTCGGAGCCAACCTTAACCACCGCACCGTATCTGAAAAAATAGTGAAGAAGCTTCACGAAAAAGGACTTCTTGTCTCTGTCTGGACAGTGGATAACGAGGACGATATGTATATAGCCCTTGCGGAAGCTCCCGATAATATCACTACGAAACGTCCCGACGTGCTTTTTAAGATAATAGAAAAGCAGTCGAAAAAATGAACTGTTTCTCTCCCGTAAATCAAATGGATTTACGGGATTTTTTTGCGCTGCATTAAAATTTGATCTTGCTTACTGCATAAAAGGACGCCTGCGGCTCAAAGCCGCAGACGCCTTTATTGTTTTTATTGAGTTTCGGCAAATTTACATCAAAGATGTTATTTCTGCCAATCCCAGTTGTAGAAGCGTACCTTTACGGGATCGGATGTGACCTTGTTTCCGTATACGTCTTCAACTGTTACCCGGATCCATGCAGAACGTGCGCCGATTCCGTTTGTGGCTCTGATAACAGCGCTCATGTTTCCGTCAGCAGGTGAGATTGTAGCTTCCTGCTCGTCAGCGGACCATTTTGCATACTCCCAGCTGATGCTCTTGACATTTGCTCCTTCATTGATTGAAAGACCCAGTGTAACGGGAGTGCTGTCCCACTTCTTGGTCCAGGAAACCTTCTGATATACGACCTCTCCTACGGGAGCGCCGTTCTGAGTAATTGTTACGTCTGTAACTCTTACGCCGAGGTCAACTCCGTAGAATGCGCTGAGAAGTGCCTCGCAAGCAGAGTCAACGATTTCCTGAGCGGAAAGCTCGCTGTTATATACAAAGTTTGCCGTCTCAAGAGCTGCTGCAAGCTCGTCTGAAATCTGATCCTCTGTAAGACCTGCTTCGTTTACAGCCTTGATAGCCGCAGCAAGGGCTGTCTTGTCTGCACGAACTGTTACAACGCAGCTTACGGTGTATCCGCCGTCTTCGGTTGTAGCGGTGATAAGAGCCTCACCCGGCGCAACGCCTGTTACGACGCCGCCTTCAACTGTTGCAACCGATGTATTGGAGGAAGCCCAGATAACGTTCTTGTTCTTAGCGACGGAGGGGCCTAGGGTGACGCTGAGAGTAGTTGTCTTTCCGTCAACTACGAAAGCCTCTGTACGGTCGATGGAGATCTCATAAACCTTACCCTGGAAGAGGGCTGCAAGCTTTGAGAAGAAATCGACAAGGCCGTTTGTTCCCACGCCGCTGCCGTTGATGAGACCGAGGCTGATCATGTCAAGGGTCTCGTCGGCAAACTTGGCAAGCTCTACAAGGTATTCGTTTCCGCTGTTGTAGAACTTCTGGAAAACAGCGCTCCATCTCTCGTTGAAGCCTTTGATGATCGAAATCGAATTATCAAGAGTTGTATCTGTTCCTCTGAAGAGAATGTAGATAGCGTTGAGAGTCTTGTCTACGCCGTTGTCTTCCTTATAGAGTTTCGCAAGAACATTGAGAATGTCGCGGAGATTCTGATTGAGCTCAGCGCTCATGTTTGTCTTGTTGGCGACTATGTCAGCAAGAGTGTTGATGTTATCCTCATAGAAAGCGATCTCAACGATATTGCGCATAAGTACGGTGATAACATCGGCCTTATCGGCATTTGTCAGACAGTATGCAGTCTTGCCTGACTTGGAGGTGTACTCCGTAATTGTTCCGACAGTAAGCATATTAAGATCATAAAGGAAGGGGATCTTAATATTTACGGGCTGACCGTCAATTTCAAGATTTGCAAGAGCGTTAAGAATGATCTGAGTGATATCAAGGTCAAGGTTGAAGCTGATATCATAGATCGGGCGAGCGGTATCAAGCATTACGAATGCTGCCTGAGCTGCATTTTCAACGCTTACCTGAAGTCCGTCGCTGTTGATGAAGTAGAGGGCGTTGGGAAGGATCTCAAGGAGCTTGTTGACGGGATCGTTATAGACAGCCTCAACAAGGTTGAGAACCGGCTTAAGGATAGCGCTGAGAGCTGCGCTCTGATCTGCCTGAACTGCCGCTGCATATTCGTCAGCGGAAAGGATGTCGTCAGGATTGCATCCGAGACCCTCGAGGATCGGGATGATACCGTTTGCATAACCGTAATAGCCGTTGATTTCTGCTGTTCCGAGAATATCGAAATCTTCACCGGCAAATACTGCCGCAAGGACAGGAGCGAAGGGGCTGAAAGCCTTTGTAAGAGCAGCTGCGAAGCCGTCTTTATCGCCGTCGGTGAATCCCCAGTCGTAGCCCTCGACTACATCGTCCCAAACGGAGATGTCAATGCCGATAGCACCGAGAACGGGAGCAAGATCAATGCCTATTCCGCCGAGAGCGTCCTTGATCATAAGGACTATCTCCGTCACCATCTCATTGGTGTAGATATTTCCGGTGATGTAACCCTTGATGATCTCGCTGAGAGTGGGAGCTCCGCTGCCTTCGAGAACAAGGATAAGGTTGTCAATATAGCCGGAAAGATGATCGGCAAAGTACTGAGCCTTTTCCTTGGTCCAGTCATCAGTATAGGTTACGTTATTGATTGTCTCGCCGACTTTGTCGGAGAAGGCATAAGTGATTTCCTTGGAGGCATAATCCTCATAAGGAATGAGAAGCTCTGTAATCGCACAGATAACGTTTTCCGTATTAAGTCCGATGCCGTTTATTATCTTGAGAATATCCTCACTGAGGCTGATCTCAGAACCGGTTGCGGAGCTTACAAGTGAAAGTACAGAGTTTACGAAATCATTATCGCCGAGAAGCGGAAGGACATAGCGAAGAACCGCAAGAAGCGTATCCGCCTTATCGGTTACAAGCTGATAGCGTGTGCCGCCCGTGCGTGCGCTGGCAACGCCTGAAAGCATCTGTCCGTGGCTTGCAAGGACGGACTGATTGATTGTGGGAAGCACAAGGTTCGAATCGGGAGCCACCATACCGAGAATCATGGTGATGAGCTTGTTCATGTCGCCGAGCATTGAAAGGTCAAGGTCGGGCATAGCATAGCTGATAATGCCGTAAAGGCTGTTATCATCTATTCCCGCAAGGCTCAGAACATCCATTCCGATAACGCTTGCATTAACTTTCGCATCCTTGAGAGCGGTAGTGATCATATCGTGGTCAAGGATGTAGGCAAGCTTCGGAAGCACGTCTACCAGGGATGATACGGGAGCGTCCGCAACGCCCTCCACCCAGGTGAGAAGAGGATCGAGGATCGCTCTCATCATATCCTCCGAGGTTGTGTAGGTGTTGAATGTGCTTGTGGGAACTACATTTTCACACTCGAGAACCTCAAGAAGAGGCAGGAGGTCGTTGTTGTAAAGATTCATGGCAGAAACGTCAAGGTTTACAGAAGTAAATATGATATCTATAACCTTGCCGGAGAAATCAACGTTGCCCAGAGCGGCTCTGAGAAGAGGAGTAAATCCGCCGAGAGCCTGGCCTACGGCTGCGATAAAGGAATCCTTATCGTGTACGTTCCAGGTTACCGTTGAATCAAACTTGGTCCAGTCGCTGCCCGCCGCGTTGAGCGCCGCAACAGCCTCGGGGAAGCGCTCTGCGTCGATTACCTTTGTCAGGTTGTTAGGATATACATAGATTCCCATTCCGTCAAAGGCGCCCAGTACGAGAGAACCGGTGATCTGAACGCCGAGTATCTCTGTGAAAACCATGTTTCCGAGGTTATCAACGATCATGGGATAAATGGTTGTAACAAGAGTGTTGACCATTTCGTCCGTATAGAGATTGTCGTTGATTGCAGCCTTGATAAGATCGGAGATAGAGCCTTCTGTTCCGAGAATGGGAGCAAGAGCCTCGTTGCCCATGAGAGAGTCGAGCTTTGTGATAACTGTCTCAAGCTTTTCGGCAGTTACGCTGTAAACCTCTTCATCGGTTCTGGCAACGTCGCCTGTCATGGGATCACGGGACGGATATTCCATCTCGGTCTTTGCGTAATGATCGCGGAAGTTAGCGTTATACTCGGCGAGGGCTTCCGTCATGGGAGCAACCTTCGCATAGTCGGCCTTGAGGGCATCGGATGCGCGGTTCTCGATAACTTCCCAAATTCTTGTCTCAACTGCGCCTACAGCCTCTTCTACCAGGTTGTGGTTAAGAAGGTTAACTGTTCCGTAGTTGTCGTAGCTGTCAACGATCTCAACTATCTGTGATTCCAGACGCGCTGTAAGAGCAGCGTAAATGGAGTCTACATAAGCGTTGATCTCGGCATATTTCTCACCGAATACACGGTCGATTGTTACCTGATCATAAGCGTTGATAGCGGCAACCTTTTCTTCCGCAGTCTTAAGATAGTTGTCTATAAGCTCATCTGTTGTGATCTTTGTAAGATCCATTCCGAACAGGTCGGCGTTGAAGTATACAAAGTAATCAACAAGAGCTGCCTCGCTGAGATGGATGAAATCGATTTCAAGCTCACAAGCTGCAATGAATTCATCGATATAAGCAGTACCGTCGGTAAACACACGGTTGATAGCAGCCATTGTGCGGTTGTTGACCATTTCATACTGCTCTTTAACGACTTTGAGTGCGTCAAGGATCGTCTGCTCATCGTTGCCTTCGATTACAAGGCCGCCGATTGTAGCGTCGATTGCAGCCTTGAAGCCCTGAAGCTCAAGAACTTCCTTCTCTTCGTTTACGGAAGTGATATAGCTGTCAATAGCCTCGAGTGTAAGGCCTGTCTTTTCAAGGGCGGCATCCTTTGCCTCCTGACCGCAGGCGTTAAAGTTGGCTCTGAGAACATAGAGGTCATCAAGAAGAGTCTTGAGTGACTCAAGATCCATTCCTACGGGATCGTTGTTATCCATCTTATCCTTTATGGCAACGGCATACTCTTCGGCAAGCTTGTTGTCGCGAGCGTTGACAGTTGCGTTGATAAAGTTCTCAATGGTGTCCTTATCTCCGAAGAAGTGATCGATTATAGCTTCCTGTCCCCAAAGACCGCCGAGAGCGTCAACTGCCGCCTGATTCCTCTTGGCAAGGTCAGCAAGCTCTGCGGAGGTCATTGTAAGGAGATCGGTTGCGAGAAGATCATCGGTGAAATAAGCTGCAAAAGCTTTAAGAGCGGCAATCTCATCGGCTCCGCTTGTTGTCTCTGACTTATTCCAGCTCTGGAGATAGTTACATGCGTAATAGGTTTTAATCCAGCTTCCGCTGGTCCACTCCGTACGTCCGTGATACCATGAATATGTAACCTCGGTTACGACAGTGTCGGGAAGCTTTGAAACATCCGCATCCTGAGCAAGAAGAACTGCGCTCAGATCCTTCTGGATTTTTATTCCGTATGTGCGAGCCTTGGGCTGACTGGGAGAGGAAAACATCTGGCTGCTCTGGTTTGTGCCGCTCATACCGCCGATAAAAGCATTCAGTGCAGAATTGGCCACTGCGAGGTCATCACCTGTAACGCCATATTCATTCTGAAGCTTGGTAAGCACAGTATTAACAACACCGAGGGCGGTATCGTTAACGTTATGCGAACCGGAACTGGTATGATTGGGTGCTTCGGCAGCGGCAACAGCCCAAAATGCCTCAACAGCTTTTTCAATATCGCCTGTGGGGTCGCTGACGATTGTGTAATAATCGTCGCCTACAACCGTCGGACTTCCCCAGGCTGCGTTCTTAACGCCGTCCGCTTTGAGTGCGTCTGCAAGGACCTGATAAGGATCATCAGCCGCGAAAGCAACAAAGCCGGCACTGACGCTCATTACGACCATAAGAACGGCCATAACTACGCTCAGTACTCTTTTAGAAGTCTTCATTTCAATACCTCTTTTCATTTTAATTAGTTGCATCACCGTACCTCTTTCGATTTACGCGCATACGAATTTGTATACATGCGCTAACCGATTATTTTTTACACAATATTTTCCGACCACTCCTCCCCTGCTCAGATTTCCGAATGCAAAAGTTCTGCAATGCAGAATTAATGATAGCATTTCTATGCTCTGCTGTATCCGTCCAAATTATAACAAATTTATTAACTAAATTCAATGTATATAATTGTCAATATTATCAATAATTTTTGGTATAATCTTATCGAATTGTAATGAATGCATAATTTTATGCAGTTTCCTTTATTCTAATAAAACATTAAATTAGATGCTTTAACTTTAGAAATCGTGCTATACAGAAACCAATAAAGCCTGTGCATAACAGCACAGGCTTTATTGGCGTATCCATAAATCTGATTTGTTGAATCTGTGAATTACATTTTACACTTCCGAAAATCTTGTAGCTATACTGCTCAGCCTGAAATCCACAGGCTCCTGCCTTCGCGTACTTCGGTAAATGCTCATTATCAGTCCTATTGCGATGTAAATACAAAGGTTAGATGAACCGCCGGCACTGAAAAAGGGAAGGGTGATTCCGATAACGGGGAAAATCCTTATGCACATGCTGATATTTATTATGGCCTGACCGCCTATCATGGCAGCCGTTCCGCAGCACATAAGATACGCTTTATTGTCCCCTGACTTTTTGCCTACGGAGATTATCCTCATAATTATCGCAAAAAGCAAAAGAAGCACCACGATTATTCCTATGAGACCCAGCTCTTCGCCTATGGACGCCAGAATCATATCGTTTTGGCCTTCAGGAACGGCGCCGTTCTGAGTGTACTCGCCGTTAAAGAGCCCCTTTCCGAAAACTCCCCCCGACCCCATTGCGTTGAGGGCCTGATTTTGCTGATAAGCTTCTTCGAGGGCATAGTGCTCAGGATACAAAATCGCAAGCACTCGGTTTTTCTGATACTGCTTGAAAACTCCGCCCTTGTCGCCTAAAACCCAGAGTATGGGCAGAGCCACGGCTAAAAGTCCCGCTCCCGCGGCAAAATATCCCCAGTGCATTCCCGCCACCAGAAGCATTCCCATGCATATGAGCAGGAAAACTAGAGCCGAACCTGCGTCGCCGGTTTTCATAACAAGTCCGAAAGGAATAAGAGCGTGAACTGCAAGCAATGCTATATTCTTGAAAGAATTGAGGTTTTCCTTTACCAGATCCAGATGCACTGCAAATGTGATTATATAACCTATTTTTACAAGCTCCGAGGGCTGGAAGTAAAACACCTTTAAATCAAGCCATACCCTTGAGTCGGGACGCAGGGGAGGGGCAACGCCGAACAGAAAGACCAAAAACATAAGCCCTATGCAGACGATGCCGACCAAAGGCCACAGTCTTGCAATAAATTCATAATCTATAAATGATATAATAATGCAGATTACAATACCCATAGCCACAGCGAGCACCATTGTTTTCATGTCGCCCGGTATCACCTCGCCGTCGGTCAGGGTATGCTTTGTAACGCTGTACACCATCAGTATTCCGAAAGCCGAGGCCAATATTGACAACAGCAGCAGAAGCTTGTCCGTACCTTTAAAAGCATTCTTTAAAACACCGCTTCGGTTTCTCAAAAATAATCACCACCGACTGTAATTTTTTCTGTTTCTCATTATATCCTTAATCCTGTTTTTGTTCAAGTAAAAATACTTTAACCAATTGTTAAAATGTGATATAATAACTCCGCCAAGAAACAATATTCTCATACGAGGATTTTTCAGCTGACGAAAGGTATTATATATAATGAAAAAGATGATTTCAAACAGCGTCGCCGAAACGGAAAAAATCGGCGCGGAATTTGCCGAAACATTAAAGGGCGGAAGGGTCGTGGCCTTTTACGGCGATCTGGGAGCCGGCAAAACCGCCTTTATAAGAGGCATGGCGAAAGGCTTCGGACTCGACGCCGAGGTCAGCAGCCCCACCTTCGCCCTGGTCCATGAATACGGCGGTTCCCCTCTGTTCTGCCATTTCGACATGTACAGGGTTGGCTCCTGGGAGGATTTATATTCAAGCGGTTTTTTTGATTACATGGATATGGGAGCTGTACTTGCAGTCGAGTGGAGCGAAAACATAGAAAACGCCCTCCCCGAGGACACCATAAGAATAGAGATAACCAAAACCGACGATGAAAATCAAAGGATAATAACCATAACGGAATGATACGGGAGACGCAAAATGAAAATTCTTGCAATTGACAGCTCGGCGGGAGCGGCCAGCGTAGCCGTGACCGAGGATAAAAAAATACTCAGCGAATGTTATATAAACAAGGGGCTCACTCACAGTCAGACTCTCATCCCCATGGTTGACTTCGCCCTTAAAAACGCAGGCATGAAAACCGAGGATATCGACGTTTTCGCCGTGACAAAGGGTCCCGGTTCATTTACGGGAGTGAGGATAGGCGTTGCGGCCGTAAAGGGACTTGCCATGGGTGCTGATAAGCCCTGCTTCGGCGTTTCCACCCTTGAGGCCATGGCGAACGCCCTCAGGCTTTGGGGAAACTTTACCGTTTGCTGCGTAATGGACGCAAGGTGCAGCCAGTTTTACACGGCAACCTTTTACTGTGAAGACGGAAAATTGACACGTTTCACTCCGGACAGAGCTGTTTCCTCTCAGGAGCTTACAGAAGAGCTGAAAGAAACTGAGGGAAAAATTGTTATTACCGGGGACGGAGCGGAGCTTTTATACAGCAGCATAAAGGACATCGTCCCCGAAGCGGTTTTGGCCCCCGAAAATCTCAGGTGGCAGCGAGCATACGGGGCGGCCCTTTCAGCGGCCGAAAACAAGGAAAATTTTGTTCCCGGTGAAAAGCTGGAGGTCTCATACCTCCGCCTTCCTCAAGCGGAACGTGAACTTAAAAAGAAAAAGGAGAGTTTAAAATGATAGCACTTGGTTCAGACCACGGCGGATTCGAGCTCAAAGAGGCAATCAAAAAGCATCTTGAGGAAAAGGGAATCCGGTATAAGGACTTCGGCACCTATTCACCCGAGTCGATCGACTATGCAGTCATCGCGGCGAAAACTGCCAAGGGCATAGTCTCGGGAGAGTGCGAAAAAGGCATACTCTGCTGCGGCACGGGCATCGGAATTTCAATAGCCGCCAACAAAGTCAAGGGCATCAGAGCCGCCTGCTGCTCCGACTATTTCAGCGCCAAGTACACAAGGCTCCACAACGACGCCAACGTCCTTTGCATGGGCGGAAGAGTTGTGGGCGTAGGCCTTGCCCTTGAGCTTGTGGACGTTTTCCTCGAAACTGAATTTGAAGGCGGACGCCATCAGCGCAGAATCGACCAGATTGCCGCAATCGAAAACGGCGAACTTTGATTCAGAGGTGATTTTTTGCTTAATATAGGCGCGCATCTTTCCTCCTCAAAAGGCTTTCTTCACATGGGCAAAGAAGCGCTTTCCATAGGCGCGAACACTTTTCAGTTTTTCACAAGGAATCCAAGGGGCGCAAAGGCTAAGGATATAGACTCCGCCGACGCCGCGGCTCTCAACAGCTTCATGGCGGAAAATAGTTTTGCCCACATCCTCGCCCACGCTCCCTACACCCTCAATCCCTGCGCCAAGGATGAAAAGATCCTCGAATTTGCCCTTATGACAATGGAGGACGATTTAAAGCGCATGGAATATGTCCCGGGAAATTACTATAATTTTCATCCCGGCAGCCATGTGGGACAGGGCGCTGAATCGGGCATTGAGAAAATTGCAGAGCTTCTCAATAAAATCCTCAAAGAGGAGCAGACCACCACGGTGCTCCTCGAAACCATGTCCGGAAAGGGCAGCGAGGTGGGCAGAAGCTTTGAAGAAATACGGGCAATAATCGACCGCACAGAGCTTTCCGATAAGCTGGGGGTGTGCCTTGACACCTGCCATGTATACTCTGCGGGATACGATATCGTAAACAACCTCGACGGTGTGCTGGAGGAATTTGACAGAGTAATCGGCCTCGGCAGACTCAAAGCCATACACCTCAACGACAGCATGATGCCGTTTGCCTCAAATAAGGACAGGCACGAAAAAATCGGAAAGGGCACCATAGGCCTTGAAGCCCTTTCGAGGTTTATCTGTCACGACGCATTAAAGGATCTGCCCATGTTTCTCGAAACTCCCAATGAGCTCAGCGGCTATAAAGAGGAGATCGCCCTGCTCAGGAGCGTAAGAGGGGAAGCCTGATTTTAGGAGGCATTAAAATGGAAGACGTCGGAAAAATCATTATGATAATAGCCCTTATCATAACCACCGCCGCGATTATATGGGCTGTTTTCAGGTATATTTATTTCTACAAAAAGGAGCATTTTGAGTGCCCTCACTGCGGAAATAAATTCAAACCCAAAGTCCTGAATATGATATTCTCCGTAAACGCAGTCGAAGGCAAAATCATCACCTGCCCCAAATGTGGGGAAAGAGAATATATGGAACCGAAAAAGGATAAATAATCAGAAAGATAAAAACATCGGCACAGCCTTAACCGTGCCGATGTTTATTTTTTAAGCTATTCCAAAACCTCTTTTATGAATTTTACTATTTCATTTATGCACTTTTTGTAGACGGGAAGAAAATAAAGCACCTGAAAATCATGTATGAAGGCCCCGTCCTTTTTGCCGTAAAAGATGCTTCTGTGATAAACTCCGCTGGTTTCGAGAACCTTATCCATGGCGGCGCTCTCCTCGAACAGCCCGTCATCGTAGGAATCCGTCACAAAGGAAGGCGGAAAATTCCCCGTTATGTGAAGCAGCGGCGAAACCTCCACCCATTCCCCGCTCCTTGCAAGGTCTCGCAGAGAATGGATATTCAGAAGCCCCTTTATATATTTGCCTATCGCAGGGACCTTAACCTTGACCGCAGACTTTATATCGTATGCCCCGCAAAGGAGTACGAGAGCCGATATTTTTATATTTTCGAGCTTCGGCCCATATCCGCTCTCCCTAGCGTAAGCCTCGTTTGTGCAAAGGCATCCGAGAGTTGCCGAAAGGTGCGCTCCCGCCGAATCACCGCCCACAATGAGCTTTGAAGTATCCGCTCCGTACTTCTCCCCGTTTTCCTCTACCCAGTTCACCGCAGTGATGATATCCTCTATCTGAGCGGGATAGCGGTGCTCCGGGGCGAGGCGGTAATCGATATTGAAAACCACAAAGCCCTTCTGGGCAATGCAGCGGCAGTAATGGTGAAAGAAGGTCTTATCGACGGTGCTCCAGCCTCCGCCGTGAATGTAAACGAAGGCGGGCAGCGCCTCATTTATCTCCTCGGGACGGTGAATGTCAAGCATATGCCATTTTTCACCGTCTTCAGCGTAGGGTATGTCTGTTATATCCTTTACTCCCCTGACCTTCGGCGCCGCCTTCATAAGCAGCGACCAGCGGAAATCGGTACGCGCTCTTTTAATTTTCAGGCTTAAATCGTTTCCTGCCCCCATACATATCCCCTTTTGTATTTATTATGATGACGCCTTGACGTGCTTTTTTATGGCTTCAAAGCTCTCGCTGCTTATCACATGCTCAATTTTACAGGCATCCGCAGCCGCAGTTTCAGGGTCTACCCCCAAAAAAACAAGCCATTTCGTAAGCAGAGTGTGTTTTTCATAAACGGCTTCGGCAATCTCCCTGCCCTTTTCCGTAAGAGTTATTCTTCCCTCGGGTGACACGCTGATATAACCGTTTTCCCTTAAATTTTTCATGGCCACACTGACACTGGGCTTGCTGAAATTCAGCTGCGCCGCTATATCTACCGAACGCACGGACGGATTATTTAAACTCAAGATAAGTATTGCCTCAAGATAGTTTTCGGCCGACTCCTGTATTTTCAAAGCTATCACTTCCGTAATTTTTGTTGTATACATAATAACATAAGGCACATATAAAATCAATTTTTAAAAACTTCAAAAAATCTCTTGACAATACAGTTAGTTGATGCTAATATTGTTTTGGTTAGATAAGACTAACACCTTTCGGAAAGAAGGAGGTCATTTTGATGCCCTTAACATTAGTCAATTCGGGAGAAATCCAAAAAATCAAACGCATAGGCGGAAACGACGAAATTAAAAATCACTTGGGTGCTCTCGGCTTTACCGTGGGCCAGGAGATAAGCGTAATCACTCAAAACACGGGTAATGTCATCGTGAGCGTTAAAGACACGCGCATCGCCATAAGCAAAGAGATGGCAAACAGAATTATGGTTTAATGAAAAGGAGAGAGCTCGGTGGAAACTTTAAACAAAGTAAAATGCGGAAAAACCGTAACCGTAACTAAAATCAGCGGTCAGGGAGCCGTCAAAAGGCGCATTATGGATATGGGGATCACAAAAGGCACAACTATATATGTAAGAAAAACCGCTCCCCTTGGAGACCCCGTGGAAATAACGGTCAGAGGCTATGAGCTTTCCCTGCGGAAAGCCGACGCTCAGATGATAGAGACGGAATGATTTTTTAATTTTATATGCAAGTTAGTTATAACTAATCAAGGAGGAGAATTTATGCCTGTTAGAATAGCCCTTGCCGGAAACCCGAACAGCGGCAAAACCACACTTTTCAACGCCCTTACCGGCTCCAATCAGTTTGTAGGAAACTGGCCCGGAGTAACAGTTGAGAAAAAAGAGGGACGCCTTAAAGGACATAAAGACATCATCGTAACAGACCTTCCTGGAATTTACTCACTTTCACCCTATACTCTCGAGGAGGTGGTTGCGAGAAACTATCTTTTGGAGGAGCATCCCGACGTAATTTTAAACATAGTGGACGGCACAAACCTTGAAAGGAACCTTTACCTGACTACCCAACTCTGCGAAACGGGGATACCCGTTGTAATCGCCGTCAACATGATGGATACGGTACATAAAAACGGCGGATTCGTAGACACCGATAAGCTTTCAAAAGCAACGGGCTGCACTGTTTTCGAGATATCGGCACTTAAGGGCAGCGGAATAAGGGAGGCGGCGCAGGGAGCCCTAAACGCAGTCGGGCAGAAGCTTAAATCCGTGCAGAAATTCAGCGATGATACGGAAGAAATATTATCACAGCTTAAAGCTCTTCTCTCGGAGGATATTCCCGAAAGCGAAAAGAGATTTTTCGCCGTAAAGGCTTTTGAAAGAGATGAAAAATTTTCTGATAAAGTAAAATTCCCGGAGAAAGCCGAAAAGCTCATAAAGGCTTTTGAGGAACAAAGGGACGACGACAGTGAAAGCATCATCGTAAACGAGCGATATGAGCTCATCGCCGAAATGCTCAAAGGCGTTGCGAAAAAACGAAAGGCGGGGCAGCTGACCCTATCGGATAAAATCGACAAAATCGTCACAAACCGCTGGCTTTCCCTGCCGATTTTTGCCGCAGTCATGACTCTCGTCTACTACGCCTCAATCACCACCGTAGGCGGCTGGGCCACCGATTTTACAAACGATAAAATTTTCGGCGAAGGCTGGCACCTTTTCGGTTCTTCAGTTTTTGTTCCCGGAATCCCCGACGCCGTCGGAGGGTTTCTTGAGGGAATAGGCACTTCCCCCTGGCTTCAGGGACTTATTGCAAACGGTATCGTCGGCGGAGTAGGTGCGGTTCTCGGCTTTGTTCCGCAGATGCTTGTCCTTTTCTTCTTTCTTGCCATACTTGAAAGCTGCGGTTACATGGCCAGAATCGCCTTTATTATGGACCGCATTTTCAGAAAATTCGGTCTTTCCGGAAAATCCTTTATCCCCATGCTTATAGGAACAGGCTGCGGCGTTCCCGGTATCATGGCTTCCAGAACGATCGAAAACGATCGCGACCGAAAAATGACCGTCATGACGACTACCTTTATCCCATGCAGCGCAAAACTTCCCATTATCGCCCTCATTGCGGGAGCCCTCTTCAGAAACAGCTGGTGGGTCGCTCCCAGCGCCTATTTTATAGGCGTCGCCGCTGTCATCATCTCGGGCATCATGCTCAAAAAATCAAAGCTTTTCGCAGGAGACCCCGCTCCCTTTGTCATGGAGCTCCCTGCCTATCACCTGCCTACCCCTTCAAATGTTCTGAGAAGCATGTGGGAAAGAGGCTGGTCCTTTATAAAAAAAGCGGGAACAATCATTCTTCTTTCATCCATCTTCATCTGGTTCACTTCAAACTTTGGATTTACGGAAAACGGTTTCGGCATTGTTGAGGACCTGAACGAAGGACTCCTCGCCGACATCGGCTCCGCCTTCGCATGGATATTCGCCCCCCTTGGATGGGGTAACTGGCAGTCTGCCGTTGCCGCCATTATGGGGCTTGTGGCAAAGGAAAACGTTGTTTCCACCTTCGGAATACTTTACGGCTTTGCCGAGGTTTCGGAAAACGGACAGGAATTCTGGAGTATTTTTGCTCAGAACTTTTCCGCCCTTTCCGCTTACTCGTTCCTTGTCTTCAACCTGCTGTGCGCCCCCTGCTTCGCCGCAATGGGAGCCATTAAAAGAGAGATGAACAGCGGAAAATGGACGGCCGCAGCCCTTGGATATCAGACCCTCTTTGCCTACGGAATTTCGCTCTGCATATATCAGTTTGGTTCACTCTTTACAGGCGGCGGTTTCGGCATAGGCACAGCTTTCACCGTAATAGTTTCAGCAGCAATTATTTATTTCCTTTTCAGGAAGCCTGTAAAGGCAGAAAGAAAACTGAGGTGATTTTATGACTGAGTTTTTATCGCTTTATGCAGCTGACATAATCATTTCGCTGATCGTAACAGCTGCCGCTGCGGCGGCCGCCGTAAAAATTTACAGGGACAGAAAAAATGGCGCCTGCACAGGCTGCTCAGGCTGTTCGGGCTGCTGCGGAAAAGCAAGCTGCTGCGGCTGCTCCGAAAGCACTGAAAATCCGTAAAATTTTGTATAACCTTCTTCACCTTTTTTAGCTTTAAGCCCTCTGTACTTCGGTACAGGGGGCTTAAAGCTTTCCGCGCACAATAAAAAACAGGCCGCCTTTATGACAGCCTGATTTTTATATGATTTATCTTTGATGTCAATAAGCGTTACGGCTCTGTTTCGCGGCCTTACATCTGCCTCGGAATCAAAAAATATACATTTTTCTCATCTGTAAGCGAAGGGATTTCCTTCGATTAAACCTTATCCTTATAGCGCTCCGCCGTGATTATGCCGTCCTCTACGTTGAGCTTGCATATCCTCGCGTTTCTCGCGTCAAAGGCGCTGGCGTTGAGTCCGTCGTCATAGTCCCTTGCATGATAAACGGCATACCACTGTCCGTCCTTTTTTATCATTGAGTGGTGGCCTGTGCCCTCCTCAAACTCATTGGCACTGATGACGGGAGCGTAGGTGTTGTCATCAGGATATTTTTCAAACTTTATCTTTGTCAAATCCGTCTCATCGGTCTTTGCGCGGGCGTAGCCGATATAGTATGTGGGCTTCTCAAAGCAGTTGCCCGAATACATAAGGTAATGCCAGTCCCCTTCCTTAAAATAGAAGGCGCCCTCGATAGTGTGCCAATGCTTTCCCCACCTGTATCTGTTGCGGCGGTAAATATCCTCATCGAGAGTGGGAACAACCACAGGCACGGGATTCCCCGCCACATGATAGGGATCGAGCATTTTATCCACTACGATGTAGGTGCCTATCCTCTTGCCCTTAAACCTGTTGGTGGAATAGAAGATGAACAGTCCCGCCTCGTTTTTGACCACATGGGCGTCAATGGAAAAGGGGTGAAGTATCTGGGTGGTATTTTTAAAGGGTCCCAGAGGATTGTCCGCCTCGGATACATGCATGGCGCCGCGGTGGCCGCCCTTATCTGGTTTATCGTTGTAAATCTCAATGGAGTTGTACATATAAAACTTGCCGTCAAGCTCAATGACGCTGGGCGCCCAGAAGGAATCGTGGTCGGCCATTGTCATAACCCTGCCCGCAAACTTCCAGCCGCTGAACAGGTCATCGGACTCATAGGCGTAGATACCGTCGTGTCCTGTGGTGTATATGTAATACCTTCCTCCGCTTTCCAGAATATAGGGGTCCGCCTGACCGATATAGTTTTCCTTGTCAATATTCAAAAGATGCATAACAAAACTCCTCAAAACATTTTTGAAATTATAATAAAATAAAATTCCTCGTATTGCAATATCTATTTTGATTTTAGGATGACGGCTCTTCTTTTTTAGGGAAAACGTTTTTTACAATTATAAAAATTCCCGCCGCTGTGAGCAAAAACGGTATCAGTGCAAATGGTCCGCCAGCTGCAAAGGCCGCTTTAACCGAAAATCCGTCAGCCATGAGATAAAATGCGCCTATGCCTATTACAACGGGAACCAGACCTATGAACAGATCAAATACACGGACAGGGCATTTTTCAAATACACCTGCATTTGTCAAAAATCCCATGACAAAAACTCCGGGAATAAGAATAAACATTATCCCCGGAAAAATCATTATAACGCTGCCGCTGATTCCACCAATGACGGCTTCCTCGGGATTTTCGGGGTTATATTTAATCTCCTTGGTGCTGCCCATTTCCGGGACGCTGCCCGAACCATAATCAGTGGTGACAGTATACCCTCTTCCGTCCACAACGTAAGAATAAGTTAAATAGTAAGAATAGCTTCTGTTATTGGCGCTCCCGCTCTCCATTATTTCATAATCGCTCAGATACCCTTGTGCAGAAGCGTAATTTTCCGTTCCCCTGCTTAGGTCGTATGTATTTTTTATACCGAAAGCAAGTAAAAGTATACCGCATAAAAGACATAAACAAATCAAAACGGCACCTGCTGCACCTTTAGACTTCATATCATAGCACCTTTTTATAAAATTAAATTCAATACAGACAGTTTACCACATCGTATCAATCAAAAGAAATACTGATTTTAAAAATCAGCAGCTTAACAAAAGTTCGGCATCTGCCTGAGCAAACGCCGAACTCCTTCAGTCTTTATTTATGGGACCTGCGCTTATTTTTTTCTCTTTTTTGCAACAACAAGAGTCACTGCGCCTGCCGTTAACAAGGTAATGGGAAGAACAATGCTCTTTGAACCGGTATCGGGTGAATCAACATCCCCGCTTCCGCTGTCAGGATCTGTCGGCTCAGTGGGGTCTGTCGGCTCAGTGGGGTCTGTCGGCTCGGCAGGATCCGTCGGCTCGGCAGGATCCGTCGGCTCAGTGGGATCTGTGGTCTCGCTGCCGTCAGTCATCTTCCAGAGCTGAGTGCCCCAGAACGGGTTCGCGGTACCCACATAGAAACCGTTGTCTGTTGCAAGAAGACCCTTTGCACCGTGATTGTACTGGTCGCCGAAGCCGTTACGTGTAATAACATCAAAATTCACGCCGTCATCGGAAACAAGAAGATCAAAGCCTTTTTCCGCCTGACTCATAATGTCGCTTATAGCTACATAACAGACGAAATTATTAACGTTCTTATCGCCGAAGAAGTTATCGATCACGTCAACAATATCCTTATTTACATAAGTCAAAAGCGGCCGTACATATTTTTCATACTTTTCTTTTATGCTGTTGAACTTTTCAACAAAGTCCATATCACTGCTGTCAAAAACGGAAATGCCGTTAGCCTCATTCAGCATTGCTCCGAGATCTTGACTGAACTGCATAACTTCAGTATAGGACGCAGAGCGGGTCATGCCCATAGCGGTTTTAAGCAAATCGACAATGTACTCAATACGCTGTGCAAATTCTTCCTTTGTCATATTCAGAAGCGTTCCGTCAGTAAGCTGAGTGATTCCGGAGCAAAGAGTGGATGTATCATAAGTACCGATAATCAGCTTATCGTTATAAACAGCCATATTCCAGACATACTGATTGCAGGGATCACCGAATCCGTCGTCCACCAGCTCTTCAACGTCTCCGTTTTTATCCATACGATAAAGATGAACGGGATTCTGAAGATCGTAATAGAGAAGCGACCAATCCTCGTGATCGGTAATCGCCGCAATGTCAAGCATGGGATCATTATATCCGCCTATGTACAAATAACCGTTGTATTCCTGAAGATTACCTGCACAGGAAGCGGAAACACCCATACCGAAAGGATACTGAGCTCCGTTTGATGTATCGCCTACAACAGCAGTCCAATTCCAGCCGTCGGCTGTCTGATCGCCCTTGTAAACAGCAAAGCCTCGCTTTTCGTTTATGTTTGTCACGGCATCTGTTTTACCGGTAACCATCAGAACATAAAGCGAACCGTTATAGGGTTCTATATCCCAGATTCCTCCGCCGTTAATGGAATCGCGGATCCAACAAGCCGGAAGATCGTCAAAGCTCGCCTGATTTGCAATTACCTTCCATGCGTCGGGATCGCTCGGGTCAGTCGTTGAAAGTATGCGAACGCCTTCCATGTCCCAATTAGGATCATCGTATCTTGTATCCTTCTTGGCTATTTCGCGCATTGCCTCCTGCATTCCTGCGGGAAGAGCGGGATTAAGGTCAAGATTATCGGGATCTGCTCCGTCGGTTGCCAACGAAACTATAAGCTGTCCGTCAAAAACATTAAGTCCTCTGATACCGCTTGAAAAAGTCGTATCCTCGGAAGTACGCTGAAGAACAACCTCAGCGGTACCTGTTTCGGGATTGACCTCTATAAGACGTGAAGTCGGATATCCCGCACAGACAAAATAAAGCTTATCATTGAAAACAATCGCCGTACGATAACCGTTCCAGTTAATATAATTTGACTTTTCAGTCTCTTTATATACCAGTGAAACTTCGTTGGTGGTTTTATTAACGCGAATTATAACAGGTGTACCTGACTGAGAATTAGCGCCGCCTGCCATTGCCCCGCCGAATATTACATTTATAATGGCATCTGCCACTTCACCGGCTTTAACCTGCGCGGAAGCGTAATCCATGCCCTGTTCAACATATGTATCTGTTAAATGAGCTTTAAAGTTACGATACACTATACCGGAAATAGGATTCCAGCATGTTCCGATATAAATACTGTCTCCATAGTCTGCCATACTCCATGAGTAGCTCTGGAAACGGTTGATTTCCTCTCCCAAAATCTCAAAGGGAAGAATACCGTCAATTTCGCCTGCTCCGTTTTCAGGATGCGAAATTTTCTCAATTGTAAATCCCTGTGATTCAAACTTGCCTGACCACTCGTCATCTGAGGATACTGCAAAAACCGTCAATGAAGAGCAAATCAAAACGAAAGCTAAAAGCACGGCTGTTACACTTTTAAGAATTTTTTCCATTAAACATCACCCTCACTTTTTAATAAACTGTCATTTTCTCTAAAGTCAATTCCCCAATCGATGCATCACAGTGAATATAACTCTTAATCTCATTATAGAATTTTTTGTTAAATGTCAACATATTTTTAATACATAATCGGAATATTGTGCGCAACATTCCGATTATGTATAGTTGATAAATTCAATTTACGCATAATTTTTCCATGTGATATAATATAAATTCGCCCACATTTATTGCGTCATACCTTTGCTGCACGCTGTTTAGAAAACGGCGGAAACATCTATTCTTTACAGCTTATTCTCGGTCACACTTCCCTTGAAATGGTTAAAAAGTATATACACTTGACTACTTCAAAAATGGCAGTCAATTATTCATCTTTCAGTCCCCTTGATAATGTACTTAAAAACAAAAAAAGCCTTTAACTGCAAAGAATACAGTTAAAGACTTATTCTTGGTGATCCATCGGAGATTCGAACTCCGGACACCTTGATTAAAAGTCAAGTGCTCTGCCAACTGAGCTAATGGATCATATTTTATGCACCTCAAACAGTGCCTGTATATAATATAATAAAACGTTCCCAAAGTCAATAGTTTTTTTGAATTTTCACTTATTTATTAAATAACAAAAATTTGCTTTTAAATTTTATACATATGAGACAGATAAATTAAAAGTGTACATAAAATCAAGTTTATTTTAGTTTAACAACAAATTGTAAACCTATACGGTAAAAAAGCTCCGGAATTTAAAATTTATTTTATAATCTGCTCTTTTTTCTTCCTCTCTGCATCCCTTCTCCTGCGCATTAAAGCGCAGAACACAGAATCATTGTGATTGAAAAAGCGGCGCGCAACTGATATTATATATTATAAAAAGTTTCTTTAAGGAGATGTTTATGACATGAAAAAGAATCAAACAAACTGGCTCTCGGATTTTGACAGCAAAATGGAATCACGGGGCGCGTCCCTGAAAACCGCCTGGCAGGCGGTAAAATTCCTCTTTGTAAGCATCGGTATAACTGTAATTCAGCTTATACTCGCCGCGTTCCTGCCCCTGATATTCGACAGCGTGACCGCTCAGCTGCCTGCTTTTCTCCAGTCAGTCTTTAACCCCAACGTGATTTTCGACGTATCAACACAGGCGGGAGCCGAAGATTTCGCCCTTTACGCCCCTGACGGCATTATGACCTGGGGATATGTTCTGCCCTTCTTCCTTTCAAACGCCATAGCAAACATTTTCGGCTACATAGAGAACAAAAAACGAACCTTCAAATCGGACGCTCCCTCATACTGCTTTATAATATACACCGTCGTCCTCGTTTGCCTCATACTCTTCGCCACATGGCTTCAGGGCAGAATATACGGTCTGCTCTCCGCCGTTGAAATTTCATTCCTGACAGATAAACTCATCAGGGTCATCTGCTCCCTTGCTTCAGGTCTAGTACAAATGGCCGTACTGTTCCCCATTGAGAAATTTGTGCTGTTCAAGGAGAAAAAGGAAAATACGGAAATCGCAAGCCCTGCCGCAGAACTCGATACAGAGAAATGAGGGACAGAGCTTTGAACTTTAACATCATACCTCATCCTAAAAAAATCGCAATAATCGGGACCGATAACGTAAATACGGCTGACGCTGAATTGAGGCTTATCTCGGACTCCGCCGTTGCCAAAGAGGGCTTTAGCATTAAGTTTGACGGCAAAACCTTTAAGGTATCCTTTGCCGACGAAAGCGGAAAATTTTACGCCTTGCAGACCGTTGAACAGATAAAGACCTTAAAAAAGGCGCCCGAATTTAAAATCGAGGATTATCCCGAATACGAATACAGAGGCTTTTCCCTCGACTGCGCCCGCCATTCCTTCACTGTTGACGAAATCAAACGTCTTATTGACGCGGCGGCGGGATTCCGTCTGAACCGCTTCCACTGGCACCTTACGGACGACCAGGGCTGGAGAATAGAAATTGACGGCAAACCCCGATTAAACGAAACGGGAAGCGTGCGCAAAAGTTCCGATTTCGGCGGACACAGCGACAAAAGGCCGTACAGGGCGCTGTTCTCAAAGGACGAAATACGGGATATTATAGCTTATTGCCGCGAACGCCGCATAGAGGTCATTCCCGAAATTGATATTCCGGGTCACGCCAGCGCAATTCTCGCCTCATACCCTCACCTCGGCTGCTCAAAAAAGCCTGTAGAGGTGCAGACAAAGCAGGGAATCTATAACAACATCCTTTGCGTCAGCAATGAAGAGGTGTATAATTTCCTTTTCGGCGTCCTCGACGAGGTCTGTGAGCTGTTCCCCTTTGAATATATACATATAGGCGGCGACGAGACCCCCACCAAAAGCTGGGAGAACTGTCCCGACTGCCGCAAAATGAAGGAGGACTTGGGTCTCGAAAACTTCAGCTCCCTTCAGGGGGTCTTTATGAAAAGAGTGGCCGAATATCTGAAGGCCAAGGGAAAGAAGGTTATAGTCTGGAACGAGAGCCTGAAAGGCGGTATCCTCACCCCTGAGGACGTCACCGTCCAGCGCTGGATGGGCGGCGGAAATTCCAGCTATGAGTTTGCCGAGGCGGGAGGCAAAGTGATAGAATCAGACTTTTTCCATTACTACTGTGATTATCCTTTCGGCATGACGCCCCTTAAAAAAACCTACAATTATGAGCCTGCGAAAAAGTATAAAAAGTGCGGCGCTCAAAAGCCCTACGGCATTGAAGCCGAAATCTGGACCGAATACATATCCGACTTTGACACATTGTGCCGCTTTTATTTTCCCCGCATGGCGGCCATTGCCGAAGCTGCCTGGGGCGGCAAAACCTCCTACAAGGACTTTACCCTGCGATACAGGAGCGCCGACGAAAAATTAAAAGCTATGGGAATAAACTCCGCTCCCGAAAGGGACAGGGACCTGAATCCCCTTCTGAGAATACCCGACATAATCAAATTTTTCAGCGGCTCCTTAAACCTCGGCATGCTGAAAGATCACATGGAAGTGAGCTGAACATAATTTAATGGAAAATCATCCGTCCCGTTTGGGGGCGAATGATTATGTTTGTGGATAAAGCTGTTTTGATGCTTAAATAATTTTGTAGATTGCTGTCTTGTGCAAACAAGGAGAAATTTGATACAGCATAAAAAACGAAGCAGCATCAAAGCTTTTTCGATACGATTTCTTCGTCAGGAGGACCTTTCTGCGGAAGGATATATTTGTGTATTCTTCTTTGAATGGGCAAAATGCATTTGGCTTAAACCCACAATCCCTCTGTCAAAACTGCGTTTTGACATCTCCCTTTACACAAGGGAGACAGGGGTAAGTTCCGGCCTTTGGTTTTTCGGCAATTTTAATCATCCGTCCCGTTTGGGGCGGATGATTTTTTTTTTTTATGATTTGCTTTTTCCGAAAGCTATAAGCCCTGCATCGAAAAAACTCGTCATCTGCACTCTGAGACGGTGAATTTGCAAATATAACCCAGCTCTTTACAGGCGCATCTTTGCGGTAAAGAAAATCATCAAGCTATCGCCTGAAAAGATTCTGTCCCTTGCGCCATTAATTTGTATACGCTCTGCTTTCTCTGAAAATTTTTATCCTCTTACGCAAAAAATCCATATTTTAAACCTCTTTAATGCAAAATTCTGTATTTATTTTTAATCTCATCTCAATTACAATATAGTCATAATGCATATACAATGTTTCTTGCGAGAGGTAAAAATAATGAAAAAAAATCTCTTAGGATACGAAGACATTAAAAACCAAAAACTATGTATACTCTGCTGGATAGCCTACGCCTCAACCTACATATGCAGGCTCAATTTTTCGGCGGTTATGCCCGAACTCGAAAAGCTCGGCGTTTTCCCTGAAAGTCAGATTGCCGCCATCTCCTCCGCCTTTTTCATCTGCTACGGGCTGGGTCAGGTAGTCAGCGGTATGCTCGGAGACCGATTTTCACCGAGGTATCTGATATTCACGGGACTCGCCGTTTCGGCTCTGAGCAATATTGCGATTTTTCTTGTAAATACATTTATCCCATTTATCATATTGTGGGCTCTTAACGGGGCCGTTCAGTCCATGGTATGGACTCCCATTCTCAGGATCGCGGGCGATTGTTTCAGCCCTTATGAACGGGAACGCTTCGGCATACACATCGCCTCAACGGTCCCTCTGGGAACTCTCGCAAGCTACGGATTGAGCCTTCTCACCCTCCTCTTTTTGCCTTGGAAATATGTGTTCCTGGTCTGCGGCGCCGTTTCCCTTGCCGCCGCCGTCTATTGGATTACGGGAACAAAAAACATAATAACGGAAAAGGGAAAAGTGAGTCCTCCCGAAGGCCGGCCTGCCCCCTCTTCCCTTTCATTCAAAAAGCTGGCGGGACTCATGGCATCCTCGGGAATTTTCATCCTTGCGATTTCAATTGTCATACAGGGCACTCTCAAAGACAGCGTGACCCAGTGGATCCCCACCTTTTTCTCACAGAGATTCTCCGCAGGAACGGGAACCTCCCTTGCCCTTACCATGATCTTGCCCGTAATCAACGTTACGGGAGCCTATTTTGCCCGCTTTGCAAACAGATATCTGAGAAACGAGCTCAAAACCTCCATGCTGTTTTTCGCCGCGGCGGCGGTATTCCTCGCCGTGCTCAATTTCTTCGGAAATAATATAATCCTTGCCCTCATCTGCATGGCGGGGGTCACAAACTGCATGTTCGCAATAAACGTAATGATAATCACCATGGTTCCCCTGCATTTCAGCTCATACGGGTGCGTGAGCACCGTAGGGGGCATACTCAACGCCGTTGCCTATATCGGCTGCGGGGCACTCAATATGGCGGCCGGCTCCGTTCTCGAAAGAAGCGGTTCCTCCTGGTCTGCTCTGTTTATCATGTGGCTCGTTCTTGCCCTTGCCGCCGTAGTTTCCACGGGCGCCGCCGTGATTCCCTGGAACAGATACATGGGAAAACAGGAACAGGCAGATTGATTTAACACCGATTATCTGATAAAATTAAACCGTATAATAAATTTAAGGTGGTGCGGTTAAAATGTATCCGTTAAAATTGATTCCCGCCGTTAAGGATTACCTTTGGGGCGGCACAAAGCTCAAAACAGATTTCGGCATTAAAAGCGACCTTGACAAAGTCGCCGAGGCCTGGACACTCTCCTGCCACAAGGACGGCCCGAACGTAATAGCCAACGGCAGCGACAAGGGCAAAACACTGGCCCAGTGGCTCGGCGAAAACGGCTTTGGAGTTCTCGGCAGCAAAGGCGAAAACCTTGACAGCTTCCCCGTACTCATAAAGCTCATAGACGCAAAGGATAACCTCTCCGTTCAGGTTCACCCCTACGACGAGTACGCTCAGAGGGTCGAGCACGAACAGGGCAAGACCGAGGCCTGGTATGTCATCGACTGCGAAGAGGGCGCGGAGCTCATATACGGATTTAAAAAAGAAATATCCTCACAGGAATTTGAGGAGCGCATAAAAAACGACACGCTGCTTGAAGCCGTAAACAGCGTACCTGTTAAAAAGGGCGATCTGTTCTTTATCGAGGCGGGCACCCTTCACGCAATCGGCAGAGGCATCCTGCTCGCCGAGGTACAGCAAAATTCTAACTCCACATACAGAGTTTACGACTACGGCCGTGTGGGAGCCGACGGAAAGCCCAGAGAGCTCCACATTAAAAAGGCCGTTGACGTAACCTCCTGCACTCCCCCCACCCATCCCTACGGGGCGAAGCCCGTTACGGAAAAGGGCGATGGCTATGAGGTGACGGAGCTTGTAAACTGCGAAATTTTCAGGTCTTACAGCGTAAAAATTAACGGCGGATACGCCGACAGAGCCGACGAACAGTCCTTTGTCTCCCTTCTCTCCCTTGACGGGGATTTCACTTTCGTATGCGGCGATACTCAGCTTACCCTCAACAAAGGCGAGAGCATCTTTATCCCCGCTGATATGGGCGAATACACCGTCAAAGGAAAAGGCGAAATACTTAAAGTCACGCTTTGATAAACTGAACAGCTTATGCAAAAGCAGCCCGAAGATTGCCTTCGGGCTGTTTGAGACTGTTGAAAAACTGAAATTCAGCACAAACCCCTGTCTCCCTTGTGTAAAGGGAGATGTCAAGGCGTAAGCCTTGACAGAAGGATTGGCAGCGTGACGCTGCGCCCAATTCGCGCACTGAGTTACGGTAAAAACTAACTATACCCGCCCGCGAGCCAGCTTTCATATTGGCTGAGGTATTGTATCGAAAAAGACTGGATACTGCGCTGTTTTCTGCGCCGCATCGAGTTCACTTTAATCGTGCAAAACAGCAACTAAAAACTGTTTAAGCATAAAAAACAACTTTATCGACAAACTGAAGCAGCCCGAAGAATTTCTCTTCGAGCTGTCATTTTGTTTTAATGAAATTCAATTAATCACTTTATCCGCTTATCTGCCGATTGTCTCAACGCAAAGGTCGGGCACGTCGCTGATAATACCATCGCAGCCCCATTCGCTCATGGCCTTCATTCCCTCGGGAAGGTTTACGCACCAGGGATTTACTATAAGGCCGTTCTTGTGGGCGGTTTCGATATATTCCTCATCCACATAGAAGCAAAGGGGATGCAGGGCGTCTGCTCCTATTCCTTTGGCATAAGCAAAGGGGTCGTCAAAAACCTTTTCGATAATGGGAGAATCGGGGGAATAGAGAAGTCCCGTCTTTACGGTCCCGTCAATTTCCTTGGCCTCCACGAGAAGGGTGTCGTCAAAGGAGGAGATTATGAGCCTGTCGAAAAGTCCGTGCTCCTTGACGGCGTCAATGGTCTTTTTGACTATATCAGTGCCCTTCTGCTTGGGGCTCTTGATTTCAATATTGATAACTTCAAACTTGTCGGCTATATCAAGGAATTCATGGAGCGTGGGTATCCTCGTGCCCGCAAACTCAGGTGAAAAATATGAGCCGAAATCGAATTTTTTAAGCTCCTCAAGAGTGTAGTCGGAGACAAGGCCCGTACCGTTCGACATCTTATCTATGGCATAGTCGTGAACTATTACAAGGTGTCCGTCGGCGGTGAGATGCACGTCGTTTTCAACTCCGTGAGCGCCCATTTCTATTGCCTTTAAAAAAGCAGGTATCGTGTTCTGAGGCGCGGCCTTGTTGGCTCCCCTGTGGGCAAGTATCTTTGTCATGTTAAAACTCCTTCCGTCTGCTTTATTCGGATTTATTATATCGCTTTACAGTCGGAATGTTAACAGCTTTTTGAGTTTTTATTTTATTTTCGACATTATTTTTTCGTATATCTCTATTATCTTGAACCTCGGCTCATACTCGGGGCTCTTCTCCACAAGCTTTACTTCCTTTTCCGTGAGCACGCAGTCGATTGAGGTATCCTCGCTGGCGGCGGGCAGGCATAGGGGCGGGAACATTATGCACCACCAGTTGTGCCCCTCGCCCGTGCCGATAACTACGCGAACAGCCATGTAAATTCCCGCGGGAAGGGTGAATTCCTCATATGTTCTCGTGGAAAAATACTCCTCGGAAACCGTTATCTCTACAGGATAATCGTATCCGTTTTCGGCTATAACCTCTCTTGCCGCTTTTTCAAGCTTATCTATGTTGGGCTCTATCTTGGCTTTCGCCTCGTCTCTGGTGACGGAGCCGTCAAAAATTTCGTTCCCCGCCTCGAGCACCGCGTCGCGGATCTTGAGCTTCAGGGCCTGATCCTCCTCTGAATCGGAATTTGCTATAACGTGAAGGCGCAGGACACTCTCCCTTATTCCCGTACAGGTTTCGGCAAATGTAGTGACACTGAAAATGAGGGCCGTGATAACAGCCATGGCGATTGCGATTTCAGCTTTAAGTAATTTCATAAAAAACACCGTCCTTTTTCTTTGACTCGCAAAGATTATGGACGGTTATTTTTTCTTTTATTCAATTATTCGATTTTCTTATTTTTCGATTTCACAGCCGTATTCCGCAGGAGTGCAGACATGCACCGAAGCTCCCTTGATTTTCTCCGAAAGCTCCGCAGCGCATTTTTCGGCCTTTTCCCTGCTTTCAAATATACCGAAAACAGTGGGGCCGCTTCCGCTCATGCAGCAGCCCATGGCTCCGCTGCCGCGCATTATCTCCTTAATAGCGACGCGCTCATGGACATCCACCGCCTGTTCAAAGACGTTTCCGAGAGATTTGGCAATGCCCTCCAGATCGCCGTCCACAACGCTTCTGAACATTGTGCGGGCGTCGGGATGACGCAGGTTTATGCTGTCAACCGCGGCGTAAGCCTCCGCCGTGGAGACATCCTGCTCGGGCTTTGCAAGAACAAAAAAGCAGGGCGGTATATCGGGAAGCTGAGAGAGGACCTGCCCTATATCCTGAGCGAGCATGGTGCCGCCCTGAAGGCAGAAGGGCACATCGGCGCCCACCTTGACGCCTATCTGACAAAGCTTCTTTACGGGAAGATTCTTTTCGTACAGGCTGTTCAGAGCGGTTATGACCGCCGCGCCGTCGGCGCTTCCTCCCGCAAGGCCCGCCGCATGGGGGATATTCTTCTCAATGGAAATATGGATGTTTCTGTCCTCCTCGCCGCAAAAATCAAAAAACTTTTCCGCCGCTTTATAGGCGATATTCCTTTCGTCCGCG
Source organism: uncultured Oscillospiraceae bacterium (assembly GCA_949283785.1). Classification (GTDB taxonomy): domain Bacteria; phylum Bacillota; class Clostridia; order Oscillospirales; family Acutalibacteraceae; genus UMGS263. Next base: position 104,752 of record CASDTR010000012.1, read on the forward strand.
GGGATGCCTGCCTCGGAGCAGCTTATGGTAATTCCTCCCGAAGCTTTCCTTTCCACGCTCACACGGTCGTAAACGCTTACGGACTGCATTATCATCCAAAGGCCGTGATAGCCGTTCGGAAGCTTTTCGAGAATATCCAGCATAAGGTTGATTTTAGCCGCCGCTTTTACCGTAATTTTCATTTAATAGTCCCTTGGATACGCCGCGCTCTGCTCAAACAGCAGCTTGCGGACACATCCTTCCTTTCCTGTTTTTGTCTTTTGCTTTTTCAAGGTGCGTTTCTGATAGTGATTTTTATTCTATGGGGATAGGCACCGGTATTCTGCTTTGGAAGAGAGTCATATATTTAAAGCCCGCATCAAGGGCTGTCTGCATACCCTCAGAGAGGTTTTTGCCTATATCCTCCGCTCTGTGGGAATCGGAGCCGACAGTGATATACTCTCCGCCCAGCTCCCTGAAGCGCTTTACATAATCTACCGTAGGCAGGGTCTTGCCTATTTTCTGCCTGAGACCCGAGGTGTTTATCTCTAGGGCCTTTCCGCTTTCGGCAAGGTTTTTGAGAATGGTGTCTATTTTATCGCTGCACCTGCCGAGATCCACCTTGCAGCCGTGCTCTCCCTCGATGTAGCGAAGAGGATAGGTAAGGTGGGTCAAAACGTCAAAGCCGCCCCATTCGGTCATCTCAATGAGAGCGTCCAGATAGCGATCAAAAAGCTCGTTTACGTCTCGGTCCTCATAATCCATGAAGAAAAAGTCCTTTTCGCCGCGCAGGTTGTGGACAGAACCTAAAACGATGTCGTAATTATATGTCGAAATTATTTTTTCCGCCAAAGCAGGATTATATGCGGGCTGGCCCAGCTCTATTCCCTCAAGGACAATAAGCCGTCCCATAAATACGGAGCGGGCTTTGGCCACCTCGAAATAAGACTGCATTACGCTCCTGTCGTAGTGGTCCTCCAAATAGGAATCCACCTCGCAGTGATCCGTAAAGGCGATGCCTCTTATGCCTGCAAACTCCGCCTGCTCGCACATATATATAGTTGAATGTACGCCGTCAGGAGAATTATCCGTATGAGTGTGAAGGTCAATGAGTTTGTTAAATTCCATTTTATCACCGCTTAACTTTCTTCCGGTTTTTTCCGGTAGTTTTTATTGTAACATATTCGGACATTATATAAAAGTAAATGATTTAAGTTTTTTTAGTTTTTTTGTGTGCATAAAGTGCTATAATGTGGTAAAATGTTATGGAAAATTATTTCGGAGGTGCAGATTTTGAAAAACATTATCAGAGTTTCCGCCTGTGTACACAAGGTCGTGTCTGGAAACGCTGCCAGATGCGCAGGGTATGCCCTGAAAGCGGTTTCTGACGCTGCGGCAATCGGAGCGGATATCATAGTTCTGCCCCGCCTTTCCATATGCGGAGCCGGTGCGGGAAGCCTCATGAACAATAAAGTAGTCCTTGACGACTGCAAAAACGCCGTTTCCGAAATAGCCTCGCGCACTAAAGAAATTGATGCTTACATTCTGGTTTCATCGCCGATAAGAGAAAACGGCAGAATTTCTGCCGCAACAACCGTGATTTACAAAGGAGAAGAGCTTGCGGTAATCCCCGAAAACTGCGAGGATACGCTCCTTTTCGCCTGCGGCGATTCCCTTTTCGCCGTGTTATCATGCCGTCCCGAGGACATTTTCATTTACGGAACAAAAGCGGTAAACAGCGGCGCCGATATAGTTATCTGCCAAAGCTCCGCCCCCGCCTATGCAGGGTACAGGGACGAATGCCGTAAAATTTTCGCCGCATTTACGAAATCTGCCGGCTGCGCCGCAGCGGTCTGCTGCTCCAATATCGACGAGACCACCTTCCCCGACGTATACTCCCCCTTTGCGGGAATTTTCGAATGCGGCAGCGAAATAGCCTGGCAGACCCACATATCCTCCTCCTTCTCCGCAAGCGGCGATTTGGACGCGGATATAATGGCCTCTCAGAAAAAGGTTTTCGCCGATGAGGTATATCCCATCAATTCCCACGAGCTCAACGACAAAAACGGACTTCTGAGAAAGGTGGTTCAGAATCCATTCCTGCCCGAGGAATACATGGATTCCGTCTCCGTCACCGCCGAATACTTTGACCTTCAGGTCAGAGGACTTATGGGACGGCTTAAAAATACGGGAATCAAAAAGGCCGTCATCGGAATTTCCGGCGGACTTGACTCCACCCTTGCGGTGCTCGCGGCCTCGGAGGCCTTTGAAAGGCTCGGACTTCCCTCAAAAAATGTAATCGGCATAACCATGCCCGGCTTCGGAACCACGGGCAGAACCTACGAAAACGCCCTGAGCCTGCTTGACGCTCTCGGAACAGACAAGCGCGAAATTTCAATTAAAAACGCCTGCACGGAGCATCTTGAAAATATCGGCCACGGCCTTGAGCCCCACGACGTAACTTACGAAAACGCCCAGGCCCGCGAAAGGATGCAGATACTCTTCGACGTTGCCAACTGGGAAAAGGCGCTGGTTATCGGAACGGGAGACCTTTCCGAATCTGCTCTCGGCTGGTGTACCTTCGGCGGCGACCACCTGGCAGGCTACAACACCAACTCTTCAATCACAAAGACCATGGCAAGATGCATCGTAAAATATCTTGCCCAGTCGCCGTCCTTCGCAAACGCAAGGAGCGTCCTCGAGGATATCCTCGATACCCCCGTGAGTCCCGAGCTCATCCCTTCCGAAAACGGAGAAATGGGTCAGAAAACGGAAAATATCCTCGGCTCCTATGAGCTCCACGATTTCTTCCTCTATTACTTCGTAAAATACTCCCTGGCTCCTTCAAAGGTCTTTGACTACGCAAGATACGCCTTTGAAGAAGTATATTCGGAGGAGTATATCATAAATACCCTTAAAACATTTATCAGGCGCTTTTTCTCAAGCCAGTTCAAGCGCGCCTGCTCCTCGGAGGGCTGCGCCGCCATCGCCCCCGTAAGCCTTTCCTCAGGCAGGTTCTCAATGCCGTCAGACTCGAGCGCCGGCTTTATGCTGTCGGAGCTTGACGCTTATTTATCAGAAAAATAATTTTGGAGGTTCACAATATGCGTGCTGTTATCACTGTTGTAGGCCGTGACAAGGTCGGTATTCTTGCAAAGGTATCCTCTGTCTGCGCGGAAAACAACGTTAACGTTATTGAGGTTTCACAGTCTATCCTGCAGGATATGTTCTGCATGATAATGCTTACCGACGTGAGCGAGTGCAGCGTACCATTCACCGAGTTTGCCGAAAATCTGGCAAAGCAGGGCGAGGAACAGAATCTTTCGATTCGCGCAATGCATGAGGACGTTTTCAATTCCATGCACAGAATTTAAGGAGTAGAGTTTTTAATGATCAATACAAGAGATATTTTGGAAACCATCAGCATGATACAGGACGAAAACCTTGATATAAGAACCATAACCATGGGTATTTCGCTCCTTGACTGCTGCTGCAGCGATATAGATGCCGCATGTACAAAGGTCTATGACAAAATCACCCGTAAAGCTGAAAAACTTGTCAAAACAGGCGAGGATATAGAAAAGGAATTCGGCATACCGATTATCCACAAGAGAATATCGGTAACGCCCATATCCATGATATACGCCTCCTGCGGCGGAGACCCCGTGAAATTCGCCAGAACCCTCGAAAAAGCCTCTCAGACAGTGGGGGTAAACTTTATCGGCGGATACTCGGCTCTCGTGCAGAAGGGCTTTGCGGCAGGCGACATAGAGCTTATACGCAGCATCCCCGAAGCCCTCTCGGTTACCGACCACATATGCTCCTCCGTAAACATAGGCTCCACAAAGGCAGGCATCAATATGGACGCCGTAAAGCTTATGGGTGAAATAGTTAAGGAGACCGCTGAGGTAACCGCCGACCGCGACTGCATAGGCGCCGCAAAGCTTGTGGTATTCTGCAACGCCCCCGACGACAACCCATTTATGGCAGGTGCCTTCCACGGCGCGGGAGAGCCCGACTGCGTAATAAACGTAGGCGTTTCGGGACCCGGCGTCGTCCGTGCGGCTCTCGCCAAAAACCCCGACTGCGATATTACGGGAGTTGCCGATATAATTAAGAAAACCGCTTTCAAAATTACGAGAATGGGTCAGCTCGTGGCTTCAGAGGCTTCAAAAAGGCTTGACGTTCCCTTCGGAATAGTTGACCTTTCCCTTGCTCCCACTCCCGCAGTAGGCGACTCCGTAGCCCATATACTTGAGGAAATGGGACTCGAGCAGTGCGGCACTCACGGCACCACGGCTGCCCTTGCCCTGCTCAACGACGCGGTTAAAAAGGGCGGCGTAATGGCCTCCTCCCATGTGGGCGGCCTTTCGGGCGCATTTATCCCCGTGACTGAAGACGCAGGCATGATAGACGCCGCAAGAAAGGGCTCCCTCATAATCGAGAAACTGGAGGCCATGACCGCAGTGTGCTCGGTGGGACTTGATATGATTGTAGTTCCGGGAGAAATCTCCCCCGCCACGATCTCCGCGATCATCGCCGACGAGGCGGCTATCGGCATGGTAAACTCAAAGACCACCGCCGTAAGACTTATCCCCGCCATCGGCAAAAAAGTGGGAGAAGAGCTCAATTTCGGCGGACTCCTCGGCAGCGGTCCCGTCATGGCCATAAACGAAAAATCCAGCGAAAGATTCATAGCGAGAGGCGGACGTATTCCCGCCCCCATACAGAGCCTTAAAAACTAAATTTTGAATAAAATTAAAATTTCAGTCCATACTATTGATTGCAAACCGCAAAATAAGGAGTTGAAATTTTAATGCTTGATAAACTTGCTTTGTTTCTCGTAATTATTGGAGCGATTAACTGGGGCAGCATCGGTCTCTTCCAGTTCGACATCGTAGGCTGGCTCTTCGGCGGACAGGGAAGCATTATCAGCCGAATAATCTTTTCTCTTGTCGCCCTTGCCGGTATCTGGTGCATATCCCTCCTTTTCCGTGACAACGAGGTTCTCACTTCCGCAGATCACGAATAATTTTGCATTTGCAGATAAAAATCCCGTGCTCAGAAAAGCACGGGATTTTTTTGACTTGTTTTTTCGATTTTTTACATATCTTACAGCAATAAAAAATCCCCCATATCGGCATTACTGCCGATATGGGGTAACTCAATTTATTAAGTTGTCCGTTTTAACGGTTTAAACTCTCTGAGTTAATTAAGCGTGCTTTCTCTTTCTTGCGATGAGAAGAACTGCACCGGCTGCAACAGCTGTTGCTACGAAGCCGGAGATTGCAACGTCACCTGTGGGAACGTCTTCATATCCGCCGTCAACATATCCGTCATCACCGTCGGGTGTTGTGGTGCTGCCGTCGCCGCCGTCGCCGCCGTCACCGCCGTTTCCGCCGACAAGAAGCTCAACAACAAGCGCAATTGCTGAGTCGGGATCTGCCTTAGCCATGTCAAGGATGCTGGTAACGATACCTGTCATGTTCTCAGGAAGAAGTCCTGCGAGGAGATCGTTTACAGTGTTGTAGTTCTCTTCGATCTGAAGAAGACCGAGAACGTAACGGAGAACTGTTACAAGAACGTCAGCCTGATCAGCAACGATCTTCTTGCTTGCTACGAAGTTGCCTTCAGCATCTACGCGCTTGCTTGTGAAGTCTGTAAGAGTGCCGAGAGCAGCAACCTTGTGAAGGTCGATGTCGCTGAGGACGATCTTGATGTTCTCAGGAAGAACCTGAGCAAGAAGTCCGTTGAGAAGCTCGTCGAGGTCGATATTGTTGAGAACGTCAAGCTCCTTTGTAAGATCAAATCCAGCCTGAGCAAGAAGTGAGTTTACGGGAGCGATAAGGTTAGCTACAAATACTGATACGTTGTTGCTGTCAACAAAGTATGCAATGTTGGGAAGGATCTTTGTAAGTCCGTCGATAGGTGTAGCTGCGATGCTCTCAACAAGGTCAAGAATAGGATTGAGAATGTCAAGAACAAGGTTGTCGTGATCTGCGGCAACATCCTTCTTGTACTCAGCATATGTCTTGATGTCTGTGCATCCGAGAGCCTCGAGGAGAGGAATGATAGCTGTGTTGTAGCCGTTTCCGCCCTTAAGAGTTACTGCATCAAAGAGAACAAGGTTCTCGTCGGTAAGGATAAAGTCGAGAAGTCCGGTTACGGGACGAAGAACTGCAACGAGAGCGCTTGTGAAGCCGTCTCTGTCTCCGTCTGTGAAGCCATAGTTAACAGCTGAGAAATCAACGTCTGCCCATGAATCTGCCTTCTCGAAAGCAGCCTTGGCAACGGCGTACTCTTTCTCTGTAAGAAGAGAAGCAACGCCCTTAGGTGTTACGTCAACTCCGAGAAGACCGAGAACCTGAGAAACCTCAGCGCCTGCGCCTTCGATTGCGGAGTATGCTTCTTTTACAAGAGTGTTAACAATGTTGTTTGTGTAAAGATTTTCGCTTATCAGGCTCTGAAGTCCGCCGGGAAGAAGTGTTCCGATGAGGGCATCAAGAGTGGGGACAAGCTGTGCAATCTGCTCTTTTGTAAACTTTGTGCCGTAGTCGACCTTGTACTTCTCGATTGCGGGTGTGTTATACTCGTAATTTACAAGATCGTAGTTGGGTGAGAAAAGACTGAAGACGAATGAAATGATCTCGTCATTTGTCATGGCGAAAACTGTGTCAAGGAGACCTGCGACTGTCTCGTCGCCGATCATCTCAACGAGGAGAGCCTTGTTTGCTCTTGCAGTATCAAGAGCATAGTTGAGAACTGTTACAAGGACGTCTGCACGATAAGCCTTGATTTCAAAGCTCTTGCCGCCGTTTGAGTTATCAACAGCGGTAACTTCTCCGAGCTTTGAAAGGAGCTCGAAGTCAACGTCTTTCCAAACAAATCCTTCGACCTGAGAAGTGATGGCGCTCTCAAGAAGATCGTTGATGCCTTCAGCTGTTGCGATCTGAGGCATTGCTTCAAGAACAAGGTCACCGACATTGATTGATGTGGTGTAAACCTCAAACTTATCAAGAAATTCAACACCGATCTGAACAACAAGCTTCTGAACAGCTGCTACATGAAGCTGGTTGGTGATGATATAGCCAACAGCAGGAAGCAGGTCAACAATCTCCGTTAAGGGAGAACCTGTTGTAAGAGAATCAGCTCTGTCAAGAAGAGGATTGAGAATGTTTCCAAGCAAAGCAACTGTAGAACCGTCTGCCTTGTACTCTTCAACTGTAAGAGCGTCAGCTCCGATATGCTGAAGAAGAGGAAGAACGATGTCTGCATATGCATTGCAACCGGTGATCTTAACAGAAATGACATTAAAATCGCCAATTCCGACTATCTGTCCATTAAGAGTTTCTCCGGAAAGAGCAGCTCTGAGAACAGAGTTAAGACCGTTGAGGCCGCTGCCGAGAGCTTCGATGAAAGAATCTCTGTCAGTTACGCCCCACTTTACGTTGTCCCAGTTAACGTTTGCCCAATCGTCTCCTGCAGCAGCGATTGCTTCTTTAGCAGCGCTGAATTTAGGATCGATCTGAGTGGCAACGTCAGCAGGCTTAACATAAAGTCCGATAGCATCCTTCATGACTTTAAAGATAATATCTTTCAGGAAGGTGGGGACATCCTCAATGTTATTGATTGTGTCCTGGATCATCGGATAAACAGCCTTTACTATCTCGTTAACGATAGCATCGGTGAAGAGATTTTCACTTATAAGCTTGTTAACTGCGTCATTGAGTGACTCAGCACCGGGACTTACAAGTGATGCTACTGCGCCGCTCTTAACAACTTCGTCAAGAGCTGCAAGTACCTGAGTTGCAGCTTCTTCAGTTACACCATCAGGCAGGTCAACTACTCCGGTTTTTTCTTCAGCAGCAAAGGCCATCATACCTGCTGAAAGAGAAGAGAAAACCAGAACGAGTGCCAGCACAACGCTGAGCACTTTGCGGATTGTTTTACTTTTCAATGGTAAAATCCCCTTTCATAATATTTAACAGGAAGCATTCACTTCAACACTAACCGCAAAAATTGTGCACACAACCTGTTTATACAGCGAATTATAAACTGTTTCAAGGTGAAAATCAATTAACTAATTGCATAAAAATGATAAAATTACTTAGCATTTTCCAACAAAAAGGCCGGAATTTCTATACAATTCGTAAACAAAGACAAAAGCCGCTCCTTTATTATATAAAAGCATAAAGAAGCGGCTTTAAAATATTGGAAAATATTACTTATTGTATTTTTTTTCGTAACTTTCAATACCGCCCTTGGCATCGTAGAGACGAGCTGCCTCGAGACAGATATCAAGTGAAAGCTCTATACATTCGGGATTGATGTTATCCCATGAATCATGCCTTGTATGATAATAGGTTTTGGGATTATGGTTGACTCCGCAGAAGCCGCAGGAACGTATTCCGTGCATAGAGAATCCTTCCGCGTCAACGGCGCCGGGATAAAGCTCGGCTCTCGGCATATCGACGCCGCAGTTAAGGCCGGCCTCATGGAGAAGATCTCCTACCGCCTCGCTGTCCTTAACGGTACCGGTGCAGCCCTGAGTGTAAACCTGAAGCTGCTCAATTTCTCTCATGGTATCCATGGAGATAAATACGGTTTCGATTTCCTTGAGCTCCTTCTGGTGACGCTTGGCATAGGCCTTTGCTCCCCTGAGTCCCGCCTCCTCGGCTCCTGCGATAAGACAGCATACCTCGGTGTTTTCAAAACGGAAATCAGCGTCGTTCATCTCCTTGAGAACGCCCATGGCTATGTAGCAGGCCGTAAGGTTATCATTTGCTCCGTCCACGATAACCTTCCAGTTGATAAAAAACAGAATTGAAATTATAAACGGAATGGTTATACCTGAAATTATACCCATAACCTTCCAGAATCCGCTGAAAACAATATCGTTGCCCACTCCGATAGTAATCGCGGCCGCAGTATTCACTATAAAAATAAAGAACATACTGATAATAGCTCCGCCTATTACGGGCACGAGAGCCGCAAGCTGTCCGTGCAGTGAATAGGTCCACTCATAAGCCGCATCGGCGTGACCTCCGAATATGATCCTTCTTTTTACCTCTCCTTTGGGAGCTCTGCGCGCCATTACGTTTCTCGAAACTCTTTTCGGAAAAAGGAAGTCAACAAATGAACGGTACATCATGAACTCAAAGGCAAACATAAGGATGGAAAACAGAGTGAGAATGCCGCCTATAATCGGAAAAACGATGCTGTAGGGCGAAAGCCAGAACATCACCGTCGAGAGAAGGGTAAGCAGCGCGGCGATGATTATAAAGCCCATAAATGCATGGGGATGAAGAGTAAAGTCCTCCATTTCAACTTTGTCGGCGTACTTTTCAAGCTCCTTTTTGAAAAAAGCCTGAGAATCGCGTTCTGCCTGGGTGCCGGGCGCTCTTCTCTTAAAATTTTCGCAGACGTATTTTATGCCGTCTGTCATAAACTGCAGGGTTTCCTTTGTGGATTTGGTCACAGACATAATCTTTTCCTCCATAAATCAAAAAATTATCCGCTTAACGGAAAAATATAGAAATATTATACCATTTTTTCAAGATTATTCAACATCGTTAATTGAAACAATTAAAAAACCTAAAAAATTAAGTTTGAAAAGAAATTAAGGCCGTTATGCCGTACTTTTTTGCTTTATTTTGTCATTACGGATTAAATAAAACGGAGTTTCTTTTCAATAACTATTGTCATCAATTTACAATATCATGTTATTAGATACAAAAAATAAAGCAGAAACTCGAATTTAATATTTAATTTGACCTGTATAAAAAAGTGGTATATAATTAGTGCATAAAAATTACGGAGGAACGGCAATGATAAACAGTAAAAATTTACACACATATTCGCCGAAAGAGCGAAACATGTACCTTATGGGTCTTTTCGGACAAAACATAATTTACAACATAATCGGCGCTTCCCTCGCCTATTATCTGCAATTTACCATTCTCATCCCCGCAATAGCAGTCAGCACCATTATGGCCATAGCCCGCGTCTGGGACGCCTTCAACGACCCCATGATGGGCAGCATCGTTGACCGCACAAGGACTAAATGGGGCAAGTGCAGACCCTATCTTCTGTTTATACCTATTCCCGTATTCATAGTCACAATGATGTGCTTCATAAACTTCGGATTTTATGACCCTGACGCAGGAGCGGCAAACGGACATAACATTCTGGTTGTAGGCTGGGCCGCCTTCGCCTACATACTCTGGGGCATGGTTTATACGGTCGGCGATATTCCCCTTTGGGGCATTACCGCGCTTATGACCGAGGACCAAAACGACAGAACAAAGCTTCTTTCCCTGGCGAGAATTCTGGCAGGCATCGGAGCCGGCATCACGCTCCTTGCCATCCAGCCCTTGGCCCTCGCTCTGGGAGAAAAATTCACCCCCGTTTTCGGCAGCGCTCCCGAAGGGGAAAGAATGGGCTTTATTGCGGCCGCGTTCCTCTTCGGAATCATCGGCACCGTCGCCTTCCAGATGGCGGGAATTTTCACGAGAGAACACATCGCACCTTCCGAGGAAAAATATACCCTCAAGGAAAACTTTGCACTCATGTGGAAAAACAAGCCCTTCCGCCAAATACTTATTTCGGGACTTCTGAGCAGTACAATTCAGCTCCCCATGCTGGTCGCCATGCCCATCGTAACATATTACTATGCAAGTAAGGACCCGATTATGGCTCTTGTTTACATGGTTCTTCTAGGCGGAGGACTTTTCCTCGGCCAGTTTGCCGCAATGGGAGCATCCCCGTGGCTCACAAAGAAATTCTCAAAGAAAAAGCTTTATAATTACTGCCACCTTCTCAGTGTAATTCCCTTTGCTCTGTTATTTGTATTATATCTTTCCGCACCCACCCGTCTTGTAGAACCCGTCTATCTTGTTATCAGTCTTATCCTTTTCGCTTTCTGCGGCGGCGCAATCGGCCTCATATCAGTTCTTCGCTCGCTTATGATAGCAGACGCCGTTGACTATGAGGAATATCAGAGCGGCATCCGTCCTGACGGCGTTTTCTTCTCGGGGCAGTCCTTCATAACGAAGCTTTCCACGGGTATTGCAACGGTCATAAGCGGCGTAGCTTATTCCGCCGTAGGATTTTCCGACGCAAGAGTACAGGAAGTCAACGCTTTCATTGAGGCCGGCGGAATCCCCAGAGAAAACCCCGAATATGCGCCTTATCTTATGATACTTTTCTTCCTTATCTCCATCCCCCCTGCTATCGGATGTCTCCTTGCGGTAATCCCCACATGGAAATATGCTCTTGACGATGACGAGCATAAGAGAATACTCGAAATACTCAATAAGCGCAGACACGAAAAAGAAGATGCAGGAGATATCTCCGAAGAATCTGCAAAGTAAATAGAAATCTAAACACAATTTAACCATAAAAAGCAGGTCGTTATGACCTGCTTCTTCTTATGCAAAGCTTCAAGTTTAACGCGGCTCAGATTTTAGCAAACATAAAATCAAGGGGATAAGTTGACAAAATATAAAAAATACAATATACTATGCACCGATATATAGTATTGAATAGTATAGCACAGTAGTTTACAGCAGCGGGAGAGCCGTTAATTGGAGGTATCCCTTTGAAAAAGAATTTAAAATTTGGACGTATTAAAGCCGATAAATTAAAAATTGCAGCATTTATCTGCGCGCTGGCTGCGGCGGTACTGCTTTTTTCAGAATGTACATTCAAGGGAAATGAGGAAGAAAGCGAAACCATACCTATTCCTTCCCTGCCTTTGGCAACATTTGAAGGTGAGTTTCTATATGGAAACATCCCAAAGCCCACTGAAGCTGATGTCTATGTATTCATGAACAGCGAGGACGAAAGATACTATCACTATTCTTTTCAGTTTGACAATTTCACAATCGAAGAGGCAAAGGATTATGTTGAGTTATTGGAAGAAACAGTAATTCAAAAAAGACTTGCCTATGATATTTACAATGAAGATGGTGATTTTCCGTCACTTAATTATTTCGGATGGGTGGATGATAAAACTTCTATTTCATTTGCCCAAGGCAATAAACGAGGCGGAATGTCAATAAATGTAGAAAAGAGTACCTATTGATATTCATATCAAATTTATTCACATATCTCAATTTATTATCTGTTGTAAAATAAGCAGTGCAGTCCTTTTGCGGATTGCACTGCTTTTAATATGTCAAAATTGGATATTTGACGAAAAAATGAGAACTTAAAAAAGGCCCTGCATAAAGCAGAGCCTTAAAATTGTTAAGAATAGGATTACTCGTCGATCTCAGTAACAACGCCTGAACCAACTGTACGTCCGCCTTCACGGATAGCGAAACGAAGTCCCTCTTCGATAGCGATGGGAGTGATGAGCTCAACAGACATCTTAACGTTGTCGCCGGGCATGCACATCTCTACGCCTTCGGGAAGAGTGATAACGCCTGTAACGTCAGTTGTACGGAAATAGAACTGAGGACGATAGTTGTTGAAGAAAGGTGTATGACGTCCGCCTTCGTCCTTTGTCAGAACGTAAACCTGACCCTTGAACTTTGTGTGAGGATGGATTGAACCGGGAGCAGCAAGAACCTGTCCGCGCTCGATCTCTGTACGCTGGATACCGCGAAGAAGAGCACCGATGTTGTCGCCTGCCTCAGCATAGTCGAGGATCTTGCGGAACATCTCGATACCTGTAACAACTGTCTTTCTCTTCTCGTCTGTAAGACCGACGATCTCAACTTCCTCAGAAGTTCTGAGCTGTCCACGCTCAACTCTACCTGTGGCAACTGTACCACGGCCTGTGATTGTGAAAACGTCCTCAACGGGCATAAGGAAGGGAAGGTCTGCTTTACGGTCGGGAGTGGGGATGTAGCTGTCAACAGCATCCATGAGCTCCCAGATGCAAGCAAGCTCAGGAGCGTTTACATCGTTGCCTGAATACTCAAGAGCCTTGAGAGCTGAACCCTTGATGATGGGTGTATCATCGCCGGGGAACTCGTACTCGTCAAGTGTCTCACGGATTTCCATCTCAACAAGCTCAAGGAGCTCGGGATCGTCAACCTGATCGCACTTGTTCATGAAAACGATGATGTAGGGCACGCCAACCTGACGGGCAAGAAGAAGGTGCTCCTTAGTCTGAGCCATGGGGCCGTCTGTAGCGGCGATAACAAGGATAGCGCCGTCCATCTGAGCAGCACCGGTGATCATGTTCTTGATATAGTCAGCATGGCCGGGGCAGTCAACGTGAGCATAGTGACGTGTCTCAGTCTGATACTCAACGTGAGCTGTGTTGATTGTGATACCACGCTCTCTCTCTTCGGGAGCCTTATCGATGTTTGCATAATCAACGAAGTCAGCCTCGCCCTTCATAGCAAGAGTCTTTGTGATAGCAGCTGTAAGGGTTGTTTTACCATGGTCAACGTGGCCGATTGTACCAATGTTGACATGGGGTTTGGTTCTGTCAAATTTTTCCTTTGCCATTGGATGTTTCCTCCTTTATTTTCAGCAAAATAATTTGTAATTTATAACGGCACACGCCGTAAGGATATTTTAACAATTCTATTTGCTAATTGCAATAGATTTTTGATAAATTAATCCTTCTTTGTGCGGCTGCTGATGATTTCTTCAGCAATTGACTTGGGTACCTCAGTGTAATGGCTGGGCTCCATGGTGTACTGTCCGCGGCCCTGGGTCTTTGAACGAAGGTCCGTAGCGTAACCGAACATGTTTGAAAGGGGAACCATAGCGTTTATCTGAGTGGCGCCGTTTCTGGGCTCCATACCCTGCATAAGTCCGCGGCGTGAGTTGATGTCGCCGATAACGTCTCCCACATAGTCGTCGGGAGTGATTACGGAAACCTTCATGATGGGCTCCATAAGAGTGGGAGCTGCCTTCTTCATAGCGTTCTTGAAGGCCATTGAACCGGCGATCTTGAATGCCATTTCAGAGGAGTCAACCTCATGGAATGAACCGTCATAAAGAGTGACCTTAACGTCAACAACGTTGTATCCTGCAAGAACACCGCAGAGCATTGCGCCCTTGATACCTGCCTCGGCAGGTCCGATGTACTCCTTGGGAATTGCGCCGCCGACGATTTCATTGACGAACTCGTAGCCCTTTCCGGGGTTGGGCTCGATGCGGATTTTAACGTGACCGTACTGGCCGCGTCCGCCGGACTGACGTGAATACTTGCAGTCCTCATCGGCAGCCTTGGTGATCGTCTCACGGTAAGCAACCTGGGGCTTACCTACGTTAGCTTCAACTTTGAACTCACGGAGCATTCTGTCAACGATGATTTCAAGGTGAAGCTCACCCATACCTGCGATGATTGTCTGGCCTGTCTCCTCGTCTGTGTAAGCCTTGAATGTGGGATCTTCTTCAGCAAGCTTCTGAAGGGCGATACCCATCTTTTCCTGACCTGCTTTGGTCTTGGGCTCAATGGCAACGCGGATAACGGGCTCGGGGAACTCCATGGACTCAAGGATTACGGGATACTTGGGATCGCAGAGCGTATCGCCTGTGGTTGTATTCTTGAGACCGACGGCAGCGGCTATATCACCGGCGTAGCAGGTTTCGATGTCCTGACGGTGGTTAGCGTGCATCTGGAGAATACGTCCCATTCTCTCGTTTGTATCCTTAACGGAGTTATATACAGTGCTTCCCGCGTCAACAGTACCTGAATATACGCGGAAGAAGCAGATCTTACCGACATAAGGGTCGGTTGCAATTTTGAATGCAAGAGCTGCAAAAGGCTCATCGTCGGAAGAGTGACGAACCTCGTCTTCTTCTGTCTCGGGATTGATACCGGTAATATCCGCAACGTCTGTGGGAGCAGGCATGTAATCGACAATCGCGTCAAGGAGCATCTGAACGCCCTTGTTTCTGTAAGAGGTACCGCATGTGATCGGAACCATGCTGTTGGCGATTGTGGATTTGCGGATTGTGGATTTGATCTCGTCGATTGTGAGCTCTTCGCCCTCGAGGTACTTCATCATGAGGTCCTCGTCCTGCTCTGCAACGTGCTCAAGAAGGTCTGTACGATATTTCTCGGCAAGCTCCTTCATATCCTCGGGAATGGGCTCCTTGCGGATATCAAGGCCCTTGTCATCATAATAGACCTCAGCTTCCATTGTTACAAGGTCGATGATACCCTTGAAGGTATCCTCCGAACCGATGGGGAGCTGAATCGGAACCGCGTTGCATTTAAGGCGATCCTTGATCATGTTCAGTACATTGTAGAAGTCCGCACCCATGATGTCCATTTTATTGACGTAGATCATGCGCGGAACATGATATTTATCAGCCTGACGCCAAACGGTCTCAGACTGAGGCTCAACGCCGCCCTTAGCGCACATAACCGTTACAGAGCCGTCGAGAACACGAAGTGAACGCTCAACCTCAACTGTAAAGTCAACGTGGCCGGGAGTGTCGATAATGTTAATTCTATGATCTCTCCAGAAGCAAGTGGTAGCAGCAGAAGTGATTGTAATACCTCTCTCCTGCTCCTGCGCCATCCAGTCCATTGTGGCGGCGCCGTCATGAGTCTCACCGATCTTATGGTTGATACCTGTGTAGAACAGGATACGCTCGGTTGTTGTTGTTTTACCGGCGTCGATGTGAGCCATGATACCGATGTTTCTGGTGAGAGCTAATGATACCTTTCTTGGCATAAAACCCTCCATAGCCGCTCATGCGGTTTCTTTAAACGCTGCGCTTAAAACGCATACTGATTGAAATATTTCCCTTTTTTTCGCAAAATATCCGTAAAAAAGGAAATTACCATCTGTAATGAGCAAATGCCTTGTTGGCTTCTGCCATCTTGTGTGTATCTTCACGCTTCTTGAACGCGCCGCCTGTGCTGTTTACTGCATCCATGATCTCGGCTGCAAGTCTCTCGCGCATTGTTCTCTCGGAACGCTGACGGCTGTAAAGTGTGATCCAACGCAAGCCCAGAGTCTGACGTCTCTCGGGACGAACCTCCATAGGTACCTGATAGGTAGCACCGCCGACACGGCGTGCCTTAACCTCAAGTACGGGCATTACGTTTTCCATAGCTGCCTCGAAAACTTCGAGGGGCTCTTTGCCTGTCTTCTCTCTGATTATATCAAAAGCATCGTAAACGATCTTCTGGGCAACGCCCTTCTTACCGTCATACATTACGCTGTTGATAAGACGAGTGACAAGCTTTGAATTGTAAAGCGGATCCGGCAAAACATCACGTTTTGCGATCTGGCCTCTTCTTGGCACTTCGCTTCCCTCCTTCATAATAATGATATCATAGGTACTCGAGTGACAAAATTCCCGTGGCGCCAATGATGAGGCGATAATATATATATTAACCTCAGCATTGGTTGAGCTTTATGCTCAGCCTGCAAGAAGATTCTGTCGTTTCATTTTCCGGTCTGCCGGATTATTTTTTGGCTGCCTTGGGACGCTTCGCACCGTACTTTGAACGGGCCTGCATTCTTCCGTTAACACCCTGGGTATCAAGTGTACCGCGGATGATATGGTAACGAACACCGGGAAGGTCCTTAACACGGCCGCCGCGGATAAGAACAACGCTGTGCTCCTGAAGGTTGTGTCCTACGCCGGGGATATAGGCCGAAACCTCGATATCGTTGGTAAGACGAACTCTGGCAATCTTTCTGAGAGCTGAGTTAGGCTTCTTGGGAGTGGCTGTCTTAACGGCTGTGCAAACACCGCGCTTCTGGGGAGAGTCGTTGTCTGTAAGAATGTTCTTCTTTGAGTTGAGACCCTTTAAAAGAGCGGGAGCCTTAGCCTTCTTCTCAAGGGATTTTCTTCCGTTGCGAACAAGCTGGTTAAAGGTTGGCAAATCTACTGCACCTCCTTGCACAAAAAATATATGTGCAGGGGGCATAAAGCCCCCTTGTCACCGTTTAAAAATCAGTTATGGGCAAAATATAGAAATTACACCCACACAATTGGTTATTTTAACATAAGAGAAAATGGTTGTCAACACACCAAAAGCTCTTTTTTGTCATTATTTTGCGTCTTATTCAGCTGCTTCTTCAGCTGCCTCAGCGGGTTTGATCTCTACCCTGCTGTAGCAGTCCATTCCGGTACCTGAGGGAAGAAGCTTACCGATGATGACGTTCTCCTTAAGTCCGAGAAGGGGATCTGTCTTTCCTTTAATTGCTGCATCCGTAAGAACCCTTGTGGTCTCCTGGAAGGATGCGGCGGAAAGGAAGGAATCCGTTGCCAGAGAAGCCTTTGTGATACCCAGAAGAACGGGTGTTCCCGTAGCCTCCTGAAGCTCCTCCCCTGTCTCCTCAGCTCTCTTTCTGATTTCCTCGTTCTTTGTGATGAACTCGTACTTTTCGACTGTTGAGCCGGGAAGCATATCCGTGTCGCCGGGCTCCACAACCTTGTACTTCTTCATCATCTGACGGACGATAACCTCGATGTGCTTATCGTTGATATCAACACCCTGCATACGGTAAACGCGCTGAACCTCACGGATAAGGTAATCATGAACGGCATCGGTGCCCTTGATTGCGAGGATGTCGTGGGGGTTGGCTGAGCCTTCCGTAAGCATATCGCCCTTATTTACGAACGCGCCGTCGCGGATGCTCTCTTTAAGACGCGCGTCATAGGGGATAAGGTAGCTTCTCTGGTCACCGTTTTCGTTATCGGTAATGACCACATGGGGATTGCCCTTGACCTCTTCAATTGATACAACGCCGGAAATCTCGGAGAGTATCGCAAGGTGCTTGGGCTTTCTGCCCTCGAAGAGCTCCTCAACACGGGGAAGACCCTGTGTGATATCGGCAGCAGATGTAACGCCGCCGGTGTGGAAGGTTCTCATTGTAAGCTGTGTACCCGGCTCACCGATTGACTGAGCGGCGATGATACCTACGGCCTCGCCGACGGTTACGGGATCGCCTGTGGCAAGGTTGGAGCCGTAGCACTTGATGCATACGCCGTGCTTTGCGCGGCAGGTAAGGAGCGAACGGATCTTGATTCTCTCAACACCGCTTGCCACAATGCGCTCGGCATCTGCGTCGGTCATCATGCGGTCCTTGCTCATAATGAGCTCGCCTGTCTCTTTATCGTAAAGGTCCTCAAGGAGGTAGCGTCCCTTCAGACGCTCCGCAAGGCCTTCAATAAGCTCTTTGCCGTCGCGGATATCATAAACGTCGATACCCTCGTGGCATCCGCAGTCCTCCTCACGGATGATGACATCCTGCGAAACATCGACAAGACGGCGGGTAAGGTAACCCGAGTCAGCAGTACGAAGAGCCGTATCGGCAAGTCCTTTACGGGCGCCGCGGGAGGAGATGAAGTATTCGAGAACGTTAAGTCCCTCACGGTAGTTGGCGCGGATGGGAACTTCAATAGTCTTACCTGCTGTATTGGCGATAAGTCCGCGCATACCTGCAAGCTGACGAAGCTGTGACTCAGAACCACGGGCACCTGAGTTAACCATCATGGAAATGGGGTTGTAGGGATCGAGATTTGCGGTAAGTTCGGAGGAAACCTTCTTCGTGCAGTCCTCCCAAACCTTGATAACGTTTCTCGAACGCTCCTCGTTGCTGTATCTACCTTTCATGTAGTAGTGGTTGATCCTATCGACCTCAGCCTCAGCTTCAGCAAGGAATTCCTGCTTCTTGGGCGGAATCGTGGCGTCGCATACGGCGACGGTGATACCGCTTCGTGTCGAATACTGACAGCCCTGAGCCTTGATCTTATCGAGAACGCCTGCGGTTACGGCTGTGCCGTGAACCTTTATGCACTTGTCAATGATCTTACCGAGCATCTTCTTGCTTACAAGGAAATCGGCTTCAAGCTTGAACATGTTCTCAGGAACGCTGCGGTCAACAAAACCGAGGTCCTGAGGAATGGGGTTGTTAAAGATGACGCGGCCGAGAGTGGTCTCAACCAGCTGTGAAACCTCTTTTCCGTCGATGACCTTGCTCATTCTTATCTTTACAAGAGCGTGAAGTCCCAGACATCCCTCGTCGTAAGCCATAATGGCCTCTTCGACGTTTCTGAAGGCCTTGCCCTCGCCGGGCTCGCCGGGCTTGATAAGGGTAAGGTAATATGAACCCAGAACCATATCCTGAGTGGGAACGGCCACGGGCTTTCCGTCGGAAGGCTTGAGAAGGTTGTTGGCCGCCAGCATAAGGAAGCGGGCCTCTGCCTGTGCCTCAGCGGAAAGAGGAACGTGAACAGCCATCTGGTCGCCGTCGAAGTCGGCGTTGAAAGCGGTACATACAAGGGGATGAAGCTTAATGGCTCTGCCCTCCACAAGCACCGGTTCAAAAGCCTGAATACCCAGTCTGTGAAGAGTGGGAGCACGGTTGAGCATTACGGGGTGATCCTTGATGACGATTTCGAGAGCGTCCCAGACCTCGTTCTTTGCGCGCTCAACCATTTTTCTTGCGGACTTGATATTGCCCGCGGCACCTGTCTCAACAAGGCGCTTCATGACAAAGGGCTTAAACAGCTCCAGAGCCATCTCCTTGGGGAGACCGCACTGGTACATCTTAAGCTCGGGTCCTACGACGATAACGGAACGTCCCGAGTAGTCAACACGCTTACCCAGAAGGTTCTGACGGAAACGTCCCTGCTTACCTTTAAGCATATCGGAAAGAGACTTAAGAGGTCTGTTGTTGGGTCCTGTTACGGGACGTCCTCTTCTGCCGTTATCGATAAGGGCGTCAACGGCCTCCTGAAGCATTCTCTTCTCGTTTCTTACGATAATATCGGGAGCTCCCAGCTCAAGAAGTCTCTTAAGACGGTTATTTCTGTTGATGACCCTTCTGTAAAGGTCGTTAAGATCGGATGTGGCAAAGCGTCCGCCGTCAAGCTGAACCATGGGACGGATGTCGGGGGGAATAACGGGGAGGCAGTCGAGGATCATCCATTCGGGTTTGTTGCCCGACTGTCTGAAGGCCTCTACGACCTCAAGGCGCTTTAAAATCCTTACCTTCTTCTGTCCGCTTGCGTTTTCAAGCTCCTCGCGAAGCTCTTCGGCAAGGGCCTCTACGTCTATCTGTGAAAGAAGCTCCTTGATAGCTTCCGCACCCATTCCCGCACGGAAGGAATCCTCATACTTTTCTCTCATATCGGCGTAATCTTTATCATTGAGTATCTGAAGGCGCTGGAGAGGCGTGTCTCCGGGATCCGTAACGATATAAAGAGCAAAATAGAGAACCTTTTCAAGGTCACGGGGGGAGATGTCAAGCATAAGTCCCATGCGTGAGGGTATACCCTTGAAGTACCAAATATGGGAAACAGGAGCTGCAAGCTCAATGTGACCCATTCTCTCACGACGGACCTTTGCCTTCGTAATCTCAACGCCGCAGCGTTCGCAGATCTTGCCCTTAAAGCGGATGCGCTTATACTTTCCGCAGTGGCACTCCCAGTCCTTGGTGGGTCCGAAAATCCTTTCGCAGAAAAGACCGTCCCGTTCAGGCTTGAGTGTGCGGTAATTTATGGTTTCGGGCTTCTTGACCTCACCGTAAGACCACTCTCTGATCTGTTCGGGTGAGGCAAGACCGATTTTTATTGAATCAAATGTGATGTTTTCCATGTAACCGACCCCTTCTTTCAATCGTTATGGCGTTTCTTTTAATTAAAAGGTGTCTTCGTCAAATCCGTCGTCACCGAAAAGCTCTTCTTCGCTGAATTCCTCAAGTGCGTCGAAATCCACCTCTGTGGGCTCCTCGTCCTCTTCGGCGGTCTCGATGCCGTAGCCCTCGGCGTCCTCAGCGTCGTTGACCTGTGAGAAGGCCGCGTCGTCGCTCATGACATAGCCGATGTCGTCGCCGTCAAGGTTCTGCTTGAGGTCGATTTCCTGATTGTCCTTATCGAGGACTCTTACGTCGAGACCAAGTGACTGGAGCTCTTTGATAAGAACCTTAAAGGACTCGGGAATTCCGGGCTTGGGTACGTTCTGACCCTTGACGATTGCCTCGTAGGTCTTTACACGGCCCACAATATCGTCGGATTTAACTGTGAGGATCTCCTGAAGAGTATAGGCAGCGCCGTAAGCTTCAAGAGCCCAAACTTCCATTTCACCGAAACGCTGTCCGCCGAACTGAGCTTTACCGCCCAGAGGCTGCTGTGTAACAAGTGAATAGGGTCCTGTTGAACGGGCGTGGATTTTATCGTCAACAAGGTGATGGAGTTTAAGATAATACATAACGCCCACGGTTACGGGGTTATCGAACTGACGGCCCGTACGTCCGTCGATGAGGATTGACTTGCCGTCCTCCCTCAGACCTGCCTCGCGCAGGGCGTCGCGGATATCGGACTCATGAGCGCCGTCGAAAACGGGAGTCATGATCTTCCAGCCCAGATGTCTTGCGGCGAAGCCCAGGTGAACCTCGAGAACCTGACCGATATTCATTCGGGACGGAACGCCCAAGGGGTTAAGCACAATGTCAAGAGGAGTACCGTCGGGAAGGAAGGGCATATCTTCCTGGGGAAGGATTCTGGAAACAACACCCTTGTTTCCGTGACGGCCGGCCATCTTGTCGCCCACGGAGATTTTACGCTTCTGGGCGATGTAGCAGCGTACAACTTTATTGACGCCGGGGCTCAGCTCGTCGCTGTTGGCTCTTGTAAAGGTCTCAACCTTGACAACGATACCGTACTCACCGTGAGGAACGCGAAGGGATGTATCCCTTACTTCACGGGCCTTTTCGCCGAAGATAGCGCGGAGAAGTCTTTCTTCCGCCGTAAGCTCAGTCTCTCCCTTGGGAGTTACCTTACCTACGAGGATATCGCCTGAGCGGACCTCTGCGCCTACGCGGATAATACCCTCTTCGTCAAGATCCTTGAGGACGTCCTCGCCGACGTTGGGGATATCTCTTGTGATTTCCTCGGCGCCGAGTTTCGTGTCTCTGGCCTCTATCTCGTGCTCTTCTATATGAATTGAGGTGTAAACGTCATCGCGTACAAGCTTTTCGTTGAGAAGTACGGCGTCCTCGTAGTTGTAGCCTTCCCATGTCATGAATCCGATAAGGGCGTTCTTGCCGAGGCTGATTTCGCCGTTGCTTGTTGCGGGGCCGTCGGCGATAACTTCTTTTTCCTCAACTCTCTGTCCCAGATCAACAATGGGACGCTGGTTTATGCATGTACCCTGGTTGGAGCGCATAAACTTGAGAAGCTCATAGGAATCAACTTCGCCGTCGTCTGTTGTGATTTCAATATTGCTTGCGCTGAGCTTTGTTACCTTACCTGCTCTCTTTGCGAGAACCACAACGCCTGAGTCAACGGCGGCCTTGTACTCCATACCTGTTCCCACGATGGGAGACTCGGTTTTGAGAAGAGGCACGGCCTGCCTCTGCATGTTGGAGCCCATGAGGGCGCGGTTTGCGTCGTCGTTTTCAAGGAAGGGAATCATTGCAGTAGCAACGGAAACGACCATTCTCGGTGAAACGTCCATGTAGTCGGCTCTAGAGGAGTCGATTTCAAGGAATTCGTCGCGGTAACGGGTGTTTATCTTCTTGCGCATGAATCTGCCGTTTTCGTCGAGGGGCTCGTTGGCCTGAGCGACAATGAACTCATCCTCTACGTCGGCGGTCATATAGGTAACCTCGTCGAGGACAACGCCCGTCTCCTTATCGACGCGGCGGAAGGGAGCCTCGATGAAGCCGTATTTATTTATGCGTGCGAAAGTCGCAAGGTAGGAAATAAGTCCGATGTTGGGTCCTTCCGGAGTCTCAATGGGACACATGCGTCCGTAGTGGCTGTAGTGAACGTCACGAACCTCGAATCCTGCGCGGTCTCTTGAAAGTCCGCCGGGGCCGAGAGCGGAAAGACGTCTCTTATGAGTGAGCTCCGCAAGGGGGTTGTTCTGATCCATGAACTGTGAAAGGGGTGATGAACCGAAGAACTCTCTTATAGCCGCTACAACAGGTCTTATGTTGATAAGTGCCTGTGGAGTGGCCGTGTCGCTCTCCTGTGACTGGAGGGTCATCATTCTCTCTCTTACAACTCTTTCCATACGGGTGAAGCCGATTCTGAACTGATTCTGGAGCAGCTCGCCTACAGAACGGATGCGGCGGTTGCCCAGGTGGTCAATGTCGTCAACGGTTCCCACATCGTTTGCAAGACAGTTGAGATAGTTAATGGAAGCGAAAATATCGTCGATGATGATGTGCTTTGGGATAAGGTCATCACAGCGGGCCTTGAGCTCTGCTCCGAGCGCGTCAACGTCTCCCTCGCACTTTTCGAGGACCTCGGTGAGAACGCTGAAGCGAACCTTTTCATTGATACCTAAATCCTCCAGCTCCTCCTCGGAGAAGAAGGGGACGTACTCGCCGATATCCACCATGCCGTTGGAGATAATCTTTACCTCTACGCCTTCAACGTCAACATATGCTACGGTTACGCCTGCCTGCTCAATCTCGTAGGCTTTCTCCTTGGAAACGGCCTCCCCTGCCTCGGCAAGTATCTCTCCCGTTGCGGGATTTACTACGGGCTGTGCAAGCTTATGGCCTGCAAGGCGCTGTGAAATAGCAAGCTTCTTATTATATTTATAGCGTCCTACTCTTGAAAGGTCGTAGCGGTGCGCGTCAAAGAACAATCCGTCAAGGTGTGACTGAGCTGTTTCAAGCGTCGGCGGCTCGCCGGGACGGAGTTTCTTGTAAACCTCGAGAAGGGCCTCTTCCCTGTTCTGAGTGGTATCCTTTTCGAGAGTGGCCAGGATTCTGTCGTCGGCGCCGAAGAAATCGGTGATCTCCGCGTTTGTGCCGAGTCCCAGTGCCCTTATAAACGTTGTGATGTGGATTTTTCTGTTTTTATCTATTCTTACATAGAAAATATCGTTCTGATCTGTCTCGTACTCGAGCCACGCGCCGCGGTTGGGGATGACAGTTGTGGTAAACATCTTTTTACCGGTCTTGTCATGGGTCATGCCGTAGTATACGCCGGGAGAACGAACAAGCTGTGAAACTATTACACGCTCAGCGCCGTTGATAACGAAGGTACCGCTGTCGGTCATGAGCGGGAAGTCGCCCATGTAAACTTCGTTCTGCTTAATTTCACCTGTTTCTTTATTAAGCAGCCTTGCGGTTACCCTTAAAGGCGCCGCATATGTTGCGTCCCGCTCTTTGCATTCGGTCACCGTATATTTGGGCTTGTCGTCCATACGGTAATCGATGAAGCTGAGAACCAGATTTCCCGTGTAATCGGTGATTTCGTCGATATCTCTGAAAACTTCTTTCAGACCCGTATCGAGGAACCACTGGTATGAGTTCTTCTGAATTTCAATAAGATTGGGCATGCCCATTACCTCATTGATGCGTCCGAAGCTCATGCGGGTATTTTTGCCAAGCTTAACAGGTTTCACATTCACCATAGGCTAATCACTCCGTTCTTTTTATTCGTCCATGAACATGGAAACGTTTTTGTTTTGAACAAAAAACGATTGCTTTCCAACAAATTCTCCTTGCTTTTCGGAGAAAAAAGTGATACAATCCGCTTAAAGAAAAAATCCGTAAGGGCGCACACTGCCAATATGATAGGCAGTATAGTATTTTACACTATTTACAAACGGATGTCAATAGCCTTAATAGTACAAATATTTAGCTTTTTCTTATTTTTCATTTTAAGATAAGAAGAAGCTTTTTTTATGGTTCTATAATAAATGTTGGGGTGAAGACCTCAACATTTATTTATTAGCAAAAAAATAGACATATCCCCCAAAAGCCAATACAATAAAGTTGCTCAAACCTAAAGAAAGGCAGGAAGGA
>CASDTR010000013.1 GCA_949283785.1 uncultured Oscillospiraceae bacterium
TGCCGATACCCGTACATTCTGCGGCTTCCTCTATGGTAAGTCCCATTTTGACTGCGCTCATTCTATCAACCTCCTTTTTGAAATACTCATTTTGCAACTACTGTTTTATCATTATACTTATTTTTCTATTTCTTGTCAACCCATTTTGCAACCATTCATAGTTTGTTTACGACTTTTATCGAGATAAAGGTTGCAAAATGAGTATCGGCGTGTTATACTGATACTAGTCAGGAGGTGAACGCCTTGAAAAAAGAAACCACATTCACCGCAAAACAGGTCGGTGGGCGGATTAAGGAACGCCGCACAGAGTTAAACATTACCATGCCGGAACTCGGCAGGCGTGTGGGCGTGAACAAATCCACCATTCAGCGGTACGAAGCGGACGGAGTTGATCCGAAGCGCACAATGGTTATCAACGGTCTTGCGGAAGCGTTGCTCACAACTCCCGAATGGCTGACAGGTCTTTCCGATGATAAGGAATATGACACCTATACTCTCTGCCAGCGGGATATTGAGGAACACATCAAGAAGTATCTGGACACAGTTTCCCATACGGTAAAGGGCGAGCCGCACCAGCAGCTTCTCACGACATTTCTCGGCAAGATGGTTGACCTGTATACGGTTATGACCTACTACTTTGCTGACGCTATGGAGGAAGTTGACCGTGTGGCGGAGGACAAAGGGCTGAAAGAGTCTCTTGGGCGGTACGCCATAGAGTCCGGGGCAATCATGGAGCAGGTATACCGCAAGAAGATGGAAGTACCGATTGAGGATATGAAACGGTTTTTAGACGGGATTTTACATATCCACGATGAGGGGCGCACAAGAATGTCGCTGGGCGCACTTTTCGGGATAGTGGAGGAAGCCGAAGAAAGGCTTTTCGAAAAAGAAAATTCCGTGGCACCTTGACAAGTAAAGACGCCAGTTGACTTCCACTGGCGGAAGTGACACAATTACTTTACGCACACCATATGTCACAGTCCCGATTGCCACGGATAGAAAGGAGTTTTTTATCTATGGCAAAAGGTTCTGTAAGAAAGAAAGGCAAAAAGTGGTACGGACGCTTTTACATTGAAGATGAAAGCGGCAGAAAAGTGCAGAAAGAGTTTGCAGGCACAGAGAGCAAGGCGGAAACAGAAGCCATGCTCCGCAAAGCGATAGCGGACTACGAGGAAAAGCAGTTTGTCGGGAAAGCGGAAAACATCACGGTAGGCGATATGCTGGATATGTGGGTAGAGGAAGAACTGAAACCCGGCAACTTAAGCAATGGGACGGTCATGTCCTATCAGGGAACGGTCAACCGTATCAAGCAATATCCCATTGGCAAACGCAAGCTGAAAACCGTGACCGCCGACCGTTTGCAGGCGTTCATTGATTTTCTGAGCTACGGTGGGACAAACCCGGACGGGACAACTTCAAAGCCCATGAGCAAAGGATATATGCTCCTGTTCTCGGCGGTGTTGCAAAATTCCTTCCGCTTTGCGGTTTTCCCGAAAAAACTGATTACATTTAACCCTATGCAGTATGTGAAGCTGAGAGGCAGGAAGCAGGAAACGGATATTTTCTCGGACAGTGAGGAAGATACTTCCAGTATTCCTACTATCACGCATGAGCAGTTCCAAAAGCTGGAGGAATTTCTCAAGGCAAAGGATAATCCTGCTTTGCTGCCTGTGCAGATGGCCTACTATACGGGGCTTCGTATCGGGGAGGTATGTGGCTTAACTTGGCAGGATATTAACCTTGAGGAACAATATCTTACAGTACGCCGCAGTATGCGCTATAACGGAACAAGGCACACAACCGAAGTGGGAACGACAAAGCGGAGCAAAGTCCGCACCGTTGATTTCTGCGACACGCTGGCGGCAATCCTGCGGGCGGCAAGAACAGAACAACGCAAAAACCGTTTCCGCTACGGGGAACTTTATCACCTGGACTACTACAAAGAAGTAAAGGAAAAAGGGCGCACCTATTATGAGGTTTACAGCCTGCAAAGGACAGAGGAAGTCCCGGAAGATTACAAGGAAATCTCCTTTGTCTGCCTGAGAGCAGACGGGGCGTATGAAGCGCCGAGTACGGTAGGGATTATGTGCAGGGCGGCAAAGAAGAAAGTGAAAGGGCTTGGGGAGTTTCATTTCCACACGCTCCGCCACACCTACACAAGCAATCTGTTGTCCGGCGGCGCAAAGCCGAAAGATGTGCAGGAACTTCTCGGACACTCTGATGTCAGTACCACAATGAACATCTACGCTCACTCTACAAGGGAAGCGAAGCGTACTTCCGCAAGGCTGCTGGATAAGGTGGTCGGCGGTGAATAAAAAATTGCCCTTGTTTCGGCTCGTAAGGGCAAAAACAAGGGCAAGCAGATAAGGTTTGAACGAAAAACAGGCGTGAAGCCTTGAAAAATCAATAGTTTTTGAGGATTAGATAGTTAAATATCAATTTGAAAATCCGGAATAAAAAAATCACCGAGGCATTTTGCCTCGGTGATTTTCATTTGCATTATTTCTGAGGACCGTTAAATCCTTTTTCCTGCTGGAAAGCGCTGATTTTGTAAATAACGCTCAGAATGACCTCAAATCCGTCTCCGACAGTCTCGGCGTCGAAGCGGTCGGCCTTATCGAGCCATGTGTGATAATAATATGTGAGCATGGGGTTCTGGGCCGCAAAAGTTACGGATTTGACTCCGGCTCTTGTCATGGGGGTGCTGTCGCAGCCTCCGACGGGATTATGTATACAGCCGTTTGTCTTACTCTTTATGCCCATCTCGTCAAAGGTATCCTTAAACATTTTTTCGAGGTCTTTGTCAAAACGGCAGAACTGCCAGTCGTCCTTTATTACTACTTCAAAGTAATCCTTATCGGCTACAGAGTCGATGTTGATGTTCCAGCAGTTTTTGAGCAAATCGTCGTCGCGGTGCTCACGGGCAAATGCCATAGAGCCTCTGAGACCCGCTTCCTCCGAGCCGCAGTTAAGGTCGATTATGCGGCAGTTAGGAGGCATCTTGTCGGGATTTTCTTTGAAATATTTTATTACTTCATAGCTGAGAGCACAGCCTGTTGCGTTATCCATGGCGCCCTTTGAGGCGTTGCGGGGATTGGGGTCAGCCCACATGATGAGGAAGCAGCTTCCCAGAGCTGTAACGGCGGGAAGGAAAAACAGCGAGTTGCTGAGGATGCTGAATTTGCTCGAATATTCCATTATGCTGTAAGCCCATGTCTGGTTCATAACAGCTCCAAAATACAAGACGGCCATAAATACGGAAACAAATGTGAGAACAGCAAAGCAGACTGCTCCGAAGCCGACTTTTCCGTAAGTCGTAATAAGAGCAAATACAGGCTTATCCTTATGCCAGCTGCCGTGGGCGGAATGCTTCCAGTTCCAGCTTGTGTCCGTATGGGCGGAGAGAATGATAGTGTAATCGTATTTTCCGTCGGGCGGTGCAAGTACGCCGTATGTGTTCTGTGAAAGCTCCTGCTTAAAGAACATGTCGAACCAGGTCTTATAGAGGAACACGCTGAAAATAAGCCAAATCCAGCATGCGACGGTGCCGATTGCGAGAGCAAACCAGAGCTGCCAGATTGACAGCGCAGGATAAATGAGGAAGCTTATGATAAGTCCCACCCAGCCTGCATAGGGGATGCCGCCGATAGAAGCGCGGGGAGAAACCTCAAATTCTTCCGTGACGGGAGTTATGCCGATTTCTCTGAGCTTATCTCCCATATATTTTGCGTACCTTTTTTCGCCCTCAGAACCGGGAAGTCTGGAGCCGATGACCTCTGACGCGTGCTTAACAATGTCATAGGCCTCGTGTGCATATTTTCTTGTTTCTTCTTTCATTTCTGAAAATCACCGCCATAAACAATAATTTTAGTAAAACTATATCACAGGTAGAAAGCCGTGTCAACTTAAGAGAAAAAACGAAGCTGAATTTTTGAATATATAAGGAATATCTTATATTTTTTTGTTTACCAGGTTAAATTTTCCTCAAAAACTTTTTCTCCCGTGTTGTCCCATGCCTCTAATGAGTAACCGCTTTCGGTTAAGGAGAGCTTGCTGATTATGAAAGTTCCGCCTGAGTGTCCGCCGTCTATGTATACGTTTATGCCGTTGTTCTCAAAGAAATCGCAGGTGTGGGTGTGGCCGCATATTATCTGATTTACATTGAGACGTTTAAGCTCGCCGTATGCCTGTGAACTGAGGTTTTCTTCGATGCAGATTTCATGGGAGTGGACGAGAGCAATTACTTTACTGCCGCTTTCAGGGAGGGTTTTCATCCATTCCACCATGCTCTTTCGGTATTGTCCGTAATCCACCATTCCGCCGTATTCGGGATGGCTGTCCTCCTTGTCCTCGCCGCTGTCGAGAACGATAAAGCCGTAATCGCCGTATTGAGCCGTATAATAGAAGCTGTCAAGACCCAGATAATCGGGAAGCTCAGCGGCCATTTTTCCTCTTGTTTCATGATTGCCTCTTACGTAAATTACGGGCATTTCTCCCTTTGACAGCTCTCCGCCGAATTCGACTATGTATTCCTTGATTTCATCCTCGAACATGAGCCCTGGAGCGGGGTCGCCGAGGAGTATTATACCGTCGTAATCACCGGCATACTCTGCGGCGTCATAGGCTTTATCGAGATGCGTATGCCAGTCGGAAACGGTGAGATATTTCTGTTCATTGCTTTCGGGGGCGCTGAATTCATAGTAATCGGATACTACTTCCTTTCCTGAGCGGCCGCCGTAGCTGAGCTCGTCTATGACTCGTTTTGAGCCGACACGGTAGCGGTTTGAGTTCAGATGCTCCTTCGGGACGGTGACGGTGTGGATTTTGCTGTCTCCGTTTTTCCTTCCGCCGTCCTGATCATATACAGTGTAGCTTTCTCCGCCGTACTCATACTGGACGTATCCTGTTCCCTTGTCGTTTGTGGCGAATACCACTGAATAGTTTTCGCCGCTGTCTATGACCATGGGGTCGGAGGTGAGTTTATACGGATAACAGGGATAAAGATATAATACTGCGCTCACTAAAACCCCTGCCGCCACGAATCCCGATACGATTCTGCGGGTATTTTTTCTCTTTATGTGAGGAAAGGCGAAGGTGAGCAGGACTATTGTGAATACGGAAATCACATAGGGGAGGGATTCTTTGAGAAACCTTATGGCTACCGGAATAGTCTCGGAGCCTGCAATAACGGCGTTGACAATGTCGTAAATGACGAAAAACGCCGTAGCGGAAAGGCAGATGCCGTAGAAAACGATAAAGCCTTTTCTTTGCTGCAGACGACCGCCCCTTAAACAAATACCGTTTGCTTTAATAACGTACATGGCCGTTAAAGCAAGCGCGTTTAAAATTGCAGCCCAGAGCAGAACCATGGACAATCCGTTGAAGGTGGCGGTATCAATGTAAACGTGGCTGACTCTGAAAGCATAGTCGAGCACCGCTGCTGCTGCGGCAGTTAAGGCAGCCGCAAGCATCACTGAATTTTTCATAAAAAAATCTTTCGGTTTCAGGTTTTTCATAAAATTCACCCCGAATAAGGTATTAAATTATTCAATAATTATAATTTCACGGAAAAGTTAAGTCAAGGCTTTGCTTAATATTTCAATACAGAAATTTAATTACTTATGCAGATAAAGATGAAATACTTTATGGATTTCATCGAATGGTTTGTGTTATACTATACTGCTTAAAGAGAAACAAAAAGTTTCCGGCCTGTAATCTGATAAATGATGAAAATGAAAAGGAGAAACAGTATGAATAGACTTTTGCTTGTGGACGGCAGCAATTTGCTGTTTCAAATGTTTTACGGTATGCCGGCAAGGATATTCAGTGACAGCGGTAAGGCCATTCACGGGACTCTCGGATTTGTGGGCGCTTTGATTAAAATTATCCGCAGAGTTGACCCTGCCCATGTGCTCGTCGTTTTCGACGGAGAACGCGAAAATATCCGCACGGAAACAGATCCGGGATATAAAGCGCAGAGGATCGATTACAGCGGAATACCCGAAGAGGAAAATCCGTTTTCGCAAATTCGGGATGTATATGCGGCTCTTGATTTTATGGGAATAAAACGATTTGAAACAACCGATTGTGAATCCGATGACCTTATTGCCGGATATGCTTTAGATTTTGCGGAAGAGGAGGAAATAATTATTTCTTCACTGGACAGTGACTTTTTTCAGCTAATATCAAGCAGAGTTTCCGTTCTGCGCTATCGAGGAGAAAAAACAGTTACTTGTACTCCTGAATATATAAAAGAAAAATTCGGTATTACCCCCGAGCAATATGCCGATTTTAAAGCTCTTACAGGGGATAAATCCGATAACATCAAGGGGGCCGAAAAGGTAGGCACTAAAACTGCTGCCGCCTTACTGAACAAGTTCGGAAATCTTGAAGGTATTATCGGTAATGCTCAAAATATCAAAAAACCGTCGGTAAAGATGTCAGTTATAAAAAACACCGAAAAATTAAGAGCGAATTATAGAATCATAAAACTCGACGCTCACTCTTTACTGCCGTTTTCCGTTTATGAGCTTGAATATGCATATAACGGGATTACAGCAAATGAAGTATTAATAAATATAGGTCTGAAATGACGTAAAGATTCCGAATAAAACACTGCGGCCGGACTGCCAAAGACAGCCCGGCCGCAATGTGAAGCTTTTTGCGTTTAATACGCAGATGAATGATGAGAAGGGTGAAAGTGAGGAAATCCCTTCATAAATGTGCAACGATTTTAAACGATGTTTTGTGACAGATTTTTCAATAAATTTTTTAAAATATTTTTTTCGTAAAAGTGTACAGCTTTATCTTCTTCGATTTATTGGTATTGCCGTTAAAGTAAGCGGTGATTTATTAAAAAAACAGTTGTATAATTAAAATCAAGAAAAACAAAGGGAGAGAAGAAAATGAGGAACCATGAAGTGACAAAAAAGCAGCTGCTTTTGAAAAGCGACGGCTCTTTGAGAGAACCGGGATGGTCTAAGAGCCTTGTTCAGGAATACAGGAGAGCCGACATAAAGGCCTCGCCCTTGAAAATCAAGGAATGGGATTATTATCTCGTTTTGAATAACGACTATGCGACGGCCTTTACGGTTTCGGACGACGGCTATATCGGCCTTCAGTCCGTTTCTCTTCTGAATTTCAAGGAGGGCTGGGAGCATACGGAGACGATTCTCAACGTTCTGCCCCTCGGCAAGCTTCATATGCCCGCAGCGTCCGACGAGGGAGACGTTGAGTACAGGGACAAAAGGCTTCATTTGAAATACGAAAAAAGAGAGGGCAGCAGACGGATAATCTGTACCTTTAAAAACTTTTTTAAAGGCAAGGATTTTTCCTGCGACATAACCCTCAGCCAGCCTCCCATGGATACCATGGTCATAGCTACGCCTTGGAAGGAGAACAAAAAGGCCTTTTATTACAATCAGAAGATAAATTGCATGAGAGCGTCGGGCAGTGCCTTTTACGACGGAAAGGAATATGCCTTCGATCCCGAGACGGATTTTGGCACTCTCGACTGGGGCAGAGGAGTCTGGACTTATGACAACCGCTGGTACTGGGGTTCGGGCAACGGTGTGGTTAACGGAAAGGCATTCGGCTTCAATATTGGATACGGCTTCGGAGATACTTCGGCAGCCAGCGAAAATATGCTTTTCTATGACGGAAAATGTCACAAGCTTGATGACGTCACCTTTAATATTCCCAAGGACAGCTATATGAAAAAGTGGACGTTTACATCGAGCGACGGCAGATTTGAGACAGAGTTTGAGCCCGTCCTCGACAGGGCCGCTAAGCTCTCGGCTCTCGTAGTGGAGAGCGACCAGCATCAGGTCTTCGGAAAAATGAGCGGAAAGGCCGTGCTTGACGACGGAACGGTCCTTGAATTTAAGGATTTGATGTGCTTTGCCGAGGATGTACATAACAGATATTAAACATTTTATTTTATACATTTATATATATTACAATTTTGAACTTGAAAAAATTGAGTTCGGAAAAATAAATGAGGCCCTGCGGATAAAATCCGCAGGGCCTCACAGCTTTTTATTTATGGATGTGGTTCAGTTAGCCTTTTTGCACACGAAGCAGAGCCATCCGCTGTCTTCGTGTCTTTCCGTAACCTTGAAGCCGTTCTTTTCGAAGGCCTCCAGCACTTCCTTTTCCCTTGTGTCGATGATTCCCGAAGTAATGAAAACTCCGTCATCCTTGAGAAAATCCCCTACCTGAGAGGAGAACATGATTATTATGTCCGCTACGATGTTGGCGGCGATTACGTCGAATTTCCCTGTTATTTTATCGGTCAGGTCTCCGTGGAACACCTTGTATCTCGGTTCCTCAAAGCCGTTGACTTTTCCGTTTTCTATTGCAGTTTTTACGGCCAGGGAATCGATGTCAACCGCCTCTGCTCTGTCGGCGCCGAGAAGCAGGGCTGCGATCGAAAGGATGCCGCTGCCGCAGCCTACGTCAAGGAGGACGGTTTCGGGAGTGATGTAATTTTCGAGGGATTCGAGGCAGAGCCTTGTGGTGTGGTGACCGCCTGTTCCGAAGGCGAGTCCCGGCTCTATATCGAGAACGGTTCTGCCCTGAGGGTCATATTCCTTTTCCCAGAGAGGACGTATCAGCAGCTTTTTTCCTACGGGAAGAGGTTTGAAGTATTCCTTCCAGTTGTTTTCCCAGTCCTCGTTTTTGCACATTTTAAGGGATATGCTGTTTTCTATTCCGCATTCCCTGAGCCTTTCGCTTATAAAAGCGGAGGCCTCTGCCGGATGCTCCGTAGGGGGAATGTAAAGGTGTATTATGCCTTTTGAGCGGTCTTTTTTGAGCAGATCCTCGTCAATCAGATCTATATGGGCGATATCCCAGGCTTCCTGCTCAAGATTTCTGTAATCCTCAATGTAAATACCGTAGGGGACGACCATCTGCGCGACGGCCTCCGCTGTGTCGATATGTTCGGCGGGAATTTCCACCATGACCTCGGTCCAGTCCATATTAAGCCTCCTAAGAAGTTTATGACAAATATTATAAGTCAATATATATAAATAAGCAACAGGATATTTGTATTAAAGGTAGAAAAAAGGTGTAAAAAATGACAAAACTTTGAATAATGCTCTCGTTTGTGTTAAAATACCCCTCGTGTAAATTAACAGAAAGGATGTCAGTGTTGGAAAAGGTAAAAAAGTCAAGAAAAAATGTACTTAACAACTTAAAAGATGCCTCCACAAGAGAAATTTTAGCGTTTTCCCTTCTCCCCTTCGGATTGTTGACGTTCACCAATGTTATAGGAGGAGCGCTCAACGTTTACTTTTCAGACGTTTTGGGCTTGGGCCTCGTCGCTACGGGACTTATTCTCGCCCTTACAAAGGTTTGGGACGCGATCAATGACCCCATGATGGGTATGCTCGTTGACAGAACGAGAACTAAATGGGGCAAATGCCGTCCCTGGGTTATCAGCATGTCAATCCCGCTGTGCGTGTCCCTTGTGCTGCTTTTTGCTCCCGTCGATTTCGGAGACAGATTCGGCACTTTTACAATTTCACAGATCAACCTTGAAGAAACAATTGCCACTATCGGCAGCGGTTTCCGCATCATCAGAGATCAGAGCGGAGAAATTTCAAAAGGTAATTTCTGGTATGCGGTTATAGCTTACCTGATTTTCTACACCTTCAACACCACCGTTGATATTCCCTACCAGGG
This sequence comes from uncultured Oscillospiraceae bacterium, assembly GCA_949283785.1. GTDB lineage: Bacteria > Bacillota > Clostridia > Oscillospirales > Acutalibacteraceae > UMGS263. The sequence continues at coordinate 9,688 of CASDTR010000013.1, forward strand.
ACTTACTCCCCTTGTTTTCCCACAGAGTGAGCAGAGAGTCAAGGCCATTTCATGGAGCAATATTATCGGCTCGATCGGAACGGTGCTTCCTTCGATTGTATTTTTCCCCATAGTTTATGCTTTTAAGGATGAACGACAGGGATATTTTGTGGCGGCCATTGTCTTTGCCGTGCTTGCCGGCGTTCCCATGATAGCCTCTTTCTTCGGTATCAGAGAAAAAGTTTACATAAAGCCCCAAAAAGTAAAGTATACCAAAACTCTCAAGATGATATTCAGCAATAAGAATATGACCGTCCTTATTGTTACGGCGTTTTTCTCCGCAATAACAAATATCGGCGCCATGTTCCTTATGTATTTCGCAAAGTGGAACTGTTACGGAATCTTTGATTTCCCGGCGATTGAAGCCTGGATGAAGTCAACACTCGGCTTCTCCGTCCCCCTTTCCGAGGAAGGAATTTTGTTCCCGCTTCTGAGCATTTCCAGCGGTATTTCCTACATGCTTTCAATGGCGATTGTTCCGCCTCTTCTTAAAAGAATGGATAAGAAAACCCTCTGGATAAGAATGAGTCTTATTTTCGCGGCAGCGGACGTGCTTGTTTTCCTTATCTGCATGTATGTTGTGCCTTACACCAGCGCTGATTTGGCTGTTGCCAGAGCGGGATTTGCTGTTTACGCGGTGCTTCGTTTCTTTACAAACTTCCCCGTAGGCATGAGCCTCGTCCTCATAACGGCTATTTTCTCCGACACGGTAGATACAATCGAGATGGAGTCGGGCGAGCGTCTTGAGGGAGCGGTTTTCTCCTTTAAGAGCCTTGTCAACAAGTTCGGTGTTGCGGGCTTCAACCTTATAATCATGGCCATAGTCAACGCTTTCGGATACGAGAACCTTCAACTTCTCGCTACAAAGAAGGAAGAGCTTGCCGCTGTCGGTCAGACTCTTCAGAGAAGCGAGGTCCTTCAGTACGAGCCTGCCCTCAATGCCATTTTCTTCATGCTCACGGTAATGGGAGCTGTCGGACTTGTGCTTCAGGCCATTCCTATGTTCTTCTATAAGTTCAACGAGAAGGAGAACGAGGAGAAGATCGCAAAATTCCGCGCTGAGAAGGAAGCAAGACTTCAGGCCGAGCTCGACGCTGCTCTGGCTGCGCAGTCAGGCAAATAAACCTTCCTGCGAAACGGAAAATGCAGAATATGTAATTTAAATCAAAGGAGCTCTCGTTTCGAGGGCTCCTTTTTATGGTTTAATCGGTTTGTTTTACGGGCCTGAGCAATCCTAAGATATCGGGGTCGATAACGGGTAGGGCGGAGGAGACCACTCCTTTGGCGGCCGCCTTCAGGGGCAGACTTACGTTGAGACCGATAAATCCCATCCAAAATACGGCAAGGTCGTAGAGAGGCTGTTCGGCGCGGGTTTTGATGATAACGGTGCCGCGTTCTCCGAAAATAAAGCGCATTTTTCTTATCTGCGTCATCTGTAAGGGCCTTATCCAGACCTCGAAGCTTCCGTCGCTTCTCCAGGCGCCCTGGGCAGCTATGTCGAGCTTTAAGTCGGCAAGCTGTATTTTGCTCATTCGTACATCTCCGTCAAGGCCTATTTCGATGGTATTTTCGGGACTGTTTTTTTCTTTAAAGGTCATGGAGGCGCTGCTCATGGAAAAATCAAATCGGATGTTGTTTAAATTGCCGGGCTTTTTTGAAAGCATGAAAGTTGCAGGGGCGGCAAGTATGCTTGCAAAGCCAGTATCCCTTGTATGTATCTCGCTTCCTATAAGCCGTGCCTCAGTCTGGGCGTTTCGCGGCATGGCTTCCATAAGAGGCATACTCAGAGAGGCGATTTTTTTCTTGAGCTTTTCAAGGGCCTCAGGGTTTTCAGGCATGGGTCCGTCTGTAAAGCCCTGCGGGAAATGACGCCAGACAGCGTTCAGCGTTCCCTGTTCGTCGGGAGCGCCTGCGTTTGTTACGATGCAGCAGTCATAATCCTCCAGTGCAATAGAAAACTGTGAGAAAAGGCCGTCACAGCGGTAGGAATTGGGCAGGCGGTTCCTCCAGAACTGAAAACCGTAGCCAACCCTGTTATCGGGCTTTCCTGGGGCGTTATCCACTTGATAGGCCGTCGCCTGAGCAAGGTAATCGGCGGGGATGATCTGCTTTCCCTCCCACACGCCTTTTTGCAGACAGCATTGGATTATTTTCGCCTGGTCCTCCGTTTTAAGCTGCAATCCCCAGCCTCCTGCCTCTATGCCGTTCTGATCGGCTTCCCAGAACGGTCGGTCGATGCCGAGAGGCTCGAAAAGCCTGGGCATAAGGTAGTCCACAACGCTCAGCCCTGTGACCTTTTTCACAATGGCGCAGAGCATATAGGAGTTTTCGTTTGTATAGACGAATTTCGTGCCGGGCTTCCACGCAAAGGGCGCAGACAGGAAATTTTTTATCCAGTCGATTTTTTCCGTATTAACTGCGGGATTGATGAGCTTTCCGCTGGTCATGGTGAGCAGATGACGGATATTGAGCTCCATGGCCTCACGGGGAATTATTCTCGGCAGCTTGTCGTCGAAAAGGGGATAGACCTTGGTGTCAAGAGATATAAGCCCTTCCGAGACGGCGTAACCTATTGCAAGGGAGGCTATGCTCTTGCTGTGAGAATACATGGTGTGGGCGGTTTCGCTGTTGAAAGGTTTCCACCAGGCTTCCGCCGCGACTTTACCGTGGCGCAGTATCATAAAGGAGTGAAGCTCAATTTTGCTCTTCTCACAGTCCTCTATAAAATTTAGGATGGATTGAGAGGAGATTCCCAAAGATTCGGGACTGTCTGCACGTTCCAAACACTTTTTTGCCATATTTATTTTAATCTCTCCTTTTTTTATATTTGACGAATTTTATTAGTGAATTATAACATTTTTTAATGAATTTGTAAAGAATTTGTATATAAATTAACACAGCAAAAACGTAACTTTATGTAAATTTTATTTTTTAAAAGTAAATGTGAAAAAAGAGTCAATAGTAATTTGTGAAAAAATATTATAAATACGGTTGACAGAAGGGCTTTTTTATTCACTGATACAAAGTTTCTTTTTAGTCTTAAAACTGTCGAAAAAGCTGTTATAATACTTATGGAAAGGCAGGTATACAAGCAATCTTTCTGCCTGTTCCCGAATAAGATAAATTTCGCTTTCGGGCGATTTATAATGACGCCGCTTCCCGCGCGTCGGCGTCAGCAGCACAAGCCGCGGTATCAGGAAAGGAAGGGATAAAAATGGAAAACAAAATTAATGTAAGAGACTTTATTATCGAAAATTATACTCCTTATTACGGAGACGGTGACTTCCTTGCTCCCGCAACGGAAAAGACACTTAAGCTTTTTGATAAGGTTAAGAAGCTCATGGAAGCTGAAAGACAGGCAGGCGGAGTGCTCGATATAGACGAGCATACGATTTCCACCATTTCCGCCCATGAGCCGGGCTATATTGACAGGGAGCTTGAGGATATAGTGGGCCTTCAGACGGATGCTCCTCTCAAGAGAGCTATAATCCCCTTTGGAGGAATCCGCATGGTTCGTTCTTCACTCAAGGCATATAACCGTGAGATGGACCCCAGAGTGGAGGACATCTTCCATTACAGGAAGACTCATAACGACGGCGTTTTTGACTGCTATTCCGAAGAGATGAGAAAAGCCCGCCATACGGGTATCATTACAGGCCTTCCCGACGCCTACGGCAGAGGCAGAATAATCGGCGACTACCGCCGCGTAGCCCTTTACGGTGTAGATTTCCTCATTGAGCAGAAGCAGGAGGCAAAGAGAGAGATAGCGAGCCGCGAGAGACTTCACGGAGAGGAAATCAGAACCCTCGAAGAAATCTCCGATCAGATAAGAGCTCTTGAAGAGCTCAAGGTAATGGCCGCAAAATACGGCTATGATATAAGCAAGCCCGCGACTGATTTCAAAGAGGCTGTTCAGTGGGTATACTTCGGATACCTCGGAGCCGTAAAGGAGCAGAACGGCGCGGCCATGAGCCTCGGACGCGTTTCCACATTCCTCGATATCTATGCGGAGCGCGACCTCAAGAGCGGCAGGTACACAGAGAGCGAGATCCAGGAGATTGTTGACTCCTTCGTTATGAAGCTTCGCATGGTCCGCTTCCTGAGGACTCCCGCTTACGATGAGCTTTTCTCAGGAGACCCCACATGGGTTACAGAGTCCATCGGCGGTATCGGCCTTGACGGACGTCCTCTTGTAACGAAGAACTCCTTCCGTTTCCTTCACACTCTTGTAAATCTCGGACCCGCTCCCGAGCCCAACATGACAATTCTCTGGAGCTCAAAGCTCCCCGAGGGCTTCAAGAATTTTTGCTCAAAGATTTCTATCGAGACATCCTCTATCCAGTACGAAAACGATGACCTTATGCGTGAAAAGTTCGGCGATGACTACGGCATAGCCTGCTGCGTAAGCGCCATGAGAATCGGCAAGCAGATGCAGTTTTTCGGAGCAAGGGCAAACCTTGCTAAGGCTCTGCTTTACGCAATTAACGGCGGTAAGGACGAGAAGAGCGGAGATCAGATAGCTCCCGCCTTCGAGCCTATCACAGACGAGTATCTTGATTACGATAAGGTCTATGAAAAGTACGACAAAATGTGCGACTGGCTTGCAGGCCTTTACATCAACACCCTTAACATTATCCACTATATGCACGATAAATACGCTTATGAAAAGCTTGAAATGGCTCTTCATGACGAAGATATCGTAAGGACCTCCGCTTGCGGCATCGCGGGCTTCAGCGTTGTTGTTGACAGCCTTTCTGCTATCAAATATGCAAAGGTTAAGCCCATACGCAACGAAGACGGACTTGTGGTCGATTACGAAATCGAAGGCGATTATCCCGCATTCGGCAACAATGACCCCAGAGTTGACGAGATCGCCTGCGAGGTCGTTGAGAAGTTCATGGCAAAGCTTGCTCAGCACCACACATACCGTCATTCAAAGCCCACCCTTTCAATTCTTACAATCACATCAAACGTCGTTTACGGCAAAAAAACCGGCAACACTCCCGACGGACGCCGCGCAGGGGAGCCCTTTGCTCCCGGCGCCAACCCCATGCATAAGAGGGACAAAAACGGCTGCATAGCCTCAATGATGTCAGTTGCAAAGCTCCCCTATGACGCTGCTGAGGACGGTATTTCCTACACATTCTCAATTGTTCCCGGCGCACTCGGCAAGACCGAGGATGAGAAGATAGTAAACCTTGCAAAGCTCCTTGATGGATACTTTGACGAGACAGGCCACCATATCAACGTAAACGTTCTCAATCGTGAGGTACTCCTTGACGCTATGGATCATCCTGAGCTTTATCCTCAGCTTACGGTGAGAGTTTCGGGCTACGCCGTAAACTTTGTAAAGCTCACAAGAGAGCAGCAGCTTGACGTTATAAACCGTACATTCCACACCCGCTTCTAACAGAAAATATACAGGCAGGGGTATTTATGGCTAAAGAGCTAATCGGAAAATTTCATTCAAAAGAGACTTTCGGCACCGTGGACGGCCCCGGAATACGCTATGTGGCGTTTATGCAGGGGTGCGCATTAAGGTGCAGATACTGTCACAACCCCGACACATGGCTTGCAGACTCTTACAGTTATACAATGACCGTTGATGAGCTTGTGGAGGATGTGAAGCAGTACAGGAATTTTATACGCACTGGAGGGGTGACCTTTTCGGGCGGGGAGCCCCTTTTGCAGCATGAATTTGTCACTGAGGCCATTTTAAGGCTGAAGGATGAGGGATTCGGAACGGCCCTTGACACCTGCGGCTATTTTCCCCTGGAAAAAGCGAAAACCGCTCTTCGCGAGGCGGAAGTGGTTATGCTGGATATAAAGGCTATAGACAGCGCCATGTGCGCGGCAATCACCGGCCACAGCAACGAAAATGCCCTGAAAGTCCTTCGCTTTCTCGAGGAAGAGGGACAGCGCGTTTGGATACGCCATGTGCTTCTCCCGGGATTTACCCTTATGGAATCGGAGCTGAGAAAGCTTGCGAATTTTCTCAAAGACTATAAATGCATAGAATGCGTAGAGCTTCTGCCTTTCCATAAAATGGGAGAGTTTAAATGGGAGCAGCTCAATCTCAGCTATTCTCTCAAAGGAGTCGCCTCTCCCGCTTCCGAAGAGGTGGAAAGAGCGAGAAGGATTTTTACTGAGGCAGGACTTATGCTTCACTGATAACACAATAAAAAAATTAAAGCACCGCTTAAGCGGTGCTTTTTTTGTATAGATTTAATCTTAATTGGGGAAATTTTATTGACCACCGACGCTTGGTGTGCAAGTTAGGAACAAGCAATAGAAAAATATTTAGTAGGGTTCTGCTTCTTACCCGTACTTTGATAAACAAGAAAATTTTAACGTAGGCGCTTATACTTTTGTGCGCTGTATCTCGGTATGCGGATTGTGTGCAGTCTCAGCCTGCGCCGCTCGTGCCGCGGCAGGGCACTTCCTTTTGCCCATGGCGGTAAAAGGAAGCAAAAGCGCATTTCACTTGCCAAAACAGTAAGCGCTAATCAGCGCAAAATAAGTTTTCAGCAAACGTCCGCCGACGGCAGCCCAGAAATTTTATTTTATTATCCTCACACAGTAAAACGTTTTACTGTGTGCCATGTATTTTATCTTGCCGTCGGATTTGGTTGTGTAAGCGTTCACAAATTTACGTCGGCAGTTTAGTGGGATTAATTTATCACCATCAGAGTGCAAATGCTTTACTCTTACCATATCTTTTCCTTTGCCGACGTGTGCGACTGTCGTGAGGTAAGTTTGCTGTAAGCCTTTGGATTGAATTTTATTATTTTTTTGCTTTACATAAACTAAGATGCATGCAATTATAGCTGCTTATTTCTGTGTTTTGGTATGCAAAATGGGTGCAGCGTCACGCTGGCGCAGGTAATTATAGTTGTTCTTTACTGTGTGGATTGAAAGCGGACATGTGCGCCGCAGGGCGTGTGTCATAGTTGTTTTGCTTTGATTTTCACCACTGCATCGTCAATCAAATTGTAAAGCCCCTGCCAGTGAAGCTGACGCCGGTTAAACCAAGCGGATGAAGCGGCAGCCCTGATTTTAGAAGGCATGGCTTTTTTTAGAGATGCTCCCTTGACGCCGTAAAGAGACAGAAAGTCATAATAGAAGCTCATGCGTTCGAGAAAATCCTCCCAGCTCCTGTTTTCCTCCTGAGCCCACGCGGTTTCGCATATGGCGCCGAGGCGTGGAAACGCCTTTAAGCATGCCGTCCTCATATCGGGTACATACTCTGTCCAGAGAGGCGCTTCGACTCCCCGTATGCGTTTTATCTCTTCATCCGAAAAGCCTTTAACAGGGTCGAATTCATATGCCGATTTAAGGTTGATCCAGCCGTAGGGAAGGTCGAGATAGTAAGGAAATGAGCTGGTGATAATCATTTCACGGCCGGCCTTTATTTCTTCCTTGATAACTGGCAGCTTTTCATCGGAAATTCCGCAGAGATTCCAGGCGATGGAAGGGTCCAGCCGTTTGGTGGGTTGAATGTCGTCCCAGTTCCACATAATCGTCTTAATGTTTTTTTCTCTTAGATAGGCGTTGACCTTGCTCATAAAAAACTGCTGAAGTTCTTCCGAATCCTTGAGTCCCTGTCTTTTTATTTCCGCCTGACATCTCGGGCAAAGGTTCCAGCGCATTTTATATGCTTCGTCTCCGCCTAAATGGATTTCGCCGTCGGGGAAAAGCTCCGCCATCTCATCAAGTACGTCAAATACAAAGCGATATGTGCTTTCCTTTCCTGCGCAGAGAATGTCGTGCTTGACTCCCCAGTGGGTGGCGACTTTAAGCTTTCTGTCAAAGCAGGAAAGGTAGGGATAACAGGCAATCGCGGAAACTGTGTGCCCCGGTATGTCGAATTCGGGAATTACACGGATGAATTTTGAGTGCGCGTAAGAAACTATCTCCCTTATTTCGTTCTGAGTATAATAGCCGCCTCTGGGTATGAATCCGAAGTTGGTGTGGCTTCTGCGGGAGCCCTTTTGAGTAAGCAGTGGATATTTCTTTATTTCAATTCTCCAACCCTGATCCTCCGTGAGATGAAAATGAAATGTGTTCAGTTTATGAAGGGCCATAAGATCGAGAAATTCTTTAACTTCCCTTACTTTATAGAAATAGCGGCCTGCGTCAAGCATAAAGCCTCTGTATGAAAAGCGGGGCGAATCCTCAATTGTCATGAAGGGGATTGTATTTCCGCACTGAAAAAGAATTTGTTTCAGGGTCTGTATACCGTAAAAGATACCGTTTTCCCTGAAAGCTTCGACCGATATACCGTTTCCGTCAACTGAAAGGCGATAGCCCTCAGAACCTAAAGAAGAAAATTCATTGTTCAGCTTTATATGTAATGAGCCGATTATTTCAAAGGCTTTCTCGGTTTTAAAAGCTTTGAAAAATTCATGGAGCTCCTCGAGTACGAAATCGGGAACAGCGGCAGCTTCCGTTATCTTTTTAAATGTAAAACATTTTTTACCGTATACGATTTTTGAAGGTGTGGGAATCAGTTTAAGCATATTAAAACCTCACTGTGAATTTTTGGTAGGATTACGGCGTGATATGTTCAGAAAGAGTTCGTAAGAAGAAGGCCTCAACCATATCATTTGACAAATAATATATAATATATCTATAATATAAATCACAAATATTTAAATCGGACAGATATAAACTTGCTCTTGCCGATTGAAGCAAAAGGAGGAAGGGAAATGGAGTTTTATGAGTTAATGGTCAAGGCTTTTAATGAAGTGGGTTGGAGTCAGAATTATGTATCAAGGGAATTTAACATCAACCGAGGCCTGCTACACAGGTTTTATAAGGGAATCGGTTCGATTTCCAGGGAAAACTTCAAAGAAATAATATATCAGATTCCCCTTTCCCTTTCTGAGAAAAAGATACTGACGGAAAAAGTTTATAAGGAAAGTCTCGGCGGAGATACTTACAGAAGAATTATCCATATAAGGAACGTGCTTAAAGAGATAGCCGATTAGCAGGAGGGAGCGACTGAGGAATACAAAAGTACTCCCGCGGTTTTTGACGATTGTAAAAAAATAAATGCACTCGGTCCGTCTCAGATTAAAACTGCTGTGGATTACATTTTTAAAAATGCGGCGCCGTGCAGGATATATACAAATTATCCGTTTTCCTTTACTGAAATGGATAACGCTGTTTTCGGAAACTATCTGAGTAATCGGGCTTTTGATATTTTGCATATGATTGTATTTAAAACCGACGGCGAGGATGAAGATAATATTTATAATCTTTTTCGCTCTTTTAGATGGGCGGAATATCGGACCACCCCGTATTATGTCGTTTCGGCAGGCGCTAAAGCCATAAATACGCCGTATCCCTGCTTTTTCGCTGCGGATTCATATTGTATTCTTTTTAATCCGGAAAGTCAAAGAGGATTTTTTACGAAAAATGAAGAAGTGTTTGATTGCATTGTCAAGGTATCGGAAGATTTTATGAAGGAAGCTACGGCTCCGGCGTCCTTTCCGAAGGATATGCTTGATCTAAAAAATGAGTGCTGCCGTATTTTCAATGAACGTATAGATGTTACGATTTCCAACAATCCGTGCATTTCTTCAATTATAAATGATGAGAGTATTGCAGAGGTTATTCGAAGCGATATACCCGATGCGGAAAGCCTTAAACGTGTAGCCGCCGAGCACTATAAAAAGCTGGCAATGAATGACAAACAGAAATACGTCACTACGGACAGCGGACTGAGAAGATTTGCAGAAAAGGGCAGGATAATTGAGTGCCCGCCGATCATGGTCGTAAACGGAGAGCTGCCAATCAAGTACAGGAAACGATTTCTGGAACTTTTTGTAGGCTATATTGAATCAGGCCGAGCCTTTATAATCGACAGCAAAGCCTTTAAGATGCCGGAAATGTCAATTGAGCTCGGAGAAAACAATATACAGATATTTTTGCACTTTCAGGGATTTTCCCGCAAAAACGCAGTAATACGGTAACGCTATGATAATACTTAACGACAAGAGGCTCAGAATGGATATAGAGCTGTTTATTGAATTTATTCAGGTTAACGCAGGCGTTTACTCTGATGCGATGGCTGTGGACTATCTGAAGACTTTGCTGGCTCTGTGTGACGGCAGAGAACCGAAACAAATATAAGAATAAAATATATATTAATTTAAACAGATATAAACGATTAAAAGCTGCTAAAGGATTGAACTTTTTTTGATCAACTTTTTAGCAGTTGTTTTTAAAAAAAGCAGATATACTTATAATTATCTCAAATAATAAATCCGTCGAATAAGGGGGCGGCGTGTTGTCGGCAAGACGTATAAAGGAATATGTGCAGTGAAGAATGAAAGAGGAGAGAGGAGAATTTGAAATGTTTAGGACATCAGAAACTCAGATGAGTCCGAATTCTTGCAAAGTGTGTATAGCTGATGATGTTGAGGTGATAGAAGACGGAGCTTTATGCGGTTTGAAAGAACTGAAAAAACTAATACTGCCTAATAACATTGAGGAAATAGGCTCATGGGCTTTTTACGGATGCACGTCTCTTGCCGAGGTGGAGCTTCCGCAGAGCGTAAAGAAAATCGGGGAAAACGCTTTTTTTGATACGGCCTTTTATAACGATGACGCAAACTGGTGCGACGAAGTGCTGTATTTAGGATGCAGCCTTATAAAAGCACAGGAAAGAATAAACGGATCCTGCTTCATTAGAGAGGGAACCGAGGTGATCTCACAGGGCGCTTTTAAAAACTGCACGCTTCTTGAAAGAGTACTTATTCCTGCTACTGTGAACCGAATAGGCAATAACGCCTTCGAGGGCTGCGAAAGCCTGAAAGCCGTCTACGGTGAAATGGATTCAGCCGCTGAGAAGTACGCGGAGGAAAACGGAATAAAGTTTATAGCCGTTGAATTCAACTGAATATAAAGGTGCGCTCCGGACTGCAAAGTCCGGGGCGTTATTCTTTTGAGTTAAAGAATGCTGAGATTTTCAATGTTGTATCTTTCTGCGTCATCAAAATTTGTAAAAGGTCTTTTGTTGACCCTTCTCGGCATGACGGAAAAGTTTTTTATTGTGAGGCCATCAGCATTTCTGGCAAACAGTCCGCATGCGGGCAGATCAAAATAGGGACTAAGGGTGTGGCTGCGGATATACATATGAGATACTCTTGTGCTTTCGGGATATCCGCCCATGTTGAGAGGTCCCTCATAAGCGCCTCCTGCAAATATTTTTATCATTTCCTCAGCCTCGCGGTATGTGACGCTGATGTTTTCCAAAAGGATATTTTTTATCCTGTGGATTTCACCGTTTTTATTGTAGCCCGTAACGGAACTTGCAATATCGCATTGGGCGGCCGTGACATCGGAAATCCTTATGTTTTCCAGCTCAGAGCCTTCGCTGCGGTATCCAAGCCATATCATAAAGGGAGTTGTAACGTGGTCCATTCTGATGTTTTCAATATTAATATCCCTGACCTTTCCGCCGTCGGTTGCCTCTACGGCGATTCCTGCATAGCCTCCCGCAATCCCCGGCATGAAAAAGTAACAGTCACGCACGGTCACATTTGAAATGTCGTGACAGGTGGCTGTTCCCACTTTAAAGCAGTTGGCAAGGGACATGATTTCACAGTTTTCGGCAAGAAGGCCGTCAAGGGGAGGATTGTCAGGGTCCGTCTTGAGGCATATTCCGTCGTCGCCCGTAGCGATGAAGCAGTTTCTTATAACTGTATTTCTGCCGCCCATTATGTCTATTCCGTCGGAGTTTGCAACGCGCACGTTGTTATTTATGATCACCCCGTCAAAGATAAGGCCGTCGTTTCCCTCCATTCGGCAGGTCCATGAGCCCGATTCGTATATTTCGAGATTCCTCACCGTAAAATTTTTGCAGTAATTTGCCGCCATTATGAAATAGCGGTTCATCTCGTGTTCCCTGCCCATCATTATCCGCTTCCTGTGTTCGGAAATATAAACTTTCAAGTCGAAGGTGTTAAGGGGATAAAACAGTGAGCCATCATTTTGGGGATAACAGTATGTAGCCCCGTTTCCCTTAAGCTTTCCGGGACCCTCTATCACGATGTTTTCGGCGTTATCAGCGTAAATAAAGGCGTTGTGTCCGATCGCTGTGTTTTCGGGGATACTGTGAAAAGGCTTGTTTTCCCTTCTGTCGCAGTCATAGGTGATGTTGCACAGTGCGCTGCCGCGCTCTATGTGCAATGTTACATTGCTTTGAAGCCTTATGTTGGCGCAGGTATATTCACCGCCTCCGACAAGGACCACTCCGCCTCCTGCTTTGCTCGCTTCAGCTATTGCTTTGTTTACGGCTTCACGGTTGATTTTAAAATTTGCATGGGGGGAAGCGCCGTAATCCTTTATGTCAAAAACTTTTTTGCCCTTTTCAATGGGCGCGTCCGTAAGATATTTTTCTCTCGGTATGTTCTCAATAAAATACCCGTCTTTGTCAAGGCGGTATTTGCTGCAGAAAGCCGCTCCCGATTTATCCGAAAGAGCAAGATGAAGATACGGAACGCCTAAAACAGCTCCCGTCAGAGCGCGCAGCGCCGCCAGACGTACTGCTGCACTTTCGGATTTATATTTGACCCCTTTTTTCATAAGCTGCTCCTCAGTTTTTGTTTTGATGATAATTCAGCAGGGCGAAGTTGTCAACGGTTTTATACTGAAATAAATGAAAAATATAATATGAAGCTATTAAAGCAAAAAACCTCCGGAGATTCATGTTCTCCGGAGGTTTTTGAGTTAAATCAAATTTTATCAGTGGATGCTTATTTGTCAGCAGCTTCGGAAACTGCAACAGCGCATGCAACTGTCATACCGACCATGGGGTTGTTGCCCGCGCCGATAAGTCCCATCATCTCAACGTGAGCGGGAACGGATGAAGAACCTGCAAACTGAGCGTCGCCGTGCATACGTCCCATGGAGTCTGTGAGACCGTAGGAAGCGGGACCTGCTGCTACGTTATCGGGATGAAGTGTACGTCCTGTGCCGCCGCCTGAAGCAACGGAGAAGTACTTAACGCCGTTTTCCATAGCCCATTTCTTGTATGTGCCTGCAACAAGGTGCTGGAAGCGGGTGGGGTTGGTTGAGTTGCCTGTGATGGAAACGTCAACGCCCTCGGCCTTCATGATTGCAACGCCCTCAAGAACGTCGTTTGCGCCGTAGCACTTAACCTTTGCGCGCTCTCCGTCGGAGTAAGGAGTCTCCTCGACAACTTTGAGATCTCCCGTGAAGAAATCGTACTCAGTCTTTACATATGTGAAGCCGTTGATTCTTGAAATAATCATAGCGGCGTCCTTGCCGAGACCGTTGAGGATAACCCTGAGGGGCTCCTTGCGGACTTTGTTGGCTGTGCGTGCTATACCGATTGCGCCTTCGGCAGCCGCGAAGGATTCGTGACCTGCGAGGAAAGCGAAGCACTTTGTATTGTCATCGAGAAGCATAGCGCCGAGGTTGCCGTGGCCGAGACCAACGTTTCTCTGCTCCGCAACGGAACCGGGAACACAGAAAGCCTGAAGTCCCTTACCGATTGTAGCGGCAGCTTCGGAAGCGCTCTTAACGCCTGTTTTGAGAGCTATGGCAACACCGAGAGTGTAAGCCCATGTAGCGTTCTCGAAAGCGATGGGCTGAACGCCCTTGACGATAGCGTCAACGTCGATGCCCTTGCTCAGGCAAAGGTCTCTTGCCTCTTCGAGAGAGCCAAGACCATACTCAGCAAGACATTTCTCGATTTTGGCCATTCTTCTCTCTTTGCCTTCAAATTTTACGTCGTTAGCCATTTTCATGTCCTCCTTATATAGTCTTATTCCTCACGGGGATCGATGTACTTGGCAGCGCCATCGAAACGACCGTAGGTTCCCTTGTTGTTTTCATAAGCTTCGTTGGGGGTTTTGCCGTGACGGATATCCTCAAGCATCTTGCCGAGCTTTACGAACTCATAGCCGATAACCTGATCGTCGCTGTCGAGAGCCATGCGTGTTACATAGCCTTCGGCCATCTCCATGTAGCGAACGCCCTTAGCCTTTGTGCTGAACATTGTACCAACCTGTGAGCGAAGTCCCTTACCGAGGTCTTCAAGACCTGCGCCGATGGGAAGGCCGTCCTCAGAGAAAGCGGACTGTGTACGTCCGTAGACGAACTGGAGGAAGATCTCGCGCATTGCAACGTTGATAGCGTCGCATACGAGGTCGGTGTTAAGGCACTCAAGGAGTGTCTTGCCGGGGAGGATTTCGGAAGCCATAGCCGCTGAGTGAGTCATACCTGAGCAGCCGAGAGTTTCAACGAGAGCCTCTTCTACAATACCGTTTTTAACGTTGAGTGTAAGTTTGCAGGTACCCTGCTGAGGTGCGCACCAGCCCACGCCGTGAGAAAGACCGGAAATATCCTTGATGTCGTAAGCCTTTACCCATTTGCCCTCTTCGGGGATAGGAGCGGGTCCGTGATGGGGTCCCTTTGCAACCATACACATTTTTTCAACTTCATGTGAATAATTCATATCTGTATCTCCTTTCGGTTTTTTACAAGGTTATACCTAAAATATTATAATCAAAAAAACGATTTAAAGCAACAGTCAACGACAAGTTTTAAAGGTGCTTCGTTAGAAATCTGACAATAACTGTCAAGTCCATTTTGGTTATTATGCCCACTGATTCGGCAAATACCAGTAAGCTTTCACAAAAAAAGTTCTTGAATATTAACGCTGTTGACAAAATGTAATAAAAGTATAGAATTGAATTCTCTTATGCTATATAATATTCGCAGAAAATTGACGGGTGGGGCTGAAATGGATAATGTTTCGTCATGGGTGCCGATTATAATCGTAATTCTTGCGGTCGCTGCCGCAGGCGCAGCGGCAGCAGTGATAAGAGGGAAAATACGGCGGTTTTCAAAGACGGCTTTCGGGACGGATTCCCTTGCCGAAGGGATAAAGCTGCAAAGAGATATCCTTGCGGAAAATCCCAAATCCGTTTCCTCGATGACAAAGCTGTTCCTTCCGCAGATAAGCGAGGATTTTCCCGAGCTCAACTGTTCCCGGCTCAAAACCAGAGCGGAAAATGCTCTTCTGAGCGCGTTTGCGGCTTTAAATGACGGCAAGGTCAGGGAGATTGAAGGCGTTACGGACGATTTCATAAATCAAATAAAGCTTCGGATCGAAGATAACGATGCGGCGGGAATAACAGAACGCTTTTCCGAGACGGAGATACACGATACCCAGATAAACGATTACCGAAAGGGAGCGGGGATGTGCAAAATAGTTTTTCAGTCAGCCGTAGGGTATAAGTACCAAAAGGAAAAAGACGGAAAACTTATTTGCGGAAAGGACGGGCTCTGTACCCAGACAAAGTATAACGTTGAGGCCGTCTACATTCAGAACCCCGAAATCGTTGAAAAAATGTCGGGCAATGCGGTGGGCACCGTTTGTCCCAACTGCGGAGCTCCCGTAACGTCGGTCGGAGAGAAAAAATGTCAGTACTGCGGCTCAGCCGTTGAGGCCGTAAATATCAAAACATGGCTGATTAATAGCTTTAAAGAGGTTTAAGGCTTTTTAAATAAAGGAGGCAATCACAATGGGAATCATCAAAGCAATAGCGAGCGCTGTAGGCGGAGGTCTTGCGGACCAGTGGCTTGAGGTCATCGAGCCCGATGAAATGGACGATAAAACCGTATTCACGCGAGGCGTCACCGTAAGGCAGGGAGATTCAAGGAACTCAAACCGAAAGGGAACTAAGGACACGATCTCCAACGGTTCGGTAGTCCATGTGTATCCCAATCAGTTTATGATGCTTATAGACGGCGGGAAGGTAGTGGATTACACCGCCGAGGAGGGATACTATACAGTTGATAATTCTTCTCTTCCCTCAATGTTTAACGGTGAATTCGGCGATACTTTGAAGGAGGCCTTTAACCGCATCAAATTCGGCGGAGTTACCTCAGGAACCCAGAAGGTCTTTTATATAAACCTTCAGGAAATAAAAGGCATAAAATTCGGTACAAGAAACCCCGTCAACTATTTTGACTCCTTTTACAACGCGGAGCTGTTTTTGAGAGCTCACGGTACCTATTCCGTAAAGATAAAAAATCCCCTCACATTCTATTCGGAGGCCATACCAAAAAATGAGGACAGGGTGGAAATAGAGGATATAAACGAACAGTATCTTTCTGAATTTCTTGAGGCCTTCCAGTCAGCCATAAACCAGATGTCGGCGGACGGAGTGCGTATATCCTATGTGGCCTCAAAGGGCAGAGAGCTCAGCAGATATATGGCGGATATCCTGGATGCAGACTGGGGCGAGATGCGCGGCATGGAGATCCAGTCCGTGGGTATTTCCAGCATCTCCTATGACGAGGAGTCCACGAAGCTCATTAATATGCGCAATCAGGGCGCTATGCTGGGAGATCCCACCGTCAGAGAGGGCTATGTACAGGGCTCAATCGCCAGAGGCATCGAAGCGGCAGGCTCCAACGCCAACGGAAGCATGGCGGGCTTTATGGGCGTAGGCATGGGAATGCAGTCCACCACGGGCTTTATGGGAGCTGCTTCCCAGTCAAATCAGGCTCAGATGGCAAGGGAATCTGCACGCAGACCACAGCCGTCAGGGGATACATGGAGATGCTCCTGCGGAAATGAGAATACGGGAAATTTCTGTTCCGACTGCGGTAAGCCAAAGCCTCAGACTTCCGTCTGGAAATGCTCCTGCGGGAACGACAATAGGGGAAATTTCTGCTCAAATTGCGGAAAACCCAGACCGATCGAAATGAAATGCGCTTCCTGCGGATATGAGCCGGACCCCGATGGCCCTGCTCCGAAATTCTGTCCGGAGTGCGGAAAGCCCATGCAGTAAAAGCATATCGTGCAGGTGTGAAAGGTGTGATCTGTAATGGCGGTGGTTACATATAAATGCCCCAACTGTGACGGCGGACTGATATTTGATGCGGAAAGCCAGAAATTTCACTGTGAATACTGTCTTTCGTATTTTACGGAAGAGGAGCTGAAAGAGGCCGAACAGGCTAAAGCAGAAGAAAAATTGGATGAGAGCGCGGGGGATACGGCAGCCGAAGAGGGTGAGGATAAGACTCCTTCCGAGGACGGCGATGAGTTTAAGGCCTATGTCTACACATGCCCCAGCTGCGGAGCGGAGGTAGTAGTGGATTCCACAACAGCGGCGTCACAGTGTTGCTTTTGTCACAATCCCGTAGTGATTTCGGGAAGGCTTGAGGGAAACTTTAAGCCCGACTGCATTATTCCCTTTGTCATAGATCAGGACGAGGCAGTGGAGAGGTTTTTTCAGTGGTTCAAAAAGAAGTGGTTTGTGCCGAAAGGCTTCTTTACGAAAAAAGAGCTCAAAAAGATTTCAGGGGTATATTTTCCTTACTGGGTATGTGACTGTGACTCCGATGCTCAGATAAACGCCAGAGCTAAAAAGGTGCGCTCATGGCGCAGCGGTGATATGAGATACACCGAAACGAGCACCTATGCCGTTGTAAGAGCGGGAGATATAAAATTCAAAGATCTGAGTAAAAACGCTTTAAATAAGGCCAATAAGGAATTGGCCGAAAATGTGCAGCCCTTTGATTTCTCTCAGGTGAAGGACTTCAATATGGCGTATCTGTCCGGATTCGGAGCCGAAAAAAGGGATATTGAATCAGAAGAGCTCAGACAGCAGGTAACGGATGAAGTTGCCGATTATTCGGCGGATGTTTTACGCGGCACCATTTCAGGCTACGATTCCGTATTTGTGACGGAAAAAAAGGCGAACGTGAGCATCAATTGGCGTTATGCCCTTGTACCCGTGTGGCTCATGACATTCAAGAATAACGGTAAGGATTATTTTTACGCCATGAACGGACAGAGCGGCATGACCTGCGGTAAGCTGCCTCTGAGCAGATCAAAGCTGGGCATTTTGTTCTTTTCTGTATTTGCTGCCGTTGCTTTGTTTATTCTGAATTTTGGAGGGGTGATCTGATATGAAGAGCATAAAAGCCTCCAAAAAGCTCATTTCGGTTTTTGTGATATTGACGCTGATTTTCGTCTTGAGCGTCACTGTTTATGCTGAGAACCCCCGCGTTGTTGATTCGGCGGGACTTTTTACCGAAAGCCAAAAAGCGGAATTGGAAGGAAAAGTCGATGAGACAATTTCCCTGACTGGCGTGGATATGGTGATCGTTACAACTGACAGTACCGACGGCAAGACGTCGGAGGCTTACAGCGACGATTATTTTGATTATAACGGCTACGGCATAGGCGAAGAGAGAAACGGAATGCTTTTTCTCATTAACATGCAGGCGCGCGAAATGCATATTTCGCTCAGAGGGTCCGAAACGAATTTTTTCAGCGACTGGGACATCGAAAACGCCTTTGATATTATACAGCCCTATGCATCTTCGGGAGAGTATGCCGAGGCGGCTGAAACATTCCTCGAATATGTTCAGAGTACATATAATTCTGTAAATAGCTATGACGAAAGCTACGGATATGCCCCTGAGTTCGGCATGGGACCGGAACAAAATCCGGATTCCGAAATGGTGCCGGATATAAATGCCGAAACGGAAAATGAAGCTCCAGATCCCTCTTTGGTGGCGGTAATTGCAGTTATAGTCGGACTCGGCGCAGGTGGAATAGTCTGCTTTTTAGTCCGCTCAAAATATAAAATGAAATTTGGCGGATACAAGTATCCGTATCTTCAGAAATCTTCGCTGCGCACGAGGGTAAGAAGCGATACTCTTATCGATAAGCATATTACTCAGCAAAGGATCAGAGATAGTAATGACCGCAACAACCATCGCGGCTCTTTCGGAGGCGGTTCAGGGGGAACGATTCACACGTCCTCAAGCGGAGCGAGCCACAGAGGTTCCACTCGAGGATTTTGATTATTATTTCTGTTCGGAAATAAATTTGCTTAACATATATTTTTTTGAGGAGGCTTTTGTGCACAAATCACAAAAGCCTCCTCGATTTTTTTTATCGAGATTCTTTTATTTAATTGAAGCAAGTACAGGATTATGTTAAAATCTAACATAAGGATATAATGGAGGAGTAGGGTTATGAAGTATAATATCGATCACACCCGTTACAAGGACGTAACGGCATATAACATCGGGAAACTGGCGCCGAGAGCGTATTTTATACCCTTCGGAACCAGGGAGGCTCTTGAAAAGACGGAATATCTTCATGAGCGTGAAAACAGCGATAAGATTATTTTCCTTTCGGGAAAATGGCAGTTCAAGTATTTCAAAAAAGTTTCCGACATGCCCGAGGTTTTTGTCACGGGTATCGACGATATGGATGAAATCGACGTCCCCTCAACATGGCAGAGAACGGGATACGAGGAGCCTTTTTATCTTAATTCACGCTATCCTTTTAAGTGCAGGCCCCCCAAGTTCCCCGAGGATGTGCCCGTAGGCGTTTATTATAAGACTTTTGATATTGAGGACAGACAGAATAAGGAATATATCCTTACGTTTTTAGGGGCCATGTCGTCGCTGGATGTGTATGTAAACGGAGAGTTTGCAGGCTACAGCGAGGGAGCCCACAACACGGCCGAGTTCGATATTAAGCCCATGCTCAAAAGGGGCGAAAATGAGCTGGTGGCCGTTGTTCACAAATGGTCAAACGGCACCTATCTCGAGTGCCAGGATATGTTCCGCGAAAACGGAATTTTCCGCGACGTATATATTCAGGTGCTTGATAAAACTTATATTTACGACTATCAGGTAAAGACAAAGGAAACCGAAACAGGCTTTGACCTTTTCGGCGAGGTAGACATCAAGGGAAATACCGACGGTTACGGCCTTAAGGCGGTGCTTACGGACGCTGAGGGCAAAGAGGTGGCCGGAGGCACATACAAAGCGGCGGAAAAGGTAAAATACACCTTTGAAAATCTTCAGGTGGAAAAGTGGAGCGCCGAAATCCCCAACGTATACACACTCTACCTCACCCTTACAAAGGACGGCGAGGAAAAGGAGTCACTGCGCAGCACGGTGGGCTTCCGCACCGTTAAAATTGACGGCGAGGTCTTTCTTTTCAACGGCGCCAAAATCAAGATAAAGGGCGTAAACCACCACGATACAACCCCTCACGGCGGTTATGTCATGACTCCCGAGGAGCTGCTCAGGGACGTTAAGCTTATGAAGGAGTTCAACGTCAACGCGGTGCGCACATCACACTATCCTCCCGACCCCATGTTCCTCACTTTATGCGATATGTACGGACTTTACGTTGTGGACGAGGCCGATATTGAAACTCACGGCTGCGGTGTGGGTTTACCCGGCATCAACCGCATAAGCAACAGCGAGGTTTGGACGGGACATTATCTTGACCGTGTCAAATTCATGTATATGAGGGACAGAAACCATCCCAGCATCACAATGTGGTCACTGGGCAACGAGTCCGGCGGCTGGAAAAATCAGGACGCCTGCTATGATATGCTCAAGGAGCTCTGCCCCGAAATTCCCGTACATTACGAGGGAGTTTCCCGCAATAAAAGACACGCCTACGACGTTTATTCGGAGATGTACACCTCTGTTGACCAGATGAAGAAAATCCGCGAACGCAGCAAGGGGGATGTCCATAACGGCAAGCCCTTCTTCCTGTGCGAATATGCCCACGCCATGGGAGTCGGCCCCGGCGGACTTTCGGAATATATGGATATGTTCTATTCCGACGACAAAATGATGGGCGGATGCATCTGGGAATGGGCCGACCACGCGGCCGTACACACTGAAGAGGGAGCGAAATACCGCTATACCTACGGCGGAGACCACGGCGAATTTATCCACGACGGTAATTTCTGCGTAGACGGACTGTTCTATCCTGACCGCACTCCCCACACGGGTGCGTATGAGATGAAGGCCCTTTACAGACCCGTAAAGGCCGAAAAGACAGCGGAGGGCTACCGCTTTACCAACACAAACCGTTTCCGCTCTTCCGATTACATGAATATCCAATGGCAACTTCTGAAAAACGGAGTCATGGAGGAGAGCGGGGAAATGCATCTCGACATCGCGCCCTGTTCCACAAAGGTTATAAAGTCACCTCACGGAGAGACAGATAAGGAAAATGACTGGCAGGTCAACTTTATCTATACCGACGGAGAGGGCTTTGAAATCGCTGCTGAGCAGATTATTCTTGAGAGCGGAAAATGCTTCTATAAGGGCTGTGACGATGCTTCAAGACCTGCCGTACAGGAGAAGCTCAAGGAAGCGGCTATAGTCTTCGACGGTGGAGAAGTGAGCTTTTCTAAGGAAACGGGCCTTATGACTAGCTACAAAGTTGGGGAGAAGGAGCTTCTCAATACCACTCCCGCAGCGGGAGTGAAGGGAGTCGTACCGTCCCTTTACAGAGCGCCTATTGACAACGACCGCGATATAGCCCAAAGGTGGATTAAAAACGGATTGGACTGTTATGAAACAGAGTGTGTCCTTTTTGAATTAAAAGGTGTTGGAAATAATATAATCGTCAAAACCGTTCAGAGCGTAACAGTAAAGAAAAAAGAGCTTTGCAGGATTAAAGTCGATTATGTTGTGTCAGGCGACGGAGCCGTTGAGATAAATCAGGAAATGCTTTCCTGCAAGCAGCTTTACAATGAGCCGCCACGCTTCGGATTCACCGTTGAGCTTGCCCCGGAGCTGAGAAATGCTGAGTATTACGGCCTCGGAGCAAAGGAAAATCTTGCAGATTTTCGCGCTCAGTCGGCTCTCGGAGTTTACAAGGCAAGAGTCGAGGATATGCACGAGGATTACATAAAGCCTCAGGATAACGGAAACCACGCGATGACCTCTTATGTAAAGCTTATGGATGAGTCAGGCTGCGGAATCGCGGTTTACGCCGAAGAAAAGACCTTCAGCTTCAGCGTCCACGAATATACCCGCAAGCTTCTTCAAAGCGCCGAACACCGCGAGGATATTGCCGATGAAAATACCGTATTTCTCAGCGTTGACGGCTTCATGAGAGGAGCGGGCACAAACAGCTGCGGACCCAATCCTGCGGACGAGTACATTGTCAAAAAGGATATGGGACTTAAATTCAAGACTGTTTTGGTTCCCGTAAAATAAACATTTGACAGAGATTTAAATTTATCGGGGAATCAGCTTACAGATTCCCCTTAAAAAGAAAAAAGAGTCCGTCGGGCTCTTTTTTCTTTTTATTTTAACTTTACTGAACAGACTTTGCAGTATGTCTACCCTTATGATAAACCGCTTCTTGCTGTTCACATTTTGAAATAAGCAGCCTGAAAGAGCAGCGCTGTTGTGCTTATCAGTTTTCCGAGGAAAACTGTGTGGCGGTTCTCAGATTCAGCGCCCTGATAACAAGGTCGGCCTTTCTGTCGATTTTCCCGAAATTCATGGCGGGCACATAGTAGCTTTCAAGAAGGTCATGGGCTTTTTTAGCCGTGGAGAGCAGCGTGACCGCTTCTCCCAAAAGCTCCGCAGAAGCTTTGGAGTTAAAGGAGATTCTGCCGCGGTAACGGGAGATTTCGTCTGTCTGCAAAAATCTTTTTGCGTTTATGCGTCGGTAAGGTACAAAAGTGCTCTGATGCCGGGGAGAAGAAGTAAAAACGGTAAGGTTCTTTTCGGGGACAATAAGATGCACGATTTCATTTTCCCCCGAAAAAGGATTGAGACAGGCAATTACGTCGAGCCCCAAGGAAATGGCACGGCTGCGGAGGATTTCCAGAAGCAGCGGCGAAACGGCACAGTAGGGATCGTCGATAACCGCTATCTTTTCCGTAAGAGCTTCGACGGTTTCAAAGCAGGTGTATATCCCCTTGGGAGTGGGAGCCGACAGATAGCGGCGCTTTTCCGTGCCGATTCTTCCCTTGGGCGTTCCGAATTCTCTTGCGGCAAACCTTGCGGCATAGTTTTCGATTTTTCCTTTGTCGGCCGAGTTTTGCAGAAGCCTTACGGTATCGTTTTGCAGGGAAGCAGCGGCGTTTAAAAATCTTACGCTGCGGCGGTGCAGCTCACTGCAGGTGAGGGTGACCTCTCTGATTTTATCCGCCCTCGCTCTGAGCATTTCACCGTTCCAGCAGTCTCCCAGATTTACGATTTCCTCGACGGCTCCGGGAAATTTCGGTTCAATGGTATGAGGCGAGGTGCCGTCGGCTATGGCAAATTTTATTTCGGGAATTATCACCGCGTCAAAGGAGTCGGGATCAGAGGAGCAGATGATGTTTTCGTGATATAAACCAAGCTCCTCAGCCTTTGCGGCTACTCTTTTCATTATTCCGGATTTTCCCGTGCCCGGTCCTCCCTTGAGTATGTAGGCGCTCCAGGAGTCAAAGGGGTTGTAAAGCTGGGAAAATTCACTTACAAAGCCTTTCGGCGTATTGGCGCCGAGAAAAAATGTTATATTTTTTTCGCTCAAAAAAATCCCCCCGTTAAATTCATTCACACTTTTATCATATGCCGTGAAAGCAGATAAGTGAAGAAAACGGAGGGATAATTTTAATTTTCAAAAAGGAAATGCATTATTTGTATTTGGGTCTGGGAGTGTAGGAGGTGTGGAGAACCTCGTGAGCCTTGTGGCTTCCGGGTTCGCCGAAGAACTCCTCGTAAACCGCTTTGATTGTGGGATTTTCGTGGGATTTGCGTATGGGCAGGCTCTTATCCTCATCATAGAGAGCCGCCGCTCTGAGGCCTTTCAGATCGATGAAGTTGCGCACCACCGCGTGCTGAATGGGCTGTCCGCCGCCGTTTACGCAGCCGCCGGGGCATCCCATTATCTCGATGAAATGATAATTTGCAGTGCCGTTCTTTATGCGCTCCATAATTTCGTGGGCGTTGGCAATTCCGCTTGCGGCGCAGACGTTAACGTCCATTCCGCCGATGTTGTAGGTTGCCTCCTTGATATCGGCCGTGCCTCTTACCTCGGTGAATTCAACGCTGTCAAGCTCGCGTCCCGTGAGCATTTCGCTGGCGGTTCTCAAAGCCGCCTCCATAACGCCGCCCGTAGCGCCGAATATAACCGCAGCGCCTGTGGCTTCGCCGAGAGGTGAATCAAATTTTTCGTCGGGAAGCTTTTTAAAGTAAATTCCCGCGCTCTCAATCATTCTGCCGAGTTCTCTTGTAGTGAGGGCGTAGTCAACGTCCGGGTATCCGGAAGCGTTCTGGTTTTCTCTTCCTGTCTCGAATTTCTTGGCGGTACAGGGCATGATTCCCACAACGACAATGTTCTTCGGATCGATGCCCATCTTCTGAGCGTACCAGGTTTTTATTGTCGCTCCGAACATCTGCTGAGGAGATTTGCAGGTTGAAAGGTGGGGAATGAGTTCAGGATAATAGTGCTCGCAGTATTTTATCCATCCCGGTGAGCAGGAGGTTATCATGGGCAGCACGCCGCCTGTTTTAACTCTCTCAATAAACTCGTTTGCCTCTTCCATAATGGTAAGGTCGGCGGCAAAATCGGTGTCAAATACTCTGTCAAAGCCTAGGCGGCGAAGAGCGGCAACCATTTTGCCCTCAACGTTTGAACCGATATGCATATCGAAGCACTCGCCGAGAGTGACCCTGATTGAAGGAGCCGTCTGGACGACCACGAATTTCTCGGGGTCGTTGATTGCGGCGAGAACCTTGTCAGTGTCGTCCTTTTCACGAAGGGCTCCTGTGGGGCAGTTTACTATGCACTGGCCGCAGGAGACGCAGGAGACGTCTGCAAGGTCTTTGTCGAAAGCGGAGCTGATGTGGGTATCGAAGCCTCTGGCGTTGGCACCGATGACGGAAATCTTCTGAGCGTCGCAGGCTGCCACGCAGCGGCGGCAAAGGATGCACTTGTTGTTGTCTCTGATCATATGGGCGGCGGAGTCGTCAAACTCATAGTGGGGGTTTTCACCCTCAAAGCGTGTCTCGTCATCTACGCCGAACTCCTTGCAGAGCTTCTGAAGCTCGCAGTTTCCGCTTCTCACACATGAAAGGCACTTGCGGTCATGGGTGGAGAGGATGAGCTCCAAAGTGATTTTACGGGAATTTCTCACGCGTTCCGTATTGGTGAAAATCTCCATTCCCTCGTTTACGGGATATACGCAGGCTGTGACAAGGGTCCTGGCACCCTTGACCTCGACCATGCAGATACGGCAAGCGCCGATCTCATTGATTTTTTTAAGGTAACACAGTGTAGGGATTTCGATTCCGGCATATCTTGCCGCTTCAAGAATGGAAATTCCCGCAGGCACACACAGGGGCATGCCGTTAATTTTAATATTTACCATAGACATATTGGCACACTCCCTTTCTTATCTCTTGCTGATAGCTTTGATCTTCTTACATTTGTCCATGCAGGCGCCGCACTTGATACACTTCATAACGTCAATGACGTGGGGGCTCTTGATTGAGCCTGAAATTGCGCCGACAGGGCAGGCTCTTGCACACAGTCCGCAGCCTATGCACTTGTCGGGATCAATGTAGTAGTTGAGCAGGGCTTTACATACTCCTGCGGGGCAGCGCTTATCCACAACGTGGGCAATGTACTCGTCACGGAAGAATTTCAGCGTAGAGAGAACGGGGTTTGGAGCCGTCTGTCCCAGACCGCAAAGGGAATTTTCCTTAATATAGTGTGCAAGTTCTTCCAGCTTATCAATATCCTCGAGGGTTCCCTTGCCGCTTGTGATCTTTTCGAGGATCTCACGCATACGCTTTGTGCCTATGCGGCAGGGGGAGCACTTTCCGCAAGACTCGTCAACGGTGAAGTCGAGGAAAAACTTTGCAATGTCAACCATACAGTTGTCCTCATCCATTACAATAAGTCCGCCCGAACCCATCATGCAGCCGATTGCAGTAAGGTTGTCGTAGTCGATGGGGGTATCGATAAGGTCAGCGGGAATACATCCGCCTGAAGGACCGCCTGTCTGAGCGGCCTTGAACTTTTTGCCGTTGGGGATTCCTCCGCCGATTTCCTCTATGATTTCTCTGAGGGTTGTGCCCATGGGGATTTCAACAAGGCCCGTGTTGTTTATCTTTCCGCCCAGAGCGAAAACCTTGGTGCCCTTTGATTTCTCGGTGCCCATGGAGCTGAAGTACTCGGGACCGTTGAGAATGATCTGGGGAACGTTGGCAAAGGTCTCAACGTTGTTTTCAGTGGTGGGCTTCCCGAAAAGACCTTTTACCGCAGGATAAGGGGGACGGGGACGGGGTTCGCCTCTGTTGCCCTCGATAGAGGTCATAAGGGCTGTCTCCTCGCCGCAGACGAAAGCGCCTGCGCCGAGACGGACGTGAAGGTCGAAATCGAAGCCTGAGCCGAAGAGATCATTTCCCAGAAGCCCGTAGGCTCTCGCGTCAACGATGGCCTTTTGGAGCCTTTTGACGGCGATAGGATATTCGGCGCGGACATATACATAGCCTTCCGTCGCGCCTACCGCGTAGCCGCAGATCGCCATGGCTTCAACTATGCAGTGGGGGTCTCCCTCAAGGACGGAGCGGTCCATGAATGCGCCGGGATCCCCCTCGTCGGCGTTGCAGACTACATATTTTTGGTCAGCCTTGTTCATGGCGGCAAGCTCCCACTTTCTGCCGGTGGGGAATCCTCCGCCGCCTCTGCCTCTCAGGCCTGAGCGCTTAACTATGTCGATAACCTGCTCGGGTGTATATTCGGTGAGGCATTTGGCAAGAGCCTGATAGCCGTCGTATGCGATATACTCGTCTATGTTTTCGGGGTCGATAACGCCGCAGTTGCGAAGTGCGACGCGTTTTTGCTTTTTATAGAAATTCGTTTCATTGAGAGACTTTATTGCGTCGCCGGCATGAACGGTCTCATCATAAAGAAGCCTTTTGACCATACGTCCCTTGAGAAGGTGCTCCTCGACTATTTCGGGAACGTCTTCAACCTGGACCTGGCTGTAAAAGCATCCCTCGGGATAAACTATCATTATCGGACCTAAAGCGCACAGGCCGAAGCAGCCGGTGCGTATGACCTTTATTTCGTCTGAAAGGCCCTTTGCCTCGATCTCTTTTTCGAGGGCTTCTATGATTGCGGCGCTGTTTGACGAAGTACAGCCGGTACCGCCGCAAACGAGAACATGGGAACGATACATTGACTTTCCTCCTTATTTTTCAACAGTGCCTACTGTGTATTCTGTCACAACGTTGCCGTTGACGATGTGGTCGGCCACAACCTTCGCCGCCTTTTCGGGGGTCATCTTTACATAGGTGACCTTCTCCTGTCCCGGGACAAAGACCTCCACAATGGGCTCGTACTGGCACATGCCGATGCAGCCTGTCTGCGATACGGTCACATGGGCGAGCTTGCGCCTTGCTATTTCCTGGGAAAAAGTGTTAAGCACAGGACGGGCTCCCGCTGCGATTCCGCAGGTAGCCATACCTACAACCACTCTTGTAACCTCTCCCGTACCTTCGCGGGCAGTCATATTCTGTCTTGTCTTATCCCTTATTGCCATGAGTTCTTCAAGGGTTTTCATTTTCCGCACCTCCGGTTATTTCTCTGGTGTTTTCGCAGATAAAGTCGCTGATAAACTCGGTGACTTCAGGTGAAGAAAGGGGAACGTCTCCCAAGATCTTACGCATTTGGCGCGTATCTAGAGTAAATTCTCTTTCTCCCTGTGATCTTCGATATATAAAATCTATATCTGTGTTCATGGATATAAGGCTGCACATGGTGGCCGCCATATCTCCCACTGGGGTGAAATCAATACTGTCGGTTTTGAATACTGCCGTAACCGTCGTCCCTTTTCCGAGGGCCGATGCGATATTGAAAGAGCCGCCCGTCATTTCAGCCGCCATTTTAAAAAGGGGGATTCCCATGCCAACTTTTCTTGTGGTTCTGGTGGTGAAAAAGGGATCGCGCACCTTTTGAAGCTGCTCAGATGACATTCCCCTGCCGTTGTCGGTTATTTTTACCGTCAGCATATTTCCGCTATGGGAAAGCTCTATTTCAATAAGGGAAGCCTCCGCTGAAATGGAGTTTTGGGCAATATCCAAAATGTTAAGTGAAATTTCCCTCATTTTATTCCATGTACTTATCGAGTATTCCGTCAACGTCGTCGGCGGTTATCTTTCCGTAAACCTCGTCGTTAACCATCATGACGGGTGCAAGTCCGCAGGCGCCTATGCAGCGGCAGGCCTCAACTGAAAACACTCCGTCAGGGGTGCATTCATCGGGCTCTACCTCAAGTCTTTCGCAGATCCTGTCGAGAATTTCCTGCGAACCCTTTACATAGCACGCAGTGCCGAGACATACCGAAACTTTGTACTTACCCTTTGGCGAAAGGGCAAACTGAGCGTAAAAAGTTGAGACTCCGTAGACCTTCTCCAGCGGGATGTCCATACCGTCGGCTATCATTACCTGCACTTCAAAGGGAAGATAGTCGTAGATTTGCTGGGCTTGCTGCATAACGTGCATAAGCAGACTTTTGTCATGCTTACATTCGTCGATAACTTTACGAAGCTTTGCCTCCTGCTCAGGGGTGCCTTTAAAGGGTATTTTGCTGATTTTTTTGAGCATTTTTAGAATTTCCTCCTTCAGCCATTTTACCTTTTGATTTTTTAATTGTTACAAATTTAACAAACGAACACGAAACGTTTCAGATATTATATCATACCTGTAAAGCAAAATCTACAAAAACGCGGCAAAATAATTCAAACTCACAAAAAGATTTGCGGCAAACAATGATTATAACGAATTTTTTGTAACTTAGCATAAAATATTAATGGGATTTTAGTGAATAACACATATAACTGAAGCTGCTCATATGATAAACACAGTAAAGCATCGAGAAAAGCATAAGTAATCATATATTTTTTCAAAAAATTTAAAAAACATCTATGCTTTGCCCCGAAAATTATATAGTAAATTCGAATTACTAAGTATAGAAAGCGTAATTGGTTTTTTAAAATTTCCTCTGCAGCCTATTTAAAAAAATTTGCAAATAGGATATAATTACAATGATTATATAGTATAGGAAAAGGAGGACAAATATGGCTGATACGCTTGAAAAACGTGTTCTTTCGGCAAAGCGTTCCGGCGAGGAGCTGGAAGCGCTTTTAACTGAATACCGACCCTTTGTCCTTTCCGCTGTTCTCTCAGTTTATCCGACAGGAGGAGATGATGCTCTGCAAACAGGGTTCATAGCCTTTGCTCAGGCCGTTAACATATACAGTGAAGATAAGGGAGCTTTTCTGTCTCTTGCCAGAACTATAATTAAACGCAGAGTTGTAGATTTGATAAGGAAAGAGGCATCTGTTAAAGAAGATCCTCTCCTTGACGATAACAGGGAAGAAAACGGCGGGATGGAAGAAACCGCTTCCGCCATTGTTTACAGGATAAATGTGGAAAACGAGGAAAGACGGGAAGAGATGGCAGCTTTTACCGCTGAGCTTGAGAAGTGGTCGATTTCAGTCAGTCAGCTTGCTAAGGCTTCGCCTCACCATGAGTCTACTAAAAATGCCTGCAAAACTGTTGTATATGAGATGGTAAATAATGATTCTCTTTTGGAATTGTTTATGGATGAAAAAAGGCTTCCCGTTGCGGAACTTACGCGCAAGACGGGTATAAAACGCAAGCTTATAGAGGCTCACAGAAGGTATATAGTTGCTGCTATTATTATTCACACGGGTGATTTTCCGTATATGCAGGAATATGTTAGATTGAATTGATAAAGGAGTGGAAAATCATGAAAGTTTTAATAATTGAAATTAATAACGATGTTTCCACCGTTCTCAATGATGAAGGCGAATTTATGGATGTGCCGTTGCAGGACGGCTGGCAATGCGGAATGGAAGTTGATTACGAGCCCGTTAAGATTGAAAAGGAAAATGGGGGAGAAAATTTCGGAGGAAAGGTAAAAACATTTTCTTTTAAAAGAATCGTTGCGATAGCTGCCGCTGTGGCGGCTTGCCTCGGTCTTGCCGTCGGAATACAGCTTTTTTACAGTAATCTCAATACGGTTACCACATATGTGGAAGTATCCATAAATCCTGCCGTGCGTATTTCCATGAACAGAAACGGAAAAATCATTGATATAAACGGCATAAATAACGACGGGATGGAGTTAGTTTCAAAAATCAGCAGTACGGGCAGGCTCGGTGAAGAGTTGTCTCAGATAATAAATCAGGCGGTTGACGATGGGTATTTTTCAGGCGGGAATAAGCAGGTGAGCATCATAGTTGCCGATAATGATACCGTACAAGCGGAGCAGCTTGAAAAGCAGCTTTTGGAAATTGCCGCCAACGTTTTGGAGGATCGCAACATAGATCCTGTTGTGCGCACAAGAAGGACCACCCTTGAAGAGGCCGATCACATGCGAGAGACTGTAGATGCAGGTGTGAATCTTGGTATGAGCCTCGCAGAGGTATATGAGCTTTCACAGTGGAACGGCTCAAGCGATACTCTGGGAGTAAGGGAGATAGAATATAAAGGAGATAATATAGCGGAAATCGAGTTTTCTTCTGATTTGCTGTATACGGGCAAAGAAACAGTTTCCGTTACTGATAATCAGGGAAACGAGCTTCTTTGCCGTGTAAAAAGCCAGAATGACGATGAATGGGATTTGGAGATCGATTCCATCAAGGAAGGCGAAATTTATTATGTGAGAATAGAGGCCTTCAATTTCGACGGGGCTCCTATAATATTTACCGGCGCTTTTCTTGCCAGAAAGGGCTTCGAGGCTTCTGCGCTGCTTAACGGCTCTTCTTCCGAGGCGCTCTGTTTTGAAAACGGAATAAAGTTTGTGTATGACAACAATGACATATACTCTTCGTATAATACATTAATTACCTTGAGAAGCTCTGACGGAGACGTGTTTACGGCGGATGCATTTATCATGGAGGATGACTATTGGCTCATTTATACGGATGCCGTTGCTCCGGGAGATATTTTTTCGGTGCAGATAACCGGAATCACCGATAATGAGCGTAAGGATACGGTTATTTACGAGATATGCAAAGCTGTACCCGGCAGCAATATAACCCCGAAAATCAAGGAAGTCAAATACAATTTCCGCAACGGGGAACTCGAAATAAAGCTTTTGGATAAGATAGACTGGAGCGGAAGGCCGGTAGTTACGGTGACGGACAGCAGCGGTGAACCATACAAAGTAAATGAGCTTGACTGGGATGATGATCACGTTGAAGCTGTTGTAGAAAACATTACTCAGCCGGGGGAATATGATTTTATTATCAGAGATTCAGGCGGTTTTTCACCTGAGGTCTCGGGCTCTTTTGAAGTTACACAGTCTTGATTTCCGCACTGATAAGTATATGGGTAAGGACGCAGCATACAGCTGCGTCCTTTTCATATGTCAGATAGGCGTGGGATTTTTTCCCTTTTTGTGTATCATTAAATAGCGGGGCCTTTAAGGAAAGGAGATGACGGTGTGAAAGATGAAGAGATAATCGAGCTGATTCGGCAAAGAGATCAGACAGGCATGAATGAACTTGTAAGCGGCTACGGCGCCCTTATACGGTATGTGATTTCGCCTATCCTTTCAGACGAACAGGACAGGGAGGACTGCTGTTCCGAAATCACCATGCGCATATGGGAAAGAATAGATGCTTATTCGAAGGAGCGGGGAAGTTGGAAGGGCTGGATCACCGCCGTTTCCAGAAATGCGGCACTGAATTTTAACAGAAAGAACAGGTTTGGCGATTCCATGGAAGAGATGGAAGAGCATATACCGTCCGGTGAGCCGACGCCTGAGGAGTCGGTCCTTTTGACTGAGCGAAGGGAGGCGTTGATGACTGCACTTAAAAAGCTGACTCCCACGGACAGAGAGCTGTTTTACAGAAAATATTATTATATGCAATCGACGCAGCAGATAGCTTCGGAGCTTAGTATGACTGTCCGCGCCGTTGAAGGCAGACTTTACCGTATAAAAAAGAGACTGCGAAAACAACTTGGAGGTGAAGAAGGTGAGGGATAAGGACATATTCAATTCAAATGAGGAAAAAACAGAAAAAGAGTTTGAGAAAGAGATACTTGAGGCTTTGCCGGAAATTCCGCCGAACAGCATTTCCCAAAAAGTCTTTTCCTGCCGCAGGGCGATGAATTACATTATTGCGGGATTCGCCTTGACGGCCGTTACGTTTAATGTTTTTGCCCTGAATTATATTGGCGTGACCGCTGGATACTTTCTGCTGATGCTTGGATTCCGTACGCTGAGTCATGAGAACAAATGGTTCAGATGCTGCTTTACAGCTTCAATAATTCAAAATGTATTGCAGGTTTTCTATGTGGGGATAAGCTCCACCGTCTACAGAGGAGCTTTTTCGGAAAGCATTTATGGGATCGTATTTACGGCTGTGCGTGCACTTATATGGATACTGATGCTGTTTTTGTTTGCCGAAGGCCTTAAAACTTTGCAGAAAAAGGCAGGTCTGAAAAGACGAGCAGGTCCTGTTGCCGCAATGATAATCTGGTATCTGACCCTTTACTGCCTCAGCGTTTTTCAGATTGCGGATGCAATTGTGTTTTTTGCATTCGGAGCAGTTTTCTTAATTGTATATATATTTATTCTCCGAGGGCTTCACAAAATATCCAAAGCTCTTTATGCTTCCGGTTATGCCGTAAAAGCATTTCCGATAAAGGTAGCCGACAAATGGCTTGCGCTGATTTTAGCGGCTGCTGTTGCTGTTGTTGTTTTCCCGGGATTCACATTTTTCAGCAGCTTCCCCATGGATTGGAACCCATTATCCGAAAGCGAGCACAGCGAGGTTGAGGATATAAAGGAGCAGCTTATTGACCTGGGCTTCCCCGAAAATGTTCTCAATGACATCAGTGAGGAGGATATAAAGGCCTGCGAGGGAGCGGTCGGAGTAAAGGTGAGCGTAGATGAACGCGCCGTGAATGAAGGACGTGAGGTGGTGGAAAAGAAAGCCGGCACTACAACCAGATCAACGGTTTACGATGTGAATGAGTGTGTGATAACGAACATCGTGGTAAAGCTTCCGGGAGACGGAAGAAGGCTCAAGGTTTTTCATCATTTTTACTGGCGTACCGACCCCGGGTTCAGAGGAACTGAGGCCGTAGAGCTGTGGCTGCCTGCGAAAATCATGAGAGCGGGATGCGAGTTCAGCGGCAGGGTGCTGTATGAAAAGGACGGGGTAACTTATGTATCGCCCTATTATGCCGTTAAGGACGAAATGTATACCAGCATAATCAACAGGCAAAGCATGAGCACCTTTTATGATTTTTCAATGCCCGCAGATGGTGAAAACAAAAGATGTTATGTTTCCTGTGAATTTATTCAGCTTGAGGATGATATGAACACTCAGGCATATTATTACCATCAAAAAACTTTGGCTCAGTTCCCCGTTTACACCGCTTCGGAACATGTTGTCAACTACGGCTTTAATGATTCCGCTTTCAGAAGAGTGCAGGGAATAACTGAAATTGTACATGATGATTTTACTGACGAAACTCAGCCCTCCTCTGACGAATAAGTGATACAAAAAGCCTGACCGTTTAGGTCAGGCTTTTTTAATGTATTCGGTATGCTTTTATTTGTTCTGATACATTGTTGTGGGGTTGTTGTGCTTTTCGATATCTGTATCGGCCCAGATAGCGTCTGCAACGGGAGCCCACTTCATGGCAAAGGGCTTTGTCTTTGCGATAAGGTCGTCAACGCTTTCGGGAGCGAGCATTTCCGTTGAGTGTGCTCCTGAACGCTCAACTGCGCCCTTGATTGCCTCGGGGTTGTCGAGAACGGGGCAGGGACGAAGGTGGTTATTGTTCCAGGGCTGTCCCTTGTAATACTCCATGAAGAGGGGTGACTGAAGAGCCTCGATGAGGGAGCAGTCCTTGATGTTTACGTTTGAATAGTGAACGAATGCGCAGGGCTCAACGTCGCCGTTGGCGTTGATGTGGAGATAGTGACGTCCGCCGGCTATGCAACCCTGAACGTACTCACCGTCATTCCAGAAGTCCATAAGGAATATAGGCTTTTCGTTTCTTGCCTTGCGGATAAGCTCATAGGCTCTCTTGCGCTGCTCGGCTGTGGCAACAAGGTCAACAACCGCGTCTTTGCCGACGGGCATATATGTGAAATACCAGGCGAACAGGCATCCTTTGTCGATAAGGAAGTCGATGTATTCGGAGGAGCAAACCTCTTCAACGTTCTTTGAGTGGTAGCATGCGGAATATCCGAAGGGGATGCCGGCCTCTTTAAGAAGTGACATAGCGTGGATAACCTTCTGATATGTACCCTTGCCGCGGCGCATATCCGTTGCTTCCTCGTAGCCCTCGATGCTGAAGGCGAGTACGAAGTTGCCGACTCTCTTGAGCTCTTTTACAAAGGCTTCATCAACAAGAGTACCGTTTGTGAAAGCGAGGAATCCGCAGTCGGGGTTCTCTTCGCAGAGCTTAATGATGTCATCCTTGCGAACAAGGGGCTCGCCGCCGGAGAAAATGTACATGAATGTACCTACCTGCTTGCCCTCGTTGACAATTCTCGAAAGGACTTCATAGCTGAGGTTTGAGCCCTTGCCGTATTCTGCTGCCCAGCAGCCTGTGCAGTGAAGGTTGCACGCGGCGGTGGGATCCATAAGTACGGCCCACGGAATATTGCATTTATATTTTTCGATTGCTGCGGTTCTGAGGTCGTAGCTGTTCATTGCGATGTTGAGAAGTACGGGAACGAGCTTTTCGACTATTTCAGGGTCAATGTCTCTGAGGATGTTCTTAAAGAAAACAGTCCAGTTGTTGTTGGGGTCGTCAAGGGTTTTGTGAAGGCTTGCATAGGTAACGCGGTTAACCTTACGTCTGTCCGCAGCTTCAACAAGCTCCAGAATCTTCATAAGATTTTTGTCGGGGTCTTTACGCGCGTACTTTAGCGCCTGCTTAATTGCAAATGCCGATGCACTTTCTTTAAGTGATCTCATAATTTCTTAGCCTCCTACTAAAATAAACAGCGCCGCCATGGAATGGGGCACCAACGAAAGTAAGTATACGCTATTTGTGGAAAACTGTCAATAAACAGTAACGAAAATTTATACTGGATTTAAAATTGTAAATCTTTTGTAACATTTTTTGTTAAATTCGGCAGAGAGAGCATTAGCGGATGATTACGACGCGATTTTATCGAAGTGTACAGTCCCAATAATGGGACTGTACACTTAATTTTAAAGATATACCTCTTGATATTATTTAATAAAGTGTGTATTGTATATTGTGTAATCGAACGTTTGTTCGAAAAAGAACGGCGTGAGCCGTGCTGAAAAGGAGGCAGCCATGACACTTTATGAAATGGGTGAGGAATATCTCAGGCAGGCGAGGGACATCAAGGAGCAGATAACAGTGCTCAGGAGCCGACTGAGCAAATGCGGCGGTTTGGAGCTTTACCGCTTGAGAGGCGAGATTTTGAGGCTTTATGCGATTGCCCGCGATTTAAAAAGCACGGGAGACTACCTTATACATTACTATGAAAAGGAGTAACCTGATATGCGTACAAGCTTAGGACTTGATGATAAGTGGCAAAAATACCCCGTTTTCGGCGATTTGATGTCAGAGGGGACCAATACGGCGAAGCTTCGAATGGCGGCGGATATGCTCGGCAAGGTCGTCGCCTGTGAGCTAACCGAGAGGCAGCGGCAATGCCTTTCCATGTATTATTACGGCGGACTTACTATGCCGGAAATCGCTGCGGAGCTGGGTATCAATAAGTCCAGTGTATCAAGAGCCATATGCAGGGCAAAGACGAGGATTGAGCGCTCTATGAAATACGCTATGCAGATGAATATTGAAACTTTTTAAAATATTCCCCGCGGAAGGATTAGGGCGTCCTCTGCGGGGAATATTATTTTTATGTTTGCATAATCTTTCCATTAACGGTGTCCCGTGTAATATGGGATTGAAATTTTTTCCTTTATGGGGTAAAATGTTGCTGTAAATACAAAACAAATGCTTTTATGAGAGGTAACTGTGATGGATATAAACGAACTTAAGCCTAATCAGAATAAAAATCTTGAAATTACCACAAAGGATTACGGCACTTACGCCAGATATCCCGTAAAGACTCATGTTGTTGTAAAAGGTGACAGCCTTACGGAAATTATGGACAAGTATGTAAAGCCATATCTCAGCGAAGGCGACATGATTTTCATAAGTGAAAAAATCGTAGCCATAAGTCAGGGAAGAGCTTTTGATATCGACGATATACAGCCGTCAAAGCTTGCGAATTTCCTTTGCAAATTCGTATATAAGTCCCCATACGGAATAGGCCTCGGCAGCCCGTGGACAATGGAACTCGCTTTACGTGACGTAGGAGCGCCGAAAATTCTTTTTGCCGCAGCCTGTTCGGCAGTTACGAAGCCCTTCGGAGTGAGAGGCGTGTTCTATAAAATTGTAGGTACAAAAGCGAGAGCTATCGACGGTCCCTGCGACTGCACTCTGCCGCCTTATAACCACTATGCGAAGCTTGCTCCCCTTAATCCCGAAAAGGTCGCCCGGGAGCTGAGCGATTATACCGGATGCGAGGTTGCCGTAATGGACGCCAACGATTTGGGAAGAGAAGTCCTCGGAGTTTCAAAAAATATCACAGTGGATATGTGCAAGCAGATTTTTGACGACAACCCTCTGGGCCAGTCCTCCGAACAGACTCCCATTGCTATCGTAAGAAAGATTTCGGACTGAAAAATCATATAATTGCAAATAAAAGCGTCCTGTTCTTTTGAACAAGACGCTTCTGTTTTTTGATAAAGTGATTTTGTGATGAAATAATTTTTTAAAGGGCTGTTTCGTGCCATTAAGCGGCACCTGATAAAAACTTGGAAAACAGCACAGTATCAAGGCTTTTCAGATACAATCTCTTCAGTCAAAGCTTCGGCTTTGACAGCTCTTTTTACCCAAGGCAAGCTTTTGCGCTGAATTTAAGGCCTTTTGACCGTCTCAAATGTTCTGTGCTTATGAGCAGGACGTTCTGTATGTTATTTTTTCAGTGGCTTATTTATTATGGCAAGACTTCCTGAAATTGTTAAAACCACTATAAAGCACAGTCCCATAAAGAAATAAGCCGTGCCGCAGTTTATAGCTTTCAGGTTGAAAAAATCGTTGAATACATCGAGGAGGTTTTGGCCTAATCCGCTGTCACCCGCTGCGGCCTGAGAGGAAATGCTTGAAACGGCCAGAGAAGAAATAAGCAAAGAAACAAGTCCTGCGCCTGAGCAGAAAATGTTATAAATATATTTCTTTTTTGCAAGAGAAAAAACAACTATCAGCAGAGCACATATAACGGCGAAAATGAAAAAAGAAAACGCGGTTAAAAATTTAGGTCTGAAATCGGAATATGCAGAGTTAAAAAACAAATTATTTAAAAAATGATTGAAGTCCCTTTGAGACAATAAGATTATTATCTGCTTTAAATTAAATTTTACAGTAGAGGTGCTGTCTGAAACCGGACTGGTAACTATGACAAACAAAGGAGTAACAAAGGCTGCCAGCATTGCCGTAGCTCCAAGTATTACGGAAAGCAATTTATAAGAAGTTTTCATGAAAACCTCCCTGTACATTTACAGAGCATTTGAACCGACTTACTTTTTCCAGGATGAGTTAAGGGCGACGGTGCGGTTAAAGACGAGTCTGTCGGGCGCAGAATCCTTGTCAACGCAGTAGTAGCCCTGACGCATGAACTGGAATGTATCTCCCGGCTTGGCGTCTTTAAGTCCGCCTTCGATGAGGCAGTCCTCGAGAACAGTGAGTGAATCGGGGTTGAGGTTTTCCGTAAAGGAGCCCTTTGATTCATCGGAGGGATTCTCAGCGTTGAAAAGCCTGTCATAGAGGCGTACCTCTGCTTTTATGCAGTCTGCCGCGCTTACCCAGTGAAGAGTGCCCTTTACCTTTCTTCCGTCAGGAGATTCGCCTCCCTTTGAAAGGGGATCGTATGTGCAGTGAAGGCAGGTGACTTTTCCGTTTTCATCTGTCTCATAGCTTTCGCACTTTACAAAGTATGCGCCCTTAAGCCTTACCTCGTTGCCGGGGAAGAGACGGAAATATTTCTTGACGGGTTCAGCCATGAAGTCGTCCTGTTCCACATATATTTCACGGGAGAAGGTCATCTCTTTCGTTCCCAGCTCAGGCTTATCGGGATGAACCTCAACGGTGATTTTTTCGGTTTTGTCTTCGGGATAATTGTCGATAATGACTTTAAG
This sequence comes from uncultured Oscillospiraceae bacterium, assembly GCA_949283785.1. Lineage (GTDB taxonomy): Bacteria > Bacillota > Clostridia > Oscillospirales > Acutalibacteraceae > UMGS263. The sequence continues at coordinate 47,806 of CASDTR010000013.1, forward strand.
GGGCCTTAACACCGCCATAGCTCTGGGAGCATTGGCGTTAAGATTATCCCTTACGCAGGCCTCAAGAAGGCCGTAGTCAACAACAGAGTAAGCCTTGCTTACGCCGATTCTGTCGCAGAAATCACGGATAGCCGCAGCGGGATATCCTCTTCTCCTCATTCCGCAGAGGGTGGCCATTCTCGGGTCATCCCAGCCGGAAAGAATATTATCCGTAACAAGCTTTAAACATTTGCGCTTGCTTGTAAGGCAGTAGTTGAGGTTGAGCCTTGCAAACTCGATCTGACGGGGAGGGGTGGGGATGCTCAGCTCTCTGAGGAACCAGTCGTAAAGGGGACGGTGATTTTCAAATTCCAGTGAACAAAGGGAATGCGTCACGCCCTCTTTTGCGTCGGAAAGGGGATGTGCAAAGTCGTACATGGGATATACGCACCATTTGTCGCCGGTCCTGTGGTGATGGACATGAGCGATACGGTAAATAACAGGGTCACGCATATTGAGGTTCGGGGAAGCCATATCAATTTTCGCACGAAGCACCATTGCTCCGTTGGGGAATTCGCCTGCCGTCATTCTCCTAAACAGGTCAAGGCTTTCCTCTTTGGGACGGTTTCTGTAAGGACTTTCCTTTCCGGGCTCTGTGAGAGTTCCTCTGTACTCTCTTATTTCATCAGCGGAAAGCTCGTCCACATAGGCCTTGTCAAGCTCAATGAGCTTTATAGCGCACTCATGGATAAAATCAAAGTAATCAGATGCGAAATAGAGGTTGTCCCAGTTGAAACCGAGCCATTTGATATCCTCTTTTATGCTCTCAACATACTCCACATCCTCTTTCGTTGGGTTTGTGTCGTCAAGGCGCAGGTTGCATGTTCCGCCGTATTTTGCGGCAGTGGCAAAGTTTATGCATATGGCCTTCGCGTGGCCGATATGAAGGTATCCGTTGGGCTCGGGAGGAAAACGGGTCTGCACCTTTGTGTAGACCCCTTCCTTTAAGTCCTCATCTATAAAATCGTGTATAAAATTAGAGGTGTTTTCTTTTACAATCTCATCCATGGTTTTATTCCTCCCCGCCGCAGTGTACAATCGCTGCGGCAATTCTTTCTCTTACTTTTTCTTCTCCTAAAAGCTGCATTATTGCATAAAGGTCAGGCGTGTTCCTTCTTGATGTTACCGCAATTCTTATAACGGAAGAAACATCGCCTACATGGCCTTTGTAAGCTTCGGGATTCTTTTTGTATTCCTTGACGTTAGGCGTGTAGCCCAAAGGCTCGCAGATGCTCTTTACGGTGTCAAACCAGCCGTCCTTGTCTTGAGAGTGAGAATATACTTCCAGATACTTTTTAAGTATTGCACAGGCTTCCTCGTTTGAAACGTTTTCGGGCATTGTATAATCGGGAGTGTAGAGCTCGTCAAAGAAATATTCGCAGTAGCTCTCGATTTCGCTCCACTTGGCGATGTCCTTTCTGGGTTTCGCAGTGCCTCTGTCAATTGAGAAAAGCTTAGTTGAAAATTCAGGATCTCTTGTCAGAAGGGCATAAAGCGTTTTGTTGTATTCCTCAGCCCACTGAGTTACAAGAGCGTAGATCTCCTCGGCGGACATGAGTGATATAACGTTTTTGCTCACGTCGTTGAGTTTGGCGAGGTCGAAAAGTGCGCCGCTTGCGCTCATCTTTTTAAGATTAAAGGGGAAAGCACTTTGGGGAGCGGTTTTGTTGGTCTTGCGCCAGTCCTCAAAATTTGAATTAGCCAAAGTGAGCAGATATTCAATGACGCTCTCCTTGGGGTATCCCTGCTGAGAGTAATATGTCACGGCGGCTTCAGGGTCCTTACGCTTTGAAAGCTTTCTCTTTCCGCCGTTTTCCTCCTTCATTATGGGAGCAATATGAGCGTATTTCGGCACCTTGAATCCGCAGCATTTAAAGAGCTGAATGTGCAGGGGGACGGAGGCAATCCACTCGTCGCCTCTGATAACGTGAGTGGTTCTCATAAGATGGTCGTCCACCGCATGGGCAAAGTGATATGTGGGGATTCCGTCGGTCTTGAGAAGCACTACGTCCATGATGTTTTCGGGCATCTCAATTTTGCCTTTTATAAGGTCGTCAAAGGATATTTTATGCTCTTCGTTTCCGGGTGAGCGAAGGCGCAGCACATAGGGCCTGCCCTCCTTTATGAGCTTTTCCTGCTCCTCGTAGGAAAGGTCGCGGCAGCGTGCCCACTTTCCGTAATATCCCTTGTTGACTCCCTCTTTTTCCTGCTGCTCTCTCAGTGCGGTAAGGTCGTCCTCTGAGCAGAAGCAGGGGTAGGCAAGTCCTTTTAAAACAAGTTCCTTTGCAAAGCAGCGATATATTTCTCTGCGGCGGCTTTGCTGATAGGGGCCGTAATTTCCTTCCTCCTTCTCAAAGCCCATGACGCCCTCATCGGGTGTCACGCCGAAGGCCTCAAGTCCCTTTATGATTTCCGAAACACCGTCTGTTATTTCTCTCTTTTTATCGGTATCTTCTATTCTCAGAAAGAAAATGCCGTTTGTTGTGGAAGCATTGAGCTTTGCAACCATTGCGGCAAAAAGTCCGCCGATGTGGAGAAAGCCTGTGGGGCTGGGTGCAAAGCGTGAAACTCTGGCTCCTTCCGCAAGGGGACGTTGTGGGTAGAACTCCTCGTAATATTGCGGGGTTTTATCTACGCCGCCGAAAAGCAGGTCGGCAAGTTTTTCAAAGTCTGTCAAATCGATTTCCTCCTTACGGAAAATATGTTTACATTTTATTATCGCAGAAAATCATCAATCAATCAATAGGAAATAGAGAAAAACGGCAAGCAGGGCAAAGAAAACCTGCTTGCCGCCGAAACAGACGCATGAGTATTGTCAAATATATAAAATAAAAAAACACCCACCCTATTGGGCAGATGCCTTTGTAAAGTGTCGGCGTCGACCTATTTTCCCGGGCGGCTGCCCGCCAAGTATCTTCGGCACGAATGAGCTTAACTACTGTGTTCGGAATGGGAACAGGTGGACCCTCATCGTCATTGACACCGACTGAAGAGACGTTATTTTGCCGCGTCTCTCTCAGCGACGAAATGAATTATATCACATAGAATTTTATAATGCAAGTCTTTTTTTCAAAATTTTTAAAGTTTTTTCAAAAACAGTCAAAAAAACCTTAAAAATCCTTACTTGCCAACTTTTAGACGAAGGTATATAATAATTATACGGAAGTTGCCGAAAAGAAAATAAACGGAAGTGATTATCATGTTGAAGCTTTTTGTACGAATAATTGTGTTACTCGCTTCGGCAGCAGCTTCAGCACTGGCTGTAATGTTTGCCGTGGCCAACAGGCGCAAGGAAGTAAAAATAGACCTTAACTGATTATATAGATTAAGGCAGTGAAGAAAAGACGCAGCGCAAAGCTGCGTCTTTTCTGATTGGTGTCTTTAGACGTGGAAATAAACCCCCAGTTCTACTGGGGGAAGACAAAAACTTTAGTAAACAAAACCTCCTTGTTGTAAAATAGTAGTGGTTTGGCGACCGCATTACTAAAACAACAAGGAGGTTTTAAACAAA
>CASDTR010000014.1 GCA_949283785.1 uncultured Oscillospiraceae bacterium
AAAAGTTCAGTGTGCGATTCAGATGCAGTTTTAGCCTGCTTGCAGGCAGATATATTTAAATATTTGCTGTCAGTTAGTATGCGGATTGGGTGCAGGCTCAGCCTGCCTGTACGGGAAACCCCTTGATAGGGTTTCCCACGCAAAAACAGTCCCCCGAACTGTTTTTGCTCCCTTCCTGATCTTTTTATGCAAAGGAGTTTCGCCGCCTGCGGGCGGCGAGGATGGGCGCTGCCCCTCCGCCCCGCGGCCTTTTATAAAAGGCCGGCGAAAATTTCAATGTCCGTTTCGGGCAATGTGCTGCTTTCCTAAGAATCCGAGTGCGAAAATACTGCGTAATTTCAGATTATCTGAATTTTTACAAATCTGTTATTCCGCTTCCCTGATCCTGTTCTCCTTGGGAAGCCTTGCCATATCCGTTGTGGCCACAAGCTTTGCGCCGAAGAAATCGTCTATAATGACGTCTCCCGTCTTTAAACGCTTTGTCACCTTGACTGCGTTTATCAGCTTCATGGCTTCGAAAATCTTGTCTTTCGGTATCTCACCCGCCGTCTTTACGGGCAGCAATGGGAAATCCTTGAACTTTGTGGCTACCGTGGAGGTTATGCTCCTAGTGGGATTCAAAACCTCCGACTTTCCGAAGGCCTCTCCCCTTTTGCAGGTTGCCCCTGAAACTTTAAGCTCTCCGCCCTCGTCGGTCACCGTAAGGCGGCAGCCGTTGGGGCAGACTATACATGTAAGCTCTTTTGTCACGGCTATCACTCCATTCTGAGACTTATCTCTCCGAATCTGCCGTTTTCGGGCTTAACCGTAAGGGTTTCCATTTCGGAGGGCAGCATACGCTGATATTTTTTCTTTTTAACGGTCTTGCCGTCGTTGTCTATAAATACGGTCTTGTCGGAACAGTCGCGGCGGACTCTGAAATAGAGGGTCACTTCGCCCTGCTCCATAAGGTCGTAATACTGGGGCACAACATAGGAAAATTCTTTTTTCGGATATTCTATCTTTACCCTGTACCTCTTTTCGGGCTTATACTTTGCGGCAAATTTTCCCGCAATGTCTCCGCTCTGGGAAACATAGTCCACAAGGTCGTTGACGTGAAGGGCGTTGCCGCAGGAGAATACTCCCGGTACGCTGGTCATAAGCTTCTGGTCCACATAGGCACCCTTTGTGGCGGGGTCAAGCTCAACGCCTAATTTCTCGGCAATCTCGTTTTCGGGGATAAGACCTACGGAAAGAATAAGGGCGTCGCAGGGGATTATCCTTTCGGTTCCCGCGACAGGCTCCATTTTTTCGTCCACCTGCGCTACCTCCACGGCCTCAACCCTCTTTTCGCCTATCACCCTCGTGACGGTGGTTGAGAGATGAAGGGGGATATTGTAATCGTCGAGACACTGGGCCACGTTCCTTGCAAGTCCCGCGGGAGTATCCTTTATTTCGTAGACTCCCTCGACCTCGGCTCCCTCAAGGGTGAGCCTTCTGGCCATGATCATTCCTATATCTCCGCTGCCTAAAATTACGCAGCGCTTTGTGGGCATATAGCCCAAAATATTTACAAAATACTGTGCCGTTCCCGCGTTGAATATTCCCGCAGGTCTGTCTCCGTGGATAAATACCTGCCTTGAGGTCCTCTCCCTGCATCCGCAGGCGAGTACGACGGCGTTGGAGGTAATGTTCAGCACGCCCTGCGCGCTTTGAACCTCAAAGGAAAAGATGCCGTCGGGAAGGCGTTTTGCGTCGGTGGCAAAGGCGTTTGTGATATAGTCTATATCGCGCTTTACCATTTCTTTTATAAATCTACCCGCGTACTCGGGTCCCGTAAGCCTTTCTCCGAAGCGGACTATGCCGAAGCCGTCGTGGATACACTGTTTGAGTATTCCGCCCAGCTTCGCCTCGCGTTCAATTATAAGGGTCTTTGCGCCGTTATCGGCCGCGGAAACGGCGGCGGCAAGTCCCGCAGGGCCTCCGCCCAGTACACATACGTCATAATGCATCATTTTCCATCGCCTCCCTTATGAGTTTTTTCAAGGACAAGCTGAGAATTTCCTCCGCTCTTTGTAACCATATCGGGAGTCATGCCCGTTTCGTCGCAGATAATCTTTGTCACCAGCGGCGAACAGAAGCCGCCCTGACATCTGCCCATGCCGGGTCTTACGCGGCGTTTAAGGGCGTCGATTGAGGTTGCTGGAATGGGAGAATGAATTGCGTCTATGATTTCGCCTTTGCTTATTTCCTCACAGCGGCAGATGATAACGCCGTAATCGGGATTCTCTTTGATGACCTTCTGTTTTTCCTCAAATGAGAGAGCCGCCATGTGGGGAACCCTTCTCCTGTAAGGATTGAATTTGGGATTTTTATGTATATCCACATAGGGTTTGAGAGCGTTGACGGTTATCTCGGTGATTCTCTCGGCAATTGCGGGAGCCGAGGCGAGACCCGGGGACTGTATGCCCGCTGCATGGACGAGATTAGGCACATAGTCGGAACGCTCAATGATAAACTCCTCCTCATAGGTGGGAGCTCTTACGCCTGCAAAATATGTGATTACATCGCTCTTGGAAAAGCCCTTGATAAGGGGCAGATGCTTTTCGCAGATTGCGTCTATATGATCCCTGTGGGTGCTGAAATCCTCTCTTTCGGGGATTTCATAGGCGTCGGGACCCACAAGGACGTTTCCGTCTATGGTTCTCATTACTCCGCCGCCCTTTGTATCGGCGAAGGCCTGGTCAAGACCCACAAGGCCCATTGAACGGGTCACGAGAGGACCCTTTTTCTTGTCGAGAATCACAAGTTCTCCCTTTCTCGGGTGGATGGAGAAGAATTTATCCCCCGCCATTTCGGCGATTTTATCGGCAAAGGTGCCTGCGGCGTTTATGACGAGCCTCGGATAAACGGTGCCTCTGTTTGTGAACACCTTGCAGATTTCGTTATCGTCAAGCTCCATGCCCGTAACCACCGTATTAAGAGAGACCTCCGCGCCGTTTTCCACGGCGTTTTCCGCCAAAGCCACGGTGAGCTTATAGGGAGACAGCACTCCCGAAGAGGGATAGATAAAGGCTCCCAGAGCTTTATCGGTGATGTTGGGCTCTATCTGATGAAGATATTCCCTTGTAATTTTTCCGCCCTCTATGCCCAGCTTTCTGGCTCTTTCGGCAAGGACGGGCTCCGCCGCCACTCCGAAAACATGGTCTGAGTAAAGGATGAGGTTGCCGTAGCGCTTAAAGGGAATATCCAGCTCCTTGCAAAGCTGAGTGTACATGGCGTTGCCCTTTACGTTCATCTCTCCCCTGAGAGTTCCCGCGTGGGAGGCAATGCCGGGATGTATCATTCCGTCGTTTCGGGAAGAAGCGTGCATAGCAACGTCGCTTTCCTTATCGGCAAGGAGTATGGTGAGATTATACTTTGTAAGCTCTCTTGCAATTGCACAGCCTATAACTCCCCCGCCGATTATCATAACGTCGGGGCGATTGCCTTCGACAGCTCCGTCTTTAACGCCGGGCACTTTCAGGGGAGGAGCCGTATAGCCCTTGAGCTTTATCTCGTTTACAACTCCCTTATAGCCGAATTTTGCGGCCGCTTTACCCGCTTTTACGATTTGCTTCCAGTCGTCCATCTCTCCCTCGAGAATGACGGACTGACGCCACTGCCTGGCGTAAACCTCTTTAAAGCCCTTACGAATAAGAGCTTTCTGTACCTTTTCTATTCTTTCTGCCATTGATCTGATCACACCGTTTCAATAATATTTAAATGAATGATAGAAATCTCAAGATTAGTTGTCCGTACATCTTGACATCAGTCTAACAATTTTGTATACTTTTGTCAACAGAACATTTGCGGACATTTAAAAATTTTTAGTTATTATGCGCTTTATATGTCCGCACCTCTATATATTGATTCGGATATATCATGGGAGGAAGAAAAATGGTAAACAAAAACAGCCCCATTCCTTTATATGTACAGGTAAAGGAGGATATTTTAAAGCAGATAGCGGCGGAGAAATATCCGCCTGACTCGCAGCTTCCTACGGAAAAGGAGCTCATGGAGCTTCACGGAGTAGGCAGAGCCACCATAAGAGCAGCCCTGAGCGATCTTGAATACGAGGGCAGAATAATAAAGCGCCGCGGCATCGGCACCTTTGTGGCTCCCATGAGCCGCACAGCAGGCTTTGAGCCCCTTATTTCGCTGACATATTTCCTCGACAGAATGGGAATAAAAAGCGACAGCATAATAGTGAAAAACGAGCCCTGTCCCGCCGACGATAAGGAGCTTGACTTATGGGACGACAACTTCTGGGTACATCATATCAAAAGGCTGCGCTACGCCGACAATCTGGCCATAGCCATTGAGGACAGCTTCTTTGTGGATAAGCTCTACAATATAGTAAAGAGTATCGACTCCTCCTCCTCGGTAGCCCACGCCATTTTGGAAAGCGACATCAAAATCGAAAAAATCCAGCAGACTATATATATACGCGAGGCCAACGACCACGAAAACAAAAACCTACCCCTGGGAGCAAACAGCAGCGTAGTGGAGCTGACAAGATGGATTTACGAAAAAGGGGACAGCACTCCCATAAGCTTCGTAAAATTCGTAATGCCCGAAGCCCTTATAGAATTCCCCTTCTCCACACTTGAAAAGCGCTGAGAAGAAAAGCGGATTTTTTAATCAAAGCTTACTGTTTCGGTTAAAAACACAATGCTCAGACCGTTCAAATGTCATATGTCATATGTATATAAAAAGCGCCGTGAAAACCACGGCGCTTTTTTCGTGCCGATGAAGTTTTTATCAGAACAGTTTTCCCGCTTCCTTTTCTGATGAGCAAGGAAGCGCAAAATGCAGAAACGGTGCATCCTCAATTTGCTTATAATTCCGCATTTAAAATTTCCTCTAGACAAAACTTTTTCTCCTCTCCGTCTTTTACAAAAAGAAAAACCGCCCTTTCGGACGGTCCCTCTTTTCTCTATTTGCTTCTCATTAAAGGTTTCTTGTTGCTACAACGTCCACGCCTGTGCCGCAGACGTCCTTTATCACTATATCCCCCGTCTTTACGGGAGCCTTGAGTGTAACTGAATCAAGGGCGTTCATTACCTCGAAAATCTTTCCCTTTGGTATTGAACCCGCCGTTTTAACGCTGCATCTGGGATAGGCCCCGCCCTCGGCCCTTACGGTGCTGGTAACGACTCTCATGGGGTTGAGCAGCTCGTTTTTGCCGTATTCGGCGCCTTTAAGGCAGGTGTTGCCCGTAACCGCGTAGCCGTTTTCTTCATCGACCTTGAGGTGACAGCCTTTGGGACATACGATACAAATAAGTTCTTTCATCACTTTGCCTCCTCAACGCTTACCGTAATATCTCCCTGCACCTTGTCAAGAATTACCTTGGGAAGAGTGATGTGCTCCATCTCACCGGGTGCAAGATGCTCTCTCTTATAGGAAGCCACGGTCTTGTCGCCGTCCTTCACCACTATGCGCAGATCTCCGCTGTAAACGTTGCGTACACGGAAGAAAAGTTCGGCAAACTTTTCCACAGCTTCCACACGGATTCTCTGAGGTACGGTGTAGGTCACTCCGTCGCCGTTTGAAACCTCAATAATTCTGCCGCCCCTGCGCTTTCCGCAGGCGTATTCGGCAGCGGCCGCTCCCGCTCTGGAGCTTTCCGCCGTAACGTAGTCCACAAGGTCATGGACGTGTACCACGTTTCCGCAGGCAAAGATGCCCTCGGCCTGAGTCTCCATGTTCTCGAATACCACCGCTCCGTTTGTGCGGCGGTCAATGGTAATGCCCGCTCCCCTTGTGAGCTCGTTTTCGGGGATAAGTCCCACGGAAAGGAGAATGGTGTCGCAGTCAAATTCCATTTCGGTGCCGGGAATGGGTTTTCTGTTTTCGTCAACCTTCGCAACTATTGCCTTTTCCACTCTGTCCTTGCCCTGAATGTCGATAATTGTATGGGAAAGGTAAAGGGGAATATTGTAGTCGTGGAGGCACTGGACTATGTTTCTGTTAAGTCCGCCCGAATAAGGCATAACCTCGACGCAGGCAAGCACTTTTGCTCCCTCAAGGGTCATTCTTCTGGCCATTATGAGACCTATATCGCCTGAGCCTAAGATAAGCACTTTTTTGCCTACCATATAGCCTTCCATATTTACATATCTCTGAGCCGTACCCGCCGTAAATACGCCTGCGGGACGTGTTCCGGGAATACCGATAGCGCCTCTTGTGCGCTCGCGGCAGCCCATTGCCAAAACAATCGCCTTGGCCTTTATAAGACAGTAGCCGTATTTTCCGCTTACAGCGTGAATCTCATGGGTGTCGGCGTTAAGGTCGAGAACCATGGTATCGAGCCACAGCTCAATGCCGCTGCCCTCAAGCTGAGCCACAAAGCGGCCCGCATATTCGGGACCTGTAAGCTCTTCCTTAAAATAGTGAAGTCCGAAGCCGTTATGTATACACTGGTTGAGTATGCCGCCTTCTTCCTTGTCACGCTCGAGAATGATAACCTTTTCAGCTCCGTTTTCCCTTGCCTTTAATGCCGCCGCAAGACCTGCGGGGCCTCCGCCGATAACCGCTACGTCATAAAGCTGTTCGTTCATCTTCTCTCGCCTCCCTCTTTAGTTCTGCCTGTGAGAATTACGGTGCCCGCTCCGTCCTGCATTATCTCCTCAGGATCCTTTTTAAGCTCCCTTGCAAGGATTTCGAGGACTCTCGGTCCGCAGAAGCCGCCCTGGCATCTGCCCATTCCGCTGCCCGCGCGGCGCTTTACTCCGTCGATGCTGCACGGCGGGATAACCTCGCGGCAGGCGTCGATGATTTCGCCCTCTGTTATGGTTTCGCAGCGGCAAATGACTCTGCCGTATGCGGGATTTTTCTTTACAAGCTCTGCCTTTTCTTCAGCTGAAAGCTCCTTGAACCTGACCTTATGACGCTTCGTGACGGGATTTTCCTTCATGGGAGCTGAAAGACCGGCCTCCTCCAGAAGCTTTACCGCCTCTTCGCCGACGGCTGCCGCCGCCGAAAGTCCGGGGCTTTTCATTCCCGCAAGGTCCAAGAAGCCCTCGGCCGCCATTTTTATTACAAAATCGGATTTGTCCGTATTGGCGCGGACGCCTGCAAAGTTTCTGATATTCTCTCTGAAATTGATTGAGGGAACGCTCTTCTTCGCCATTTCGGCCACATAGGCAAGACCTGCCGCAGTATTGGCAACTGAATCCACATCCTCGGCGTTGGGACCTACTATGAGATTTCCGTGAACGGTGGGAGCTACGAGAACGCCCTTGCCCACCTTTGTGGGACACTGGAAAATGACGTGATTTACCCTTGTGCCCTCGGTTTTATCGAGAAGATAATATTCGCCGCGGCAGGGGATCGTTGTAAATTCCTTATCCGCCGCCATTTCATGGACTTTACCTGCATCGACGCCCGCCGCATTTACGACGTATTTCGCTTCAACGTCCTCTGCGGGAGTTTTCAAAAGCCAACCCTTTTCCGTTTTCTCAATTGTCGTAACGGGACTGTTAAGCCTTACCTCGGCTCCGTTTTCCACGGCGTTTTCGGCCATGGCGATGGCAAACTCCCAGGGATTGACGATTGCCGCCGAGGGAGCGTAAAGAGCGCATTTTACGGGGGAAACATTGGGCTCCATCCGAGCTACCTCTTCCCCGCTTATGATTTTCGCTCCGGGGACACCGTTGACCTTGGCGTTTTCATAGAGCTTTTCCACATGGGGTACTTCCTCATCCGTAAAGGCAAGGACGAGGCTTCCTATCTGCTTTCTGTGGACATCCAGGTCCTCACAGATCTGTTTCGCCATTTCAACGCCTCTCACATTGAGCCTTGCCATAAGCGTGCCGGGCTCCGGGTCATAGCCTGCGTGAAGGATAGCGCTGTTGGCCTTTGTGGTACCCATTGCAACATCGTTGTTCTTTTCGAGCACCACTACGGACACCTGCCTTTTAGCAAGCTCCATGGCCACCGCTGCGCCGATAACTCCGCAGCCGATAACTGCTACATCTACCATTTTCCCACTCCCTTTTCAAAATAAAAAAGAGCAAAGCAAAAACACCCCGCATTTCGGGGATTTTAGCTTTACTCTCAACCTCTGAAACAAGCCGATATTCGGTTTTGGTACAATTGAATGATAACCCATACACAACAAAAAATCAATAGTTTTTTACATATTTTTATTTGTCACGGGATTTTTATCCTCAAAATCTACCAGAGGCTCATATTAAACATGAGCAAAGCGCCTGCTGTCCAATAAGGAGGGACGGCAGACGCCTCGCTCAGCGGTTTGTATATAAGAAGTAAAATGAAGAAAGCCTGTTTTATTTTATCAGATTATTTTCTTTTTCCGGTGATTACCAAAGCTGCTCCTGCAAGTACGACAGCCGCCGCCAAAGCGCCTACCATTATTGTATCGCCGTTTGCGGGAGGAACCTGCGCACCGTCGGAATCGTCAGAGCCGTCCGCATCGGGACCTGTTGGTGTTACGGGATCCGTAGGTTCTGTCGGCTCCTCGGTCTGAGGAACACCGAGCAAGTCACAGACCATTACGAGAGCTTCATCTGCGCTGAGAGTCGCAATTGAACCGAGAACCTGATCGACAACCTGAGTAATGGCGGGATCGTTTACGAGAGCCGAAATTGCGTTTTTAATTGACGCGAGATTATCCTTCTCCGTTATATTTTCAAAGAGATAGCTGAATATTACGAGGAAGGCATCGCTCTTGTTTGTCTCAAAGCCTACGCGGTAAGCGTTATCGGCGGTAACGCTGTCCTTAATAACAGGCTTCGCCGTTGAGGCAAGAAGAACCCAGTCAGGGTCGGAAAGCTTGAGGCTGAGCGTGACATCACCGATCTGAAGATTGCCGACAAGGCTGTTGACGAGACCGATAATCATTGAGGGCTCAATTTTAAGACCCGCAAGCATATCTCCTGCAAAAGAACCGATCATGCCGAGGTTGTCAGCAATAATAAGCTGAAGCTGGTCATTGAGGATATTGTCGTTGAGAACGTGGGCAAGCTTCGGGAGCAGGTCAACAAGTGTTGAAAGGGGAGCTGATGACAGCTTATTCTCAACAAAATCAAAGATGGGATTGAGAACGGGAAGTATCGCCGCGTCACCCTTGGCGTTGCCTTCCGCTGCATTGAACTGATCTGTATACTCCTTTGAAGTCATAAGTCCTTCAACGTCAAGAGCCTCCAGAACAGGAAGAAGGTTTTCGTAAATGCCGTAGGTTACGTTGGGAACATTAACCTCGTTGGCAAAATCAACGGCAAGAAGGCCGTCTGTAAGAGGTACGGTCAAACCTCTGAGAACTGCAGCAAGAGCGTTTACAAAGCCCTCACGGTCACCGTCCTGAAAACCGAAGGTGCCGTTTTCAACCTTCGCAAGGTCAAGGTTTGCCCAATGGGAGGTGGCGTCTTTTTCTCCCTCGGGAGCAAGAGAATTAAAAAGATCTCTTGCCTTTTCAAATTTCTCCTCGTCCATAGCCGCAGCAAGCTTTTGAGGGGTAAGCTTCAGGAAGCCTACCGCTATGCTTGCTCCGTTATCGTTAAGGAGCTGTTCCAGCATGGGATAAAGCGCCTGAGGAATCATTGCAACCGTATAGTTTGTGTAAAGTTCTTTTGCAAGGATATCGCTGATTCCGTCATACCCCTGCTGCTTAATGAGATCATTTATCATTGCATCAAGAGTTTCAACAAGAAGCGCCGTTCTCTTCTCAGCAACCTCTGCGGGATATTTGAGATCGGGACGTGCCCAACCGGGAAGAACCGGCTTTTCTTCGGAAGCGGGCATATTTGCAATCATATCCTCGAATTTATCAAGAATCTCGGCGGGAATCTGGGAATAGCTTTCAGAGAAAACTTCGTTGTAAGCGTCGATCGCCTTCTGTACGGCCTCTCTTGTATAAGGCTCCGCCGCATCGCTAACCGCTGCTATGAAAGCCTCAACTCTCGGAGCGCCCACAAGGCCTTTGATTGTGCTTGCAGCCTCCTTAAAGGAAATCAAACCATAGGTATCGACATATTTGTAATCGGCAGCAGCCTTATCAAAAGCAGCAGCGATAACCCCCTGCGTATCGGCCTTAATATCCGCGGCCTTTGCGTCCTTAATCGCGATTTCCTTTTCGCCTACCGTAACCGTGGTTTCGCAGAAGGTTTCCCAGTATGCCTGTGCCTTGCCGGCATTCTCTGTTCTGCCGAGAAGCTCAGCGGCATACTCGTCAGCCAAAACATACTTTGCGTAGAAATCGCTGCCTGCTTCCTCCGCTTTGACAACCTGTCCGCGATCAAAGGCAAGCTTAAAGAGTTTACCGGTTGCCGTAATATCAAGCTCATCCTTCTGTTTATCGGTAAGAGCTTTATATTTCGCCGCAATGGATTCGAACTCTTTGATTTCTTCTTCCGTTGCCTTGCTGCCGGTCGTACCGTTAAAAGCGTTGATTCTTTCAACTACATCTTCCGGACTCTCTGCAAAAGCTATAAGAGCTGCAGAGACAGCAGAAAACACCATTACAAGGGCAAGAACTACACTTAACAGCTTTTTGCCTTTTGCCATTTTCGTTCCTCCAATATAAGTTTTTTGCGGTATGCGAAATCCGCACGACCGTTTACGCTGCTATGATAATTCATCGAACAAAATAAATCAATGGCAATATTGTTAAAATGTTAATGCTCGCCTTTGTTTGAATTGGCAAATTTGTTGTCATTTTTTCATAAATATTGCATAAAAAAATACCGACCAATCAGTCTTATCGCATTTTGCTTCACTTTTTAATTTCTTCTAAAAGAAAAGGTGCACAATTCATCCGTTTGTACAAAATATTCGTACAAATCACAAATCCTTGCGATGTCATACAGAAAAATTGTTATTCCCATTATCTAAATTAATACATCGACTTATGTATTGAAATATTATTATAAGTATGTGATACTCTATTTGACGTATTATCCGGTCTGCTTACGAAAACTACTCAGACCGTTTTCTGTTACAAAAAATTTCGACACTTAACACAGCTTTTCGTCTGCGCACTTCCTGCGCAGCATTCAACAGAAACACTGTAATATTATTTTTATTAATTATCCGCCTTTACAAAAAGCCTTTTTTCTTTGCAAAGTTAAAAGAGCGGATTTTTATTTTTCTTATTGGCAAATATGTTTCGTCGTTTATTACTATTTTATAGCTATATTTTTTACATATATATGAATTTTGCTGCCAAATACATAAATATTGCAGTTTACAGGCCACGTTTAGCATGTTAAAATATAAACAATCGTTAGGGAATCTGATATTATACGGAGGACTTTTAATGAATTCACAGGAAAACATAAATGAAATTGTGGAGCTGCCTCGAGCATTTTCACTATTTACGGCTATGAGGAAACCTCCATAAACGAGATATGCAAAATGTGCGGCATTTCAAAGGGCAAATTTTATTACTACTTTAACGATAAGGAAGATCTGTTTACAGCCTGCTGCACTCACGCCTACTCAATTGTAAATGAATTTTTCGATATGTTTGAATTTGATAAAACTCTATCTTTCAAAGAAAACCTTATCAAGCTTTTCTTTTGCTATCAAAAAGTATTCGAGAAACATAGTTTTTCTTCTTTACATAATATATACCATACACTCTTCACAGCAGCCTGCAATAAGAGATAAGGTTATGGAAATAACAAATTACCATCAAAAAAAATTTACCTCTCTCATGAAGGAAATCTCATCCGCTTTTTCTCTGAACATCGATGCCTTTGAACTGTCACCGGGCTTCCATATGGCATTTATGTCGGCCTATGAAGCCGAAGGCGTACTCAGCCGAGAAAGCATCCCTTCTCTGACAGGAGACAGCGTATACGATTATTCTATGTATTTTCTCGATAAGATACTTTTCGGAATTTTACCCGGAGATAAAGAAGCTCCGCGGAAAAGTGAATGTTAAGCGCTCGGCCCCATAAAAATTTTTGACTTTTAACCTCCTTATGGATATGGTACATGCCTAAGGGGCACGGAAATTTTTCCGTGCCCCTTAGGCATTCTGTTATACAAATCATTTTTCTTAATCTATTGCACTGAAATCATCTTTTTCAGAAAATTCTGCCGGCCAAAGAACCTTTCTTACAACATTTTACCATTAATACCTATGGACAAAGTCCCGCAGCGGCTCAGATGTCAAACAGCGACGGACTCTTGATTTCAAGCAGCCCTGAAGCCTTAGATCTGCCCGCAACCTAAGCATAAAACTGATGTTTCGGTTTTAAGATTATACTTTTTCTATTTTTCAGACCTTTTCCGCATATTCCGCAACGGCGCGGTCAGAGGAAAAATCTCCGCAGGAGCACATATTCAGCCAGCATTTCCTCGCAAAGACCTTTTTATAGAAGGTGTCCCCGTTCAGGCGCAGACGCGTTTCAAGGCAGCTTTCAAAATCGTGCAGGACGAAGTAGTGGTCGGGCCTGTGCCAAGATGCGCCTATTGTCAGGGAATCGTAAAGCTCGCGGAACATTCCCGTACCGCCGTCATCGAGAGTACCGTCTATAAGGGCTTTCATGCATCTGTTTATTTTGGGATCCTTTTCCATAAGCTCACACGGGTCATAGCTTTCATAGATCTCCTCTATTTCCTCGGCGGCGGCTCCGAAAATATAGTTGTTCTCACTGCCCGCCTTTTCGACAATTTCTATATTGGCTCCGTCCATGGTGCCGAAGGTCACGGCCCCGTTAAGGGCAAGCTTCATGTTTCCCGTACCGCTGGCCTCGGTTCCCGCAGTGGAAATCTGCTGTGATACATCGGCGGCGGCAACTATTTTTTCAGCATAGGAAACGTTGTAATCGGGCAGAAATACCACTTTCAGTATGCCCTTCATATCGGAGTCCCGATCTATAAGCTCCGCCACCTCGTTTATGAGCTTTATGACTCCTTTTGCCCTGAAATAACTCGGCGCAGCCTTGCCCGCAAAAATCACGGTGGTGGGATTAAATCGTTCAATGGAGCCCTCTTTCAGCTCAAAATATATCTCCAGAACCGTGAGTATATTAAGCAGCTGGCGTTTGTATTCATGGAGGCGCTTTATCTGAACGTCAAAAACCGTATCGGGATTTATCTTTATGCCGCTGCGTTTTTTCACATATTCGCAAAGGCTTTTTTTATTTCCAGCCTTGATTTCCATGAACCTTTCAAGAACGGCGTCATCATCAGCGTACTTTTTAAGGCCCTCCAGAGAGGTAAGGTCGGTTTTCCATAAATCGCTGCCCAAAAGCTCCGTTATAAGCCCGCTCAGCTTGGGATTCGCAAGAGCCATCCACCTTCTGGGAGTTATGCCGTTTGTGACATTGAGAAATTTTTCGGGATACAGCTCGTACCAGTCCTTTAAAACCCGCTCCTTTAATATCTCCGTGTGTATCTTGGCCACTCCGTTAATATGTCCGGAGCCGTAGGCGGAAAGATTTGCCATATGGACCTGAGTACCCTGAATGATATGCATATCGCCTCTTGCCTCACCCATATCTCTGAGCTTCTGCTTTAAGCGGCGGTTTATAAGAGTGATTATTTTCGCCGTTTCGGGACACACGGCTCTGAGGAGCTTCATATCCCATTTTTCAAGAGCCTCCTGCATAATGGTGTGGTTCGTGTAGCCGAAAACGTCGCGGGCCGTCAGGAGAGCTTCGTCAAAGTAAAGCCCCTCTTCCTCGGTGAGTATGCGCACAAGCTCGGGAACCGAAAGGGCGGGATGCGTATCGTTAAGCTGTACGGCGGTATAATCTCCCATCTGAGTGAGATTTTCGCCGTGTTCCTTTTTGAAGGTGCGGATTATATCTTTAAGGGACGCGTTGGAAAAGAAATATTCCTGCCTCAGACGCAGCAGCTTGCCGCTGACAGTCTCGTCCCCGGGGTACAGCACTCGGGATACGTCCTCGGCTCTGTTTTTATATTTGAGAGAGGAATTGTGTCTGCCCGACGAAAATTTATCAAAATCAAAGGGCTCCACGCTTTCACACTGCCAAAGGCGCAGGGTGGAAATATGGTGACCGCCGTATCATATTATGGGCATATCGTAGGGAACCGCCTTTACCTTCTCCCCTCCGCCGAACTCCACAATGACCGATTCTTCCTCGCAGCGCACCGACCAGGGGTCACCGAACCTCGACCAGTCGTCGGGCTCTTCCTTCTGAAAGCCCTTCTCTGTTTTCTGCTTAAACAATCCGTACCTGTATCTTATTCCGTAGCCGTCGAGAGGCAGGCCCATCGACGCTGCGCTGTCGAGGAAACAGGCGGCAAGACGGCCGAGACCTCCGTTGCCCAGGGCGGCGTCCTCAATTTCCTCAAAGGCTCCGAAATCGAGACCCTTGTCCTCAAAAAACGCCTTTGCCTCGGAAGCTAATCCCGAGCAGAGAAGATTGTTGTATATAGCCCTGCCCGTTAAAAATTCGGCGGAAAGATAACACGCCCTGCGGCCTTCACGGTGCTTTTTGCGGCTTTCGTTCCAGATGTCGGCAATATTCTCCATGACCGCCGCTCCCGTGACAAAATGGAGCTCCTCGGGAGAAAGAGCGGAAATCTCCTTCCGGTACATACTGCGTGAAAAAATGCTCATGCTTTCAAAGGTTTTTGACATAAGATCAATCCTTTCGATATTAGGCTGGATCATAGCTTTTTCTGTCTCTTTCCCTTCTTTTCGGCGGGAAGCCTTCTGTATGTTTCGGTTATGCCTCTGATTTTTTTGCACAGCTTTTCATCGGCGGCTCCCTTTTCCATTCGCCATTCCCAGTTTCCTTCGGCAATCCCCGGAACGTTCATCCTTCCCTCGCTGCCAAGGCCCAAAAAGTCCTGCATGGGAATGATGACCGTATCGGCTACGCTCATCATAGCCGCCTTTATTATGCCCCAATTACAGCCTTCACGCGCATTCAGGCGCAAATATCTTTTCGCAAAGGCCCTGTCTTTTTTATTCTGGGAATCGAGCCATCCCAGAGCCGTGTTGTTGTCGTGGGTGCCCGTATAAACTACGCAGTTCTTTATGTGATTATGGGGAAGATAGGAGCTGCTGTCCTCGGCGTCAAAGGCAAACTCCAGAATCTTCATTCCCGGAAAGCCTGTTTTCTTCAGCATTTTCCGCACGTCGTCCGTGAGCATTCCCAAATCCTCGGCTATGACGGGCAGAGGACCCAGCTTTTTCTTCATAACGGCGAAAAACTCGTTTCCCGGACCCTTCTCCCATTTTCCGCTTTTTGCGGTTTCGGCGTCGGCGGGAATGCAGTAATAGGACTCGAAGCCTCTGAAATGGTCAATGCGCACCCTGTCGCACACGGTGAAGGCGTGAGAAAGACGTCGGCTCCACCAAGAATATCCGTCATCCTTCATCTTTTGCCAGTCGTAAACGGGATTTCCCCAGAGCTGGCCGTCCTCGGAAAATGCGTCGGGAGGACATCCCGCCACGACTCGGGGAGCGTAGGACTCATCAAGAAGAAAATCCTTCGGTGAGGCCCAGACGTCGGCGCTGTCATAGGCCACATAAAAGGGAATATCTCCCATTATCTCTATGCCGTTTTCATTGGCGTACCTTTTAAGTGTGTACCACTGGGAATAAAAAAGATACTGCTCAGCCTTATAGCGGTTCACCTTTTCTTTGAGAGCTTCCTCGGCCGCGGCCATCGCTTTCTCGTCCCTGAGCTTTATGGGCTCGTCCCATTCGCTCCACTCGGCACCGCCGAAACTTTCTTTAAGGGCCATAAAAAGTGCAAAATCCCGAAGCCAAAAATCGTTTTCACGGCAGAAAGCTTCATAATCATCGGGAATTTTTGCGAAAAACCTTTTTGCCGCAAGGGACAAAAGCTTTTCCCTTCCCGCCGTCAATTTTTCAAAATCCACACGTGTTTCTTCTTTTCCGAAATCGCAACTCTCCGCTTCTTCCGCAGTTAAAAGGCCCTGCTCGCACAAAAGCCTCAAATCTATAAAAAGGCTGTTGCCCGCAAAATTTGAAAAGCTCATATAAGGGGAATTACCTTTGCCGCCGGGGCAAAGAGGCAGTATCTGCCACAGGGACTGACCCGAACTTTTAAGAAAATCCACAAACTTATATGCCTCTTTGCCGAGAGTCCCGATGCCGAACTCCGAAGGCAGAGAGGAAATATGCATCAATACGCCGCTTTTTCTCAAATTTAATCACCCTTCCCAAAGCGAAAGATCGCCGCACTAAGGATATATTACTTTAATTTTTATCTCAATTCAATATTATATACTTTTTCCCTTCTTTTTCCTCAGCTGCAAAGAAAAAAGCCCGATAATTTTGAAAAAAATAAAGAGCCGACTTATCGGCTCCTCAGTAAACAACCCTTATTCTTTTTCATTTTCTTTCTTTTTGCTGTTCCTGTTCAGGTCGCCACCCTCCGCAAATCCTTTTCCCGAAAAGACCACTGCGACTGTTTTAAAGAGGATTTTTATGTCTAAAAGCATACTCTTATTCTGAACATATTCCGCATCCCAGTTTACCTTCTGCTCTTCGCTAATCATATCCCTGCCGTTTACCTGAGCCAGACCTGTAACTCCGGGCCTTACGGAATACACATTTTTTTCCGCACGCATTTTTCTTATGTGCTCCTCCTGAGGAATAAGAGGTCTGGGACCCACAAAGCTCATTGTTCCCTCAAGAATATTAAGAAGCTGGGGAAGCTCGTCAAGGCTGGTCTTTCTGAGCACCTTACCTATGGGAGTGATGCAGTCATCGGAGTTTTTAAGATCCTTTGTGGCGACGTTTTTGGTGCCTACCTTCATTGAGCGGAACTTTCTTATTTTGAAAGTCTTATTGCCTAATCCGACTCTGTCCTGTCTGAATACCACGGGTCTGCCGTCCGTAGCCATAATTATAACAGCTATTACAGCCATAGGTATACCTAAAACGGCAATGGCAAGAATACTGAAAACTATATCAAAAAGTCTTTTCATTTATATCACCTGTGTTTTTATTTAGGCGGACTCTGCACACGCCGACCCTTCATAAAAGAAAGCGCACAACAATAAATCCATGCCGCACAAAAAGCGACTGCAAAAGTTTATCCGCATAGCGAAAAACCGCAATTTTCTGTTGTATTATACAATATTTTATTATTTTTGGCAACACTTATGAAAACTCAGATTTTTCTGCCCCAAAATATGTAATCGGAAACCAGTAACGCCCTTACGGGAGCCGCCTCAAGAGTACCCGTATTAACAGGAGGCGCTACAAGAAAATATTCGCCCGGCTCCGCTTTGGAAAGATTCAGTCCCTCCAGTATCACAGTTCCCGCGCTCATGAGAGCACGATGGGCCAGCGGCTCGTAATCACCCTGGGGGTCCACTGAAAAGCTGTCAATTCCCATAAGCTTTACCCCTCTTAAAGCCATCTCAGATGCCGCGCTCTCATGTATAAAGCCTCCACCCGTCTTAAAGAGCACCCGCTCACAGCCGTAGGGCAGATATTTATCTATGATTTCTCCTGTTATGACCGAACCTGCTTCTATTACCGTACAGGGACCTAAGAAAATTGATATATCCAAATCCCCGATGCACGCTCCTTCCTCAATAAAATGGAGAGGCGCGTCACAGTGAGTTCCATTGTGGAGGCACGCATATACGGCGGTAAGATTACATTCATCCCCCAACTCGAGACGGCTGAGCTTCTCAGCTACGGGAGCAGGATCCCCCGGATAGACCTCCGCTTCAAATATATTCTTGGATATATCTATAATTCTCATCAAAAACCCTCCTTTTCCCAAATAATAGCACATATATTTTACGTTTTCAATTTATTACGACAGCGATACAGTTATTTAACCGTTTTGTAACAATTAAATATGCAGATTGAAACAATTATTTCAAAAAACGGTAACAGCTGAAACATATAATGTGCCCATAAATTAAAAAGGAGATTTCTAAAATGGAAATGAATATTCTTGTATGTCTCGATTCCGGTTACATTCCTCCCTTAAAGGTCATGCTTCGTTCCCTCACTTTCTCAAATCCCGATGATTCCTTCAACATATATATTTTTCATTCTTCACTTACAGATGAGGAAATTTCCTCCGTTTCCGATTTCCTTAAAAACAGGAGGGCGAAAGTTATTCCCATAAAGCTTCCCGACGATTTCGGAGGAGACTTCCCTGTTTTAAGGCATCTTACAAAGGAGGCCTATTTCAGAATTTTCGCCCCCTGGTATCTCCCCGAAGACATTGATAAAATACTCTACCTTGACCCGGATATAACTATAATCGGCAAAATAGACGGACTTTATAACATCGATTTAAGTAAAAACTGCTTTGCCGGAGCCAGCCACGGCATTCCCGTATCGCAGTTTGTAAACCGCATACGACTTAAAATGTGCAGAAATTCACAGTACATAAACTCTGGAGTGCTGCTGATGAACCCCGTAAACATACGACGGGAATACAATATCGGAGAAATACTTAAATACATCGACAGACACGGCGATAAGCTCTACTTTGCAGACCAGGATCTTATAAACGGAATGTACAGTAAAAAAATCGTTTATTTCAGCGCCCTTCAATATAACCTTGACGAAAATTTCTTTAAGCTCTATAACCGCACTCATTCCGTATCGAACCGCATCGACTTTTCTTGGGTGAGAAAAAATACAAGCATTGTCCATTACTGCGGCAAAAACAAGCCGTGGAAGGAGGACTATGAAGGCGATTTCGGAATTTTCTACGATAGCTTTACCGATTCTCCTGTAATCAGAGAAACTAAAGGAAAGGTAAGCTATTTTTTCCTTGATGCACTGAATTAAGCAAATCCGACTCATACTTCTATAAATTGACATGGTATATTATCCATGATATACTTTTTACACATATATTCTTAGAGGGTTTTAATATGAAAACTAAAAGTATATCAGCCAAAAGCAAACAGGAAAACCGAAAATTACTGATTTTATTTGCCGCCGCTGCTGTCTTTCTTCTGATGTTCATTCTGAACACCTTTACTCCATATACGTCAGACGACTACTCCTATCACTTTTTCTATGAAAGCACCCTTCCCACAGAGACAACAAGGCTTTTATCGGGAATAGGCGATATCCCTGCCTCCATGGCAAACCACTATAATATCTGGGGCGGAAGAGTTGTGGCTCACAGCATCGTACAGTTTTTCATGCTCTTCGACAAATGGGTCTTTAACCTATTCAATTCCATAATTTTTGTTGTCTGCGGTATTCTGATTTACTTCCATATAGAAAAAGACTTTAAAAAGCACAGTCCTCTGCGGCTCATGGTAATCTACTTTGCAATGTGGTTCCTGATCCCTCAATTCGGCATATCGGTAATGTGGGTCTCCGGCGCCTGCAACTATATCTGGATGGCTACGCTCATTTTAGCTTTCCTGCTGCCATACCGCTATTGCCTTGAGAAAAAGCTCTCCCCGCTTGTCGGCATTCTGTCAGCGGCTGCAATAATCCCCTTCGGCTTTATCTCGGGATGCACAAACGAAAACGCGGGAGGCGCCGCCGCACTTACAGCCGCCATGTTCGTGGGACTCAATATAATCAGAAAAAAGCGCGTTCCGCTGTGGAGCATTGCAGGTATTATTTCGGCGGGAGCCGGATTAATTTTCCTCATAGCAGCTCCCGGCAACGCGGAGAGAGGCGGGAAAATCAAGATAACGGCTGAGCTTCTCCTTTCACGATTCGACACAATAGGCGGATATACAGAAAAATTAATGTGGCTCCCGCTGCTGTGCCTCGCCGTGCTCATAGCATTGTTCTGCGTTTCAAATAAGGAGAACTTCAAACAATATAAAGACGAGCTCTCTGCCTCTTTAATATTCTTTCTCTGCGGCGCGGCAAATATAATCGTCCTTGCGGCTACATCCAGCATTTACAGACGCTCATGGCTGCTTTCCATATTTTATATCATAATAATATGCGGACTGTTTATGAAGACCCTGACGTTTTCTAAATCCGCAAAATACGTGGGAGTATGCGCTTTCGCCGCCGCATTTATCCTTTCCTATGCCTCGACGGCAAGAAGCACGGTCACGACCTACTATGAAGTACAGACGGAAATAAAACAAATTCAGCAGCAGAAGGCCATAGGAATTCAGGACGTCACCGTAACTCCCCATGAACGGCCTTCCAATGAGCACAACGCCCTCTACGGTACAGCTAATCTTACAAGTGACCGTGAGCAGTGGTTCAATCTCTGGATCGCTGAATATTACGGCGTCAGGTCTGTGGGAATTACTCCCCCGGATTCTGAATAATATGTACTTAATTTTAAATATAAAACCGCTGATGGGCATATAAGCCGTCTGCGGTTTTTTGTATCCTTTTACGCTTTGTCGGAGGCAAAAAACGGTGAAAAAACCAAAAAAACTATTGACCGTCACCTTGGGGTATGGATTACAATTAGGGCAGAGAGGTGACTTAAATGCTCATAGGCGAAGCGGCAAAAAAAACACGACTTACAAAAAAGGCCGTAGAGTATTATGATGAATGCGGACTGATAAATCCTGAGATTTCAGAAAACGGATACCGAGTTTTTTCCGACGAGGACATGAAAAGACTTAAAAAAATATCCGTCCTGCGAAATCTCGGACTATCGGCAGCGGAAATAAAGGTATTTCTGGCGGGGGAGAGCGGAGCTGAAATTCAGAGAATCGCCGAGAAAAAATCCCTAGAAGCCGAAGCGATCAAAGAAAGAGAAAGGCTCCTCAAAAGGCTCATAAGCGAAGGCGACTGGGAAAAAACCAGTGAAGAAACGGAAAAGCTCAAGAAAAAATATTCGGTGCTTACACGTCTGCTCAACTGCTTCCCCGGATTTTTAGGCCGCTATCTCATCGTTCACTTTGCCCCGTTTTTAAACGACCCCGTGACCACTACCGAACAGCAGGAGGCTTTTGACACAATAGTTTTCTTTTTGGATAATCTGACAATTGATATACCCCATGAGCTGCGGGAATTTCTCAGTGAAATAACAAAGGAGGCAGACGACAGCCTTACGGAGCGGATGTCGGAAAATCTCCGCAAAACAGCGGAAAACCCGCAAAAATATCTTGAGGAAAACCGCGAAAGCATAGAACTGTATATGAAATTCAAAGAAACTCAGGAGTATAAGAATTCCCCCGCCTTCAGGCTCAATGAATTCTTTCGGAAAATCAGCTGCGAAAACGGATATTACGATATTTTTATTCCGGCAGTCAAAACCCTCAGCCCTTCATATCGGGAATACTGCGAAAAGCTTTCTCAGGCCGACAGAATTTTTGCGGAAAAATTCGGGGAATGATTGTAATAGGATAAAGAAAAATCCGTATGCTTTGATTTTTTATCGAGGCATACGGATTTACTTATTTATTTTAAGTTTGATTTTGCGGAAAGCTGCTGTTAGGTTCCTGCGTCAGACATATAAAATATGTGCAGCGTCACGCTGCCCGCAGGCACTTACAGTCGTTCATTGCCGACGCTCGGCGTGCGGCTTGGATGTGGGCTCAGCTTGCTGTGGTTTGGGTACGGCGTCACTCTGCCCGCAGGCGCTTACAGCCGTTCATTGCCGACGCTCGGCGTGCGGCTTGGATGTGGGCTCAGCTTGCTGTGGTTTGGGTACGGCGTCACTCTGCCCGCAGGCGCTTACAGCCGTTCATTGCCGACGCTCGGTGTGCGACTTACGTGCAGGCTTAGCCTGCCTGCCAGAAACCGACCTTGCGCATTACCTTTGAAAGGGTCTTGTAAGCTATACGAGAGGCTTTTTCAGCTCCCTCTTTGGCGCACTTTTCAAGATACGCCTTGTCTCCCATAAGACGGGCAAACTCCTCCTGAACGGGACGAAGCTCTTCAACAACAGCCTCAGCCACGGCTCCCTTAAAATCGCCGTAGCCCTTTCCTGCGAACTCGGCCTCGATCTCCTCAAAGGTCTTGCCGGTGCAGCAGGAGTAAATTCCCATAAGGTTGTTGATGCCGTCCTTGCCCTCGGCAAAGCGGACGCAGCCTTCGGAATCAGTGACGGCCGACTTTATCTTCTTGGCGATAACGTCGGGGGAATCGGCAAGGGAGATGTATCCCTTGGCGTTGGTGTCGGATTTGCTCATCTTCTTTTCGGGCTCCTGAAGGGACTTTATCCTCGCCCCCACCTTGCCTATGAAGGGCTTCGGAACCTTGAAGGTCTCGCTGTAAAGGCCGTTGAATCTCTCGGCCACGTTTCTCGCAAGCTCAAGGTGCTGTTTCTGATCTTCTCCGATGGGCACATAGTCGGTCTGATAGAGAAGGATGTCCGCCGCCATAAGGGTGGGATATGCAAAAAGTCCCACGTTTACGTTATCGGCGTGCTTTGCGGATTTATCCTTAAACTGTGTCATTCTCGAAGCCTCGCCGAACTGAGTATAGCAGTTGAGAATCCAGCCCAGCTGTGAGTGGGCGGGCACATGGCTCTGGACAAAAAGTATATTCTTTTCAGGATCAAGGCCTATGGCCATGAGCATGGCGTACATCTCAATTGTCCTGCGCCTTAAATCGGCGGGAGTTGTCCTGACGGTTATGGAATGGAGGTCGGCGACGCCGAAAAGGCAGTCGTAGTCCTCACTCATGTTTTTCCAGTTTTTAAGGGCGCCCAGATAGTTTCCGAGAGTGGGCATTCCCGTAGGCTGAATGGCGCTCAATACACGCTCCTTGGGCTGTACATTGTTTTCCACTTGTTTCCTCTCCCTTATCTGTAAAAATCGGCGGCCTTTGAAAGACGCTTCATGCCCTCGACGATCTTTTCGTCAGTGGGCGTTGAGAAGTTGATGCGGAAGCAGTCGGTCTTTGCGCTTTCATCAACCATAAACGCAGAACCGGGCACAACGGCCACCTTCTGCTCAACAGCCTTGCGGCAGAAATCCATCATATCAACCTTTTCGGGCAGCCTGCACCAGATGAAAAGTCCGCCTTCGGGCTTGTTGTATGTTACGAAATCGCCCAGCTCACTGTCAAGAAGCGAGCACATAAGGTCAAGCTTCTTTCTGTAAATATCGCAGATTTTCTGAATGTGTCCCTCAAAATCGTAGTTGTTCATCCAGCGCTCAACTATCATCTGGCAAAGCATGGTGGTGTGAACGTCGCTTGTCTGCTTGCCCACGGTCATCTTCGCCATAAGCTCTGCGGGAGCGATGACGTAGCCCACGCGCATACCGGGAGAGAGAATCTTTGAGAATGAGCCCGCATAAATTACTATGCCGTCCTCGTCAAAGCTCTTAATGGGCGGAATGTATTCTCCGCTCACTCTCAGATCTCCGTAGGGGTTGTCCTCGAGGATAAGCACGCCGTACTTTTTGGCAAGACGGTAGACTTCCTTTCTCTTTTCAAGGGACATTGTAGCTCCCGACGGGTTCTGGAAATTGGGGATTGTATAGATAAATCTCGCGTTCTTCGCGGTTTTAAGGACCTCTTCGAGCTTTTCGGTGTCCATTCCGTCCGCTTCAACGGGAACTCCCGCAAGAACTGCGTTATATGCTCTGAAGCAGTTGAGAGAACCGATAAATGAGGGCGCTTCACAGATAACAGTATCTCCCTCGTTTACAAGTACCTTTGTTGCAAGGTCCATTATCTGCTGGGCTCCCGAGGTGATGACGATGCTGTCAAAATCCCTGCCCACGTTGTGCTTTTTCTTCATGTAGGCGGTGATTGTCTTTTTAAGGGGCTCATAGCCCTCGGTTACACCATACTGAAGAGCTGTTATGGGATCGTTTGCCATAATGTCCGCAGTTATCTCACGGACCGCGTCTACGGGGAATGCGTCGGGTGCGGGATTGCCCGCGGCGAAAGGCACGATTTCCGGGTCTGCGGTAGCCTTTAAAATCTCACGGATTGCGGAAGGCTGCAAGGCCGCAATTCTGTCTGAAAAAGTATACTCCATCTTTCAAACCACCATTTCTATATATATTGCTTTTTATTTATTACATTGATTCGGGAACGGTAATGCGGAACATTTCGAGAATGTTGCGGATTGTATCCCTTACGCACACGCACAAGAAAAGCCTTGCCTGCATGAGGGATTCGTCCTCGCAGGTGACGCGGCAGCTGTTGTAAAACTTGTGGAAAAGCGTGGCAAGCTCTATAACGTAGCGCGTGATTCTTGCGGGGTCGTAGTTCTTCGCCGAAAGGACAATTTCATCCGTAAGGGCGGCAAGGTGACGGATAAGCTCACGCTCTTCGGGAGCTGAGAGAAGAAGAAGCTCCTCGTCGGTTACGTCACGGAGCTCTATTCCCTGAGCGGCCGATTTTTTAAGTATGCTGCAAATACGGGCGTGGGCGTACTGGCAGTAGTAAACGGGATTCTGTGAGCTTGTCTCAACGGCAAGTCCCAAATCGAAATCCATCTGTGAGCCCGCCTCGCGCATATTGAAGAGGAAACGCACCGCGTCCACGGGGATTTCCTCAAGAAGGTCCGTAAGGGTTATGGATTTACCCGTCCTCTTTGACATCCTCACAACCTGTCCGTCCTTCATAAGGCGCACAAGCTGCATAAGGATAATATCGAGTCTCGAGGGGTCGATGCCGATTGACTCAAGGGCTCCCTTCATACGGGCAACGTGGCCGTGGTGGTCCGCGCCCCAGATGTCGATTGCCTTATCAAATCCTCTTGTGACAAGCTTGTTGCGGTGATAGGCTATATCGGCGGCAAAATATGTGGGGTTGCCGTTGGCACGGATGAGCACATCGTCTTTGAGCTCAAGGCGGTCAATCTCCTCCTGAGTTTTGCCCTCGGCAAGAAGTCTCTTTTCGCTGACCTCTTTATTCTTGTACCAGACGGCGCCGTCCTTTTCATAGGTGAGACCGTTTTTTCTGAGAATTTCTACGATTTCCATTACCTCTCCGCTCTCATGGAGGGTGCTTTCATGGAACCACTTATCATATTCGATTCTGTACTTTGCCATTGTGGCTTTCATTGCTGCGATATTCTTGGGAAGGGCAAAGTCCACAAGGGCTTTTTTGCGCTCCTCCTCTGAAGCATCCATATACTTATCGCCGTTTATCTCCCTGAATTCCTCTGCAAGCTCTTTGATGTCAAGTCCCTGATAGCAATCCTCGGGGAGGGGGGCGTTCTCTTCGCTTACAAAAAGCTGACGGTAACGGACATCGAGAGATGAGGCGAATTTTTCAATCTGATTGCCTGCGTCGTTAATATAAAACTCGCGGCTTACATTGTATCCCGCTCTCTCCATAACAGCTGCAAGGCAGTCGCCTAAAGCTCCGCCGCGGGCATTACCCATATGCATGGGTCCCGTGGGGTTTGCTGAGACGAACTCAAGCATTACCTTTTCGCCCTTGCCGTAATCGGAACGGCCATAGTCGGAGCCGCACTCCTTAACGTCACGGAGGATGGCTCCGTAATAGCTGTCTTTAAGATAGAAGTTAATAAAGCCGGGACCTGCTGTTTCGCATTTTTCAAGATATGTGCCTTTAAGGGAAATATTTTCCTTGATTGCGTCGGCAATCTTTTTAGGAGCACAGCGGAATGCCCTCGCGGAAATCATTGCAGCATTGGTAGAGAAATCTCCGTTTGCCCTGTCTGCGGGGACCTCTACGTTTACCTCGGGGATTTCTCCCTCAGGGAGCTGACCTTTCTCTATTGCCGCCTTTATAGCCTCGGCAACCGCTGTCTTTATTGAATTTTCAGTTTCCTTAACTATTTTTGACATCATTACGCCTCCCGTATTTTTATCATCATGTGATTTTCCGTTATCTGATTACCGAAATCTATAATGTAATCCATTTCAAGGCTTCCGCCTTTTTCGGTTACATCGGATATAATATAGTTTGTATAAATCGCCATCTGCATCTGTCCGTAAGGGGTAGAGTAAATGCACATATGGCGTTTTTTATTTTCCAGGAAAAGCTGTGAGGTGTATTCTCCACGCCTTGTCATTTTAACGGATTCTCCGCCGTTTTCAACCTGCAAGGTGGTTTCGCTTCCCTTTAGCTCTCCGCCCTCAGAATAGGAAAGAGTGAAGTTTTCGCCGTCTCCCTCGAAAAAGCCGTCGGTTGTTACGGTTATGGTCTCTTCCTCGTCCCCCGCAAAGGCGTTAATATCAATTATTACTTCCTTTTTCATGGTCACCGACCCTTTTTATTTCTCCCATTTTTCCACAGCAAGGCACATGAGCCTGTCGAGAAGCTCCGGATAGGGGATTCCCGCAGCGTCAAAGAGCTTAGGATACATGCTGATTGAAGTGAATCCCGGAATGGTGTTGGGCTCGTTGAGCATGACCTTGCCGTCGCTCTCTCTTACAAAGAAGTCAACTCTTGCAAGACCCGAGCATCCCAGAGCCTTATAGGCTTTTACGGCAGCCTCTCTGACCTCGTCCCGCTTCTCCTTGGGGAGCTGTGCGGGAATGTGAAGCTCGCTGTCCGCCACATATTTGGCGTCAAAATCGTAAAACTCGTTGCATGCCACGATTTCGCCTATATCGGAGGCTATGGGGTCTTCGTTGCCGAGAACTGCGCACTCGACCTCCCTGCCCACTACCGCCTCTTCAAGGACTATCTTTTCATCCTCTTTAAAGGCATTTTCCATGGCGGCGAAGAGCTCGTCGCGGTTATCGGCCTTGCCGACTCCGACGGAGGAGCCCGCGTTTGCAGGTTTTACAAAAATCGGATAACCCAGCTTTTCCTCGGCTCTTTCGATTATGCACAGGGGATGCAGCTCATAATCCCTTTTGTTTGCCGCGGCCCATTTTGCCTGGTCGATTCCCGCAGCGTCTGCAAGGGCGTTTGTAAAGGCCTTATCCATGCACACCGCCGAAGAAGCGCAGGAGCAACCCACAAAGGGAATGCCCGCCATGGTGAAAAGTCCCTGAATCGTACCGTCCTCACCGTTCTTTCCGTGAAGGACGGGAAAGGCCACGTCTATATATATTTCCTCATATTTTCCGTCATTGAGGACCACTATTCCGTGAACGGAGGCGTCGGGTGAGACAAAAGCGGGGGTGCAGTATTCGGGCGAGGCCCATTTGTCATCCTTGAGAAGTGAATTGTCCCCGTTAAAAAGATACCAGCGTCCGTCTGAGGTGATACCCATTTTGATTACTTCGTATTTATCGGTGGGTATGTTTTTAAGAATTGATTCGGCAGACATAAGAGAAATTGAATGTTCGCTGGATACACCGCCGAAAATTACAAGTGCTTTTTTCATCTTAACCGCCCTGCGAAAGCTTACCCGACCTTAATACGCCCGAGAGCTTCCGCTTCCTTTCTTCATTTATTGTAAGAGGCATACCATTTTCGCTGTTAAACGGCACTTCTGCCATATTAATATATAATACCACATACACCCTTTATGCGCAATTGTTTAATGGGATTAATATAATCCTTATCACGCCTTAATTTTGCCTATAAATAATAATCGCCGCATTTTTATTCAAAGTTCTTATCCAAACCTTTCGCAATATGATAAAATCACTATGGACACTTAAAACGGAGGGATAACTGTGGAAAACATCAAATTTACCGAAATAAATGATCCAAATCAAAAATCGGATTTTACATTGGACATACTGAATAAACTCCCGCAATGGTTTTCGGATAAAAAAGCCGTAAAAGAATACGCCAAAAAAGTCAGAGAGCTTCAATTTTGGGCTGCATTAAATGAGAAAAACATCTGCATGGGATTTTTGGCAGCACAAACACATTACGGACATACAGCAGAAATTTATGTATGCGGAGCAGCTCCCGAATATCAGCACAAAGGCATTGGAAAAAAGCTTTATTACTTAATGGAAAAGCATTTTGAAGAAATGGGGTATAAACATATTATAGTTAAAACTTTAAGCGATAAAGCGGATTCAGAGGAATATGCCGAAACAAGAAAATTCTATACAAATGTTGGCTTTGAACCGCTTATCACATTAACCGAAATGTGGGACGAAAAAAAACCATGTCTTATAATGATGAAAAATCTCACTGCACATTGATTTGTCCCTGTTTAAAATGCGTTTAGGGCATTTTAAAATGTTAATTTTTCTTATAGGGCTTTCTTTTCCAATGAAGCTGTGATATAATGTAAATTGTATACTGCCATATTGTACGTTCTTATATTTTTAAGATAGAAAAAACAAGGAGATGCCATAATGACAGAGGTTTCAAAATTATTTTCCGCAGTTTACAAGGGACTGGAATCCCTTATGGCTGAGAACGACTTTAAAGCGGTTTTCCCCGCGGGAGTTAAGTCAAACGAGCTTCCTCTTTTCAGTGAAAACGATAAAGATCGTATAGTTTACGAGGGAAAAAAAGGAGTCGTTAAAATCGAGCGCAGCGAAAAACTCGTAAATATAATGTTCGCTAACACACTTCCCGAGGAAGTGGAGGATTCCGATTTTAAGACACTTTCCTCAACTTATTTTGACAGCGAAGCCGCCGATGAATCCGACATTAAATATATCACCAACGAAGCTGTTGACACCCTTACAGGAGTTTTCGGAACAAAACAGGCTGTGGTTAAGAAAAAGCTTCCGCCTCCCGTTTCCAAGACTGCTGCAAAGAGCGGAACAATGGCATATGACCCCAACAGCCTTGCAAACAGACTTTGCGGCGCATATCCTGAGCTTAAACCCTATTACCGTGCAAACATTGAAACTTATGACCGCTTCCTTGCAGAGGAGTTTTTTGACAAGTACGGCACAAAGGTAATAATAGACACAATCAGACAGAACGACAAGCAGAAGATGAAGAAGCTCTTCAATATTCTCAACTCCGTCTTTGACGACGGCACCAACGAGACTCAGAGCCTCATCTGCGTTACCATTTTAGGAAAAATGGACAACGATCCTCAGCTTATCGCCAATGCAAGCGAATATATGGAAAAATTCCTGGCCGATCCGGTCATCGCGGTAAATAAGTACCTTGCCTCTCCAACCGGAAAGAGAGCTAAGAAGAAGCTCAAGAATCCTCCTCTTTACAAGCCGAAGAAAAAGAAGAAGAACAATATGCTTTCATCTCTTGCGGGAATGTAAAAAACAGCAAAAATCAGCGCTTCCGACAAAATTATCGGAAGCGCTTTTTATTTGGTTTTTTGGTCAAAAAATTTTGATAAAATGAAAAACCCCCTTTCTTCAAGGCGGTTTTCATAGAGGCGTCTTATGCGCCGAATTGTTTAAGATAACCGGTCAGACAATTGAATTCATCGGCATTTAATGAGTAATGCATCCATCTGCCGTCCTTTTTCCCTTCAACAAGACCGCTTTCACACAGTATTTTCATGTGATGCGAAAGAGTGGGCTGCGTGATATTAAGAATGTCAAGAAGCTCATAGGCACATTTCTGTCCGCCCTGAAGCTGTTCTATGATTTTAAGGCGATTCTCATCACACAGAGCCTTAAACTTTGCGGCTTGGCTCTTAATCTTTTGTTCCATAAGCATAACTTACACAACACTCCTCTATGTAATTGTACAGCAATTGAATGGCTGCTGCCAACATCAGCTAAGCTTAAAGGTGAATAAATATACGAAATTATTCGTAGAACAACTGCTTTGAACGTATATTTAATAAATAGCAAAAATTTATACCTTTAAATCTATTATTAAAAGTATATGATAATGCCGCTTAAAGCATAATAAAATGATACAACACTTAAAACTCTAAGTCAATCAAAATACTTTAAAAAATTGTAAACATTGATAAAAAACATGAACAATTATAAGAAAAAAGACAAGTAAAAAAAAAGCGAAGCATTGAAAGCTTCGCTTTAATTTTTACACCCTGAAAACTGAACAAAGATAAAGTTTTGTGATTTCTTTTGAAAACCTTAACCATTATGGTCAAGCCCTCGACCTATTAGTACTGCCAAGCTCAATGCGTCACCGCACTTACACATGCAGCCTATCAACCTCTTAGTCCTTGAGGGGTCTTACTAGCTTATGCTATGGGATATCTTATCTTGGAGATGGCTTCACGCTTAGATGCTTTCAGCGTTTATCCAATCCGCACTTAGCTGCCCGGCCGTGCCATTGGCATGACAACCGGTGCACCAGCGGTGCGTCCATCCCGGTCCTCTCGTACTAGGGACAGCGCTCCTCAAATATCCTGCGCCCACGACAGATAGGGACCGAACTGTCTCACGACGTTCTGAACCCAGCTCGCGTACCACTTTAATCGGCGAACAGCCGAACCCTTGGGACCGAATTCAGCCCCAGGATGTGATGAGCCGACATCGAGGTGCCAAACCT
>CASDTR010000015.1 GCA_949283785.1 uncultured Oscillospiraceae bacterium
TGCCGTGTGCAGGTCACGGATTTTTCGCCAGCTGGCAAAGCCTTGCAGGGTACGGATGTGCCACGGTGATTTGCGGGTGATGGTGCGAAAGTAAGTGGAGCAAAAGAACTCCACCAAATAGACCTTCGGAATGTGGTTGACATTGTTTTTCCGGAAAGACTTGATGTGCCCCTGATTGCACCAGTTGTTGATGGCGGTTTTTCCGTAGCCGGTGATTTTGGAAACCGTTTGGGTGGTCAGCACATCGGGATAGTCGGAGAGCAGCTCAGTATAATACAGACGTAAATGCTCCAGCACGATTTCGGGAACCTGTTCCTCCATCTGAACAGCATAATCCCCCTTGTACCAGCCCGCCGGAGCGGAGTAGCTTTCAGGGAACACCTTGCGGTTTTCCAGATAGGCAATGACATCCTCCTTTTTGATTTTGTAGCAGCGTGTTTTCCTGCCCGTGTACTCGCAGGGGATTTTCCCGCTTTGGAGCAGGTACAGGGCGGTGGATTTGCTGATGTGGCAAATGCGATACAGCTGATCCTTCGTGATCACATCAGGAACGGCGTCCCAATTGATTGCGTTTTCTTTCATGACAATACACCTCAATATCTTGATAATCTTTGTCGGCATTCGAACTGTCCGTGTATTGCCTATTGATTTTTGTTCTTTCCGTTCTTTCCGCAGTTCTTTCCAAAAGCGGAAAAAACGCTGATTGGAACCGATGCGCGATTTCTCAGTATTTTCGGGCGGTTTTTTAAAAAAGTCCAGATTTCATGCGGGTTTGCGGGCGTACAAGTCTGACTGAAACTGACAGGAGAAACCATGTAATTAACAGACGGCGGAGAAACTCGAAATGCTGTAGACCGAAAGGTCTCTAGGGTTCGAATCCCTAACTCTCCGCCATAAAAAAGCCGAAGCTAATAAGTTTCGGCTTTTTACTTTATAACTTTGACTGAAAACGCATGCTGTTCTTATAAAAACAACATGTGTTTTCCTTTTATGGTTTTGTGAGCTAGGCGAAATCCTATTTTCATATTCATGCGGTGTTTAGTGAGCAAAATTAACATAATCAATATGCTTGCTTTACTCTTTATTATTCGGTTACTTTACGCAATTTATTGCATCCATTGCAAACTGTCAAAACATAACGGCGATTCCGCTTATTCTATAAACGACTGCCAAATCAGTTATACGGTAACCTAAAATATTGGACATTTTATTTGTTCGGTTATTAGTTGTCTCTGCGTACAATTTGTAAGCTTAACAAATGCTTTTTGCAGTTAAGATAATTTTTTGGCACGGCGATAGTATGCATCTAAGCCATAATTATCAAAAGTTTACCGTAGAGCGTTTCATTTCTTCCTGAAGATATCAAGCATATGAATTGATAAGCCCACCGAATCCTCCCGCTCACATATTATTTTGAGGAATTTCATATACTCTGCAAACTCACGGTCACTGAGATTATCAAGGCCTTTCCCGTGAAAATATGAAAGCATATCAGTCCCTACAAAATGCAGCCGTTCTACATTGAAATTCCTCATAAGATTATCAATTTCCTCTTTGCGGTACAGCTCAAATACCTTATTGGGACTTGTCGCTGCGTGAAAATCTTCTCCTATCAGTCCCATATCCATATACCGCAGGATTTTTCTCTTATAAAAGAATTTGTAAATTGCTGTATCGTTATTTACATAGGATGCAAAAATGACGCCGCCTGTTTTTGCTATCCTGATGGCTTCCTCCAAGGCGAGATGCTTATCCCTTTCGGTAAACAGGTGATACATGGGACCGAGAAGAAGCACAATATCAAAGGTATTATCGGCAAAAGCCGACATATCACAGGCGTTGCCCTCACGAATTTCTATATTATAATAAGGCTTTGCCTTTTTCTTCATTATTTCAACATTGCGGGGCACAAGCTCCACTGCGGTTACATCGTATCCCATTTCCGCAAGCGCCAGAGAATATCTGCCGGTACCTGCTCCTATCTCAATGATTGCAGCTCCTTTAAAGAGATATTTTTCTATGTACCGCATCGTATTGAGATATTCGGGCAGCCTGCTCTTTTTCAGCAGTCTTTTATCTTCATTAAAATGATTGTAATGTCTGATAACGGGATTTGTGTTTCCCTTTTCTTTTTTTTTCTCTTTCCTGATAACATTTGTAAAACCTCCTAAAATACAAAAGATGCAGGCTTTAAACAGGCCTGCATCTTTATATCCATATAATTTTAATAAAATACTTACTCTAAAATGAATATGGAAAGCTGAGCCTGCGCTGTCTTTGATTTTCCTTTTGCGCAAGCTGCTGCATGTTCATATTAAAGCTTTTCACATTATGCATATTCATATACGCTCATCTCTTCGCTTTAGTTTAAAGCATTGCATTATTGTTTCAGATACTCCAGCACCTGTGCGGCGTTGAGGTCAGGCTTCACTTTTTCCCAGACCTTTTCTATAACCCCGTTTTCGTCAATTAGGAAAGTGGTGCGGACTACTCCCATGGAAACCTTTCCGTACATCTTCTTTTCCTGCCATACTCCGTAAGCTTTTATTGCTTCAAGCTCCTTATCCGAAAGCAGAGTAAAGGGAAGGGAATATTTTTCCGTAAAATTGATGTGGGACTTTTCGCTGTCCTTGCTGACGCCTATCACCTTCGCTCCCAGAGCTTCAATTTCCGCGTTGGCGGCGGCAAAGGCCTGGGCCTGTCTCGAACAGCCTGGGGTATTGTCCCTGGGGTAAAAGTACAGCACTATCTTCCTTCCCCTGAGACTTTCGAGGCTCACGGGATTTGAATCCTTATCGGGCAGAACGAATGACGGAGCTTTATCTCCCTGTTTAAGCATAACATATTCCTCCTTAATATTATGTATATTTAAAATTTTAAAACTTCCAGCCTGTCCTTTTCGCTGATTGGACGCAGCACTCGGCAGGGATTTCCCGCCGCAACGACTCCCGACGGTATGTCCCTTGTAACGACGCTACCCGCTCCTATTACGGAGCCCTCTCCTATAGTGACCCCTGCGCAGACAGTCGCATTGGCCCCTATCCAGACATTGTCCTCAATTGTAATGGGCGCCAAAGTGCCTACTCCCATGCCGCGCTGAGCAGGGTCAACGGAATGTCCCGAACAGGCGATACACACTCCGGGGGCAATAAACGCATTGGCTCCGATCGAAACCGGCGACGTGTCCAGGATAACGCAGTTATAGTTTATTACTGTCAGACCGTGGGTATGTATATTGAACCCGTAATCACATCGAAAGGAGGGCTCGATAAAAGTCAGCGGATGACAAGTCCCGAAAAGCTTTTTTAGAATCTCTCCCCGCTTTTCCTTTTCCCAGGGGGCAGTCTGATTGTATTCCCAACAGAGCGCCTTTGCGTTCTCCTGTAAATGCACTGGCATATCAGTGTGGTTGGAACAGTAGCTTTTTTGAGATTTCATTATTTCAAGAGGATCCATTTTATACATCATCCTTTGAGCTTCTTCAGAAGCTTTTCCGCCTTACGCCTTGCGGAGCTTCTGGTATTCGTCAGATTTCTGCGGGCAAAAACTTCCATTTCACTGCGACAGGGTGAATTTTCGCATATTTTAATAAAAACCTCCGAGACTTTACCCGCCGCCGCCTTGCGGCATTCCTCGGATGGCTCTCCCTTGTGGATAAAAGTTCTCTTCTCGGAATCCAGCAGTGCAGCGACAAGCTCCCTTTCCAGAGACGGAAAAGCCGCAATTATCTTCGGCACTCCCGCGGCCGCGTTTCCAAACTCCGCTATGCTTTTAGAGTAAAGAAAGGGAACATATTTTTCTTTCAGAAGCCCAAATATTTCATTCGTTCCCAAAGCCGCCAGATTGGAACAGGTTATTATATTGCCCAAACGTATAAAGGTGTTTTCGTTTTCTATCAGGGAGAACACCTCCCCTTCAAGACCGAGAAAAAGCTCGGGACTGCTTTCACTTATCTTCCTCACCGCTTTTTCGGCGCTGTACTTTACGGCCGAGGGATCATCCCTCTCAATTGCGATAAGGTCTTTCAGAATATCCCTATTCTCCCGTGTCAGAGAGACAAAGTCCGTTTCCCCTTCCTTTAAAAGGTGCAAAAGCTTTTCTCTTTCCATAATTATCCTTTCTCAGCTTTTACTCTTATCCGCACATAATCCACAAACCACTTGCCGTTTATATAAAGCTCATCTTTAAGGGAGGAAACGGCTTCCGTTATTATTTCATCGGCCGTTTCACTTTCCATATCCGCAAAAGGTGTTTTGATAAACATCCTTATCCAGTTTTCAAGGCCCTTATCGGTTTTCTGTTCGGTGGGGCGGTCAAAGAGCGCTGCATACGTTACCTTAAACCCGCATTTTTCCAGCAAGGACCCATACTCTCCCACTGACGGGAAATAGAAGGTTCTCGGATACATGAGTCCGCGCTTTTCAAAGGCTTTTTCGAGAGCGGAATGAACCATTTCACAGTTCCCCTTCCCTCCGAATTCGCAAACGAACACGCCGTCTTTTTTAAGCTGAGAAAAAATATTTTTTGCGGTTTCTTCCTGCTTATCCGCGTCTATCCAGTGAAGCACGGCGTTTGAGAAAATCACGTCGGCCTTTTCCTCTAAACGGAATTTCGCCGCGTCCGCCTTTAAAAACTCAAAATCCGGATGTCTCTTCTTTGCTTCTTCTATCATTTCCTCGGAGGCGTCCACACCTAAAACCCTGTATCCCTTTTCCGCAAGCTTTTCGGTGAGGCATCCGTTTCCGCAGCCTAAATCCACGGCCGTTCCGCCCTTGCCTTCATCAACGAGCTCCAATACATCCTCGCCGTATTTGCCTACGAAGCTGAAATTCTCAGTGTAATTTTTGCTGTCCCATTTGATATTCAAGAAATCACTTCCGTCTTGCTGTCGGTAATAAATCTGCATATCTCCGTCAGATTTTCCATTGTAAGCTTTTCGCCCCTTACGGCTGCGGGAAGCCCCGCCGCCTCCAAAGCTTTGTAAATACTCTCTTTATCTATATTTGTCCCCGACGACACAGCGTTTACAAAGGTCTTTCTCCTCTGGGCAAAGGCAGCCTTTACAACGGAAAAAAACAGCTTTTCATCTACTCCCTCAAATTCGGGCTTCTCCTGTATTACAAGTTCGATAACGGCGCTGTCCACCTTGGGCTCAGGCATAAAGGAACCCCGCGAAACGCTGAAAAGCTTTCTCGGCACCGAATACCTGTTTACGGCGACGGTGACCGCTCCCGATTCCCTTGAGCCCACCTGAGCGCAGAGCCTGTCCGCCGCCTCCTTCTGAACCATTACCACTATCCTTTTAAGGGGAAGCCTGCTTTCGAGAAGCCGCATTATGACGGGGGACGTTATATAATAGGGCAGGTTTGCGCAGACCGAAACATCCATGCCCTGAAACTTTTCCTCAATGAGCTTATTGAGGTCGATTTTCATAATATCCGCGTTTACAACCTCGGTATTGGGAAATTCCGCCAGGGTTTCGCCGAGGACTGGCAGAAGCCTTTTATCGAGCTCTACGGAGACAACCTTTTTCGCCCTTTTGGCAAGCTCGCATGTGAGAACTCCCACGCCCGCTCCCACTTCTATGATTCCCGTATTGCCGTTTGTCACCGCGTATTCTGCCATGCGGGGACATACCGACGGATTCACCAGAAAGTTTTGTCCCAGTGCTTTGGAAAACGTAAATCCGTGACGTGACAGCAAATCCTTGATTACGCCTATATCAGAAAGATTTTCCATTTACTTCACCTTTAAAATATTATTAAAGCAGTCTCGTATGGTTAATAATAAGCTCAAAGTTGAGGCCCAGCTTTTCCGCCGCCTGACGGCACAGGACCATGCGCTCAAGGAATATCTCAAAATAATCCATAACCGCGCAGATGTCCGTATCTATATCTATCTGAAGCACTATTATTTTTTTCTCGCTGTAAAGCTCCAGCTCCGCCTTTCTCGCCGCATAGTTCACCCTGTCGTGGATGTCCTTATCTATAACCGCCGTCTTTCTCACCCTTGAGCGGCGCACGTCGCTTTTATCGGCTATAATCAGCGCCGCCGCTATGGGCGAAACGGGAAAAGCCGTCTTTTCGTCGTGGTGGCCTATGGCGGAAACTATCTGTGAGATTTCTTCGGGGGTAAAGTCCAGCTTTGAGAGTATCTGAAACGCCATGGACGCTCCGCTCTGAGCGTGGCCGTGGCGGTTTATGAGATTTCCGATGTCGTGCATATATCCGGCGATTTTTGCCATGGTGCAGGTTTTTATATCATAGCCCAGTCCCCGTAAAATCATGGCAGCTCTCTCGCTGGTTACCGCCACATGGGCAAAGCCGTGCTCGGTTATACCCACTTCTCCCAGCACCTCGTTGCTTTTTTCAATGTAAGTTCTTATTTCCTCGTTCTTTTTGATCTCTTCAAAGGTGACCATAGTTTCCTCCAATTTCCTTTCAGTATTGTAGACATTTTTGACCTTGTGATATATAATAAGTTTAGAAAATTTAAGGGGGTAATACCAATGGCAATTCTTGTAACAGGCGGAGCAGGTTACATCGGCTCCCACACCTGCATAGAGCTGCTTGACGCAGGCTATGAGGTAATTATACTTGATAATTTTTATAACAGCAAGCGCGAATCACTTAAAAGGATAAAAGAACTCAGCGGTAAGGACTTCAAGTTCTACGAATGTGACATCCGTGACAGAGAAGGCCTCTGCAAAATTTTCGAAAACGAAAAGGTTGACGCGGTAATCCACTTTGCGGGACTTAAAGCGGTGGGCGAAAGCTGCGTAAAACCCCTCGAGTATTATGACAACAACGTAGGCGGCACCGTAACTCTCTGCGAGGTAATGCGCGATTACGGAGTAAAGAACATCGTATTCAGCTCCTCCGCCACGGTTTACGGCATGAACAACGTTTCACCCCTGCGTGAGGACATGCCCGCGGGCGGAACCACCAATCCCTACGGCACCACAAAATATATGATTGAGATAATCCTTCAGGACCTTTGCAAGGCCGATAAGGACTGGAGCGTATGTCTCCTGCGTTACTTCAACCCCATCGGCGCCCACAAGAGCGGCCGTATCGGCGAGGACCCCAACGGAATCCCCAACAATCTCATGCCCTACATCTCACAGGTTGCAATCGGCAAGCTGCCAAAGCTCAGCGTTTACGGCAACGATTACGACACCCATGACGGCACGGGCGTAAGAGACTACATCCACGTTGTGGACCTTGCGCTGGGACACGTCAAGGCTGTTGAAAAGGTGGAAAGCACCAAGGGTGTAAATATATATAATCTGGGCACAGGCGTAGGCTACAGCGTTCTCGATATAGTAAACGCTTTCGAGAAGGCGTCGGGAGTAAAGATTCCCTACGTTATCGCTCCCCGCCGCCCCGGTGACATAGCCACCTGCTACTCCGACCCCTCCAAGGCTCTCAAAGAGCTGGGCTGGAAAGCCGAGAGAGGAATTGAGGAAATGTGTGAGGATACCTGGCGCTGGCAGAAAAACAACCCCGACGGATATCCCGACGACTGATAGGGCAGGCTGAGCCTGCACCCAAGTCGCACAGTAAGCTGAGCCTGCACGCAAGCCGCACACTTAGCAACGGTAATAAACAGCTATAGGTGCCTGCGATGGACACGTCCGCTTTCAAGTTGCACAGCAAGCTGAGCCTGCACGCAAGCCGCACACTAACCCACAGCAAAAAACAACCATATTCGCCTGCGTTTAGGATTTGCCGAGCGCAGGCATTTTGTTATTCTCCGTTTTAAAAGCTGTGTGCAAATTAAGATAAAGAAGTGATGTTATGTTTTACCGTGAGGACTGGATAATAAAGCAGATCGAAACCATGATTGCAGCTCTCATTGACGCGGTGTTCAAAAACAAATGCTCCGATGAAAAATATGTACAGGAGCAAAGCACCATAGATGAACTTTTGGAGAAAAGGAAAATCTGTGAAGCTGAAAATTTCATTTTTGAAACGGCGGAGAAACAGGGTACCGTAAAGGACGGCGAATTTTTTCTCGCCGTGCTGCGGTTTTATCAAAGGCTCAATAATATGAGCGAGGAGGAGCTGAACGCCGTAGGGTTTTCCCACGATGAAATAAAGCAGGGACTTTTGGATTTCTTTACAAAATACTGCCGTGACGAAAAGGTAAACGAAATAACGGAAAACGCATATCTTGATGAAATTATAGCGGAGAATACCGAGAACTGATATTTGATTGCAAAACCCGCAGATTTTGAATCTGCGGGTCTGCTTATTAATAAGGCTGTTTTGTGTCTGATAAACTTTTCAGGTCGAAAACCGAAAATATAAAAGCTACTTCGATACAGACCCTTTACATAAGGGAGGATGAAAACGCAGCTTTGACTCAAGGCAGCGCCACACTGCGTGCGTCCTGCGCACCGAATTACGGCAAACAGTAAATATAAATGCCTGCGGCTTAATCATTGTAAATCCGCAGGCGCTTATATTTTATATTGGCAGTCACTTGATGTGCGGCTTTGATGCAAACTCAGTTTGCAGGTCCATTTATACAAGAAGGAAAGGCGGGTGCGGAATTTTCAGGGCTGTTCCTTACTTTCTGAGGAATTACCGTTCATTATGCCCCTTTCAATGGAAATGCGTCCTTCGGAGCCGATATGGGCAATTATTCCGTCCTCATCCTCGGTAAAGAGGAGCTTTGCGTGAGCCACCCTCTCAAGCTTGAAACGCACGTCGGGGTAAATCCGCTGTCGTGAATTGGTTACGACAGCATAATCGGGGGAAAGGGTCCTTGCCCAGAAAAATGATGTGGAACCAAAGTAGCCGTGGTGGCCTACTTTAAGCAGATCTATTTTCCCTACCTGCTTCGCAATCCTTCTCTCATCCCCGCCCTTGTAATTTAAATCCCCCGCAAGAAGCACTCTTGTGCCCTCCTTTTCAACAAAAGTGACAACGGAGTTTATGTTTTCGCCGTATTTGAAAAATCGCTTTTTAGCAGAGCCGTTTAAAAAGGTAATTTTAAAATTGCCTAAGGTTTCCTCAGACTTAGCAAAATCTGAGATTCGCTCCACATTTCTCTCCTTAAGAGCATTGACCGTCTGCTCATATACCTCGCGGTTATCCCAGCGCAGACGCTCCATTATGAAAATTCCCCTCTCGTCGTATTCCTTGAGATAGGCTTTCTTTACGCTGATTTCGGGATGAAGTATCACCGTATCAAAACCGCCGATGTGGTCGGAATGGGCGTGGGTACCCACTATAAAATCCAAGGTAACTTTTCCGTCCTGTCCTCGGCAGTTTTTGAGAAGATAGTTAACTACCTCATTTTCATATCCCCGAAGATTAAGGTGCGGCTTTTCCGGGGGAAAGTCACTGTCCTCCGCAGCGTCAACCATGGCGAAATGTCCGCCGCTTTCAAGTATTATGCAGTCCGAATGGCCTGTGTTCAGAAAATGTATTTTATCTGAAATCTGACCTGTCATAAATTTATTTTTCCTCCTGTGCAAAACGGCTCAAAGCAAAGGCAAAGGCGCTTTCGTCACAGCTGCAAATTACATCGTCGGCAACTGTTTTTAGGTCATCGCAGGCATTTGCTACAGCAAGGGCCGTTCCTGCGGCGCCCAGCAAAGTTATGTCGTTTCTGCTGTCGCCTATAGCAATAATCTCTTCCTTTTTTACACCGAGTTTTTCACAAAGCAAAGTTAACGAGCTGCCCTTGTTTACGCTGCTCTGTAAAATTTCCATGTTGCTTTTCATTGAGGTAGTAAGATCGGTGTAGGGTAGTGCGCCTATTCTTTCGAAAGCCTCGCTTCTCTCATCAGCGTCACTGAAAAATATGTTGAACATTTCGGCTCCGACGCTGTTTTCCCTGAGATAATTCGCAAAATTCTCTATTCCCTTTCTCGTGGCAGTAAGAACGTCGTGATAGTTTTCCTCAACTCTGTAATGTATATATGAAGCCTTTGTGAGTTTCGACCTTTCCGTTACAGGCGTGCCTTTTGTATACACCTCTATCATTGTGTCATATTCAGAGAGGATATTGAAAAGCTCCATGGTTTCATCTGAGGAAAATGTGCTCTTCCATATTTCGTTCCCCTCACGGTCAAAGATGACTGCGCCGTTTGAGCAGATGCAGTGGGTAAATGATTTTCTCTTCCGAAGCTCCTTCGGCATTTCGAAAAAGCTTCTTCCCGTAGTCGGGACCACATAAATTCCCGCTTTTACGGCCTGTTCCATTGCCGTAAAGTTTTCTGAGCTTATTTTTCCCTTTGAAGCTATGAGGGTCCCGTCAAGATCGGTGGCAGCAAGTTTTATCGCCATATTTTGCCTTCTTTCAGCTTTTGCGGAACAAAGGTCCGTCTTATGCTATACTTTTTCTCCTGTGAATTACAAAACGGCTGAGAGGATATGTCCAAACCGTCGGCAGCGTCATTACAATGAGCTTTACCAGCATATCCACCCAGAAACTGTTCCAGCCGTTATTTGTAATCAGTGT
Organism: uncultured Oscillospiraceae bacterium; assembly: GCA_949283785.1. Lineage (GTDB taxonomy): Bacteria > Bacillota > Clostridia > Oscillospirales > Acutalibacteraceae > UMGS263. The sequence continues at coordinate 10,477 of CASDTR010000015.1, forward strand.
ACCCAGGTACGCTCCAAACCATGTGTTGAACATGATCGTGCATATTACCATTATAGCGTAAAGTATCGTAGAAACAAGGGGGTTGGCATCGGATTTGAAGGTAAGCTTGCGGTTCATGATGTAAGCAGCGGCGTATCCGATAATTGCCGAAATGAGATAGGAGTAAAGGTATCCCTGATACTCTATTCCCAGAAAGGTGAGAATAGGGCTGTTTTCCACGGGAACTCCCTGCAGCGAGCTGAATACGATATACTGTAAAAGGGCATAAACCGCCATTTCGAGAACGGATGTGCTGGCTCCCGTGAAGGTAAATTTTATAAACTTCCAAATCTCTCTGTGCTTTTCCGTAAAAATCAATGCTTTCTCTTTCATTATGTATAGCTCCTTTTCGTTGACTGAGTTTAGAATATCCCGAGGAAAATCCTCAGTCAAGGGACTTTACAAAGAGTTAACGAACATTTAACCGAGGCTTTTAAAGGAGCTTGTTAAAGGCTGCCTTTGTTGACATACATATAAGGGGCAGATATAATTTTGTCAAAAGCTATTGATTATTAATTTTGAGGAGCGAAATTAAAATATGAAAACTCAGGAGATCATCAGCTACTGCCTGAAGAAAAACGGCGCCTATGAGGATCACCCCTTCGGACCTGATTTTACGGTAATAAAGGTGGAAAAGAAAATCTTTGCGCAGTTTTTTGAACTAAAGGGCCAAGAGTGCGCAACCTTCAACTGCGACAGAATGACCGGTGAATTTTATCGCAGTCTTTTCCCCGATCTCATAGTGCGCGGATATCACTGTCCTCCCGTACAACAGCCGTATTTCAACACTCTGCCTCTTGAAAGTGAAATTCCCGACGAGCTGATTCTCGAAATGGCAGATAACAGCTATGAAAAGGTAGTGGGAAAGCTGCCGAAGTATTTGCAGAAAAATCTCAAAGGCGAACCGACTGTGGAAAAATAATGAAATCATATATTGGTCTATTTATCGACACGAACATATAAAAACGGACTCCCGCAAAGAGCGGAAGTCCGTTTAATTCGATTTGAAATCAGCCGAGGATTCCGAGAATGCCGTCAAACACGGAAGAAACGATCTTCTGAGCTGTCTCTCCGGCACCTGCTGCTGCAAGGATTTCCTCTACCATTGAAAAAATAGAACTGAGCATTTTTACTTCCTCCTGTTTCAAAAATAAGGAAATTAAATATCACATACAATATCCGAAACATGCAATATTTTTCAACTTTCCTTTATGTTTTTATTATATTTGATGAAGAATAACAATTTGTTAACAAACTGTGAACACAACAGCGTTTTTTTGTTTTATATATAAATTTTTTATAAAATTCGGGTAGTATTTGAAAAAATATAATTATTATAGGGAAGAATAAAAAATTTGCTTGAAAATTTGCGGTTGTAACGCTCATTTATAAATGTGCGTTTGCCGCAAAATATCAGAACCTTTTTCACGATTAACCTCTTTCTTTACAATCTTGCGGCATTAATTTATAATTATAATGTTACATTAAATCTAAGCGATTGTGATATATTTCGGAAAGAAGTGATACAATGTCGGCGCCTCTCGCGGACAGGATCCGCCCCACATCCCTTGATGAAATCGTCGGTCAAGAGCATTTGCTCGGAAAAGGCATGGCTCTCAGGAATATTATAGAATCGGGTCAGCTGCCTAACCTTGTCTTTTACGGTCCTTCAGGCAGCGGCAAAACCACGCTGGCGAGAATCATCGCTGCAAAGACAAACCGAAAGCTCCATAAGCTGAACGGCACAAATGCTTCTACGGCCGATATAAAGGCTATCGTTTCGGAGCTGGACACCTTTGCCGCTCCCAACGGGATCTTGCTCTATCTTGATGAGATACAGTATTTCAATAAAAAGCAGCAGCAGTCATTGCTGGAATACATCGAAAACGGAAAAATAACCCTTATTGCCTCAACTACGGAAAATCCGTACTTTTACGTTTACAGTGCTGTGCTCAGCCGTTCCACGGTTTTTGAGTTCAAAGCAATAAAAGCTGAGGACGTGATTCCTGCGGTGGAGCGCGGGTTCGAGTTCCTGCGCAGGGAACGGGATGAGGAAATCATAGTAGAGCAAGGCGTTGAAAAGCACATCGCATATGCCTGCGGAGGCGATGTGCGAAAGGCTATGAACACGGTGGAGCTGTGTACTCTGGCAGCAGGAGTGGACAGTTCAGGCAGACGGTACGTCACTCTCGAAACGGCAAAGCAGCTTTCCCAGCGCAGCGCCATGAGATACGATAAAGATGCTGACGAGCATTACGACGTTATATCAGCCTTTCAGAAATCCATGCGGGGCTCCGACCCTGATGCGGCAGTCCACTATCTTGCTCGACTGCTTGAAGGTGGGGATCTGGCCAGTGCCTGCCGACGTCTCATGGTGTGCGCCTGCGAGGATGTGGGACTTGCCTATCCCATGATAATCCCCATAGTCAAGGCCGCCGTTGACGCCGCTTTGCAGGTGGGGCTTCCCGAAGCGAGGATCCCCCTTGCCGACGCGGTTATATTGGTGTGCAACAGTCCGAAATCCAACTCGGCCTACTGCGCTATCAATGAAGCCATGGCGGACATCAAAAAGGGACATTCGGGACCGATTCCCCGTCAGCTTCAGAACAAGCATTTTGACGGAGAGGATAATCCCAACAAGGGACAATTTTACATTTACCCGCAGGATTGTCCGAATCACTGGATCGAACAGCAGTATCTGCCAGACGCCATAAAGGACAGAAAATACTATAAATTCGGGGACAACAAAAACGAGCAGGCGGCAAAGGAGTACTGGCAGAAGATAAAAGGGAAAAAGCTGTAAGAAAATAATATTTTCCAACCTTTTTCGGGCGGCGAAAAATGTCGTCGGCAGCCTGCATAAGGAAAAAGTAAAGTAAAGATTTCATATAAAAGCCCGGTTCATTTTCGAACCGGGCTTTTGTTGAGCTGTGTCATAACGAAAATCAAATTCCGCAAATTTGTTAGTAGATTGAAAACAGGTGTATCCGCCGCAGGCACTTATGGCTGTTTGCTGCCGTCGCTCGGTGTGCGACTTGTCAGCAAGCTCAGCTTGCTGTGCGGATTGGGTACAGGTTTAACCTGCTCGCAGGCGCTTCAGACGTTTTTCGCCGTCAGTAGGTGTGGGAAATGGGTGCAGGCTCAGCCTGCCAATCCCTCTGTCACGGCCAAAGCTGTGACATCTCCCTTTACACAAGAGAGACAGAGGATGTGCTGAATTTTGCTTTCCTTAACAGCAGTAGATAATATGTTTTTAATGAACTTTCATGCGTAAGTCCCGTAATCTGTTTGGTAAATCTTTAATTATAGTGTTGCACCTCAACGCTTATTGTAAAATCCGTTGTTATCACTGCGTCCTTTGCATACAGCAAGACAACGAGATTTTTCAAAGACATAAGTAATTGCTCCACGGTTTCATCAGCAATTTCCGTTATTTATCGATTTTAATTTCACCGTGCTTTTCTTCATATTTCTCAATTGCGTCACGGATTAAAATAAGAATCTCACTGTTGGCACTGCGTCCTTCATAATCGGCAACTACATGAAGTTTGTCAAGCATCTTTTCATCAATACGAATGGATAAACTTTTAATAGCCATGATAAAGCTCCTAAACATATTTATTATGCGTTTATTTTATATTTATAGCGTGCTATAATGTTTTAAATGAATACATAACATATTCAAATTATGCTTATTAGGAGAGTGTTATGAAACTTGCAGTTATAGGTTCACGAAATTTAAATATAGTTAATCTCAGCGAATATCTGCCCCAAGGTGTAACGGAAATTGTTTCCGGCGGCGCAAGGGGAATAGATACCTGTGCAAGGGAATACGCTCTTGCCAACAATATAAAGCTGACTGAGTTTTTGCCCCAATATGAAAAATACGGACGCACTGCTCCTCTGTACCGAAACTTACAGATTATCGACTACGCCGACGAAGTGTTTGCCTTTTGGGACGGAAAGTCAAGAGGCACCGCCTTTGTCATTAAGCATTGCAGAAGTAAAAATAAAAAAGTGACGGTTTTTCTTAAATCCGCCACTGATAAACAGTAAAATTTTTGTTTTTTCAAGTAAGCATTTAATATCGCCCTGCAAAGCAAAAAGCAGACATCTTTCGATGTTTGCTTTTAATTTGTCTATAACGGTATTTTGAAATTAATCAAGGTATTTACATTTATTTCAATTCTGCTGCCGCTCATGCTGCGGCGGCACCCACTTTTGTCCATAGCGACAAAAGTGGGCAAAAACGCATTTAATGCGCCTTGACGGTTTTCGCCCTTAGTTTAACTGCCTTTAGAAGGTATCTCGGTAAATCGCCGCCAAGGGTCAGTGTCGGCGATTTACGGAAAAGCCTTGCTTTTCCGTTCCCTCGCTCTCCGAACTGCTGACAGCAATGCGAGAAACCGCAAGGCTGTCGTACTTCCTGCTCTCATTTCTGTCCGGTGAGCTTTGAGTAAGTCAGCTTTTTTTAACTATACTTTCAGCGGTATGTAAAAATCAATTCAGCATAAACAAACTTTTGCGCAGTGTAATATAATACTGAAGAAACCGTAATATGGAGTTTTACTGAATTTTAGTTTTAAACAGTCAAAAAGCAGACATCTTTCGATGCCTGCTTTTAATTTTACTTTAATATTCCGTCAAATCCGTTCGGGGTTAAAACTGCTCTTACTCTATTTTCTCAATCTTCTTTGCGGGAATTATGGTTCCCTCGTTCTTCTCTACGGTTATACGCAGCTTTTCTCCAGTATTGAGAATCACGACGCTTTCGTTTTCGCTTGCCGTTGTGCTGTAATAAGCGGAAGATGAATCAAGCTTTATATAATACCAGCTGTTGCCGTCCTTTACGGCGGTCCTGATATCCGTCACGGAGCCCTCGACTGTTACCGTCGTCGGCTCCTGAGCCTCATCTCCTGTATCAACATCGGTCTCCACATTTATATTATCGTCAATCGATATTCCCTGTTCATCCATCAGATCGACGTAGTTGTCGAGACATTCCTTGACCGTCTTTCCCGTGGCCGTACCCACCGACCACTGCTCAACATTGACCATGGCGTACATCTTTACGATGTTGGAATTGTCTTTAAGGGACATAAAGTAAGTGGGCTGTCCGCTGATATTCAGAAGCAGCGGGAAGGTGGCCGTGTATCCGTACTGCTGTACGGCGCCCCTTGCGGAATCTCTCGCAGAGTTTTCCTTTGCGCCCGCCTGCTGGTAGAAGGTGGCCTCCTTTGTGCGCTGGTTTATGAGCACAAAGCCAACGATGGACTGGTCGCTGGTTATGGAGGTAACACCCGTATAAAGATATACGTCGTCGTTGAGGGCAAGGTAGTTATATTCCTCGGTGGTGACCTTGACTCCCTTCTGTCCGATTACGGAGTTGATAAATCCGTTCTGGAGGGTGCCATGGTAATCGTACTGCTCAATAAGCAAGTCGGAGGAATAAACTCTGTCTATCCACTGATAATTTTCGTTGGTTTTAAGCTCCTCCACCTCGTGATATTCGCTTTTGCCCGTCACCGCGTCCATTATAACTACGCCCTTGACATCGGTGCCTCCGAAAAGGCCTATGGTCTTGTCAAGGCGTGGGCATATCCAGTAGGGATGTCCCTCTTCGTCGATCTCAAAGGAGGGAGTTCCGAAAATATATGTGGGATAGCTGAATCTCAGATGTCGTTCGAGTAGCCTTCCGAAATGCTCTGCGGGAGAATATTTTATTCCCTGTCCCTCTGGCATACGGACAATGTCAACCTTCTGAGTGACCATATCCACCACCACATAGGCGGGAAGGCCTTCGCTGCGGTTTGTGAGCCACTTAATAATATCGGCATACATAAGAGTAGTGACCCTTACAGGGTGACCCTGATAGTTTATCTGGTTATAGTAGTTATCCTGAATAAGGAACTGGGATACCATATCGTCAAGGTAGCCTATCTGTCTTTCGCCGAGAGTTGCGGCGGCTGAACCGTCAAGAAGGGGCACCGTGTTGAAATCCACCTCTTCAATATCCTCAGCAAAGGTTCCCTCATTGACTTTCAGCAAATCCTTATAGGATGAAGCTCTGAAAACAACGGAGGAAGCAACAGCGCCTATCAGCGCAATTACGATTATAACTCCTGCGATAATGGCAGGAATTTTGATACGCTTCTTTACCACATAGGGCACATAGGCAGGCGTGGTTCCCGCTCCGTTGATGACAAAGGACGCGCCGCCGTAAATAAGCAGCACCAACACCAGATAAGTATAAAACTCAGGGGCTTTAATGGAAATGGGCGGCAGCATAAAGTAAAAGGCAATCAGCGCGCCTACAATGGTTACAGCAATGGTAATGAGCAGTTTAAGTCCCGCTTTGGGAGGAGCGATTATTGCCTGATGCTCTTTTTTGCCTGAGTTTTTGTTTGCTGCAAAGGACGAAAAGTCAATGTTGAAGATATCCATGGTTTTTCTCCTTTTCGGAAAATATTTATTTTAGTTTTCTGAAAGCGGATTTTTTAATATTCTTTCACTCAAATCAACACATTATTTTAAGAAGCCCTGGATGATTACTTCTTCAGCCTCTTCCTGAGTCATACCGAAGGTCTGGAGCTTTATAAGCTGATCGTTGTTTATTCTTCCGATCGCAGCCTCATGCACTATCTGCGCCAAGGCATGGTTTGCGGCGATTTCGGGAATGGAACGGATTTTCGCGTTATCCATGATAATGGAGTCGCACTGGACATGGGCTCTGCAGGGAGCGTTGCCCACGGCTCTCGGATAGAAAATCTGCTCCGACTCGTCCTTTGCCACGGAACGGGAAACTATCTGGGCGGAGGCGTCCTCTCCGTCAAGGTTTATCACAACGTCGGAACGGGCGTACTGCTTGCCGTGGGTCATAAGCTTTTCGTTTATTACAAGCTTTGCCCCTTCTTTAAGAGAAGCGGTGGTATCTCTCTGAGTTGAATCTACTCCCTTTATCTGCACCATTTCCATTTCGCAGTAAGAATTTTCCTCCATTTCCACAACGGTTGTGGGATTGAGGACCCTCTCTCCCGTACCCTCGCCTTCGCCGTAATGCTTTTCAACATATCTGACCTTGGCGTGCTTTCCTATGTGGAAGGTGTGGATACCGTCATGCTCGCTCTTTTCGCTGCCGCAGTTGTGTATTCCGCAGCCTGCCACTATATCCACATCTGCCCAGTCGCCGATGTAAAAGTCGTTATACACAACGTCGTCTACACCTGTTTCGGTGACTATGACGGGGATGTGTATCTTTTCTCCCTTTGTGCCGGGCTTTACGATTATGTCTATACCCGGCTTGTCTTTCTTGGGCTCGATGGTCACGTTTTCCGTACTGTGACGCTCAACGCCCTGTCCGTTCTTCCTTATATTATAGGCTCCCGACGTAGGGATGCCGTGCATATCCGCTATGGATTCAAGCAAACTGTAATCTGTCTTATTCATGTTTTATTTCCCCGTTCCCCTGAACTCGCAGGCGCTGCCGAACTGTCCCATAAGGTTGGGGAATACCTCCTCTCTCGGACCGATAGTCTTGATTTTTCCGCCCGCCACAACGGCAATGTCGTCGGCAAGCTGCATTATTCTCTCCTGATGAGAAATGAGCACAACGCTTTCACTGCGGACCTTTTTCATGGCCCTGAAGCTGTCCGCAAGCATGGTGAAGCTCCAAAGGTCGATGCCCGCCTCAGGCTCGTCATATATGGCTACCTTCAAGTCTCTTGCCATAATCGTCGCTATCTCTATTCTCTTTACTTCTCCGCCTGAAAGGGATGTATCTACCTCTCGGTTAAGGTAATCCTTCGAGCAAAGACCTACGTTTGTAAGATATGCGCAGCACTCGTCCTCGGGAAGCTCGCTGCCGTGGGCAAGGCTCAGAAGCCTGCGCACGGTAAGTCCCTTGAATCTGGGAGGCTGCTGAAAGGCATAGCCTATGCCCATCTTCGCCCTTTCGGTCACTGAAAGGTCCGTGACGTCCTCTCCGTCAAGTAATATCTGTCCCGACGTGGGCTTTTCTATGCCCATAATTAGCCTTGCGAGAGTTGATTTTCCTCCTCCGTTGGGACCTGTTATAACAAGGGTTTTTTTGTCCTCAACTTTAAGGCTTATATCGTCAATTATCTCCGTTTCGGCATTTTTCTCGCCTACGCGGAAAGAAATGTTTTTAAGTTCCAGCATATTATACTCCTTTGCTTTTAAGTATATGTATATAAATCTTTCGGGTTCTCTCGGCCTCACAGCCCGCAGCCGCAAAGACATAAAGCGCAGATGCTCCGAAAGGATATCAGGCTGTTTTATTTTCACCTGTTTGCAAACGCTCAGCCTTCAAAAAGCTTTTTAAGCTTTCTGCCTGCATTGCCCACAGTAAGGGCCATTACTTCGTCCCCCGAAATAACGGGAGTATTTCCTCGGGGAATAAGCATATCCCTTCCCCTGACTATGGAAATTATAACGCAGTTTTCAGGCAGATCCAGATCTCTCAGGTATATTCCCGAAAGCCTCCAGTTTTCGGGCACCGCAAATTCGCTCACGACCGCGTCGCCCTCGTTTACTCTGGTAATGAATTTAACCTCGGCGCCGCCTACCTCGTGCTCGATGAGGCCTGCAATAATCTGAGTTGAGCTCACGGCAATATCTACGCCGAGCTCTTTAAGCACATCGGTATTTTTCGGATTGTTGGAACGGGCAAAGGCTTTTTTTACGCCGAATTTCTTTTTGGCTATCTCGCATGCAATAAGATTATCCTGATCCTTGCCCGTCACTGCAATTATCACATCGCAGCCGTCTCCGACGCCCTGCCTGAGAGTTTCAACGCTGGTACCGTCGCCCCATATTACGGGCACGTCCAGATTATCCGCAGCATAGGCGCACGCCTCCTTGCTGTTATCAATAAGCCTTATCTCGTAATTGCTCTCAAGGAGAATCTTTGTAAGGTAATATCCCAGCTTTCCCCCGCCGATTACAAGTACTTTCATCTATCTTACCCTCCGAAATTTCAAAACTTTACAAGTATTACTTTATCACCGTGCTGTATTTTAAGGTTCGGGGCGTTGGCGGGGAGGATTTCTCCGCCCTCCCTTTTTACGGCGAAAACCATTTCTCCCTCCATAAGCTCCAGCTCAGAGGGAGTTTTACCGTAATCGCCCTTATCGGTATCCAGAATTTCAAAAGCATAATTCTTCCCGAAGATCTCCGCCGACATCTCCTCTTCGTCGGAGGTTATGGCGTCGTAAATATGGCTTACCTCATAGCTGGTGGAGCAGATAGTCTCAAAGCCCATTCCCCTGAACACTTCTTCCTTTGCGGGGTCTAGGATTCTCGTATATATTTTTTCTATGTTAAACTGCTTCTTTAAAAGCTGCGCCGCCATTATGTTGGAATTGTCCTCGGGCGAAAGTATTATGGCGGCGTCTGCGTTGTCTGCGCCAATGCTCAGAAGTATTTCAAGGTCAAAGACCTCTCCCGCTGCCGACATACCCGAGAAATCATCTCCCAGCAGATCCAGCCTTGCCTGAGAATGATCCACAACGGAAACGTCGTGTCCCTTTGAATCAAGCAGCTTCGCAAGACGCACGCCTGATTTTCCGCAGCCTAAAACAAGAATGTTCATCGTTTGCCTCCCTGAGCTCAAAGAGCTCTGATATAGTTAGTTTACCACATTTTTGAAAAAATACAAATAGTAAAGATTATCATTATTAATAATTCGACTTTTCATATTTTACCGAGACTGCACACTATCCCCGTCGAGGTTATGTCCACAAAGCCGTATTCACCCATGGACGTCGTACCGGGATTCATTATATAAATCCCGTCGCGGTAGTCAGTAACGGGGCGATGAGTGTGGCCATATAATATTATATCCGCCCCTTTTGAAGCCCCTGTTTTAAAAAGTAGGTCGTCGCCGTACTTTACTTTTTCAAGATACCCATGAGTACAGTATACCTTCTTGCCTGCGAAAAATTCCAGACGAGTTTCAGGATTCTGGGAATACATGTCGCAGTTTCCGCAGACGCAAAGAAACTTCTTGTCGGGAAAGCTTTCCGCTGCCGCATCAATATCCCGTTCCCCGTCACCGAGAAAAATAACGGTATCCGCTTCCTCGTGAGTCATGATTATATCGCGAACTTTTCCCGTTCGTCCGTGAGAATCGGAAATTACAAGCAATCTCATTCATATTTCCTCCATTTTATCATAGGTATATTATATATGTCACAGGTGGTGATTGCAATAACAGAACAAAATTTTAATCCCGAAAGGCTCAAAGAGGTAATCGGCTCCTTCGGCGGGGGCATTAACGCATCGGCTCTTGCGGGAGCTGCCGCCAAGGGTAATTTAAACGAGTTTGTTGAGAAAAATCTCAAGCCCGAGGAAAAGGCGGAAATCGAAAGAATACTCAGTGACAAAAAGGCTATGCAGCAGCTTCTCTCTTCGCCGCAGGCGCAGCGGATAATGAAAATGCTTAATAAGGAGAAATAGAAATGGATGCGGGAAATATAAACGAGATATTGTCATCACTCACAAACGAGGACATCGCTTCCCTCCAGGCAATGGCGTCTTCCATATTCGGTCAGAAGGGAAGCGACGGCGGGGAACAAAAGGAACAGCAAAATAAGCATGAGGAGCATCACCGTGCGCCCGCTCAGGATAATCCTTTGAGCGGAATGGATATTGACCCCAAAACCATGGCCGCCATTGCGTCGGTCATGGGCAAGCTTGGTCAAAACCATGACGACGAGCGTACACGCTTTATCGCCGCCCTTAAGCCTTTGCTGAGCGAGAAGCGACGCCAAAGAGCAGATCAGGCCATGAAAATAATGCAGCTTTTTGAAATTTTACCGCTTTTAAAAGACAGCGGGCTTTTTTGAGGTGAGGTGCGGTGAGCGATTACAGGTACGGCGACGTTATGAGTATGCAGGAGGCGGCAATAAGGCGGGTAAACGAGATGCAGCGCAGGGCCCGCGAGGCGGCGAGGCTTGCCAACGAGGAACTTTCCGTCGGAGTACGGCGTGATATGCATACAAATGAGGCAAAAGCTCCTTCCGACATGGGCGGGTCCAGGCAGGCGGGACATACACATTTGCCCGTAGATTACCTTCACGGCGGCATGTATCCCTATCCCTCAGGCCGTGCCTCGGGATACGAGAAGAGGGGCGGTAATAACAGCGCTGATGAGGCAAATTTTAATGAAAAGGAATCCGCCGACCTCGGCCAAAGCTCATCGTCACAAGGCAATAATGCGAGAACCTCTCAGCTCTCGAAAAGCTCCGACGGCATCGCCTGTGCGCCAAAGGGTGAGGAAAAAGGAAAAAACGGCAAAAGCCCTCCTGCGGCAGGCGGAAAAAAGTCCGTCGGAAACGCATGGGCTCAGACTGCCGTTAACCGCCAGCAAAAGCAAATTCTCCAGAGCCGTCCGCAGACGGAAAACAATATGTCCCGTCATCAGTCGGAAAGCCACGGCAAACAGAAAAGCCGAGGTGAATTTTCCCCAGGGGACAACGGCATCTTCTCCGCTTTGGGTACGGTCATAGGCGCCATGGATAACGACACCATTCTGCTTTTGGGGCTTCTATACATACTTTGGCGCGACGGAGCCGACTACGGCCTTTTGTTTGCACTTTTCTATATTCTGATGTAGTAAAAAACCAACCTGCGTTCGGAGAATGTTTCCGCACGCAGGTTTTTCCTTTTTTATATGTCAGCTAATGTCAGCGGACTGTGTCAGAAATTTCCGCCGTTCCAGCCCCAGTCCTTACAGGCGGAGTAGGTGATATATATACTGTCCCCTGAGGCTCCCGTATGAGCGGAAAGTATATCCGTCATTTCCCTCGTCATGGTGTCGGCAATACTCGGCGCTATATCCTTGGCGAAAACCTTCACCTCGGCGTAGACTATTGTTTCACTGCCGCTTCCCCTGAACCACATGGGCACATTCTTTTCGATTGCCACCATGAGCCAGCTCTCGCTTTTTCCCGGGAATACCGTAATGGCATTTCCCAGCTCTCTTTTGATGCTCTCCATAGTCTCGGCGCTCAGGTCGGCGTTTGTCTTTACGTTTATAAACGGCATAAAATCCTCTCCTTTATCTCTGCGTCCCTTTTTGGAAACGCTTTTAATCAGGTATGCTGTCCCTCGGCTTTATCTCTTTCCCGCCGCAAGAGCCTCGCTTATTTTATCGGTATATTTCTTCTTCTCAGAAATAAATTTGCTCTGGGAAAGCTTTTTCTCCTTATAGGGGTTTTCGTGACCGATAAATTCCTTATAAAATCTGTGGGTATACCCGCTCTTCTTCCTCACATACTTATATATATAAGGAAAAGGCGTTTCGCCGTATGTCCCTATATCGATTCCGAAGAGACTTTTCAGAACCTCCCCCGCTATTATATAGTTTCCTTCGTTCCCCTGATGTATTCCGTCACCTGTCTTAAAACCGGGATCGGTCCGCCTTCGGAATGCAAGATACTCACTGACTGCTCCGTGTATATCTATGATTTTATCCCCGGGCCCCTCAGCCAGAATCCAGCGGGCGTATTTCTCCATGACCCTTTCATAATCGGCGCAGACGCTGCCGTAGTGCACTTCCTCTTCTATAGAAAGCTTTCCCCTAAATGACAGAGGGTCAAAAGGTGTCGGAGTCATAAGGGCCACCTTGAAGCCGCTTTTTTTCAGCTTTTCGCAGACCTCGGTTATCCCCTTTTTATAAAGGTCAAAGCGCTCCTGTGAAAAGGGCTGATAAATGCCGTCATTCTCACCGTACATTACAACAGCCCATTCCCCCTCCACAAGAGAGGTTATCCTGTCGATGCGGTTTAAAATGTTAGGTCTCGGAAAGGGATGCCCCTTTTCCGTAAGGCCGCTGGCGTTTTCGCTAGAAACTCCTAAATTTAAAAAATCGTATTCCAAAAATCCGCCTGCTATGGCAAAGGCTTCCGCTATGGCGGGATATGTTCCGCCGTCGGTTATGCTGTCTCCGATAAAAACAATGTTTTTCATGGTAAATCTCCCGTCACTTTATTCCGATAGGGTTTACAGGTGTATTTTATCACATTTATTTTCCTTATTGAATACCTTAATAAATTAATTGACACCATCTCCCCGCAGAGATTATAATATGTATGTTAGGCCTGTCTAACATCATTTTGACTTTAAGGAGTATGCTTTATGAAACAGGCATTGTTATACGCCGCCGCAGGCACATTCTTTACCTTTGCCATGACCGCACTGGGCTCGTCGGCGGTGTTTTTTTTCAGAAAAGAGATAAATCAGAAGATACAGCGGATATTTTTGGGCTTTGCTGCGGGAGTCATGACGGCGGCCTCCGTTTGGAGCCTGCTCATTCCCGCCATTGAAGAAGCTCAAGGCATGGGACAGATAGGCTGGATACCCGCTCTCGTCGGATTTCTTCTGGGAGTGTTTTTCCTCATGGCCATGAACTCCCTGCTGCCGCACCTGCATCTCGGCGACGGTAAGGTGGAGGGGGTAAGCTCCTCCTTTAAGCGGACCACCCTTCTGGTACTGGCGGTGACTCTTCACAATATACCCGAGGGCATGGCAGTGGGCCTCGCCTTTGCTTTGGCCGCACAGCACGGCAGCGACCTTTCCTTTTTCAGCTCCGCAATGGTCCTCGCCCTGGGAATGGGAATACAGAATTTCCCCGAAGGCGCCGCAATTTCCCTACCCCTGCGCAGAGAGGGGGTCCCCGCAGGCAAGGCTTTTATATACGGCAGCTTGTCTGGCATAGTGGAGCTCATTTTCGGAGTGCTGGTGGTTCTGGCCTTCTCCTTCATTCAGCCCCTTATGCCCTGGATGCTCTCCTTTGCGGCGGGAGCCATGATGTTTGTGGTGGTTGAGGAGCTCATACCCGAAGCGCATCTGGGCGAACACTCAAACTCGGGCACCTTGGGAGTAATGGCGGGCTTTGCCCTGATGATGGTGCTGGACGTTGCGCTGGGATAAAGATATAAAAATACTTTCAAAAACACCCGAAGCAAATGCCTCGGGAGGAATAAGAAAGTAATATGGCTTTTTATGGGAACGGCATGGCTTCGGTTATGCCGTTCATTGTTTCATCCTATTTCTATTCGGAACAGAGCTGATCGAGCACTTTCTTGTCCGGCATAAAAAGACCGCTGATTTTTTACATGAATGTGCAAATCAACGGTCAGTTTGCTGTTAAAACATGATTGACAAAAACTTATCTGATTTTTTCTGCTTTTTTTAATGCTTTAATATATTGATTTTTCACCCCGCTTTCATTTTCTTTTATACACAAATCAGAAATCTGTTCAAATAAAGGGCTCTCAGCGTATTGAGGAATAATGATAATACGAGATAACGCATAAGCACTTGCCCATCTAATTACGGTTCCGTCATTTTTTGTATTTTGCAATAAAGCAGTTATAGCATTATCAAGTTTAGTCGGAAATTTATTTGCAAGATTCCCTACAATTCTGGAAGCTTCCCTTTTGCAGGAATTATCGGAAGATAAAATATATTTTTCCGCCAAATCCAAATAATCTGCTTCCAGCTCAAACTCTTTGGAGCGACTTACTTCTTCAATAGCTTCGAGCAAAAGTGAAATGTTTTTTTCGTGCAAAGATTTACAAGCCTCTGAAATTATTGAAAAATTAAATTCCCGATTGATAATCGCTTCAACAAGGAAATTCCTCTTTTCTAAACGCTTTAATGATTTGTCATTCATTATTTCTGTAACAGTCATCCTTATTTTCTCCCATAAAGTAAAATAATACATTTTTACACTTGACGGCGGCGAACATCATTTTATACTGTTTGTGCACGGCAAGCCCACAGAGGACAGCCGCATAAGCGGAGCAAAGGGCGCAGCCGCCTTGTTGCAACGAAGCGACGGAACATTCTCGGTCTGCGTTTTTTCCTGCCGGCAGAAGAGTGTGGACGCGCGCCCTTATTTTTCAAAAGGATTTTTCTCTTGCTTGGCTCTCCGACAAACAGAAAGGGCTCAGTGCAAAGAATCCATCAATTCCTGTACTTCATTGAAAAATCTTGAAAGGTGGAAACCGTCTGCAACTGCGTGGTGAATGTTCATGGTAAGCGGCATAATCAGTTTCCCGCCGGCCGGTTCGTATTTGCCCCAAGTAACCACGGGAGCGAGAAATTTTCCCTCGTCAAAAACATGAACATCAAAGTGCGTGTATTTTACCCACGGCAGGCAGGTAACATCAAAAAAGTTCTTGGGCTGATCCTCCAAAACGGCTCGATCATTTTTGTATCGCTCTCTGTCGTCGGCCATTCTGCCGCAAAACTCAAGAAGGTCATCTGAGTATTCCGTGACCATTTTGGTAAAATTTTCATCTTCCGCATGAAAATCCGTGTAAGAAGGGGATACAAAATCCCATTTGATAAGATTGCCATCGGCATCCCAACCGTACTTAAATTCAGTAAGCGATTTGTCAAGGGTTTTTCCCCCTGAAAAGCACACATTTTGAAAGAGAGGGGCTTAAGCCCCTCTTGGCCACCATAAAGCACTGAAGCTGGTAGCACCGAAGCCGGTCCTTTGACGGCTCCCAGCTTCGGTGCTACCAGCAGGACGTGGGCCCGCTGGAGCGTCCTCCTCGGAGAGCGCACGGCTGCCGTCAGGCAGTACCTCCGCCCGCTTGCGGGTGGTGAGTAAGTGCGCCCTAGGTATAATTACTTTCTGGCCAGGGACAACTTGAAAGCGATTTCCTTTATGTGTTATAATTAAGAACAAACAGGGCAACAAATTAGAAGCTGTGGAGGCGGCCATTTATGAAAAATAAAATTTTTAAATATATTGGATTGGAAGTTCTTTTATTGCTTGCTTTGATGCTATGTGGAACTATTGTTGTAAAAATATTCAATGTTGCGCTGAAATTGCAGTTTGAAAGCATAGGGACTACAGGGTTTATCGCAGGATTATGCGCTTGGCTTATATTGTTGATTGGCTGGGGCATAAAAGCAGCTAAAGCAAAAAGGAACAAGTAACTTCCCATTTGTCGGGGGGCCGAATAAGATGGGGCATGGCGCTTCCCGTAGCGCCATGCCCCGTTGCATATATGACTCCTTTCCCTCTGCTGGTTATCACTTTTGCCACAAATGAACCATCAGCCGATGTAATGTAGTAGGTAGCGTAAACCACCCTTTATACAGTAACTCCCATCATGCGCATTGATAATTTTTGATACGACCCACACCATCAAAGGATAAAAATCAAGATGGTGCGCCTTGGAGTATGCTTTTAAGTTGGTCACATCCACATCCACAGTCAGACTCATCACAATTCGCATTTTATCAATATAAAACTGAAACAGACTGCCTCTGCTCCATTCATTTATGTTAACAGACGTATAATTCATAACCGTGCTCCGAATTTCGCTTTATGGCGTTTATTTTTAAACAGAGTATACCATAAACGTATGCACAATTCCACATCCAATTGCGAAGATCGCCTAACAGCTTTCCTCTGCTCAGGCGATTCTCCAAAACATAAATCACTTCATTCATAATGATTTTCTCTGTACGGCTGCAAACGGAGTTCACGGACTGCACCTGATTAAAAAATGCGCCACACACGGTCCAAACGCCGAATATGGTGTATATTGTCAGACTCTTCTGCCCGTCAGATGCCATAAGTGTAATTTTGCATAAATCACTTTCTTATGAGCCTCCATCTGAAAACCTCTGGTATTTCTGCTATCCGACGCCTTTTATGCCTTTGCTTTTTAAAAACTTCATAAAATCAGAAGCGTTCCCAACAGTAAAAGCGTCCTTCGGGAAAATGTACAGCAGATTTGACTTTGAATGAAGCACCACTGTATTTTTGGTTTCAAAAGCTTTCTTTATATCCGAGTATGAAACATTGACCTCCCTGCCGCCCGATTCGGCAATATATACGCTTTCCTCAGCGGCTGCGGCAGTTATCTCTATCGCCTTATCGCCGTTTATCTCCTTCTGTCTGCTTTCGTACATTTTTACGGACCTTCTGTATCTGAAAAAAACAACTGCAAACAGATAAACAAAAATCAGAATTCCGAGAAGCATTACATAATCGGGATTTTCCGTTAAAACGAGATTAAGCAGATTCGTTATAACCACTATGGCAAAGCACACATAAACTGCTGTCATGGATGCGCTTTTGAAATACATATGCTTATAGATTTCATTTATATAGTTGGTGTGATTGTCGTATTTTGCCTGAAACAATATATTCATATATTTACTCCTTTCTGATTTGTGGTTTCATTAAACCACGGCTTCAGTGGTTTGTCAACGCTTACAGACGCGCTTTTTGTCAAAATCCGACATATTTCTTGACAATATCTTTCAATTATTATAGCATTATAGTTATGAAAAAGACTATTGGAATCGTAGCCCACGTTGACGCGGGCAAAACAAGCTTATCTGAACAGATACTGTATCTCGGCGGCGCAATACGAAGTGTCGGACGGGTGGATAAACGCAGCTCCTTTCTGGATTTCAACGAAATCGAAAAAGAAAGGGGCATAACGGTGTTTTCGGAAAGCGCACGCTTTACGCTGGGAGAAAACACATATTATCTCCTGGACACCCCAGGCCATGCAGACTTTGCCGCCGAAGCCGAAAGAGCCGTAAAAGCCCTCGATTTCGCAGTGCTGGCAGTAAGCGCCGTTGAAGGGGTTCAAAGCCACACGGTGACCCTTTGGAACATCCTTAAAAAGAACAGTATCCCCGTTTTTGTATTCATAAACAAAACAGACCGCGCGGGAGCCGACGTACAAGGCGTACTTTCAAAGCTCGGCAAGGAATTCGGGGAAGGCTTTGTCCTCTGCGAAAATCTCAGCGAGGCCGCCGAGGAAATCGCCTGTCTCGACGACCGCCTTACGGAGGAATACCTTGAAAACGGTTTTACCGAGGAAAGCTTTATCCCCGCCTGCCGAAAGCTCATAAAACTGCGCCGTCTCTTTCCCGTTTTCAGCGGCTGTGCCCTGAGCGGAGAGGGAGTGAAGGAATTTCTCACAGCTTTGGATAAGCTCAGCGAAACAAGCTATGAGCAGGAAGGGGAATTTTCCGCCTTTGTGTGGAAGGTGAAGAGAAGCAAATCCGAGAGAACGGTATTTCTTAAAATCCTTTCGGGTATGCTCAAAGCCAAGGACATTATCGACGGGGAAAAGATAAACGAAATCAGAATTTATTCAGGAAATAAGTCGTCACCTGTTCAGGAGGTATCGGCTGGCGATGTCTGCGCCGTCAGCGGACTTTTAAAGGCCAAAAGCGGCTCCTTTATCGGGGAAAGCAAAGGTGATTCGGAATTAAGCGTAAAACCCGCCCTTTTTGCCAAAGCGGAATTTTCCCCCGACATGGACTCGATGAAGATTCTCGAGTATTTTAAACTCCTTGAGGATGAGGAACCTACCCTGAACGTAAAATGGAACGAGCGCACGAAGGAGATAACCGTCCGAGTGATGGGAACCGTAGAGCTTGAGGTCCTTGAGGACACTTTAAATAAAAGGTTCGGCGAAAGCATCACCTTCGGGGAACCGAATATAGTATATATGGAGACAATAAGAGGAAGGTCTCACGGCGCGGGACATTACGAGCCCTTAAAGCACTACGCCGAGGCTCACCTGCTTTTGGAGGAAGCTCCCCGAGGCAGCGGAATTTCCTTTGAAAGCGCCGTCTCCACTGACGACCTTTCCCTCAACTGGCAGAGGCTTATTGAAACCCACATTTTTGAAAAGGAGCATGTGGGTCCCTTGACGGGCTCCCCCGTTACGGATATAAAATTTACCCTTACTGCGGGCAGGAGTCATCTCAAGCACACGGAGGGCGGCGACTTCAGAAGAGCCGTTTACGCTGCGGTGCGTCAGGGGCTTTTCAAAGCTCAGTGCGTGCTCCTTGAGCCCTGGTATCAATTCAGAATAGAGGTGCCCACGGAATTTACCGGCAGGGTGCTTTCGGATATAACCAAAATGAGCGGCGAGTTTTCTCCTCCTGAGACATCGGGAGAAAAGACAAGCGTTGCGGGAAGCTGTCCCCTTTCGGAAATCATGAACTACGGCAGGACTCTTTCCGCCTTCACCTCGGGAAAGGGCGTCTTTTTCGGCAGCCTTACGGGTTACAGGGAATGTCACAACAGCGATGAAGTGATTGAGAAAATCGGATACGACAAGGAGCGGGATATTGAAAATTCCGCCGATTCGGTTTTCTGCTCCCACGGCGCGGGCTTTCTCGTAAAATGGTACGAGGCGGATAAATATATGCACTGCAAATAAAGGAGGATTTTTATGGACAACAAATGGTACAAGGATATTTGCGTCTATCAGATCTGGCCCCGCTCCTTCTGCGACGGAAACGGCGACGGCATCGGCGACCTTGAGGGTGTTTACTCAAAGCTCGACTACATAAAGGATTTAGGGGTTGACTGCATCTGGTTCTCCCCTCTCTATCCCTCGCCCAACGCCGATTTCGGCTACGACATCGCCGACTATAAAAACATTCATCCCGAATACGGCGACCTGGAGCTTTTCAAAAAGGTACTGGACGGCGCCCACGAGAGAGGAATTAAAGTTATAATGGACCTTGTGGTAAACCACACCTCCGACGAATGCGACTGGTTTCAGAAGAGCCGCAGGAAGATTGAACCCTACACCGACTACTATATCTGGCGCAAGGGCAGGGACGGCGGAAAGAAACCGCCCAACAACTGGCTGAGCATGTTTGAGGGCGGCGCATGGGAATACGACGAATTAAGGGGAGAGTATTATCTCCATGTCTTCGCCAAAAAGCAGCCCGACCTAAACCATGACAATCCGAAAGTCCGCGAAGAAGTCAAGGAGATAATGAAATTCTGGCTGGATATGGGCGTTGACGGCTTCCGCGAGGACGTAATCACCTTTATCTCCAAAAAGGAAGGACTTCCCAACGGCTTTCCCATTCCGTCGGCCTGCGGAATGGAGCACTATGTGAACGGGCCCCACATCCACGAATATTTGAAGGAATACCGTGAAGTCGCGAAACAGTACGACTGCTTCTGCGTAGGCGAAGCTCCCCTTATGACCCCTGAAACGGCCCTCCAATACATAGCCGAGGGAGAAAATCAGGAGCTGGATCTTATGTTCCACTTCCAGCACATGGAGGCCGACTGCATATTAATGGATTTTATCCATGTGCCATTTAATCTTGTGCGCATGAAAAAAGCCTTCACCCGCTGGCAGGAAATGCTGAAAGGTAAGGCGTGGAATACTTTATATATCGAAAACCACGACCATCCCAGAATCATAAGCCGCTACGGCAGCGAGGAATACCGCACCGAAAGCGGCAAAATGCTTGCCGCAATGTATATGCTCCAGCAGGGCACGCCCTTTATATATCAGGGACAGGAAATCGGCATGACAAACATCTCCCTCCCCGACCTCGATATGTATGAGGATGTTTTCGTTAAGAACAACTATAACGTTTTCAAAAAGATTTTCGGAAAGAAAAAGTGCGAGCACCTTGCAAGAATCTCCACAAGGGACAACGCAAGAACCCCCGTTCAATGGACGGGCGGCGAAAACGCAGGCTTTACAAGCGGCAAGCCCTGGTTTTACATCAATCCCAACTATAAGGAGATAAACGCCGAAAAGGAGCTGGGCGACCCCGATTCACTGCTCAATTTCTACAAGAAGCTTATCCGTTTCCGCAAGGGAAATGAAATCATCCTGAAAGGCGACTACAAGGAATATTATAAAAACAGCAAGGACCTCTATGTCTACGAGCGCACCTATAACGGACAAAGGCTTCTGGTAATCTGCTCATTTACCGAAAAAGGCGTGGCCTTTGAAGCTCCCGAGGGATACGACCTTTCAAAGGGAGTGAAGGTTCTGGGCAACTACGCTTCCGACCATATCTGCGGCAACGGCTTCAAGACCCGTCCCTATGAGATGAGGGTTTATGTGTTTTAAAGCGGAAAGCTTTGCGCCGTCTGTACACAGACCCGATATTTAAACATCAGTATATCCGCCTGCGTTTAAGGCTGTATGAAGCTTTAATTGCAGGCGGTTAATTTTTTTAAAAACATCTTCATTTTATACTCCAAACATATTCAGCGCAGCCTCAAATCAATATGATCGCAGATTAACCTAAGTATGGGTAAGGCTCGCAAGCGGACGTGTCCGCTTCCCGGTCGCACACCTTTTTTATGCAAGGAACGGTAATAAAAAACGCCCGCAATTCTACCTGATCGCGGGCGATAATATTGTTTTATCACTGTTGCCTTGTGCGCGAAAAGGGTGCAGGCTTAGCCTGCTGTGCGGATTATTTGCAGGTTTAACCTGCGCCGCCTATACCGCAGCATGGCACCTGCTTTTATCTCCATGGACAAAAGTACGAATAAACGCACGATAACTTTTTCTTTCCTCGGTTTTTGATAGACGCATTACTTTAAAGTCTGTACTCCTTACCCGCACATAGCTAAATGAACAGGTTCGCCGCCTATGCCGCGGCACCGCACTTTCTTTTGTCCAAAGCGAGCAAAGGCGGGCAAAAACGCTTTCTTTCTTGTCGAACCACCGTCTTGTTATCAGCGCAAAATTTATTTTCTGCTGCACGCCCTCCGACGACAGTCTGAAAGGCTTATATATCACCTTCACAGCGTAAACGTTTTACTAACGACGAATTCTTTTCTCTGGCCGTCGGGTGATGTTCCTTGGAATTGGCAGGTTATGTTTTATACTTTGGTTTGTTCAATCGCAGGCAGTTATTTTTGCTGTTGCTGTCATTCAGTGTGCGGTTTGAAAGCGGACGTGTCCGCCGCGGGCGCTTATAGTTGGTTTTTACCGTCATTTGGTGCGCGGATTGGATGCAAGCTCAGCTTGCCTGCCTGCTGTGGTGACTTGTATTTCCAGCGCTGTTGCCTTATAATAAAATTTAACGATATTTTATGTTAATTTATACGAAGGGAGATTTTCTGAATGTCTTCAACAATTGCCGCAATCGCCACCCCCCTCGCTGCGGGAGGAATCGGCATAATACGCATTTCGGGAGACGATGCCCTGAATATTGCCGATAAGGTTTTCCGCTGCAAATCGGGAAAGCGTCTCTGCGAGGCAAAGGGATACACCGCCCATTACGGCAGAGCCTTCGATGAAAAGGGCGATATCGATGAGGCAATCGCCATAATTTACAGAGCTCCCAAAAGCTATACGGGCGAGGACGTTGCAGAGATTTCCTGTCACGGAGGGCTCCTTGTAGTGCAGCGGGTCCTCAGGAGCGTTTTTTCGGCGGGAGCCTCTGCCGCGGGTCCGGGAGAATTTACAAAGCGTGCGTTCTTAAACGGTAAAATCGACCTTGCCGAAGCTGAGGGCGTTATGGATATAATCAACGCAGGAAGCGAACAGGCGGCCAATGCGGCGCTCAATCTCAGAGACGGAGCTCTCAGCCGTGAAGCCGACGATATATGCCAAAGCCTTATCTCTGCCTCAGCCCATATGGCGGCATGGGTGGACTATCCCGAGGACGACGTCCCCGAGCTTGATTACACAGTGTTATCCGAAACTCTAAGGCAGTGCGGCGAGAGAATCGAAAAGCTCATAAGCCGCTATGACAGCGGAAAGGCCGTGACGGAAGGAGTCTCGGCAGTTATTGCGGGAAAGCCCAATGCGGGAAAATCCACTCTGATGAATGCCCTTGCAGGGGTGCAGAAATCCATAGTCACACCCGTGGCGGGAACCACACGCGACGTGGTGGAGGAAACGGTGCGTCTGGGAAACGTGGTGCTGCGACTTGCGGATACGGCCGGCATCAGGGAGACGGGAGATATAGTTGAGAGCATCGGCGTCGATATGGCAAAGCAGCGCCTTAAAAGGGCGGAGATAGTCTTTGCAGTATTTGACCTGTCCGAACCCTTTACACAGGAGGACGAGGAGCTTTGCAGAATATGCAGGGAGAAAAAATCCGTGGCGATTTTAAATAAGAGCGATCTTGATCCCGTGATGGATATTTCTGTAATAGAAAAATACTTCGCGGAAACCGTCACCATAAGCGCCGAAAGCGGAGATAATTTTGAAGAGCTCGAAAATGCGACGGAGCGCGTTCTCGGTACGGCGGAATTTGATTCATCTGCGCCCATGGCCGCAAGCGAGAGACAGCGCGACTGCTGCCGCCGTGCCTTGCAGTATATAAACGAAGGCGCGGAAGGGCTTAATGAGGGGGTCACTCTCGACGCCGTAAACGTCCTTACCGACTGCGCCATAGACGCGCTTTTGGAGCTTACGGGCAAAAAGGCAGGGGAAGAAGTCATAAACGAGGTCTTTTCACGGTTCTGCGTGGGAAAATAAATGCTGTACCTCGGGCGGGATCTTTTATTCCGAATCCCCTTTGTATTTACTTTGCTTCAAAGCGCAAGGACGATTTGCGTATACTATTATATATTATATAAGCAGTGAGGTTTTATGAGTTATTTTGCTAAGGAATATGACGCCGTTGTAATCGGCGCAGGTCATGCGGGAATAGAGGCGTGCCTTGCCTGCGCGAGACTTGGCTGTCAGACGGGAATTTTTACTATCAATATCGACTGGGTGGGCAATATGCCCTGTAACCCTTCAATCGGCGGAACGTCGAAGGGACATCTTGTCCGCGAAATCGACGCTTTGGGCGGTGAAATGGGAAAGGCGGCGGACGCCAATCTCCTTCAAAGCCGTATGCTCAATCTGGGAAAGGGTCCCGCCGTCCACAGTCTGAGAGCACAGATAGACAGACGTAAATATGCAGCTTATATGAAGCGGACTTTGGAGAAACAGCAAAACCTTGAGCTGCGTCAGGCGGAAATCATCGACCTTTGGCAGGACGAAAATAAGCTGTGGCATCTTGTAACGGCTCTGGGAGCCGAATACACGGCCAGAGCCGTCATCCTTGCAACGGGCACCTTCCTCGGCGGAAGAATTTATGTGGGCGATGTGTCCTATGAAAGCGGTCCCGACGGAATGTTCCCCGCCACCCGCCTTTCCTCGGCTCTGAAAAAGCTGGGCGTACCCCTTCGCAGATTCAAAACGGGCACTCCGTCGAGAGTCAACAGAAACAGCATTGATTTTTCAAATCTGGAGCCCCAGGCGGGAGATGAGCGCATAGTCCCCTTTTCCTTTGACGACGATCCTTCAAAGCTCAGCAACACGGAGCTCTGCTATGTGACATACACAAATCAGGAGACAAAGCGCATCATAACGGAAAACCTTTACCGCTCCCCCCTTTACGGGGGAAAAATAGAAGGCGTGGGACCGAGATACTGTCCCAGCATTGAGGATAAGATAGTCCGATTTGCCGAAAAGGAACGCCACCAGATTTTCATTGAGCCCTGCGGCGGCGATACGGACGAAATGTACCTTCAGGGACTTTCCTCCTCCCTGCCCGAGGACGTGCAGCTCAGCTTCCTGAAAACGATCCCCGGACTCGAGCACTGTCAGGTTATGAGGACGGCTTACGCCATTGAATACGACTGCGTAGATCCCCTTGCCCTCGCCCCCACTCTTGAATTTCTGGATTTGCCCGGACTTTTCGGCGCGGGACAGTTTAACGGCTCCAGCGGATATGAGGAGGCGGCGGCTCAGGGCCTTATAGCGGGAATTAACGCCGCAAGGCTTATTAAAGGCGAAAGCCCCTTTATCCTTGACCGTGCCAGTTCATATATCGGCACCCTTATCGACGACCTTGTCACAAAGGGCTGCTCCGACCCTTACAGGATGATGACCTCGCGGTCGGAGTACCGTCTCATTCTCCGTCAGGATAACGCCGACCTGCGCCTTACTCCCATGGGATACGAAATCGGACTTATAAGCGAAGAGCGCATGAAAAAATTTCTCCGCAAGAAGGAGCTTATCGCTCAGGAACGCAGAAGGGCGGAAAGGCTGTCGATTCCCATGTCGGAGGAACTGGACGAGCTTCTTGTGTCTCTCGGAACGGCGCCTCTTAAAACGGGAGTGAAATTTGCCGAGCTTTTGAAGCGTCCTCAGCTTACATATGAGAATTTAGCTCCCTTTGACAGAGAACGTTCCGGTCTGCCATACGAAATTTTTGAGCAGGTGGAAATAGAAATCAAGTATGAGGGATATATAAAGCGTCAGCAGGCGCAGATAGATGAAATGCGCCGACTCGAAAAGAAGCTGATACCTGCCGATACGGATTACCGCGCCATAAGCGGCCTTCGCCTGGAAGCAGCGGAAAAGCTTGCGAAAATCCGTCCGGCGAGCATCGGACAGGCTTCAAGAATATCGGGAGTAAGCCCTGCGGATATTTCCGTACTGCTTATTCACCTTGCAAGGAGATGAAAATATGTATGTTTCACGTGAAACATTAATTAAAGAATGCGGCGAAATCGGAATTCAGCTCACGGAAAAGGAGCTTCAAGATTTTGAAAAGTTTGCCGAAATGGTAGTTGAAACAAATAAACATCTTAATCTTACGGCCATAACCGACCCTGAGGGCATAGCCGTAAAGCATTTTACCGACAGCCTCACTCTCCTTACGGTAATTGATATACCGAAGGGCGCTAGGGTTATGGACGTGGGAACCGGAGGCGGCTTTCCCGCAGTTCCCATTATGATAGCGAGGCGTGACATCTACATGACTATGGTCGATTCCACCGCAAAGCGTCTTAAATTCGTGGATTCCGCCGTGGAGGCTCTCTCCCTTAACGGCGTCACCGTTCATTCGAGAGCGGAGGAGCTGGGCAAAAACAAAGCTTACCGCGAAAAATTTGATTTTGTCACCGCAAGGGCCGTGGCAAATCTCCGCGATCTTTCGGAATACTGCCTCCCCTTCGTAAGATTGGGCGGATATTTTATCGCCATGAAAGGTCCCCTTGCCTCCGAAGAAATTAGGGATGCACAAAACGCGATCAAAATACTTGGCGGAGAGATTACGGAAATAAAAAACATTATCCTCTCCGACGCTGGCGAAAGAAACATGGTTTTGATAAAAAAGATATCGCAAACTCCGCCAAAATATCCCCGTCCTTCGGCACAAATCGCAAAGCGTCCCCTCGGTTAATGTAGATAGGTGTTATTTGCAGAGTTTTTCTGCGATGAGAAAAGCTGGAAATTGAATCCCTCCTGTGGTATTGTGTTCTTAGCAAAAGGACAAGCATACATAACAGGAGGGATTTCCTTATGATGAAATCTCGTAAAAAGACAAAGCCCGCAAGCGGCGGTCAGATATTGATGATACCACAGGAAGAAATTTTCCCGAACCCGCATCAGCCGCGAAAGTATTTCGACTACGCTGAACTGGAGGGCCTCGCCCAAAGCATCAGAGAAAACGGACTCCTTCAGCCCATAACCGTTCGTCCGAGAGAGGCTTTCGGATATGAGCTGATTTCCGGAGAGCGAAGGCTCAGAGCGGCACGGATAATCGGCATGAAGGAAATTCCCTGCGTTATATCCGAAGTCGACGCGGAAAAATCCGCCACCCTCGCCCTTATAGAAAATCTGCAAAGGCAGGACTTAAGTTTTTTTGAAGAGGCAAGGGCTATCCAGAACCTCATGAACATCTGCGGAATAAGTCAGGAAGAGATGGCAAAACGTCTGGGTAAGGCCCAGTCAACCCTATGCAACAAGCTGAGGATATTGAAACTTCCTCAGGATGTCTGCGACCTTCTGGAGAAAAACTCCATGAGCGAAAGACATGCAAGGGCGCTTTTACAGCTTGAATCGGCAGATCTGCAGCGACGCGCCGCTAAAATCGCAGTGGATAAACGCTTGACCGTTGCAGAAACGGAAAAGCTTATAAATCGTATGGCTAAAAACTCCACAGCAAAGCAAAAGCCCTCTGTTAAGATATTCAAGGATGTCCGCATTTTTGTCAACACCCTCAATCACGCCGTAGATACCATGCGCAAAGCGGGTATCGAGGCTGATTCGGCAAAAAGCGAAACTCCTGAATATATAGAGTATGTGGTGAGGATTCCGAAACAGACCGATGTAGTGGTCAAAACGAAGTCGCGAACCGCATAATCAACCGCCCGGACGGCGGAAACAGTCCACATCTTTCTCTTTCACACCCCATATCCACGGCGAAGGGACAGGCAGAAATGTCTGTCCCTTCGCTGTTTTGTTTTATTATTTTAATAGGTAAAAATTCTCTTATAACTTCTGATAGGCTGCGTTATAAGGTTTCATGTAAAATATAGTTTTACAGATCTTAAAGGATAAAGGGCTTATGGCTTTTTGTTTCAAACATACAAAAGAAAATAGTTCATAAAATATTCTATATTTTACTTATTGAGTGTATTTCAATTGTTTAGTAAGCTTGATATTATATTTCTCCTTCATATTCCATTGACCGCATACGCATACTTCCATCCAATTTTTGAAATTCACCATACCTTACAAAATGCAGTCCGCATTTCTTCATGACATTTCCGGATGCAAGATTTGGCTCACAATGAGATGATGCAAATTTTCGTGCACCAAAATTTCTTTGTACATAATTTATCATTGCCTTTGTAGCTTCCGTAGCATATCCCATTCCCCAGCAATCATATCGAAAATTATAGCCGAATACCCAATATCCTTTTTTGTCATCAAGCCCTATATCTCCGCTTCCAATCAATTTGCCGTCGGCAATACGTTCAAATCCAAAATTATATGTACTTTTATCCTGTTCAACAAAGGAAAGCCATTTTTTCACTTGCTCTATATCTGTATATGTGTTATAAACCATGTATTTTGAAACTCGTTCGTCGCTAACCCATTCAAATACATCATTTGCGTCGGAGATTTTTAAAGGACGTAATAGCAAACGCTCTGTTTTTATATAAATTTCATCACTCATAGCATTTTCTCCTTTTTTATAAATTTGTATTTACTGATCTTTTAACAACTACAGTGTAACATTTTGTTGTAAATTTTTCCATAATTTCTATACTTTAAAAAATAGCATAACTATTCCATTATCAGTAGCCAATAAAAACGAAATTTGCCCATCTACTATAAGCTCTCTTTTGCGCTTATGATACGGACAAAAGCGAAAAATGCTCTCCTTTAGAAAATTATCGGTTTTTCCAATGGTTTTCACTTCTTAATGCTTTAACGACTTGAATTAAACTGTTATTTTTTTAAGACTAAGTCTTAAAAAATACACAACTGTGGGGGAAATGTGGAAAACCCAGCGCAATGTTTCACGTGAAACATTGCGTACTGAGCAAATTGGGTGCAGGTTTAACATGCTTGCCGTTCATGCCGGCGGCGAGCACTTCCCTTTGCCCATAGCAGCAAAAGGAAATGTGTGTTTCTTAATCTTTACTTTGATAAATGATAAGGGGTTGCCGCTCATGCTACGGCGGAGCATCTACTTTTGTCCGTAGCGACAAAAGTAGCCAAAAAAGCATTTGCGGCGGTGTACCGCCGCCTTGCCAAAACAAAAAGTATTTATCAGCGCAAAGTAAGTTTTCTCCCATACGCCCTCCGACGGCAGCAAAAAGGTTTTATTTTATCACCCTTAAACAGTAGACGCTTTTCTGCTGTCGAATTCTTTTCCATTGCCGTCGGCTTGATTGAGCAAGCGTTCGCCAATTCACGTCGGCAGTTTGGAGGTTTTGTTTTATTACCAACAAAAGTGTAAACGCTTTACCGCTCTCCATATTCTTTCCTTTGCCGACGTGTGCGACTGTCGGAGAGTTGGTTTTATGTGGTTCTTTGGTTTCTGCTCTTTATTTTTTAGTTTACCTATGACTTTATCGCAGGCGGTTATACTTTCTCGTTTCTACAAGTCCATGTGCGAATTGTTTGCGGATTCAATCCGCCGCAGGCACTTATAGTTGATTGTTACCGTAATTTGGTGTGCGTCATGGGTGCAGCGTCACGCTGCGTTTCACGTGAAACATTGTAATTCTTTTCCCTAAACCCTTTATCTTTCACCTGTCTTGTGTTATAATTTTTTAACAGACAGAGGAGTGTTATTTTAATGAGTAAAATTGTTGCAATTTTCAATCAAAAAGGCGGAGTCGGCAAGACCACCACTGCCGTAAATATGGCCGCCGCTATCGGCGCCTACGGCTATAAGGTTCTTCTTGTGGATATCGACCCACAGGGCAACTCCACCAGCGGACTGGGAGTAAATAAAAGGGAACTCTCTAAGTCAACATACGATATGCTTATCCACGGCACACCTGCCAAGGATATCCTTATCAAAACTAAGTTTGAAAATCTTTGGCTGCTTCCCGCAAACATGAACCTTGCAGCCGCCGATTTGGAGCTCGTCTATATGGACAAGCGTGAGAGCTGCCTGAGACAGGCCATCGCTCCCACGATCGCCGATTACGATTTTATTTTTCTTGATTGCCCCCCTTCCCTGGGACTTATCTCCCTTAACGCTATGGCGGCGACGGATACTATAATCGTTCCTATTCAGTGCGAATATTTTGCCCTTGAAGGTATGGCGCAGCTCATGTCAACGGTACGTCAGGTAAAGAGACTCTACAATCCCAACGTGGAGCTCGAGGGAGTTCTCCTTACGATGTATGACGGCAGACTCAATCTCACCCAGCAGGTTGTGGAAGAGGTAAAGCGTTTCTTCCCCAGAAAGGTATTCACTACCACCATCCCGAGAAACGTCCGTCTTTCCGAGGCTCCCAGCTTCGGTGAACCCGTCCTCTATTATGACGGAGCTTCAAAGGGCAGCGATTCCTATAACGACCTTGCAAGGGAATTCCTTAAAATGAACGGATTGGAAGCCAAATAAAGCATATTATAAATATGTATAAACATTGAATGAGGAGATGCTTATGGCAAAAAAGAGAGAAGCTCTCGGTCACGGACTTGACGCTCTGTTTATGAGTAACTCCATTGAGGAGAGCAGCGCATCGGGCGCCGTGAAACTGAGCATCAACGAAATTGAGCCCAACAAATCCCAGCCGAGAAAATCCTTCGATGAAAAAGCCCTTTCGGAGCTTGCGGATTCCATAGCCGAACACGGAATAATCCAGCCTCTGCTTGTAAGACCCATGGCCGAGGGCGGATATCAGATAGTGGCCGGCGAAAGACGCTGGAGAGCTTCGAGGCTTGCGGGCCTTACGGAAGTTCCCGTAGTGATAAAGGATCTCACCGACAGGGAGACAATGGAAATCGCCCTTATTGAGAACCTTCAGCGCGAGGACCTGAATCCCATTGAAGAGGCGGAAGGAATCGAGCTGCTCATTAAAGAGTACGGGCTCACCCAGGAAACCGCCGCAGAGCGTGTAGGAAAATCACGTTCGGCCGTCACCAACTCCCTGAGACTTTTGAATCTTCCTCCCAGCGTCAGAGATCTTGCAAGGGAGAACAAAATTTCAGCAGGCCATGCAAGAGCCTTGCTTGCTTTCTCCGATGAAGAAAAAATCATCGAGACGGCAAAGCTCATAATAGAGAAGGGCATTTCGGTCCGCGAGACCGAAAGACTTGCAAAGGAAGCATCGAAGAACGCGGAAGTCAAAGTGCGTCAGCCAAAGCGCAGGGACGTATTTTTTGACGAAGTTGAAATCGCCCTTTCCCAGAATCTCGGAAGAAAGGTAAAGATAAATTCCGGACGCAAGGGCGGCACAATCGTGCTTGAGTATTTCGACAAGGACGATCTTACAAAAATAGCGAAAATGCTTGAAGAATAAAGGGGACTTAAAAATGCTTGACATTAAAGTAATCAGAGAAAATCCTGAGAAGGTAAAGGCGGCCATGAAGAGCCGCAACAAGGATATGGACGCCCAGGTTGACCGTGTTCTCGAAATCGATGCTGCTCGCAGGGAGCTCATGTGTAAAGCGGACGCTCTCAAAGCGGAGCAGAACGCCGCCAGCAAGGAGATTCCGAAGATAAAGAAAGAAGGCGGCGATATTTCCGCAATAATGAGCCGCATGAACGAGATAAAAGAAGCTGTCAAAAAGCTTGACGCAGAGCTTGCAGACCTCGACGCCTCCCAGAAATCTCTCATGTATGAATTCCCCAACATCCCTCACGAAAGCGTTCCCGTCGGCAAGGACGACAGCGAAAACGTAGAGGTACGCCGCTGGGGCGAACCCACAAAGTTTGACTTTGAGCCCAAGGCTCACTGGGACATAGGCGCTGATCTCGGCATACTCGATCCCGAAACTGCGGCGAAGGTAACGGGAACAAGATTCCATTTCTACAAGGATTTGGGCGCGAGGCTTGAGAGAGCCATAATGAACTTCTTCCTCAACACCCACACCGCAAACGGATACACAGAGATCTTCCCGCCCTACATGGTAAACCGCGCTTCAATGACAGGCACGGGTCAGCTTCCCAAGTTTGAGGAGGACGCCTTCAAAATCACCAACGACGATTATTTCCTCATTCCCACAGCAGAGGTTCCCGTTACAAACATGCACAGGGACGAAATCCTCGACGGAACGAAGCTTCCCATTAAATACTGCGCATACTCCGCTTGTTTCAGAGCCGAAGCGGGAAGCGCAGGAAGAGACACGAGAGGACTTATCCGTCAGCACCAGTTCAACAAGGTTGAGCTTGTAAAGTTTGCGAATCCCGAAAATTCCTACGAGGAGCTTGAGAATCTCACAAACGATGCCGAAAGAGTGCTTCAGCTTCTGGGACTTCCCTACAGAGTTGTAACTCTCAGCACAGGCGATTTGGGCTTCAGCTCCGCCAAAACCTATGATATAGAGGTATGGATGCCTTCATATGGCAGATATGTTGAGATTTCCTCCTGCTCAAACTTCGAGGATTTCCAGGCACGCAGAGCATCTATTAGATTCAAGAATAATCCCAAGGACAAAGCTCAGCTTGTCCATACTCTTAACGGTTCAGGCGTTGCAATCGGCCGAACCACCGCCGCCATTCTGGAAAACTATCAGAACGCCGACGGCAGCGTAACGGTTCCCGAAGTTCTCAGGCCCTATATGGGTGTTGATAAAATCGGCTGACGCTGTTTTTATCAAAGTAATTTAAAAACTAAAAACGGCAGCTTTTTCAGCTGCCGTTTATTTCTGGCAGCAGGCTGAGTCTGGCAGCGTGACGCTGCACCCAAGTCGCACACCAGCCTACGGCGGCCAACAACTATAAGTGCCTGCGGGCAGCTGACGGCTGTAACCGCTTGCATCAGACACGTCCCCTTGAAAATCGCATACCAACTGACGTCAGCGAACAACTATAAGTGCCTGAGAGCAGCTGACGGCTGTAACCGCCTGCATCGGACACGCCCCTTGCAAGACCCGTACAAACAACGCAATTGAATATAAATGCCAATTTTTACGATACAAGTACATCTAATTTATTATTATAATCAGGAAAAAATCCATTCAATTAAATTCGGAAATTGCTGCCTCAGCGGCAGTGGATATAAATAAAATAATCAATCCCTACAAAAGCAGGTGAAATTATGAGCGAAGCAAACGAAAACAAATTGCCCGCAGAAAAATCAAATACCATAGCGGAAACCTCCGAATCATCAGACGAAAACACCGTATTGAATGAAGAGCGGAACACCGTTTCCGATGCGGACGATGAAATCGTCTCAGAGGGGAATTCTCAGGAAGAATCCCACGACGAATCCTCACGGGAACATTTTCTCACCGAAGACAGATTTTCGGCGGGAGAAAACGTAAAGTGGTCGGATATACTTGAAAACGCTTCATTTAGTTATGAGGCTGATGAAAAAGCGCCCAATAAGCCCAAGAAAAATGAACAGGCTGAGGACGAATACGAAAGCTTTAATCCCAACGTACCGAAAATAGACGGATACTATGAGTGGCACAGCAATCCCGAAATAACCTGCGTCGGCGCCCTGCCGCCGAGAGCTTCTTTTTTCTCCTACGCCTCAAAGAAAGCGGCCATGACCTTTAAACCGGAAAAAAGCCGCCGCATATCCCTCAACGGACAGTGGCGCTTCCGCCTCTTCCCCAACTACTCTGCCTCCCGCCGCTGCGTAGGCTTTGCCCACCCCTCATTCAACAGCGGCTCCTGGGATACAATAGAGGTCCCCGCAAGCTGGCAGAGCTGCGGCTACGACTATCCCCAGTACTGCAATGTCCAGTATCCATGGGAAGGCAGGGAGAATATTATCCCGCCCTTTGCCCCTCAGGAATACAATCCCGTAGGCCTCTACATAAAGAAATTTCAGCTTCCGTTCCAGTGGCTTTCGAAGCGCGTCACAATCTGCCTTGACGGAGTTGAATCCGCATACTATTTATATATAAACGGCGAAAGAATCGGATACGCCGAAAGCTCCTTTAATTCCAGAGAATTTGACATCACCCCTTTCATCAAAAAAGGACAGAACACCGTAGCGCTGGAGGTTTACCGCTGGTGTACGGGCAGTTGGCTTGAGGATCAGGACTTCTGGCGTCTCGGAGGAATTTTCCGCGACGTATATGTGCGCATGACCGAGGAAACCTACATCGAAGACTTTAAAATTATCGCCGAACCAAACGGCGAAGCCAAGGACGGCAGCTTCCTCATGGAGCTCTCCGCAAAGGGCAGCACCGAGGGCGGCTCAGTGGAGGTGGAAATCTTCGACGGCAGCGAACCCGTAGGCTTCGGCAGAGCGGATTTTGACGAATCGGGAAAAGTGCTTGTCAAAACCACCGTTGCGGGGGTCACCTTCTGGACCGCCGAAAATCCAAAGCTCTATAAAGTGCTCATTTCCCTTTTTGAAAACGGCAGTCCCGTTGAATACGTCTCGGTTAAAACAGGCTTCAGAAAGGTTGAGATCAGGGGAAATCAGCTTGTGCTCAACGGCAAGCCCATTATGCTTAAGGGCGTAAACCGCCATGAGTTTTCCCATACCCACGGCAGGTATGTGGACCCCGAAGCCATGGAAAAAGCCGTTCAGCTCATGAAGGATAACAACATAAACGCCGTGCGCACAAGCCACTATCCCAACAGCCCCCTGTGGTACGACCTTTGCGACAAATACGGAATATATGTAATTGACGAAAACAATCTGGAGGCTCACGGAGCCCGTCACAGCAAAATAAGGAACTGCCCCACCCTGCCCGGCGACGAAAAGCAGTGGGAAAGCGCCTGCATGGACAGAATAAGCTGCCTTTACGAAAGGGATAAGAATCATCCGTCGGTAATAATCTGGTCTTTGGGCAACGAATCAGGCGGCGGCGAAAATCTTCTGAAAATGCACGATTTCCTCAAAAGCGCCGACACAAGACCCGTCCACTATGAGGATGTGTGGAGCAATCCCTCAAAGCTTTTTGCCCTAACCGATTTTTACAGCCGCATGTACGCCACTCCTGAGCAGACCGAGGAAACTCTGGTCCGTTACAGCGACCGTCCCTTTATGCTCTGTGAATTTTCCCATGCCATGGGTAATTCCTGCGGTGGCAACGACGAATACAGAAAGGTGTGGAAGAGGTTCCCCAATTTCTGCGGAGCTTTCGTGTGGGATTTCATGGATCAGGGAATTTTGACCGAAGGCCCTCAGGGAGAATATTTCGCCTACGGCGGCGATTTCGGAGATACTCCCAACGACGGCAATTTCTGCGGCAACGGCATTTTCTTCGCCGACCTATCGGAAACGCCCAAGACCCCTGAGATAAAGGAGCTTTACAGTCCCGTAGAGGTTGAGGCCGTAAACGCCGAAAAGGGAATATTCAGAATAATCAACCGCTTTGACTTCACGGACCTGTCCATGTACAATCTCTGCTGGCAGCAGATAAACGAAAAAGGCGTTCTCCGGGAGGGAAAAGAGACCTTCGGCCTGCCTGCGGGAAAAAGCGGCGTTCTCGATTTGGAGCTTAACCGCATAACCAACGACCCCTGGTGGCTGAATCTTATATTCACGGGCAAGGCCGATGAAAAGGTCATAGCCCAGAAGCAGTTTGCCGTAAACCCGAGCGACGGCTGGCACCGCCCCCTTGCCGAAAAGGGAGAGATCACCATGAGTGAGACCTACGGCAGTATCTGCGTCTCGTCAAGGGAAATAGAGGTAAAGCTTTCGAGGCGGACGGGACTTCTCACCTCCTTTAAATACATGGGAGAGGAGCTTTTCAAGGAGCCTATGCAGCCTGTATTTTGGCGAGCCCTTACGGATAACGACCGTGGCTGCTGCCGCCATGTAAAAAATTCAGTCTGGCGTCTGGCGGGGGAAAGCGCAGAATTTACCGTAGATGAAACCCGCTGGAACGAGAAAAGAGCTGTCATAAAAACCTCCTTCACCGTTCCCACGGTTCCCGAGAGCAAGGGAACTCTTAACTATACCGTAACGGGCGAGGGCGTAAAGGTGGAATTTGAGTTCATCCCCGCCCAGCGTCTGCCCGATATTCCCGACGTCGCCCTGGAGCTGATTTTGGCGGAGTATTTTGACAGCTGTCGATATTTCGGCAAAGGTCCTCACGAAAACTACTGCGACAGGAATATGAGCTCTCTCGTAGGAGAATACGAGAGCACCGCCGAGGAATTCTTCACTCCCTATTTCAAGCCTCAGGAAAACGGACACCGCACGGGAGTAAAGTCCTTCGGAGTTTTCGGCAACAAAGTAAAGCTCACCGCCGAAGCAAAGGGAGAAATGGAGGTAAACTACGGCCGATACAAGTGGAGTGAGCTGGAGCAGGCAGATCACGCCTACGAGCTCAAGGGCATGGATAATAAAATTGTCCTGCGCCTTTCCGCAGGACAGTGCGGAGTGGGCGGCTACAACAGCTGGGGCATTCCTCCGAGAAGCGAGCATCTCAACACTAGCGGCAAAACATACCGTCTGGGCTTTGTGCTGATACCCGAGGGCGATGTAAAGCCTGTTCAGCAAAGCCGCAAAAAAGGCGACGGCTTCGGAGAAATACTTGCAAAGCACGAATAATAAATATTAATTCAAAATCCCGCAGTTGAAAACCGCGGGATTTTTTCTACTCTACCGAGGGTAGGTTGACTTAATGAGCAGAGAGAATATAAAATATGAAATGCAGGGAGGGATGATTATGGACGCTTCCAAAACAGGAAAGCTTATAGCAGCAAAGCGAAAGGAAAAAGGGCTCACCCAGAAAGAGCTTGCCGAAAGGTTAAAAGTAACGGACAAGGCCGTTTCAAAATGGGAGACGGGACGGGGGATGCCCGACGTCTCGGTGCTGGAAAAACTGGCGGAGGAACTGGGAGTTACCGTAAGCGAAATGTTAAACGGCAG
The DNA here is from genome assembly GCA_949283785.1 of uncultured Oscillospiraceae bacterium. GTDB lineage: Bacteria > Bacillota > Clostridia > Oscillospirales > Acutalibacteraceae > UMGS263. Next base: position 46,586 of record CASDTR010000015.1, read on the forward strand.
CGAAGTGGAAAAAGAACTTCTGCCCGAAACCGCCGATAAAATCATAATGGACACCATAAAAAGCAGCGAGCAAAAAGTAAGCAGAAAGCGGCTCATAGCCATAGGGGCGGGAGTTGCCGCGGCGATTCTGATGATATGCGGCTCAATTTTAGTTTATATTTTTGCTCAAACCGTAACCGCAGACGATATTGAAACCCTTGAGGAAAGCATTAACAATCGCATCGTTTTCAGATACAGCGACGAAAAGGTTCAGGTACTTAAAACCGAAAGCACTCGGGATAAATTAGTAGTACTCTACACCCACAAAGGTGTGAGCGGCCTTTACATTTATAATGAAAGCCGTCTTTTCCCCGGAAGGTACAGTGATTTATCGACAGAAGTAATGCCCAAGAAAAACGGAGAAATAGTAGAGTATTACATTGTAAACGACGGCAAAACGACAATAATAGCCGCAGGAGTCGATTTTCCCCAGGAAGCCTGCTACTATTCCTACAAAATTTTCGGAATCGAGCAAACCTTTGCAATAGAAGATCAAAAAGCCTTTCTTGACGTACATACCTATTCAGGTTCCGAAGAACTCCCCTTGATAACTGTTTTGAACAAGGACAAAAAGCCTCTCTATGACGATTTCGGAAGAAAACTGGAGGGAAACTGGCAATGAAAGTCGCAATTTAAAAATCGGTCAAAATAATCATCTGCCTACTGGCAGTTTTAGCAGCGGCGTCAATTATATTCCTTGCCGTCTATACAGGTACCTCTCTATCCCCCGAAGCCGTCAAGGAATATGTAAACTGAGCGCAGCGACAGAAAAGCCACGGAATTTTTTCACTGCACTTTAATTCCGGCGAGCCCTTCGAGGCCAAGGGAGAGATGTAAGTCGACTACGGCAGATACAAGTAGAACGAACTGGAGCAGGCGGGCCATCCCTATGAGCTAAAGGGCATGGAGAACAAAATTGTCCTGCGCCTTTCCGCAGGACAGAGCGGAGTGGGCGGCTACAATAGCTGGGTACTTCCGCCCCGCGACGAGCATCTCAACATGAGCGGCAAAACATACCGTCTGGGCTTTGTGCTGATACCCGAGGGCGATGTAAAGCCTGTTCAGCAAAGCCGCAAAAAAGGCGACGGCTTCGGAGAAATACTTGCAAAGCACGGATAATAAATATTAATTCAAAATCCCGCAGCTGTAAACTGCGGGATTTTGTTCACTCTACCAAGGGTAGGTTGACTTAATGAGCAGAGAGAATATAAAATATAAGCTGCAAGGAGGGATAATCATGGACGCTTCGGAAACAGGAAAGCTTATAGCGGCAAAGCGAAAGGAAAAAAGGCTCATCCAGAAAGAGCTTGCCGAAAGGTTAAAAGTAACGGACAAGGCCGTTTCAAAATGGGAGACGGGACGGGGGATGCCCGACGTCTCGGTGCTGGAGGAGCTTTCACGGGAATTGGAAATTTCCGTCAGTGAAATCCTGAACGGCAAAGAGGTGGAAAGAGATATGCTGCCCGAAACTGCCGATAAAATTATAGTGGACACCATGAAAAGCAGCAAAAGAAAAGTAAATAAAAAGCGGCTCATGGCCATAGGGGCGGGAGTTGCCGCGGCCGTTCTGATGATATTCCTTTTGACTTTTCTTTATTTTTTGTCCCAAACGATGAATCCAAAGGATACGGAATCCCTTGAGGAAAGCATTAACGGTTACATTTCTTTCAGACATTACGAAGAAAGAGCGAAGATACTTGAAACAAGAAACGAACAGGGCTTATTATTGGTGCTTTACAACCACGGAGGTTTTAACGGAATAATATTATATGAAGAAAGCTCTGTTTTCCCCGGAAGAGTTCAGAAAAACGCGATGATGGTGACACAGCCGGAACACAGCGGCCGCCTCGGCTGTTCGGCGTATTCATATGAAAATAAAACCGTAGTAATGCTTTGGGGAGAAGACCTTCCGGAAGAGGCCCGATATTATTCAGTGGAATTTTTCGGAATGGAACAATTTTTTGAAATAGAAAATACAGAAATGCTTCTAGACGTATATATCTATCCGGGCCATGATGATACCTTCCATAAAAAACTTCTGAATAAGGACAAAAAGCCTCTCTATGACGACTTCGGAGAAAAGACAGAGGAGAACCGGACATGAAAAAGACACATAGGAAATTAATAAAAATATTGGCTTGTGTGATTTTAATTTTGGCAGCGGCGGGAATTATACGCTATGCCGTTTACATCGGCACCTCCCTCTCTTCCGAGGACAGTCGCGCATATGTCACGGAGCACAGCGACAGAAAAGCCACGGAATTTTTAGTCTGTACCTTAAACGGCAATCTCTATTATATACCTAAAGACGGAGATACAACCAAACCTCAGGAGCTGTTTGTCTTTAAACAGCTTCCCGTTTCCGACAGGCGAAAATTTATTGCCGAGGTTAAAATGGGGGAAAACGTGGGAGTGTATTCGTATCCGTCGCCCCAGGGGGAAGAATACGGTTTGGATCTTGAAAACAGAGTTTATTTTTCCGCCAATGAAAAACATATTAACAGATGCGTATATGTTATAAGCACCAACGGCATTGAAATGACCTACGAGAAGGGATTTCCAAGCGAAAGCCCATATCTTTTTGAACTGGAAAACATCGGTACGGCCTTTAACGTCACAACAAAAATCATAAATTTAAAATTTTACGACGCGGACGGAAATCTCGTGGAAGAATTCGACACGCCCGATCACTCATCTGAATATCTTGAATAAGGTTCAGCGACCGACTGCAAGCTGCATTAAAAAGAAAATATACCGCATTAGCATAAAACCGCCGAAGGCTCATAAGAAAATGCCGCTTTCGGCGGTAAAGTTTTATATTTTTCCGTAAGGTTAAATACGTCGTCCTGCTGCTCCTTTTTAAGTCCTGACAGGCGCTCGGAAAACTTTTTCCGTGCATTGGTCAATGAAAACGGCCTATCTCACGCGGAAAACGGCTGAAAGTGCGGGTACTGAAAAGCACACGGCTTTTTGCCGAAGATGCAGCAGTGAGAATCGTTTTTTCGGCGCCGTGAGAGAATCGCCGCTTGCGGTAAACCTGAACGTTCTGCAAGGCGATACTTTCTTCTTCCCGCTCTTCACGGTATGGGTTATTACAGAAAAAGTATTTTCACATGCGCCATTTATTATATGTTTTTGATTTTTACTGTTTCAGTATGATTTTATCAAAATAAAATCATACCTAAGCCCTAATGAAAAATTTTTCTGAAATCTCAAACAAATTTTATTTACAGCTTAGAAACCCTTGCAATAGCCTCAGTTAAATGATATTTTAATTTAAGCGCGGATTAAAATTTTGCAGCTTTACGGAATGAGGATTTAATTTTATGGTTACAGGTTTGGCGGCAGGCGTCCTTTGGGCCCTTGATACGGTTATTTTAGGGGTTGCCCTCTCCATGGCCCCGTTTATTTCGGGAAAACAGGCTCTGTTTCTGGCTCCCCTTGTGAGCACCTTTTTGCACGATTTTTCTTCGTCGGTGTGGATGCTCATATACAGCGGAGCAAAAAAGCAGTTCAAAGCCTTAATAAAGGCGCTGAAATCTAAAAGCGGAAAATTCATTATTCTCGGGGCGGTTTTAGGCGGTCCCGTAGGGATGTCGGGATATGTAGCCGCTATCAAATATATCGGCCCCGCCTACACGGCGATTATCTCGGCAATGTACCCCGCTCTGGGCGCCTTCCTCTCATTTTTGTTTTTAAAGGAAAAAATGCGTCCCGCTCAGATTTTGGGTCTGTGTGCCTCCGTTTTAGGCGCAGCGGCTCTCGGATATGAGCCCAACGCTGAGCGGCCTGAAAATTTTACTCTCGGCTTTTTGTGCGCGCTGCTTTGCTGTATCGGCTGGGCGGCGGAAGGGGTCATCTGCACTTACGGAATGAGGGGCCCCGACGTGAGCAGTTCACACGCTCTGGCCCTGCGTCAAATGATCTCGTCCGTTTTTTACGCTCTCATTCTCCTTCCCTCTTTGGGGGGCTGGAGCTTCACCCTCAGCGTCTTTCCCACAAAGGCTTTCTCAGTTATTGCGGCGGCGGCATTTTTCGGAACGGCTTCCTACCTTTGTTATTACAGAGCTTTGGGAAAAATCGGCGTTTCCAAGGCCATGCCCCTGAATATAACCTACTCGGCCTGGGCAATTCTCTTTTCCTTTCTGATTCTCGGCTCAGTGCCCAATGCAAAAGGCATTATCTGCGGCGCCGTAATAGTGTTAGGTTCCCTTGTTGCAGCGGCGGAAAATAAACAGCGCAGGCGGAAATGATTTTTACTCTCAGACATAATTATCTTTATTTCTTTCCCAAACCGTAATAAATAGGATAAATAATAATTTTATTCTATTTCAGTACTATATATTGACAAAATTATACATTTACTATATTATCTACTTGACTTTATTTGTAATTTTGTGCATATTTTAATAAGATGCTTTAAGCGGTAAAGAGGTTTAGCACGTCACTTTTACAGATAGAGCCGTCCAACAATATTTTAAGAGGGGTAACTTTTATGAAAAAATGCAACAATTGCGGCAAGCAGGTCAAAGACGAAGATAATTTTTGCCGTTATTGCGGTTCACCTGATTTGTCTCCCGATTCTCAGCCCGACTACAGCTTTTACACACAGCCTGAAAATCCCGCACCGCAGCCCTATAGCAACGGTTATCCTCCCTACGGGCAGGAGCCGCAAATGCCTCCCGTTCAGCCCAAAAAATCCAAAAAGGGCATCATAATCGCCATTGCCGCAATAGTCGCCTTTCTGGTATTATTCCTTATAGGCTTTATGCTCGGAAAGGGCAGCACGGATATAAACAGCATAACGGACGATTCCGACACGGCTGCGGAAACCCCGACGATTGAATATACCAAAGGCACCTTTGACGGAACAGTATATGTAAACGAATGGGCCGATATTAAATTTGAGCTTCCCGAGGGATTCACAAATGCCGACAGCGAATACTACACCGAAAACGAAAGCGAGACCACCGATTGCGGTCTGTTTATAATTTCCGAAAACTCATACGGTTCCCTTATAATCGGCTTTGAAAGGCTGCCCGCCTTCCCCTCAATAGACGAAGAAGAATATCTGGATATAGTCACGGAGCAGCTTGTGGCCTCCACGGATGTTTTGTATGAGATCGCGAGCCCCGTCACGGTGAAAAATATTGCCGGACAGGATTACTATACTCAGGACTGTGCCGTTCAAAACGGAGATATAAATTTAACTCAAACTTATTATATGAGAAAAATAGGCAACACAATGATGTTTATTATCGCTACGGACTTTTACGGCGAGCAAAACGATCAGCTTGTAGAGACTATAGAAACATACAAATAATAGGTTCTATAATAAATGTTGGGGTGAAGACCTCAACATTTATTTATTAGCAAAAAAATAGACATATCCCCCAAAAGCCAATACAATAAAGTTGCTCAAACCTAAAGAAAGGCAGGAAGGAATATGTCCAAACAA